>JBGSMW010000010.1:0-96972 GCA_041739985.1 Draconibacterium sp. | reverse complement strand
AAACTTTTTTCGGAATTTTTGAAATTTATTTAAATTCCAATCTGCCTTCTTTCGTATCCCAATCAAAAACATCTCGCAAATCTTTATATATCCCTCAATTCCCATAATGAACTTCGCCTTTAAAGCGGGTGCAAAAGTAATCAAGCTTTATAATCCTGCAAGCCTTTTTATCTAATTTTTCTAAATATTTTTAATGTATACTCTCAATTCTCTGTAAATCAAATAATAGTCGGTTATAAAAAAAACAGGAACTTCATAAACACTGACCAGAAATGAATTCTTTCAAGAAATAAATTCAATTTTCAAAGTTGCTTCATTAGTGTTTCTATGCATAATTTCATACATGATTGCTCAAATTGCTTTGTTAAGTCTTTGTTAATTGATATGGTTTTATAGTTGAGTAAATGATATAATGATAGATTTAAATAAAGTGTAAATGAAAATAATTCATTGAAAAAAATAACTTTCCATTATGGTTTATATATAACTTCATGTAGAATTTGGTCAAAATTCATCTATTTTAACTAAGTCCAGCACTAAATGCTTGGAATACCATTTTAATAAAAGTCAAAAAAGTGTACTTTCGTTTTATAAATAAAAATTATCCATTGTGTCAAAAAATCTGGTTATAATCCCAACGTACAACGAAAAAGAGAATGTGGAGAAAATGGTACGCAAGGTTTTTTCACTTTCTACACCTTTCAACTTATTAATAGTTGAGGACAACTCCCCTGATGGAACTGCTGAAATAGTAAATCGACTTCAAAAAGAATTTCCGGAAAGATTACACATCCATGAACGCAAAGGAAAACTGGGACTTGGCACAGCTTATATTGCAGGATTCAAATGGGCATTAGAACATGATTATGAATATATTTTTGAGATGGATTGTGATTTTTCACACAATCCCGATGATCTGGAAAGACTTTATGAAGCAGTAGTAAAAGGTGCAGATGTAGCTATCGGTTCACGTTATATTTCGGGCATAAATGTGGTTAACTGGCCATTGGGAAGAGTACTTATGTCTTATTTTGCATCGATGTACGTGCGGATTGTAACCGGTATGAAGATTATGGATACAACCGCTGGCTTTAAATGCTATCGAAGAAAAGTGTTGGAAACTATTGATTTTGATCAAATAAAATTAGTTGGTTATGGATTTCAGGTTGAGATGAAATTCACTTCCTGGAAATTTGGTTTTAATATTGTAGAAGTTCCTATTGTTTTTACCGATAGAAAAGAGGGTACCTCTAAAATGAGTGGGGGTATATTTAACGAGGCACTTTGGGGTGTACTAAAAATGAAAATGAGGAGTTGGTTTAGGAAATACAAATAAAGGAATTAAAGGGGCTGCTAATTGCAGCCTTTTTTATTGAAGTTAAGTTAAAAACATTTCAATTCAGTAACTTTGTATAAAAGCTGAAATTATGAAAACTCTAATTAAAGATGCAACGATAGTTAACGAGGGATTGAAATTTAAAGGAAGTGTATTAATCAATGGAGAAAAAATCGAAAAAGTCTTTCCTCATGTTTTGCCTACAGGTATTGATTTAAAGGAAGTTGAAGTAATTGATGCAAGCGGATTGTTTTTACTGCCAGGAGTTATTGATGACCAGGTACATTTTCGTGAACCAGGGTTAACTCACAAAGGTGACCTCACGACTGAAAGCAGGGCTGCCGTTGCCGGTGGAGTAACAACTTACATGGAAATGCCCAACACCAACCCACAAGCTGTTACCCAAATACTTCTTCAGGATAAATACGACCGGGCAGCAGAAGTTTCAGTTGCCAACTATTCGTTTTACATGGGTGCCACCAACGATAATTTGAACGAAGTATTAAAAACAGATCCCACAAAAGTTTGCGGAATTAAAGTTTTCATGGGCTCATCAACCGGAAACATGTTGGTTGACGATGAAAAAACACTTTCGGAAATTTTCAAACATGCCCCGACTTTGGTAGCAACTCACTGTGAAGACGAAAAAACCATCTTAAAAAATATTGAAATTGCAAGAGGAAGATATGGCGAAAACGTACCAATGTCGAGACATGCGCATATCAGAAGTGATGAAGCCTGTTATCTTTCCTCATCGAAAGCTATAGAATTAGCATCGAAATTTAATACCCGGTTACATGTTTTGCATCTGACTTCTGAAAAAGAGATGAGCCTTTTTAATGCAGGAAAAGTAACAGACAAAAAAATTACGGCTGAAGTATGCGTGCATCATTTGTGGTTTGATGAACGTGACTATATTAAATATGGAACAAAAATTAAATGGAATCCTTCAATAAAATGCCAGAAAGACAAAGAGGCACTCTGGGAAGCTTTGCTTACCGATAAAATTGATGTGATTGCCACTGATCACGCGCCCCACACTATTGAAGAAAAAAACAATACCTATTTTAAAGCCCCTTCCGGCGGACCTCTGGTTCAACATTCCCTTGTAGCGATGCTTGAAATGACAAAAAAAGGTTTTATTACCGTCGAAAAAGTTGTCCAGAAAATGTGCCATGCTCCCGCAGAATTATTTCACATTGAAAACCGAGGTTTTATCCGTGAGGGATATTTTGCTGATTTGGTTATCGTGGATCCCAACAAAAGCTGGACAGTTTCACCCGAAAATATACTGTATAAATGTGGGTGGTCGCCGTTTGAAGGAGTTGAATTTTCGAATAAAGTGGTTGCTACATATATTAATGGTGTGTGTGCATTTAAAAATGATAGCATTTCAGAATCTGTGAGAGGAAAAAGAATATCGTTCAAATAAAATTTGTGTCAATCCCCAAGCATCGGTTTTGGAAGTTCCTTTGTGGTTTTTGCCCCCAGTTTTTTAATGTTTTCAATACGGCTCACAAGATTTCCGTTTCCAGTCTGTAATTTGTTCATAGCATCGATGTAATTGTTCTGTGCATTCGAAATACTTTTCCCAATTTTTTCCATGTCTGAAATAAAACCTACAAACTTATCATACAAAGCACCACTTTGCCTTGCAATTTCCAAGGCATTCCGGGTTTGGTTTTCCTGTTGCCAAATTGATGCTATTGTGCGCAATGTAGCCAGCAAAGTTGATGGGCTCACCAAAACCACTTTCAAATCCCAGGCATACGAGAATAAATCCTGGTCTTCCTGCACAGCCAAACCGAACGAAGATTCAATTGGTATAAAAAGCAGCACAAAATCGGGCGAGTTTAATTTCGGGGCAGTTTGGTAATGTTTTGCGCTCAAACCTTTTATGTGGTTTCTTATGCTGAAAAGATGATCTTTCAAATGTGCCAAACGTTCTGTTTCAGTGCTTGCATTTACTGCGCGTTCATACGAAAGGAGAGAAACTTTTGAGTCGATAATAATGTGTTTGTTGTCTGGAAGATTGATTACAACATCTGGCAGAATGCGCTTGCCATCATCCGTATGGTCGGTAAATTGTTTGTGATATCCGTCAGATCCTTCATTTAAACCCGACCGCTCAAGAATGCGTTCCAAAACCACCTCACCCCAATTCCCTTGTTTTTTCATGTCCCCTTTTAAAGCTTTGGTAAGGTTGTTGGCTTCAATACTAATTTTTGAATTCAAGTCATACAATTTCTTTAATTCGGCACGTAAATCGGTTTGATCTCTTAACCCCTGTTTATAAGTGTCGTCAACTTTTTTCTCAAAAAGCAGTATTTTTTCTTTTAAAGGATTTAATACATCACTCATATTTTTCTGGTTTACGGCAGTAAATTTTTCGCTGTTTTTATCCAATATTTTATTAGCTATATTTTCGAATTCTGTTGTAAACTTCTTCTGCAAATCTTCCATCTCCTGTTTTTGAACGATGAGTTTTTCCCGTAGTCCGGCAAATTCAGCCTCAGCCTTTGCAAGTTGCTGCAATAGCTGCTCCCGTTGCAGCTTAATTTCTTCTAATTGTAAACTTACCCGCTCGTTTTCATTTAGCAGGTTTTTTAAACGCTCCTCTATTTGTGCCTGGGTTCTTACCCATTCGTTTTCTTTCGATTTCTGCTTAAGCTGAAACAACAGGTAACCAATCAGCAACCCAACTACCAACCCGACAACAATATTTATAATTTCCATTGAGAATTTATTTGAAAGCTAAAAGTACAAAAATTGAATCAGGTTAATTTGAGGAAAACTGTTGCAATATTTTTTTACCTTAGATTTTCAAAAAAATCAATTCATGGATGTAAAGATTGAAGAAAGCTGGAAAGCTGCATTGACAACCGAATTCGAAAATGAATACTTTTCTACCCTTACTGATTTCATTAGAAACGAATACAAAACCCATAAAATTTATCCACCAGCAAAACTCATATTTAATGCATTTGATCAGTGTCCGTTCGACCAGTTGAAAGTTGTGATTCTTGGGCAAGACCCTTATCACGGACCAGGTCAGGCACATGGACTTTGTTTTTCGGTAAACGACGGTGTGGATTTCCCTCCAAGTTTGCGCAATATTTTTAAAGAGTTAAAAAACAATTTAGGAAAAGAAATTCCATTATCCGGAAACCTTACCAATTGGGCCAAACAGGGAGTTTTATTGCTGAATGCAACTTTAACTGTTCGTGCAAATCAAGCCGGATCCCACCAAAATAAGGGATGGGAACAATTTACCGATGCAGTTATCCGGAAAATAAATGACCAGAAGCAAAATGTAGTTTTTATATTATGGGGGAATTACGCCATAAGCAAAGTTAAATTTATAGACCAAAACAAGCATTTGGTATTAAGTTCAGTTCATCCATCACCTTTATCTGCCAGCCGTGGTTTTTTTGGCAACCAACATTTCAGCAAAGCAAATGAATTCCTTGAACAAAAAGGGCTCGGGAAAATATATTGGTGAAGAGTGCAAATGACCGCTTTCAAAACTGATATAATTCTTAGCTTTGTTGATCCTAAATAAATATAAATATCACCTTGACTTTTTTCACATGAACTCAAATTTCCAAATTCTTATTCTTTGTGTCAGTTTATTTTTTTGTATCCAACCATCACTTGGGCAAACATCCACAATGGAACATACATTTAAAATTATCGGAAAAACAAAATTACCCGACACAGCCGATCCTACTGTTGTTTGTACTGTCGAATACGATTCTATAAGCGCTGATCATCTGGTTATTGCGGCATTCAGCAAAGACGGGAATATGATTTCAAAGATCAGTTGCCAGTTTACCGGAAAAAATTTCAAACTGGAGGAAAAAGACAAATATTTGCTTAACAACAAATTGGTAGCTGACGGGGTTACACAATTATTTACCAGTAATAATATTCTGGAGGCTGATTTGGTTTACAAAGACGGCAAAATAGTAGAAATAACCTCTTATTATAAAAATGGCAATAAACAAATGCTACTGTCTGGCGATGATAAAACGTTGAATGGCTCATACAAAATCTGGTTCGCAAATGGCAGGTTAAATCTTGTGGGAAACTATATAAATAATGAAAAAGACGATCTCTTTCAGCTCTTTGATGAATCGGAGAAACTTATCAAAGAAGGATATTATGAAAAAGGAAGTCTTGTCTCAGGGGAAGCTGTGGTTGCCGATGTGTTGTACGATGATCCTAACATGAAAGCAAAATTTAAGGATGGTCTTGCCGCTTTTTCAGAAGAATTGAAAAAACGGTCAGTCGGAATGGAAAGTGTTAAAAAGCTGGATGACAGCTTCAACAAATTTTTCAATTTAAGATTGGATATTGAGAAACAGGGAATTGTGTCAAACGTTGATATAATCTCTCAGGCTTATGACAGTGAGATTAAAATAATAAAAAGCATATTCAGCGACTTTTCAGGATTTCTACCCGGAAAAGAAGAGGGCGTTCCGGTAAGTAGTTCACTCTATATTGAAGTTATGTTGAATGCTGATGGTGTAAAACTCGCATACGGTGAAAATGACACAATAAACGAACTGGTCTATTTTCTTGTTGAGGAAATGCCTGAATTTCCTGGTGGAGAAATGGCTATGAGAAAGCATATTGCCAACAATATCAGATATCCTGTTTTAGCTCAGGAAAATGGAATACAAGGTAAAGTTTATGTGTATTTCATTGTTGAAAAAGATGGAAGCACAAATACATTTCGGGTTGTGAGAGGCGCACATCCTTTATTGGATGAAGAAGCAATTAGAGTTTTGAAAACAATGCCCAGATGGAAACCCGGTAAACAGAAAGGGGAACCAGTTCGAATAAGTTACACCGTACCGATTAGTTTTTTTCTTCAGTGAAATGACCTAAAAAAACGGCAATAATTTTCGGAGAGGTTAGTCAGATTCCAAACTCTAAACTCTGAATCCGAAACCCGAAACTACCATTTATAAACTATCGAGTTGATATTCATTCCAGCGCCAACCGAGCATAATACAATATAATCTCCTTTGTTTACATTGTGACCATTCATTTTTCCTTTTACCACCAAATCAAGCAAAGTAGGAACTGTAGCTGTGGATGAGTTGCCCAATTTACTGATACTCATGGGCATAATTTCCATAACATTGCCCTGTTCATTGTAAAGCTTATAAACGTTATTCAGAATCACCTCGTCCATTTTTTCGTTGGCCTGGTGGATAAATACTTTTTTGACATCACTTAAATGCAATCCGGCTTTGTCGAGGCTTTCTTTAACCACTTTTGGCACTGTGCTGATTGCATAAACATACAATTTGTGCCCAACCATTTTAACAAACTGATCGTTTCCCTTAAAATCGGGGTTATATGATTCCCCAAGTGTTAACAAAGAAGCATATTGAACAGAATCCGATCGGCTGGCATGGCATAAAATACCAGTGGGTTCATCACTCTCAACTCCTTCCACAATTGTAGCTCCTGCACCATCAGCGTAAATCATAGAGTCACGGTCATGAGGGTCGGAAATACGCGAAAGCACATCAGAACCAACCACAACACCACGTTTCATAAAACCACTTTTTATGTATGCATCGGCAACAATCATTCCCTGGGTCCAACCAGGACAGCCCGAAATAATGTCATGGCAAATGCAGGATGGATTTTTGATATTCAATTTAAGTTTTACTTTATTGGCCAGTGCCGGAAGGGCATCAATTCGCACATTCCCAGTTTGGATATCTCCAAAATTGTGGCTTACAATAATAAAATCGAGGCTTTCCATATCTACACCCGAAGAATCACATGCATCTTTCACAGCAATGGCTGCTATATCAGAAGTTACCTGTCCTTCAGCAACATAACGTCTTTCTGCAATATTTGTGATTTCGTAAAACTTTTGGATTATTTCCTCGTTGGTCTTATCGATAATTTTCTTACCGGATGGTTCGTAAAACTCATGGTTCAGGAAAAAATCATTTCTAATGACAAGGGGTGGAAGATAGCTGCCCGTCCCTATTATTCGTGTATAAACTTCTTTTTTCATTGTTTTCAAACCTCTTAGATATTTGCTTTATCGTTATATCTTTTTAATTCAAATTTATCACCATCAAAAACCCCATACGAGAAGTTCTTTATCCAGTCACCCAAAAGCACAAAACTTGTACCCTCATTCATGGGAGTATTGACCATTTGATGTCGGTGGCCAAAAATAAAATAATCTACTTGTTCTTTCTTCAAAAAACCTTCTGCAAATTTATACATCCCATCGACGTTAACATTAAATTCATCTTCTTTATCGAATTTTGCTGTTCTGCTCGATTTCGACCACTTATGAGCAATATGTAACGCAAAATTGGGGTGCAACCGCGAAAAAAGCCATTGTAGCTTTCTATTTGTAAATATTTTTTTCAACCGATTATAACCTATGTCACTGGCATCCAAACCATCACCATGAGCCAAAAAAAACTTTTTGCCTGCAATTTCTTTTACTATTTCCTGATGATGAACAACAACCCCCAACTCTGATGGCAGATAATCGAACACCCATAAATCATGGTTCCCCGGGAAAAAATACACTGGAATTCCACGGTCGGTTAAATTGGCGATTCGCCCAAGAATGCGTGTGAATCCACGTGGCACAACTTTTTTATACTCCCACCAAAAGTCGAAAATATCTCCCATCAAATAAAGTTCCTGCACATCAACATTAATGCTGTCCAACCAACGTGCAAAACGCAACTCTCGATCGTGGTTATTGTTCAGAGCTGGTGCCCCAAGATGAACATCGGAAACAAAATATATTTTCCCTTTTTCTTTCAAAACTAAACTGTATAGATTTTATGGAGAATTTTAATCTCAGAATTATTTTAGAATTCTGGCAAGTACTTTGTCCAAATCAGAACCAGTGAGGTTTTTAGCCACAATTTTTCCATCTTTATCCAACAAATAATTAAACGGAATATCCTGAATATTGTAACTCAACCTCGCCTTCGTACTCCCGTCCAAATCGCCAACATTTATCCAACTTAAATTATCTTTATCAATAAGATCAAGCCATTCGCTCCGGTTGGTACCAACATTGACCTGATAAATTTCCAACCCTTTTGATTTATATTTCTTATATGCATCTGATAATAAACTATTTAGCAATCTTGAACCTTGATCTTCAGCAGCCCAAAAATGAACCAATACCACTTTACCCCTTAACGATGAAAGCGCAATTTCTTTTCCATTGGGATTCGGCAGCAAAATATCGGGACTGTTAATACCTTCCTGTTCAATGAATTGTTTCATTTGCGCAGCTTTATGATCGCGTAAATACTGAAGCGTATTTTCATATAAAGCTTTTACTAGTATTGAGTTGGGATAAATGGCGTTTAACGCAGAAGCCGCAGTGCGCATTGTTTGTAAATCACGGATAACAAAGCTTTGATCTTTATATTTTTGATACAAAGCGAAAACACTGGCCATCGAAAACGGGTTATTCAGCACAAAATTGGTTGAAAATTTACTCTGCTCTTCAATTAATGTTGCGTATTCCTGATTCCATTTTACTTTCAGGGTTTCATAATCAGGATTTGCAATATACAAATTGTTTAACTGCCGCAATGAATCCAACTTGTGTTCAGTCCTATTCAGGTTTTCGGTTAGTTCTTTAATTTGTATTGAGCCTAACGAGCCCTGAACTACATACTCTCTTCCAAAATTGGCATTATCAGCTTCAATAAAAACATTGTCAAGTGAATCGACAAGGAGAACAACAAATTTATCAGTTAATTTTAGAAGATAAAAAGTAGGTATTGAAGTTTCACCCTTAAATTCAAATTCTCCATTTTTATCTATTACTGTTTTTGCAATAGGTTTTGTTGTTGAAACCAGAAATTCCTCCAGATAAATTGTATCTCCCTCAGCATGGCTGATTTTACCACCTATTGTAAATTGGTTACTTTTTTGGCAACTGCTAAAAACAATTAAACCCGCTAAAACAAGGAATAAAATACGTTTAAAAATCATGCTCTGCTTTTTTTTAAAGGACGTAAAATTAACAAAATCCACTATACCAGAAACAGTATGTTTGAAAATAACATATTTTAAGAAATTCGCTTTTGGGTGATTTTCTTATTTTTACCGCCGCTATATCGTTAAAAAAATATATGTTCGCTTTTATTCGTAAAAACTCGTGAAATTATATACAGATTTAAGTCAGTTTAAAGCCAGGAAGCCCGTTGTTACAATTGGCACTTTTGATGGAGTTCATTTAGGACACCAAAAAGTAATTTTACGTTTACAGGAATTTGCAAAACAACACATGGGCGAAACTGTTATTTTCACATTTCATACTCACCCGCGACTTGTTACTTCTCCCAACGAAGGCAATTTAAGGTTGTTAACTACTCTTAAAGAAAAAATAGATCTTTTTGAAAAATATGGCATTGACCATTTGATTGTTTACACATTTGACAAAGAATTTTCTGAATTATCATATAATGAATTTGTTGAGAAAATACTAGTTGATATAATTGGTACACACTGTCTTGTAGTAGGTTACGACCATAAATTCGGCAAAAACCGTGAAGGTGGTTTTGATTACCTGCAAAAATGTGCAGAGAAATTCAATTTTGAAATTGAAAAGCTGGATGCCCTTTTGGTTAAAGAAGAAAGTGTGAGTTCAACAAAAATAAGGGATGCCCTTCAAAACGGTAAAATCGAAATAGCCAATCATTATTTGGGCTACCTGTTTACATTACACGGCGTGGTTGTTGAAGGCAAACAACTTGGACGAAAACTGGGTTTCCCAACGGCAAATATCGAGGCATCTGATAAATATAAAATAATACCCGGTTATGGCGTTTATGCGGTAAAAGTTGAACTTGGCAGCCATATTTACAATGGTATGCTAAATATTGGAACTCGCCCAACTTTCAATAAAAATGCAGACAACAGAAGCATTGAAGTAAACATTTTTGATTTTGACGGAGATTTATATGGTAAAGAAATAACCTTGAAATTTGTTGGAAAAATAAGGGACGAAAAAAAATTCGAAAATATTGAAATGCTTGTTTCTCAATTGATAAAGGATAAAAAAGCAGCTTTGAAAATGCTCAACTCCAAAAGAGAGTAGTACTATTTTTGTTTTTTTATTAAAATACATGAAACAGGCAAATGGTCTGAAGCCCGAAAATTATCTGCCTTAAAATTGAATGATTCAAAAATATCGCTGTAAAAAATATTATCGATTCGGTAAGAAGGTAGTTTCCCAATATATGTTCTTCCAAATCCCTTTCCTGATTCAATAAAAGCATCATTAAAATCGCCACGCAATTGTTGGTAGGAATAGGATACCGGAGTATCATTAAAATCTCCGCAAATTATCACCGGGTATGGTGTTTCGTCAATAACTCTTTTGATTTCCCGTGTTTGAAGTGCACGCACTTGAAAAGCATGTTTAAGTTTCGAGCCTATTTCCCTGATTTCTTTAATATCCTTTTCCTCGTCAATTTTTGGAGAATCAATTATTGTATATTTCCTGGGGTCGATTTTGTATGACTGCAAGTGCACATTAAAAATACGCACTGTATCAGAATCGATAATAACATCGGTAAAAATGGCCATGTTGGTTGAATTTTTATGCCTTATTTCACCCATTTTAATAATTGGATAACGGGTAAATGTTACCTGACCATAAGTTTCACTCGTTCGTGCGTAATGATAGTGGTAAATTGATTTAAGGTTTTTCACAGCCCCCGCAACATTAAAAATATTATTTTTCCGCAAACGGGATTCCTGAAGGCAAATTATATCAGCATTTTGATCGTCCAGAAACTTCAAAATTTTGTCGGCAATTTGCTTTTGCCCACCAACTCCTTTGCCTTCAAAATTATGAACGTTGTATGAAATTATTTTGACACCGTTTTTTTCGGTAGTATTTCCGCTGAATTGATAGTATCTTTTTATAAAACCTATGCCCAATAATACTGTCAGTAAAGATAAAAACACAAAACGCGGTTTGAATATTAACCAAAAAACTATAAACATGAAATTTATTAAAACAAAAATTGGGAATGCCAAACTAAAAAAAGATGGAACCCAAAGTTTATCGGGGGGGATAAAAACTGCCAGATAACTTATCAATAGCGCAAAAGCCACTAAAAAATTCAAACCAAAAAACAGGTATAAAAATGCCTTCTTCACAATCAATTTCCTTGCTGATTTTATTTTGCCAAGATAGAAAAAAAAGAAGTTGGAAAATCATGGAACTTTCCGCCATGAAAACATTTAATTCAAAAGAAACTGTGTGCATTTTCCTTGAAAGTGATTCATAAATAGCTGATATTAAATAGAATTGGAACAGGAAACCATACGATTTTTCCCATTAATATCTTTTTTCACTTCAATTTGATGAAATCCATTACTTGACAATAATTCAACCATTTCAGCACTCAGGTTTTCGTTAATTTCAAAAAACAGTTTACCTTTTTCACTCAAGTTCTTTTTAGCATATAATGCAATTGCGCGATAAAATTTCAGAGGTTCCTTGTTGGGAACAAACAAGGCAATTTCAGGCTCATAATTTAAAACATTGTTGTGCATTTGCACTTTTTCACTTTCCCTTATATATGGAGGATTGCTTACAATAAGATCATACTTTTCTTTATCTAAAGTGTTCAGGTTGAGAATATCGGCAAGTGAAAAATTAACTTCGAGTCCATTTTCATTCGCATTTTGCCGGGCTATTTTAAGTGCTTCACCCGAAATATCTATTCCCGAAACTTTTGCATTTTTTAATTGCTTTTTAATTGCGAGTGCAATACAACCACTGCCGGTTCCAATATCAAGAACAGCGCAATTTACAGGCAACTTGCTTTGAACAATCCATTCCACAAGTTCTTCTGTTTCAGGACGGGGAATTAAAACCGCCGGGCTTACTTTCAATTTCAAACCGTAAAATTCTGTTTCACCAAGAATATATTGGATGGGCTCGTTATGTTTTAACCTCAAAACAATAGATTTTATTTTTTCGAATTCCTCTGAAGCAACTATTTCATGCTTTTTCAAAACCTGCTCAGTAAAACCCCACCCACAAACGAACTCAAAAATAATTCTTTTAAAACCCTCAATTTCAGTAAAAGGGTACAAACCAGCCAATTCCTTTTCAATATATTGAATAGTCGATTTCATTATTTACTTTTGAAAACGTAAAGTTATACTTTCTTTGCTTAATGAATACTCACGAAAAATATATGAAACGGTGCCTCGAACTGGCACAATTGGGAGCAGGTAGTGTTTCGCCAAACCCAATGGTGGGTTGCGTTATTGTTCACAACAACAATATCATTGGCGAAGGATATCATGAAAAATATGGCGAACCACATGCTGAAGTTAATGCAATCAACGCTGTAAAAAACATTGCTTTACTAGCGGAAAGCACACTTTATGTTTCGCTTGAACCATGTGCTCATTTTGGTTTAACACCTCCCTGTTCCGATCTGATTATCGAAAAGAAAATACCTCAGGTTATAATTGGTACAATCGATTCATTTGCAAAAGTAGCAGGCAAAGGAATTGAGCGCATGTTAAAAGCAGGTATTGAAGTACAACTTGGAACAATGGAAAAAGGGTGCCGCGAAATAAATAAACGCTTTTTTACCTTTCATGAAAAAAAGAGACCTTTCGTAATATTGAAATGGGCTGAAACAAATGATGGATTTATTGATTCTGTCCGTTCAGAAAATGAATTGGGAAAGCCAAACTGGATAACCGGAGAAAATGCACTATTGCGTGTTCACCAAATAAGGGCAGTTGAAGATGCCATTTTGGTTGGAACAAATACAGCACTAAAAGACAATCCTGCACTTACTGTCAGGCATTGTGAGGGAAGAAATCCTGTGAGAATTGTAATTGACAACCATTTGCGTTTACCTGAATCATTGAATCTTTTTGATGGCTTAGTAAAAACACTTGTTTTCAATTCGATTAAAAATGAAGAATCTGAAAATATTGAATTTATAAAAATCGATTTCGATAAGAGAATGGTTCAGCATATTTTAAAAAACCTGTACCAGAGAAATATTCAGTCGCTGATAGTTGAAGGAGGAAAACAGCTTTTGGAAAGTTTTATAACTGCCGGTTTATGGGACGAAGCATTCAGGTTTGTTGGTAATAAAGATTTCAAAAACGGGATTGAAGCACCAAAAATTTCGGGAAATCCTGAATTCTCTGACACAATTGACGATGACAGGTTATTTATATATAAAAATACAAATTAATTATCAGCCACAACTTTAGGGCCGTCAGGCATAATTTGAATATTCAGCACGTTTTCGACATACTGAAAATAATAAAACAACTTGTGGTTGAGATCAAAACCATATTCTTCGCGTGAATGATATCCTACAATTGGTGCAAAAAATGAACCTTTCCCCATTTCCATTGATTTGTGGTTCCATGCAATTACATACTTTTTATTCCAGTTTTCGTAATACTGGAGTGACCGATTCTTCGATGGGCTTTTATGTATCAAATACCATGTTTCAAATTTTGAATCAAACATTTCAATATCATACTCAACACTATCAATTTCAGCAACAGGCTTGGTTTTTTCCACTTTTACGGTTGCCTTTGGAGCAGAACAGGCCCAAATCAAAAAAATAATTCCAAGAAAAATAAATACTTGCCTCATCTTTGTTCTCTTACGTTCAAAATTAAAACCAATAATATGTACGATTCAAAAAAACTAAATTGTTTTTAACGCCAAAATTCATGAAATTTGGTCAGAAAAAAAACTATTAACCAATAATGGACTGGAATATTTTTTGGCGAATTTTTTCATTTGTTTTTCTTATTACGGCAATTCCTGTTGCGGTGATGATTATTCTTGAAAAACGATCACCTTTTAAAACTATTGCATGGATACTGGTTCTAATATTAATTCCAATATTTGGTTTGGTTTTCTATTTGTTTTTTGGACAGGAATACCGCAAACAAAAATTGTTTTCACGTCGCGGAGTAAAAAGCCTGGCGAAAATCAGGCGTCTTTCAACTAAACAATTGCGCGAAATTGAACATACCGATTTCAAACTCAGCCCCGAGGTTTTAGACAAAAAAAATATTATCAGATTGTTGCTTAACAACTCCGACTCATTGCTAACAACAGGAAATCAATTGCAGATTCTTAACAACGGCGATGAAACTTTTGAGGCTATTTTTAAAGCTATAAAAAACGCAAAACACCACATTCATCTTGAATATTATATTATCGAGAATGATAAAATCGGCAATCAAATAAAGAAATTATTGATTGACAAAAGCAGGGAAGGAGTTGAGGTCAGGATTATTGTTGACGACGTTGGAAGCTGGGATTTAAAAGAACGGTTTTTTGAAGATTTAAGAGAAAATGGCATTGAAATCTATCCGTTTATGGAAGTCAGGTTTCCCCGGTTAACTTCGCGGGTTAATTTCAGAAACCACCGCAAAATTTTAATTGTTGACGGTAAAATTGGATTTACCGGCGGAATAAATATTGCCGACAGATACATTGAAGGTAAACCCAAAATTGGACCGTGGCGCGACACACATCTACAAATAACCGGAGATGCAGTTGCAACCATGCAGGTTGTTTTTGCTGCCGATTGGTATTTTGTGATTAACGAAAATTTAGTTGGTGAAAAATATTTCCGCCCCCTTACTGAAGAAAATGGAACTCCTGTTCAAATATCAGCCAGCGGCCCCGATTCTGATTGGGAAAATATTGAACAGGCCTATTTTTCGGCAATTCTGAATGCACGTAAATACGTTTATCTCACTTCTCCTTATCTGATGCCGCCGCAAACCTTGGTTTCAGCATTAAAAACTGCTTCTTTGAGCGGTGTGGATGTGCGGATTATTATTCCCGAAAAATCGGATGCGATAACTCCAAAATGGTGTTCATTTTCGTATGTTGAACAGTTTTTGGAGGCTGGCATAAAAATTTATTTCTATCAGAAAGGTTTTATCCATTCCAAAACACTGATGATTGATGATGTGTTTTCAACAATTGGAACCACAAACCTCGATTTCAGGAGTTTGGAAACCAATTTCGAGATTAACGCATTTATTTACGAAAGAAAGTTTACCCGTGTGATTTTAAAACATTTCATAAATGATTTGCGAAACAGCCGCGAAATTAAACTGGCAGAATGGGAAAAACGCCCGTGGCATTTCAAATTGAGGGAATCACTGGCGCATATTGTAAGTCCGATGTATTAAGCCCCCATCCCGGCCTTCCCCCAAAGGGTGAAGGAGAAAGAAATTTAAAACGGCAATTTCCCCAAATCCAAATTTCCACCTGAAAGAATAATCCCAACTTTTTTGTTCTGAATTTCGATTTTACCTTCAAGAATTGCAGCCAGTGGAACTGCAGAAGATGGTTCGATAATTATTTTCATCCGCTCCCAAATCATTCGCATCGCTTCAACAATTTTTTCTTCAGAAACAGTAACAATATCATCAACATTTTCCATGATGATGGCAAAATTTCGTTCACCCAATGAAGTGAGCAATCCATCGGCAATGGTTTTTGGATTAACCGACGGTATAATTTTTTTCTCGCGAAACGACCGGAATGCATCGTCGGCACCAGCAGGTTCTGCCGCAATTACGTTGCAACCGGGCAATAAAAATTTTGTTGAAAGCGCTGTTCCACTTAACAATCCGCCGCCGCCAACCGGTGCGATAATAATGTCAAATTCGCCGAAATCTTCTATTAATTCTTTGGCGGCAGTTCCTTGTCCGGCAATTACATTAAAATTGTTATACGGGTGTATTTCTGTTGCACCGGTTTCGGCAACAATTTGTGCGAGTGTATTTTCGCGGGCCTGCAAAGTTGGTTCGCAAAAAGTGATTTTTGCGCCATAACCGGCTACAGCTTTCTTTTTTATTTCCGGAGAATTGCTTGGCATTACAATGTGGGCAGCAATTCCGCGTATTTTTGCAGCCAACGCCAACGCCGCGGCATGATTACCGGACGAGTGTGTTGCAACTCCTTTTTGAGCTTCCTCATCTGTTAAAGAAAAAACTGCATTGCAAGCTCCCCGAAATTTAAAAGCCCCTACTTTTTGAAAGTTCTCGCACTTAAAAAACAGGTTGCCACCTATAATTTTGTTGATACTTGACGAAGTTAAAACCGGGGTGTGGTGTGCGTATTTTTTTACGATTTCGTGAGCATTTTGCACATCCTTAAAAGTGGGTAGAAAGGACATAAATTATCTTATTTTTTCAGTTACTTCACTTTTCAAATATGGATTTACTTTGAAGTTCCATAAATTAAAACCTTTGAATTGTTAACCCTTTGACGAAGAAACGGGTTTCTGATGATAGGGTTTGAAAGTAAATCAACCCTTCTTTTAAAAAATTCTTCCATTTTATCCCAAAAAGACATGATTTTTTCACCTTTTTCAACAGGGTCGGGCTCATCTATTTCTACCAACAAATCAATATCACTTTTTTCAAAATCAAATTCTTCTGTAACTGATGATCCAAAAGCAAAAAGGCTTTTTACATTGTGATCTTTGCACAGTTTGTAAAAATTATTTTTGTCCTTATTTATCAATTCTTCAATTATCATGATTCAAATATAATTTAAAAAAACCACAACTTTTCAGCAGCTATTTTAGATTACTAAACTTCTTATTCAACAACTCAAAATCGGTTTTATATATCGACTGGTCAGAGAGTTGTTTAATTCGTTTTAATCCTGAAATATAGAGAAAAACCAAAAAACCAAGGAAAACCAGAGTCAACCACTCAATTCCGGTAAAAAGGATAAAATCGTAAATTCCGTGCAGGATAATCGGGTACAAAAGTGCTTTTTGCTTTAGCTGGTATCGTTTTTTCTCGTAAAACTTTGCCATCCCGAAATAAAAACCCATTGTAATTCCAAAAATTGCATGTGCCGGAACCGCGGTAATTGCACGTGTAATGCCCGTACTAAAACCATTTCCCATTACGTACAAAACATTTTCAACGGCTGCAAAACCCAACGAAATAAAAACGGCATACACAATTCCATCCAACTTATCATTAAACTCTTTTCTTTTCCAGATCAACAAATAAAGAGCTATGTATTTGAAAAGTTCTTCTGAAAAAGCGGCAACCACAAAAGCATTCCAGGCTGCTTTGCCCAATCCTGAAAACAAACCACTAAAACCCGACAAAAACCCTTCGAGAAACAAAACCGGAATTACTGTTAAAGCACCAAAAAACAATGAAAGCAATAAAAGTCCGATTGGTTCTCTTTCGTATTTATCGCGGAAATAAATGTATCCTGCAATTATAAAAACCGGTGCCAGCGAAAGAATTAGCAGATTCATACTTTAGATATTAGTATTGAGTAAAGGTTTTGATTTCGGGTTTCAAGTTCCATCTTGATACTTGTAACTAGATACTTGTAACTGGATTATTTATCTGAACTCTGAACTCTGAACTCTGAACTCAAACACTTTTCACGAGTTCCTTCATTATCAGCGTCATTTTCGGTTCGGCTTTCATCGCAACTTCCTGCACTTCTTCGTGCGAAATCTCAACAATTTCGCCGGGTACGCCACTGTCGGTTACAATCGAAATCCCAAAAACCTTCAAATCCATGTGACGTGCAACAATAACTTCGGGCACTGTTGACATTCCCACAATATCTGCCCCTAAAAGACGGAACATTTTGTATTCAGCCGGAGTTTCAAAAGTTGGCCCCGAAACTCCAACATAAACCCCCTCTTTTACAGAAATATTATTTTGCAAAGCAATCAGTTTGGCTTTGTTGCGCAAACGCTCGTCATAACATTTACTCATGTCGGGGAATCGCGGCCCCAGTTCAGTTTCATTTTTCCCACGCAGCGGGTGTTCCGGGAAAAAGTTGATATGGTCGGTAATCAACACAATTTCGCCAACCTGCCATCCCGGATTCAGTCCGCCACTCGCGTTCGACACAAAAAGATGCGTTATTCCAATAAACTTCAAAACCCGCACCGGGAAAGTAACTTCTTTCATTGAATAACCTTCATAAAAATGGAAACGTCCCTGCATGGCAAGTACTTTTTTGTCACCAAGTTTCCCGTAAATCAATCGTCCGGCATGACCGTCAACTGTTGAAACCGGAAAATTCGGGATTTCACTGTACGGGATTGAATCGATAATTTCAATTTCTTTTACCAATCCGCCCAGCCCCGTTCCAAGAATAATCCCAATTTCAGGATTATCTTTTATTCTTTCTTTGATGAAGTTCGCGGTTGCTTTTATTCTCTCCAACATAATTTAAAATTTTCTTATTGAATTCATTTTCCCCATCATCGAGGAATTTAACTTTCACAGGCAGGTAGTATAAATTCGATTTGAATTCATCGGGTAAATTTGGCATATCTTTTATTCTCATCGAATCTTTTTCAGTGGTAACAATTATTTTTTTATCGGTTTGCAGAGCATCAAACTTTTGCATAACTGAAACAATCTCCGCATCAGTGAAATAGTGATGATCGGAGAATGAGCGGATTTCGATTTTTTTGGCAAATTGTTTCAGGTGGGCATAAATAAGTTTTGGCGATGCAATTCCGGTAACTACCAGCATTGCATATGATTTCTCAACATAAAATGATTTATCGATTTTTGGTGCCGAAAAAACCGGTTCGATATTTCCGTGTTCGAGCGTTGTAAAAAATAAACTTTGATAGGGTTTTAAGCGTACGTCTTTTTGCAAAATACGGCGCATGATTGGTGTAACTTCGTGTGGACATTTGGTAAAAACTATCACATTTGCACGTCGCATTTGTACCATTCCTTCGCGCAGGCGGCCTACAGGTAACAAAGTATCATCTTTCAACTGACGGTTGTAATCAATCAAAAGCATATTAATTCCCGCGCTAATTTTACGGTGCTGAAACGCATCGTCAAGCAGCACCACATCAGGTGTCGTTTTATTCCCGGAGCTGAGAAGTTTTTCAACTCCTGCCACTCGTTTTTCGCAAACTGAAACTGTAATTTCGGGGTAGCGGTTCTTTATTTGAAGGGGTTCATCGCCAACTTCGGCAACTGTTGAAGTTGTTTCCACAATCCTGAATCCCTTTGTTTTGCGTTTGTAACCACGGCTCAAAGTTGCAACTTCATATTTTTCGTGTAACAGATTAACAAGATATTCAACCTGTGGAGTTTTCCCTGTTCCACCAACTGTAATGTTTCCGATTGAAATTACAGGCACATCAAATTCAGTTGAACGAAAAATGCCCAAATCGTACATTTGGTTTCGCAAATAAACCACGAATCCGTAAATCCATGAAAGCGGGTATAAAAACAGGTTCTTCATAAGGCGTTCGTAATTTGTCCGGCTAAGATAAGAAAATGTGGGCTATAAATAGTGAGGGCTTCACCCGGAGTGAAACCCTCACTTATCTTTCCTTAAACTAATTTTTTAATTTATCCAAAGTTTTAGACTTTGGATAAATTATTAGAAAAAAATATTTTAGTTGACAAATATATCATATGGCATCCTTGCATAAACTCCTTTCAAACCCGACATCTTTTTGAAATATTCATAGTAGCGGTATTTATCGCCCAATTCATTTTTAAGGAAGTGTGCACGAATGTTATCTGACCCCGTTTTAAAAAACTCTTCAAATGGGTCTGGCAAAGCAGGCAGCGCTACGGTGCGGTATTCGTCAAGCCCTTCAATTTCAGCAGCAAGTGCAATGGCATCTTTTAGTCCGCCAAAATCGTCGATCAACCCAATTTCCTTTGCATTTTCACCACTCCAAACACGTCCTTGTCCAATTGAATCAACTTGTGTCAAAGTCATCCTTCGACCTTCAGCCACATGCGAAATAAAGGTTTCGTATCCTTCTTCAATAGTAATCTGCAACATTTTCTGCTCATAATCTGTCATTGGGCGGGTCATTGTTAACAGGTCCGAATTTTTGTTGGTTTTCACCACATCGGTTGTAATCCCGAGTTTGTCGTTTAGCAATTCGCCAATATTTGGAATTGTACCGAAAATACCTATAGAACCTGTAATTGTGTTCGGGCTGGCCAGAATTTTATCGGCGGGACACGCAAGGTAGTAACCCCCCGAGGCAGCCACATCACCAAAAGAAACTACAAGGGTTTTTTCATCGGCGGCAAGTTTTACCTCGCGCCATATGGTTTCCGAATCAAACACAGTACCGCCGGGCGAGTCAACACGCAAAACAATTGCTTTGTAACTGCTGTCCTGACGCACTTTTCTGATTTCCTTTCCCAGTTTCTCTCCATCTATATATTCGCCACCAAACGACATCCCGATATCGCCGCTGGCATATATTACTGCAATTTTATTGCGGTTGAATTTTTTACCTTTTGCAGGAACATCGGCATAATTTGAAGCACTAATTACAGGAACTCCCTTAGTGCCTTTAACTCCTGTAATTTCGCGCAAATCTTCCAAAACTTCGTCTTTGTATTTTACTTCATCAACCATTCCCGATTCAACTGCTTTCTGCCCTTTGTTAAAAGTCTGAACCTCATCAGCCAAAACATTTAATTGCTCCACCGAAATATTCCGTTTTTCAGAAATCCCTTTTAACATGTGATTCCACAAACTACCCATGTAAGTAAGTTGTTGTTCGCGGTTTTCCTCGCTCATTTTGTCGAGCATAAACGGTTCAACAGCAGCTTTAAATTTACCGTGCCGCACGATTTGCATTTCAACGCCTATTTTTTCCAACGCATTTTTGTAGAACATCATTTCACCACCCAGACCACGAAAATCGACAGAAACTTCGGGGTGAATAACAATTTTGTCGGCTACAGTTGCCAGGTAATATGCTTTTTGGTCCATCATGTATTGGTCGGCGTGGGCATAAATTGGTTTATCGCTTTTACTTTTGAAGTCAATCAATGCATTCCGTATTTCTTCCACCGAAGCCATTCCTCCATTGGCAACTGATAGTTGAAGATAAATTCCCTTAATCCGCTCATCATCCACAGCATTTTCAAGCGAAGTGAAAATATCATCAAGCCCAAGGGTTTTTACCTGCGAAAAACCCGGTATTTCCATATCCTCAAACGGATCGTTGGGGGCGCGGTCAACAATTTGCCGGCTCAAATCAATTACAAGCATCGAATTATTTTCAACTGTAACCTGCTTCTCCGCCGATGAAATTATGGCGCCAATAATCATCACAAAAAGGATAATTCCAATTATTGAAACTGCAAAAATCCCTACGATTGTCGCGAAAACATACTTAAAAAACTCTTTCATATTAATGTTGTATTTATATTGCACAAAATTTAAACTACTTACTTCGATAATAACTGTTGTAAAAAATTACAAATATACGATTCAATGCACAAGGTTTTTTTAGGAATAGGCGGAAATATCGGAAATAAAGCTGATAATTTCAACAAAGTTTACACATTCATTAAAAATGAGTTAGGTGAAATTATAAAAAGCTCGTCGGTTTACGAATCGCCACCCTGGGGATTTTCTGCCGATGAAAATTTTTGGAACCAGGTTTTAGTTCTTGAAACCGGATTTTTACCCTTGGATATTCTTCAAAAAGTTACCGAAATTGAAAACCAATTTGGTCGCGAACGTGAAATTGGAAAATACAATTCACGTGAAATGGACATTGATATTTTATATTTTGATGATCTAATAATTGAAACCGAAAAACTTACAATCCCGCATCCACGAATTCAGCAACGCAGGTTTGTACTCGTTCCACTCAACGAAATAGCACCCAATTTTATGCATCCAAAGCTTCGTTTAACAAGTTTTCAAATGCTTGAAAAATGCAAGGATGAATCGGTGATTTTGAAGTTGTAGATTTTATTTGAAGTAGTTTATTTTTCTAAAAATGGAAAAATTAACTACCAAATTGAAAATTTGAAAACTTCCCCCGACACACAACCACACATTATCAATCACTTTTGTTTTGAATTAATCAGGAAATACTATTTTTATGAAAACGAAAACAGAATAAAATATTTTTACAGATGATACAAATTGACGCCAATTTACAACCCAAAGATTTTAAAAAGAAACTTGATTTTTTCTGGGAACTTTCGGGCGAAAAAATAAAAAACATCGATAAAAACTATGATGCGTCAAAAGGTTCACCGGTTTTTACTGTTAACGGAAAATACACAACCCGTGGCTGGACTGAATGGACGCAGGGATTTCAGTTTGGCTCATCTATTTTACATTTCGATGCAACCGGTGAAAATTACTTTTTGGAATCGGGCAGAAAAAATACGCTCGAAAAAATGTCCCCACACATCAGCCACACCGGAGTTCACGACCACGGTTTTAACAACCTGAGCACCTACGGAAATTTGCTCAGATTGATGAACGAAGGAAAAATACCTTTCAATGAATGGGAAAAGAATTTCTATGAACTGGCTGTAAAAATATCAGGTGCGGTTCAAGCAAGTCGCTGGACAAAAATCAAAGACGGTGGTTTTATTTATTCTTTTAACGGCCCGCACTCGCTGTTTGTTGATACAATTCGTTCAAGCCGCATTTTAATGGTTAGTCATCAATTAGGCCATGTTTTCCAGGGCGAAGGCGATGTAAAAATCTCGTTACTGGAACGTGCAATCCAGCACATTGCAGCAACAGCAAAATATTCAGTATTTTATGGCGAAGATCGCGACAATTATGATGTTTGGGGAAGAACCGCTCACGAAGCCATTTTTAATATAAACGACGGAAATTTCCGCTGCCCCAATTCGCAGCAAGGTTACACAGGTTTTTCAACCTGGACCCGTGGTCTGGCCTGGGCAATGCTTGGTTTTGCTGAAGAACTTGAGTTATTGGATACACTTCTTGAAAATGATCTGGAAACTTTTGGTGGAAAATCCGAAATTGAAAAAATGATGCTCAAAGCTGCAAAAGCCACCTGCGATTTTTATATTGAAAACACACCGGTTGATGGGATTCCTTACTGGGATACAGGCGCACCCAATCTTCACGAACTGGGAGATTATCTTGAAAAACCCGCCAACCCGTTTAATGATTATGAACCGGTTGACAGTTCGGCTGCGGCAATTGGGTGCCAGGGATTATTGCGATTGGGGAAATATTTAATCGAAAAAGGAAAGAAAGAGGAGGGAAAAATATACTGGCAGGCCGGTTTAACAGTAATGAATACATTGCTTGATTCTCCGTATTTAAGCACAAATCCAAATCATCAGGGATTAATTCTTCACAGCATTTACCATCAACCCAACGGTTGGGACAATGTACCTGCCGGACAAAAAATTGCCAGTGGGGAATCCTCTATGTGGGGCGATTACCATGCACGTGAAGCAGCAATTTATTTGCAACGAATAATTAATAAAGAAAGATATTACACCTTTTTTAGTAACCTGATTTAGTGAGCTGGTGACTCAGAGTCACCTGTTCACTTGAATTCAAAATAAGTTTGCTTAAATTTGTTCAAAAACATTAAAGATGAATATTCATATTGAAAAATTAGATCTAATTGAATGGATTTCAAAACTGAATGACACTTCAATAATTGAAAAAATACAAGAAATCAGGAAGAATTACATTCATTCAAAAGATTGGGAAGATACTTTAAATCAGGAAGAAATTGAATCCATTGAGGAGGGGTTGAAGGATATGGAAGAAGGCAGGATTCATTCGCATGAAACAGCCAGAAAAGTATATGAAAAGTACCTTTAAAATTATCTGGACTTCCAGAGCATTGACTGATTTGAAAAATATTATAACCTTTTTGGAAGAAAATTGGACGGTAAAAGAAATTCAAAATTTCGCCCATCTTCTTGACCTTCAATTGAACCGTTTAATCATTCATCCTTTTCTTTTTCCGGAATCAAACAAGTATAAAAAAATCAGAAAATCTGTTTTAACCCGGCAAATTTCAATTTATTATCGTGTCATTAATAATGAAATACAGATTGTCTCCCTTTTTGATAATCGTCAAAATCCAATAAAAATCAATAAATTCTGATGGCAAAAGTACTAACTGACTTTTCAAAACTGTGTGTACACACCTTAACCACAAAACCCTGGAATTTAAGGCAGTGCGTTGAAAATTACAGCGCTGCCGGGATTCGCGGAATCACTATCTGGCGCAATGTTTTGGAAGAACAAAATCTAAAGGAAGCAAAAACGATGCTTGATGATTTTGGGATGAAAGTAGTTTCAGTTGCTCGCGGAGGATTTTTCCCTTCAGTAGAAAAAGAAAAAAGGCAGGTTGCCATCAACGATAATTTATTTTGCATTGAACAGGCCGCAGCAGTTGGTTCACCATTGATTGTACTTGTTTGCGGCGCCGATGGTAGGCAATCTCTCGAAAAATCACGCGAACAAATAAAAGAAGGAATCCTTAAAATTCTTCCACAGGCAAAAGCGGCGGGAGTAAAATTGGCCATCGAACCACTGCACCCAATGTATGCTGGAGACAGGTCGGCAATTAACACACTGGTGCAGGCCAACCAAATGGCAGAAGAAATTAATTCTGATTTTGTGGGAATTGCTGTCGATGTTTATCATTTGTGGTGGGATAATAACCTTCAACACGAAATAAAACGATGCGGTAAAAACGGAAACCTGTTTGCTTTTCATGTTTGCGACTGGAATGTTCCAACCGTTGATTTTCTGAATGACCGAGGATTAATGGGTGATGGTTGTATAAATGTAAGGGAAATTCGGGGATGGGTTGAAGAAACAGGATTTTCAGGCTACAACGAAGTAGAAATTTTTTCAGACAAATATTGGGCAACAAACCAAAATCACTATCTTGAAAAAATTAAAAATGCATATTTAAACTTCACTTGAATTACTTTGAACTTTGAACCTGCCCAACTTCTTCATTCAGGCGGGCTTTAAACTTTGAACTTTAAACTCAAAACTGAAATATGATACACAAAGTAGGAATAATAATGAACGGCGTTACCGGCCGGATGGGGACAAATCAGCACCTGATGCGCTCTATTGTGGCCATTATCAAACAGGGAGGAGTAAAAATAAGTGACACGGAATTTATAATGCCCGACCCCGTGTTGGTGGGGCGAAATGAAGCCAAACTTAAAAAACTCGCGGAAATGGCCGGGGTTGAAAAATGGACTACCGATTTGGATTCGGTAATGAACGATCCGCAATTCCAGATCTATTTCGATGCACAAACCACGGGTCGCCGCGCCGATGCTGTGATTCAGGCAGCTAAAGCCGGAAAACATGTTTACTGCGAAAAACCGGTGGCAACCAGCACTGCCTCTGCACTCGAACTGTACCGTGTTTGCGAAGAAGCCGGCGTTAAACACGGCGTGGTTCAGGATAAACTCTGGCTCCCCGGATTGTTAAAACTGAAACGACTGATGGAAAACGATTTCTTTGGGAAAATCCTTTCGGTTCGTGGCGAATTTGGCTATTGGGTTTTCGAGGGGCATACAGTTCCTGCCCAGCGCCCAAGCTGGAACTACCGCAAGGAAGACGACGGCGGAATTATTGTGGATATGCTTTGTCACTGGCGATATGTTTTGGATAATTTGTTTGGTGAAGTGAAAGGTGTTTTCTGTCTGGGCGCAACCCACATTCCCGAGCGGGTTGACGAACACGGTATCCCATACAAATGCACTGCCGATGATGCCGCTTACGCAACTTTCGAACTGGAAGGTGGTGTAATTGCACATTTCAATTCAAGTTGGGTAACCCGTGTGCGCCGTGACGATTTACTTACTTTACATGTGGACGGAACAAAAGGCTCTGCTGTCGCCGGTCTGCGCGAATGCTGGACACAACATTATGGAAACACGCCAAAACCGGTGTGGAATCCCGATATTCCCAACCCAATCAATTTTTACGAAAGTTGGAGCAAAGTTCCTGAACAGGAGGTTTTTGACAATGCGTTTAAAGCACAGTGGGAACTTTTTCTGAAACATGTGGTGAAAAACGATCCTTTTCCGTGGAACTTAATAGAAGGCGCAAAAGGAGTTCAGTTAGCTGAAAAAGGACTGGAAAGTTGGGCGAAAAAGGCGTGGGTGGAAGTAAAGCCCCTCCTGGCCTCCCCAGAGGGGAGGAACAAAGAAAAATAAAGTGAAAAGTAGAATTGAAAATGAATTTTGAAGAAAACAAAAAGTCCCCCTCCGGGGGATTTAGGGGGCTTGTAGCTTTAATAACCGGCGGCTCACGCGGAATAGGGCTGGGAATTGCGGTTGAATTGGCAAAAGCCCGGTTTAATCTGGCCATCAATGGAGTTCGTCAGCAACAAATGATTCAACCTGTTCTGGATGGATTAAAAATGTTTGGAGTTGAAGTAAAATACTTCCAGGGTAACATTTCAAATCAATCGGACCGAAAAAAAATCTTTGATACTGTAATTAGTGAATTTGGCCAATTGAATGTGCTGGTAAACAACGCCGGAATTGCACCGCGCGAAAGAAAAGACATTCTGGAAGCCAACGAAGATATTTTCGATGAAGTGCTTACAACCAACCTGAAAGGACCCTATTTTTTAACACAACTTTTTGCAAATCACATGGTTCAGCAAAAAAAAATGAATCCTGACTTTTCGGGTTGTATCATTAATGTTTCGTCGGTTTCGGCAACAGTAGCTTCAGTAAATCGCGGCGAATACTGTATCTCTAAAGCAGGAATCGCAATGGCAACAAAACTTTGGGCAGCCCGTTTGGGTGAATTCGGAATACCGGTTTATGAAATTCAACCCGGAGTAATTAAAACCGACATGACTTCCTCAGTCACTGAGAAATACGACCGCCTTTTTGAACAGGGCATCAGTATTCAAAAACGATGGGGAACACCTGAAGATGTTGGAAAAGTGGCTGCTGCAATGGCTGCCGGAATGATGCCTTATTCCACCGGACAAGTGGTACTGGTTGACGGGGGAATGACGGTGCAGAGATTGTAGCCCCCTCCCAGCCTCCCCCGTTGGGTGAGGAGTAAAGAAAAGAAAGAGAAAAACGAAATAGATATTAAATAAAAACTAAACTAATGAAATACAATAAACGACTTTGGAATATTTGCGTTATCAGTGTCATCTTGATTATCGCGATTACTTTCTCGCCATTGATTATTACTCCAGGAAAAATCAATCCTTCGGCATTCGGGTTGCCATTTACTCTCTGGGCTAGCATTTTAACCACAATTGCACTTGTTGTTTTGACTTACCTTGGAGGTCGTGTTTCACCAAACGATGAGGAGGAAAACAAATGACAACCTGGGTAATTATTATGTTTGCTGGCTTTTTTGGTTTGCTGGCCTATGCTTCATACAAATCATACCAAAAAAACAGAAGCTCGCAGGAATTTATGTTGGCAGGGTCCAGTCTTGGGGTTTTCCTTGGTTTTATGACCTTTTCAGCAGCCTTGTTTAGTGCTTTTACTTTTCAGGGAATGCCTGACTTTTTTAGAACACACGGAATCGGTGCTTGGATTTTCCTTGCTTTTTCTGACGGGGCGATGGTATTTTTCATCCTTTGGTTCGGACAAAAAATCAGAAAAAAAGCCCGCGAAAAAGGATTTAAAGGAGTTGCCGGTTTGGTAACAGATATTTATGGTTCAAAATGGGCTGGCTACCTGTTGTTTTTAAGTTCCTTTCTATTTCTAATTCCTTATGCAGCAATACAAATCCGCGGTATTTCGGTGTTTTTTGATGCTGCTTTTCCGGCATTTCTTCCGCGCTGGGGTTGGTCGTTAATCCTGGTTACACTCATGATTTTATATGCCGAAATAGGAGGTTTCAAAGCAATGGTTTACAGTGATGCCATTCAGGGAACAATTCTTTTAATAGTGTTGTGGCTGATTGCAGTTACCTGCATAACCAAATTGGGCGGCATGCAAAGTATGTTCGATCAGGTGGCGGTTGCCGACGTAAAACTGTTATCAACTCCCGGTCCGAAAGGACTGTTTAACTGGCAGTTTCTACTCGGAAGTCTAATAGCAGTTATGATGATTCCTGTTACACAACCCCAAATGACAACTCGTTTGGTTGTTATGAAAAACCTGACTGCCATGAAAAAAATGGCGTATTCGGTTGGTATTTTTGCCATTCTTGTAATTCTGGCAACTGTTTTTATCGGAATGTACGGAGCGGTAAAATATCCGGGGGCGACTGCGCAGGAATTTTGGTCGGGTGCATTATTATACGACCAGTTACATCCGGTTGCCGGACTTGCAATAGTCGGTCTTTTTGCAGCCTGTTTGTCAACTACAAACTCACAGATTTTTGCCTTAGGTAATGAATTACGCTCACTGCTTCCCGGCGAGGAAAAAAAAGTAATGTACATCACCAAAATATTTCTGTTTGTTTTTTCGGTGCTGGTAATGATTTTTGCATCGTTAATGGGCGACCAGATCGCACTTTTAGCACGCGTAAGTTTTACAGGAACTGCAATGATGGCGCCTGTTATTCTTGCCGGAGTAATTATGAAAAATAAACCAGGAAAAGAATTGCTGATTGTTTCACTCATAGCGCTGACGATTTTTCTCGCTTCAATTGGCGGAATTATACCTTCTAAAATAGGTGTTATGCAACTCGATATTTTGCTTTACTTTTTTACGTTTGGTTCGACTGCAATTTCAGTTTTTATAAGGAGTAGGAAGGTTTTGGGTTGATAAAAACCTGCACAATTTTGTTTAACGCTGACAAGTATTTTGGAAGTTGTCAGGTTATAGCAGCCTCTGAAATGTCAGTGGCGATTAGGAAAAATAAAGCTAATTTTCTAACCATACTTCCCTTCGGAATTAATCATTAATTAGGAAACAAAAATGAAACTTTGAAAAACTGTTCCATTTTTTGTGTGAAAAATGAGGGCGGGTCATTAAAGAATTGTTTTAACCTTGGATTCAATTTTAATAAATTGATGTCGCGCAAATGATCCACCTGATTTTCAATTATCTCAATTTCAGCGGCTTCAAAACCAAGGTTGTCAATCTTTAAATCATTATGGAACACAAACAAATCGTGGTCTTCGCCCAATTGTTCGGTAATTTTATTGAGTTGATCCGATTTTAGTCTGAAATAACGGGGATGCAAATATTGTAGCAAATCAAACTGGTACCACAGGCGTTTTAACTTTTTGCGAAGGTTGTGTATTTCATCTCCGTGGGAATCATTACCAATGATCTGGTAACAATCGAAAGCCTTTTGGTAAGAAATAACCAATTGCTTTGCAAGTTGAATTTGCGATGGTCTTTCGATTTCCATCCGAATTACCTGTTTTTCAAGCGCTTCTGTAAACCGGCGTAAACTTTCAAAACCCTCTGTGCCAAAAAAGCTGATGTCGATGATCTCTTTGTTTTTTACAAGCAATTTTTCCTTAGCTGCTTTTAGTTTACGTTCTGCAATAAGGTTGTTGCCTGATGCTAACCGCTCAAAAATCTGAGTATTAACATAGGATTCCCGCATAGTAGAGAGCGACCGTCCGTAATTTTTTATCTGAATACAAAATTCCTGTGGAAATTCTCCAGGATATTCGTCATAAAACAGAAGCAAAGCACGTAATCTTTTAAACGACTTCCGCATTTCGTGCACGGCCAGGTTGGGCGAAACATTTGCAGCCGAACTGAAATATTCAATTCGCTCCAACTGTTTTTTGATGGCTTCAACCAATCGTTTTCCGGCATTGTGCGGCATGACATGCAATTTTAAAGAGCGCAAAGTTAGCAATAAATCAATTTCATCTAAAACCCGGCAGTTTCTGACAATGGGTTATAAAAAATATGCAATCCTCAAAATATAATTTTAGAATCGATATTAATTACGTTTTGTAACAATCTAATAACATGATATTTACCCCCCCCCCATCTTACAGGATGACAATTATTTTGTATTGTTTTCTATTAATTTTATTAATAATTTAGCTCAACTAATTAAAAACCAAAAAATGAAATCCTGCCAATTTATAAAATGAGTTTTCTACATTTTAGTCGAAGTTTGAAATTACATATTACAAAATAATAAATTCAATGAAATACTTGTTTTCCCTGCTCATTTTACTTCCCATTATAACTAGTTCTCAGTCCTTGCTCAATGAAGATATGCTTTGGAGTACAGCAATAGGCCCCGGAGGAAATTGCGGTAATTTCTTTTGTTGGAGCTATTATACAAAAATTGATGGAGACACCACCATCAATGACATACAATATAAAAAGGTTAAAACATCAAATGATTCGTTTATGGACAAATGGACCAATAAAGGTTTCATAAGAGAAGAAAAGCAACAGTACTTTTTTAGGAAAATAAACTCAGAAACAGATTGCCTTCTTTATGACTTTGGTTGTTCGGTTGGCGATACGTTAAACCTTAACTGCTCCTGCCTTGACAATTCTCTATTCAAAGTAGATTCTATCAAATATTTACCTGTTTTGGGTGAAGAAAGAAAGCATATTTACCTGACATATTTAATCGATGATTCGATTGAAGGACCAACAGAATATTGGATAGTAGGTATTGGCAGTATTGCGGGTATTCTTAACGGTGGAGGTCCTGGAAATTGTATGACAGGCGGCAGTGAAATGTTACTTTGCTGTTCAAAAAATGGGGTAGAGATATTTCACACAACTGATTATGATGATTGTTTTTTGGGTCAAAAAATTGTTAACTCAGCACTTGTAAATCTTGTAAATGATATAAACCTGAAAATATACCCAAACCCGACAACCGATGAAATTATAATTTCCAATCCTTCCAACATTCAAATCAAAAAAATTGAACTAATCAATTATTCGGGTAGGATTGTTCAGATGTGGAATGCGGCTGATTGTGCTGGAAATACATTGAATATTCAACATATTTCTCCGGGAGTTTATCTTTTAAAAGCTGAAACTGATGCCGGGATTAAAACCGAAAAACTTGTTGTTCACCAATAATTTACACCATGAATACACAAATCTCTTTAAAACATGTTTTGTTGATTTTTGCTTCAGTATTTTGGCTTCCATCTTTTGCTCAGCTTATAGCAGATGCCGGCAAGGATAAAATTATTTGCTCTGATGAATTTGCAGTAGAAATTGAAATTGGTGGTTCCCCAACTTCTTCAGGTGGCGTTGAACCTTATACTTATTTATGGTTTGGAAAATTTGTGGGTACTGAAGATAATGAACCTATTGTGTATGATTTAGGTCGAATGTTAGATGATTCAACTAAAAGCAATCCAACTACATATTTACATGATATTCCTGAAAAATGGACAGCGTTATATCTTAAAGTAGAAGATGCAAGCGGGCAGATTGCATATGACACCCTTAACCTTATACGTGCCGGAATATGGAAACAATTACTGTATCCCAACTTTCAATTTATTGTAAAAGGTGATAGTGTTAAATTAATAAAACCTTATCTTGATAATCCATTAACTCCAATCTCGTATTTAATAAGTCCAGCACAAGGCTTAACCGATTCTACCGATATAAATGGTTGGGCAAAGCCTGGTTACAGTACCAATTATTCTATTCAGGCGATTAATTCATTGGGGTGTGTTTCAGGAAAATTCGATTATATGCATATTAAGGTTGTAGATGCACAAACAGATTCTGTTTACAAAGCAAAGCTTGATTCTGTTTCAAATTTACTTATTGGTGAGTGGGAATGGTACAATTCAGGAGGTGGCCACTCTTGGGGTTTTGGTGGCCCCATCGAAAATGGATATACGGTAAAAGTAGTTGTTGAAAAAGATAAATTTAGTGATAGGCTTTTGTTTCGAAGTTTTATTAACGATACAATGACAAACCAGGGAAAAGCTAATTTTCATTTTTTTCAGAATAACCCCTCAGTTTTCGAAATCAACAGTATATTACCAGAAATACACGACCGTGAATTTATTAATCCCTGTTTTGAAGATGGGCCATGCGATCCTGACAGAATGATACATGTGGAGTTTTTCAACAAGGATTCGGTACGTTTTTACAACAAATATTGTGATGATTGTTATGAGGTTTATTACAAAAGATTAAATCCCACAGGAATAGTAATTTATAACATTCCTGATTTAAATATAAGTTTCTACCCAAATCCGGCAAATAACCAGTTTACCATTTCCAATCCATCCAACATTAAAATCACAAAAATAGAATTAATCGATTTTTCAGGGAGGATTGTTCAGATGTGGAATACGAATGATTGTGTAAGAAATACATTGAATATTCAACATATTTCTCCCGGAGTTTATCTTTTAAAAGCTGAAACTGATGCCGGGATTAAAACTGAAAAACTGGTTGTACACTAATAATTTGAACTATGAATACAAAAATTCGTTTAAAACCTGTTTTGCTGATTTTTGCTGCATCATTTTGCCTTCCATCTGTTGCACAGCTCAGTGTTGATGCAGGCGACAGCCTTATAGTCTGTTCAGGAGATATTGCCGGAGAATACTCCATTGGAGGTGCACCTTCAGCAACAGGTGGTGTTGAACCATATACCTATTCATGGAGTGGAAAACATTTCGATTTAAAATATCCTTCTGGTAAGCCAATGTGGATTTTTGCATCAGATATTATGGATGATACCACCAAAAGTAACCCGGTCATTAAAGATTGGAGAAATGTACGGGAAGAATGGACTACTTACTATTTAAAAGTTGAAGATGCAGCGGACAATGTTCAGGTCGATTCTGTTAAAATCATTAGATCTGTTTTTTGGGTGCATCCCATTTATAAACTTCCGAAAACGATATATCGAGGGGACAGTGTTTGTTTTTTTGGCGATATCTATTTTATAAATGATTTTTTACCACTTAAATATTCCTTAAGTCCGTCGTATGGTTTAACCGACACAACTGATATTTATGGCTGGGCAAAACCCGATACAAGTGTTACCTATTATTTACAAGCCGTAAATTCGCTTGGTTGTGTTTCCGAAAAAATACCTTACTGGGAAATTGAAGTAATTGATACTACAACAAATATTTCCCGAAACATTAGCTTTGAAAACAGCAATTTACAATTTTTTCCAAACCCTGCGACTAACCAAATTACAATTTCCAATCCTTCAAATATTCAAATCAAAAGAATTGAGATAATTGATTTCTCTGGTAGGGTTATTAAAAAGTGGGAAGCGCAAGATGTGGGTGGAAACAAATTAAATTTTGGGAATCTTTTACCGGGAATTTATCTGTTAAATACAGAAACTGCGAGCGGATTTAAAACAGAAAAGTTAATTGTTCAGTAAATAAAAAATTAGAAAGCCGGGCTTAAACCCGGCTTTCTAATTATATAAATCAGTTAATAATATCAAACCCACAATACGGCACCAAAACTTTTGGAATTTTTATTCCATCGGCAGTCTGGTTATTTTCAAGCAAGGCTGCAACAATGCGTGGTAATGCCAGCGCGCTGCCATTTAAAGTGTGTGCTAACTGCGGTTTTTTGGTGGTTTCATCACGGTAACGCAATTTTAAGCGGTTGGCCTGGAATGATTCGAAATTGGAAACCGAACTTACTTCGAGCCACATTTTCTGGGCTGCCGAAAAAACTTCAAAATCATAGGTAAGCGCCGAGGTAAAACTCATGTCGCCGCCGCACAAGCGCAAAATTCGGTAAGGAAGTTCCAGTTTTTCAACAAGCCCGGTAACGTGTTTTACCATGTCTTCCAAAGTTTCGTATGATTTTTCGGGGTGGGCAATTTGCACAATTTCCACTTTGTCGAACTGGTGCAAACGGTTTAGCCCGCGCACATCTTTGCCATAAGAACCGGCTTCACGACGGAAACAGGCACTGTACGCTGTATTTTTATAAGGCAGGTTTTTGGCTTCTACAATTACATCACGGTAAATGTTTGTTACCGGAACTTCGGCAGTAGGAATCAAATACAAATTATCGATGGTGGCGTGGTACATTTGTCCTTCCTTGTCGGGCAACTGGCCAGTTCCAAAACCAGAAGCTTCGTTAACCATCAACGGTGGCTGGATCTCTTCGTACCCCGCTTTTGAAGCTTCGGCCAGGAAAAAGTTGATTAATGCGCGTTGCAATTGTGCGCCTTTTCCACGGTAAACAGGGAACCCGGCGCCGGTTAATTTTACACCCAATTCAAAATCAATAAGATTGTATTTTGCTGCCAATTCCCAGTGAGGAAGTGCATTTTCATCCAAAACAGGCATTTCTCCTGCCGATTTTACAATTTCATTGTCGGCAGCGCCTTTTCCTACCGGGACCGAGTCGTGCGGCAAATTGGGCAGTTGCACCTGCAATTCATACACTTTCTCTTCGATGGCTGCGAAATCTAAATCAAACTGTTTAATGTTTTCCTTGATTTCTGAAGTGCGTGCTTTTGCAATTTCTGCTTCATCCTTTTTTCCCTGTCGCATTAAATTCCCAACCTCTGCCGAAATTTTATTCATCTCGGCTTTTGCCTGTTCTGCCTGCACTTGCAGCTTATTTTTTTGCTGATAGAGTTCTATAATATTCCCGACTATCGCAGAAGCATTAAAATTTTTCTTCTGTAATTTTTCGATAACCAGTTCCGGATTGTCCTGAATGAATTTTAAGTTGAGCATGTGGTTCTGTTTTAATTGAAGTGCAAAGCTAATAAATGAATTTTATTGAATTCGGGGAGATGGTTTTTTTATTGCAGAGAATCATAAATATTTCAAAGAAATGAGTAATCAAAGATTGTGTTGAAAATGTTGAAAACCATTAAATGCGATGAAGTATTGAATTTTGCACAGGTGCTTTAGCCCTGTGGTGATCAGCAATATGAGGGATTTTGCTTTAGCATTTAATTCTTTAAGAATTTTAAATGCTAAAGCTGATTGAATGGAATGTATTTTTTATCGCCAAGCTATAGCATGGCGCAAAATCATTTCAAAAAAAAATCTCCTGCTATTTCTAACAGAAGATTTTCCTTATTCATTATTGTTAAAGCGAGGGAATTTATTTCTCCAAACCGCCTTTTAATTTTTCCTGAAGTTCTTTTAAAACTTCCCAGTTTCCTTCGGCAGCCAGTTTGGCTTGTTCCGGCCAGGTTCCGGGATTTTTTGATGCATATCTGCTACCAGCTTCAGCAAGTATTTCGCTTAGTTTATCAACTGAAGTAGCTGCAAGTTCAGCATAAGTATTGATACCCGCTGCATTGAAAATTTCTGCAATTTTCGGTCCTACACCTTCAATTTTTTTTAAATCATCACCTTCTGCTGCAACCGCGGGAGCATCAACTTTCGCTTCCTTTTTTACAGTTTTTTCTGCTTCAACCGGAGCTTCGGCAACTTCTACATCAACTTCTACAATCGGCTGTACAGAAACGTATGAACGATTGTTTTTCTTTTTTCTAAACACAACAGTACCATCGGTTAATGCAAACAGGGTATGATCTTTTCCCATTCCTACATTGTCACCGGGGTTGTGTGTTGTACCACGCTGGCGAATTAATATATTACCAGCTTTTGCAAACTGACCTCCGTAAATTTTTACTCCCAGTCGTTTACTTTCCGATTCGCGTCCGTTTTTCGAACTACCTACACCTTTCTTATGAGCCATGGTAAATTTTTTTTAAGTTATCCAACAATGGTTTCTACTTGAATTTGGGTAAACTGCTGACGGTGACCGTTTTTCTTCCGGTAAGTTTTCCTTCTTTTCTTTTTGAAAACAATCACTTTTTCTCCCTGCACATGTGCCAGTACTTTGGCTGTAATTTTCGCACCATTAACGGTTGGAGTTCCAACGGCCACTGCGCCGTCATTGTCAACAAGTAAAACTTTATCAAAATCAACAGAGTCGCCTTCCTTGGCATCCAACTGATGGACATAAAGTTTCTTGTCCTTTTCTACTTTGAACTGCTGTCCAGCAATTTCAACAATCGCGTACATAATTTCAATTTTAATGTTTACACCGGCAGGCGGGATTCCATGTGGTTTCCTCTTATTGGGCCTGAACGATTCAAAATTTCGGACTGCAAAAGTAGTCGTTTTAAAATGATTAGCAAATATTTGGAGATTTTATTTAATGTAAGGAAAACGAGGCAGCTTTATTCTTGTTTAACTTGTAAACCACCCCTTCCTGCACACATTCTTTCACACTCCCCTCCTTTGAAAAAAAAGGAGGGGAATTCAAAAACCCTCTGAATTCTTACTTCTTACTTCGAGCTTTTCTGTTCCACATCCTTCACCTCAAAAAATATTTTTAATTCCTGCTTAAACAAAAATGATTGTTATATTTGTTTTCACATAATTACGGGCTAAAATCAGCATGCAAAAAATTCGCTTAAACATTTTAGGTTTATCAGTAAGTCAAACACAGTCAGGTGCTTATGCATTAGTTTTAGCCGAAGAAAATGGAGAAAGAAGGATTCCAATAATCATCGGTCCGGTTGAAGCACAGGCAATTGCAATTCAGTTGGAAGGACTTAAACCCCCAAGGCCACTTACCCACGACCTTATTAAAAATATGGCAATGGCTTTTGATATTGCATTGCTTGAAGTAACAATTTACAAGTTGGAGGAAGGTATATTTTACTCAGAGTTGCTTTGTGAAATGAACGGCAAGGAAATAAATATCGATTCGCGAACTTCGGATGCCGTTGCTCTGGCTTTGCGTTTCAGATGCCCCATTTATACTACTGAAGAAATTTTGAAAAAATCAGGGATTATCCTTGACCTGGAAAACGAAGATTCACCGGTAAGGAATATTTCGGAAAAGGATGATTTTTCGGATCCGGATGTTTCAACCTACGCTCAATATTCTGCCAAAGAACTGAACGAAATGATAAATGATGCAATCCAGCATGAAGATTACGAAAAGGCTTCCATCATCCGAGACGAATTGAAGAAAAGGAAAAAATAACAACCTATTTATGAAATATTTTCTTGCCTTGCTGGTATTTTTTGCCGGCATTTTGTTTTTTCAACCGATAGTTGCACAAAATCAGGATTCCATTTCGGCAACAACAGCCCATCAGGTTGAAACCCCCGTAATTAAAGGAAATGCCGATGCTTTGCTTACGCACATGCCAGCCCCATCTTTTAAAATTGTTTCCGTATTAAAAGGAATTCTGGGGATGTTTGTTTTATTGCTGATCGGTTTTCTTTTCAGCAAAGACAGAAAAAATATCCCGTGGAAAACAGTCGTAATTGGGCTGATTATTCAGATTGTACTTGCAGTTGGAGTATTATATGTACCCGCAATCCGATCAGTATTTGAGTTTTTTGGACAGATATTCGTTAAAATCCTTGATTTTACAAAAGCCGGAAGTGAGTTTCTTTTGGGTGATCTGATGAATGCAGAAACATATGGATTCATTTTTCTTTTCCAGGTTTTGCCAACAATCATTTTCTTTTCAGCATTAACAAGTTTGCTTTTTTACTGGGGAATAATTCAGAAAGTGGTTTATGCACTTGCCTGGGTTTTTACAAAAGCACTGAAAATTTCGGGTGCAGAAGCGCTTTCGGTGGCAGGTAATATTTTCCTGGGACAAACCGAGTCGCCACTGATGATAAAAGCATATTTGGATAAAATGAGCAAATCGGAAATGCTGCTGGTCATGACAGGTGGTATGGCAACACTTGCAGGTGGAGTGCTTGCGGCATATATTGCATTGCTCGGCGGAAATGACCCACAACTCAGACTTGAATTTGCAAAACATTTGCTGGCGGCATCAATTATGGCGGCACCTGCTGCAATCATATTCTCAAAAATGCTTATTCCACCAACCGAAGAAATCAATAAAGTTATTGAAGTGAGCCAGGATAAAATAGGCAGCAATGTTTTGGATGCCATTTCAAACGGAACGACAGAAGGTGTGAAACTTGCCGTAAATGTTGGCGCAATGTTACTGGCTTTTATCGCCTTTATAGCCATGTTTAATTTTATTGTGGGAAAAATCGGGCAGTGGACAACCTTAAACGAAGTTATTGCGGCTGGTACAAATGGCAGATACAACGAACTTTCGCTGCAATTTATTCTTGGTTATACTTTTGCCCCGTTAATGTGGCTGATTGGTATTGCTACCGAAGATATTGTAACTGTTGGCCGTTTACTTGGCGAAAAACTGATACTCACTGAATTTATTGGTTATATCAGCCTGGCCGATTTAAAAGCCAGCGGTGTACTTGCAAACCCAAAATCGATAATCATGGCAACCTACATTTTGTGCGGGTTTGCCAATTTCTCTTCAATCGGGATTCAAATTGGCGGAATAGGTGCGCTGGCTCCGAATAAACGTGTACTTCTTTCAAAATTAGGTATGTCTGCTTTACTCGCCGGAACACTTGCTTCGTTGATGAGCGCTACTATTATTGGAATGATAATGGGGTGAGAAGTGAAAGAATGAGAGAAAGAGAGAATGAGAGAATGCGTGAATGAATGAATGACCTTAGCGAGGGCGCATGTTTTTAGAATGACGATTTAATATTTGACTCCAGGTGGCCCTTTACGAAACAACAAACTACATATCTATTAACATCAGAATTTTAAGGATTCGGAGAAAATGGCACTTGTTTCTCAATTGTTTATTATTACTAATTTTCACTATTTTGCATTAAATGATTGATTATTATGGCAACATTTACAATTAAAATAAATGAAAATACTAAGGCAGGCAAAAGCCTTATAACTTTTTTAAAGTCGTTAAAAGAAGTGGTTTCTATTTCTGAAATAAAATCAAGCCCTGCCAGTGATGAAGCTATGGAAGATGTAATGAGGGGAAATACTTTTACTGCCAAAGATTCTGCCGACCTACTTAATCAATGCATCTCGTAATATAATTTGACGTTGTCAGGAGCTGCGCACGCTGACAAGTCCGGTGAATGACTTTTATCCTGACAGCGTCCCAAGACCTGTCAGCATTAAAAGTCCAGATAAAAAAAACGACAGGATCCCAAATAAATGAAACCCTGCCGGATATAAAAACTATCGAATTGATTGATTTTATTTACTCAAATCTTTAATACGCAGATTTCTGAATTTCAATTCTGAACCGTGGCCCAAAAATCCGATGTATCCTTTTTCGCGAAGTAACCCGGGATGATCTTTGTGGTCAAGTGTTCCGTTTTTACTGGCTTCTGCAATGTCGCCATCCAGAATAACTGTACCGTTCAATATTACTTTCACTTTTGAACCTTTCACAATTACTTCTTCTGAATTCCACTCACCAACCGGATTCAAGAATCCGCGTTTGGCAGGAATTACGCCATAAACTGAACCATGATACTGGTATTGCTCCAAATTGGCATAAATGGCAGCGGTGTTATCCAGAATCTGCAATTCCATTCCAACATAAGCAGCATCGCCTTCAAGCGGCGCCCGAATTCCCAAACCATTGTTGGCACCGGGGGTCAACTGAAAATCAAACCTGAAATTAAAATCACTGTATTCTTTTTCGGTAAAAATATTACCATGCCCACCTCTTTCAGGATTTACAACCATTTCACCATTTTGCGCAAAATAATCGGTTTTGTTTCCCTGCCAGCCGTCGAGATTTTTACCGTTGAAAAGAGATTCAAAACCTTCGCTGATTTCTGAATCGGTTAGCCCGATTTGTTTTGTATTGATTTCATGCACATAAATATCGCGGAACAAAAGTTGGTTTCCGTGTGCCTGCAATTCAATTGTTCCGCTTTCGAAAATCGGGATGCTGCGATCCCAGTAGTTATCCATTTTCACATTGTCAACCACCAATTCGCCATTGAGATAAACCGTAACATAAGCGCCAATCATTGTAATTCGAAAAGTGTTCCACTCATTTACAGGGTTATCGGCAACTTTCAGCGGGTCGCGAACATTGTCGCTGTTGTTGTTGTACAATCCACCCGATCCAACCTGTGCGCCAACATCAACGCGCGAAGTATCCCAGATTTGAACCTGCGGGGTTCCGCGTAAATAAATTCCACTATCGCCTTCCTTTGTGATCAGCCAGTCAACAATCATTTCAAAATCTTTGTACTTTTTTGCTGAAACAAGATTGTCTCCCTTTCCGCTAAAAACAATGTTGCCATCTTTTACACTCCAGTTTTCAACCATTTTTTTATTGGCTGCTTCCTGTGCTTTTACACGTTCTTTTTCGCTCAGTTTGGCAATTGCAATTGGGTTTCCGCCTGCAATCATACCCTGCCAGCCATCAAGATTTTTACCGTTAAACATCGGAACGAAACCTTCGCCTTTTGGCATTTCGGCGAGGTATTTTTTCAAATTTATTTTGTCGTACTGGCTGTCTTCTCCTGTCAGTGCTGTTTCAGTTTTTGTAAGAATCCTGCGAACAACATCACCATAAAAACCATTATTCTCATCGTTGGACGGCATAGCAATTTTCATAATTGCGCGGGAAGTTGCTTCGGACAATTCTTTTTCATCCAAAAACTGTTCTAAATACACAAGTGAAAGAAAAGTTTTCAGATTTCCGATCGAAGAAATCACATTGTTTTTGTCATCATTTGATGATGCAAAAGGCATGATTTTACGGAACTGCAGCAACTTTTGGTCATCAGGTAAACCGGCGTTGCGTATCATTCTCACAAAACTTGAAAAAGCATTTTGTTTGTATTCGCCGGTTGAAGTTTTACATATTTCATAAAGCGATTTTGAAGCTGAATGATCTTTCCAGCTGGTAAGCGCTTTAAAAGATGCTTCTTTCAATGCACCGGTTGAAGTATTAAAAGATTTGGTAACAGTTTCCAATGCTGCATCGCCCCCTATTTCAGGAAGTACCACAACAATTCGCTCTTTTTTATTGGTTGAATTAAAAGCCTGTAATACTTTGCCGGTTGTTTTTTGCTCAGCTTCAACTCCTGAAGTGGCAGCAACTGCGGCCATTTGAGTTTCTGCTATTTCAGTTTCACCTGAAACCGAAAGAAGTAACTTCAAAATATCATCAACATTTTCATAGGAAGAAACACGTTTTAAGGCTTTAAAAGCAGCTTCTTTTTCATCGGTATTTGCTGAAGCAGTGGTGGCCAGAATTTGACTGAAATATTGTGTGCCCGATTTGGCTGCAATTAAATCAATAAAAGCAGCTTTTGTTTTTCCCGAAGTTTTGCCAAGTTGTGCTGCAACAGGCGCAAGATGCTGTTTATCGAGCTCTTGCAGAAGTGCAGTTTTTGTAGCCTCAATGTCCTGTCCTTTTGCCAGATAATCAACAAAAACCGGGATCGCATCTTTTCCCTGCAATTTCAGAAGGGCATTAATTGATTCGGTGCGAACCATTTCAGAAGCCGAATTTAGATTTTCATTTACAAAATCGACTGCAAACGCATCTTCCCGGCGACCAAGCATATCAATAATTTCGGCTTTAATTTCATCAGAAGATGCTTTGGCTTTTGCAATCCATTGACGTGTTGCTGAAATGTCGCCTGTTTTTTCGGCCACATTTAACACCGAATAACGAAAAGGTTTGTTTGCGTTGTCAACTGCTTTTAGTAATAAGGGCAAAACTTCAACCCCAAAATATTTTGAATAAACAGAAAGTGCCTTTGAATAATTATGAAGTTTGTCGTCAGCCTGATTAGCTTTTATAATTTCATTGCAGGCTTTTTTGCAAAGTTCGGTTTCATTTTTTGCGCCCAATACATCAATATAATTCAGAAATGCCTCAGTCGCATTTGTTGGTTCGTAAGCATAGTTTGCATTTTTTGCTGCCGAAGAAAGAGTTTTATAGGAACCCAGATCGCCAATATTTGCAAGCGCTTCCAATGCAACCTTTTTTGTAGCCGGATTTTTATCGTTTACAAATGGTGAAATAAGTTGAACCGCGTTAACGCATTGCAATTCGCCCAGAGCTTTTATTAAAGTTGGTTTGCATTTTTCAGATGAATTCGGGAAAACTTCAAGTATTGCGTGGGCTGCAGGTTTGCCACCTATTGATAAAAGCGTTTGTGTTGCAGGTTCAACCAAATATTCATCGGTTAAATATGCTTTTGCCGCTGATATGGTTTTTTCACTGCCAACAAGGTTCAATTGGTTCAGCAAAAAAGTTTTAATGTCTTTATCCGATTGATTTCCCAAGGCTTTTAAAAGCTGGCCCTCAACAAAATCTCTCTCCTCACCTTTTCCAAATTCGCTGGCATAACGTGCACAACTATTTAAAGCAAACCGAACGGCAGTATCGTCGCCGGTGCCGGGAGCTACCAACAGGTTTGTAACTTTCTGAAAACCTTCGGAACCAAGTCCGATTAATTCAGTGAGAACCCTGTCGCGATGCACCAAATCTTTTGTTGGCATTTGTGCCAGAATATCGGCAACTTTTGTCTCCAGTGTTCGGTTATCCTGCGCAAAACCTGCAGTGCTAAAAATGGTTAGCAGCAAAATCGTGAGTAAATTGAATATATTTCTTTTCATTTCTATCTAATTAAATTCTTTTTATCATTTTCTTTTTACCCCTAAATCCCCTAAAGGGGACTTAAAGAAACCCCTTCGGGGGGTTGGGGCTTTAAATCGTCCACGGCGCCCGCATTGGTTGGTTTATCATCCGGTTTGCACCCTCATCGTCAATAAATTCAAGTTTATCGGGATCGAATTTGAGTGTCCGTCCCAACCTCACAGCAATAATTCCAAGATTCACCAAAGTTGCCGAACGAAAACCGTTCATTTCGTTTAAAGCAAACTTTTTACGCGTTTTTACTGATTCAGAAAAAATACCGATTTGCGGTTCAGGTTCGGGTAAAGTCTCTATAAAGCTTTTCAGGTTCGGAATATCAGATTTAAAACCCTGGTAAATTTTACCGTTTGGACCTTCAATGTATGCCGCATCTTTATCACGGTTTTCGCCATCCAGGATAATCTGGCAACCATCAGCATAAGTATAGGTTACACGTCTCCAGGAGCCAACCGCATCATAATGCTGCTGTGGTGCATCAACTTCAATTTTCACAGGGCTTGTTTCGTCTTTTCCCAGCATGTACTGAACCGGATCGAGGTAGTGTTGCCCCATATCTCCAAGACCGCCACCGTCATAATCCCAGTAACCGCGGAAATTGGCATGAACGCGTTCAACATTGTAGGGTTTGTAAGGCGCTGGTCCGAGCCACATATCGTAATCCAAATTTGCAGGAACAGGTTGTGGTGGCAAATTATATTTCCCGCTCCAGAAGAATTTCCAGTTGTAACCGGTAATCCCACTAACCGTTACTTTTAGCGGCCAACCCAAAATGCCGCTGTCAATTACTTTTTTCAGCGGTTTTACATCGGTTCCCAAGCCATAGAAATTATCTTTAAACCTGAACCACGTGTTTAGACGGAACATTCTGCCATGCGCATTTACTGCCTCCACAACACGTTTCCCCTCGCCGATTGTGCGGGTCATTGGTTTTTCGCACCAAATGTCTTTGCCTGCCTTTGCGGCTTCAACTGCCATTAAACCATGCCAGTGCGGAGGTGTGGCAATGTGTACAATATCAACTTCAGGCAGTTGGCACACTTCCCTGAAATCGTGGAAATGTTTCACTTTGTATTCGATTTGGCTTTGTGCCAGTTCAAGATGCTTGGTATCCACATCGCAAATGGCAACCACGCGTGTGTCTTCGTAAGGAATATGGCCGCGGCCCATTCCGCCAACACCAATTATTGCTTTTGTAAGTTGATCAGAAGGTGGAATAAATCCGTTTCCTCCCAAAACATGCCGCGGAATAATGGTAAATCCGGCACCTGCAATTAATGCGCCTTTCAAAAACCTGCGTCTTGAAGATTGTATTTTATCACTCATTGCTACTATGATTTTAATTTGTATGTTTTAAAAAATAATTCCAAAGATAAAATTTACTTCTTAAAAAAATAAGAAACTTTTTGCCTTAAACTTCACATAATTTGCAGAATCGTTAATGAAATGTTGAAAACTAAATCGTCCATTTTTCAACGAAAACGGCTCATTCTTTTATCTTTAAAACTTTCAACATAAACCAATATCAGCATGAAAAACATTCCAGTACTAACCGTTTCAGGGAACTCGCTTGCCGAAACTTACGAAGCCGCTTTAATCAATTTATACGAAAACGGCACCCGTTTTAAAACCCAGTACGACAAACCCGGCGACCCGATGAGCATCGACTGTACCATGAACATGACCATTCTTGAACCCGAAACCGACCCAATGATACACATGGCTTTCCCGGGCGGAATTGACGATTTAAAGGAATATGTTCTCGAACTGAAAGGTTATAAAAACCACTGGGTAAAAAATATTAACGACGAAAAAGACACCCGCTGGGAATATACCTACCACGGACGAATAAAAAACTACGGCGTGTGGCAGGAAATTCAAAACAACGAATCGGTTGAAGCCGGCCCGTTTAAAGTCGATCAAATTGAAAGTGTTATCAGCAAACTCTCGAAACAGCCTTTTACCCGTCAGGCGCAAATGATTACGTGGATGCCAAACCTCGACAATGATTGCTACGACCCGCCCTGTTTGCAGTCGCTTTGGTACCGCATTCTGGAAGATGAAGAAGGAGTTTACTGGCTCAACTGTAATATTCGTTTCAGAAGCAACGACGCATGGGGCGCAAGTTTTATGAATATGTTCGGGTTTATTCAGTTTAATAAGGAAGTGATTGCTGCCGGTGTTACAGAACGAACAGGCAAAACAGTGAAACTTGGCCGCTTAAACTGGCAGGCCGATTCGTACCACATTTACGGCAAAGATATCCAGGCCGCCAAAGAACGCCTTTTCGACCGCGTTGCCGACATGCCTTTTGAAGAAAGAACGATGCCGTTTAACGACCCGTTTATCCGTGAAATGTACGAGGCTGCCGAATCGGTGGTGATTGAAAAAATTAAAGTGTTTGATGAGAGGCATTGAGGAAAGAAATGCGTGAATGCAATAATACAAATGTTATTAAGAAATAGAAAAGTAGTATTTGGTAAATAAAGATAAAAACCATGAAATATATCTATTACATTATAATACTTATTCTTTTCCTTTTGTTTGTAGTTATAAATGTGTTTAAAGTTAAAAAACATGACAGTATTTGGATTAAAATGGAGTTTGAAGGTTCCATTCAAAACATTACGCATTTAAACTATCGCAAAAATTCATTTGTCAAGGTTAATGATGTTTGGATTGCTTTATCATATAACCAATTATTTGAAGACAAGAATCTCATTGGACTTAAGATTGCTAAGAAAAAAGGAGAAAAAGGTGTTTGGATTGAAAAAAAACGGAATTCAAATGAGTTCTATTTTAAATCGACTCAGGGCTCCTTTGTTAAGGATGAAAAAATTATAAATCAATTAGATCTTCCTTGAAAGCACGTGCCTGTGACCTTTGTATTTCTTAGCTAAATCAAAATTATTTGCTTTTTATCGTAGAATGCGAGGAGTGTTAAACACATGATTTTCGCTATTTTAAACAGAGTTTCCATGAAAAAATCAATGCTTAAATTTATGCTACAATTAACCAACAATATAATATCAACCGGGCAGAACAAAATAACATAGTGAAACAAAAACAACCCATTTAAAAGCATGCTGAAATAATCAACTCAGGTTGCAGAAAGCTTTCTGATGAATATCTTGAACAATTCGTTGATTGCGAATGCTTCAAATCGGAATATTTAAACTGTTCGCTAGCGGCGAAGAGCACAATTCAGAAAATTTATAACCTTCGCGGGGCGCGAATGCTCCAATCTGTTAAAACTGTAACCTTTGCGGGGCGCGAATGCTGCAGAAATGAATAACTATACGAATCGCGAAGCGCGAAGGCTGCGGTTATGCATATTTATACGCTTCGCGGAGCGCGAAAACTGCAGTAATGCATATTTATGCGATTCGCGGGGCGCGAATGCTCCAATCTGTTAAAACTGTAACCTTCGCTGAGCGCGAAAGCTCCAAAAATGAATAACTATACGCTTCGCTGAGAGCAGAAGCTGTAGCAATGCATATTTATGCATTTCGCTGAGCGAGAATCCTTTCGAGTGATAAACAGAATTAAAGCTTTAGAACTAAATGAAATAATTGTGCCGGAACGGGGGATGAGTTCGGATGCCATTTGTATCGCTGGTTTGAAAAATCGCAGGTTTTATAATGCAAAACAGCATCGATGATGAAAGTTGGAATCCTTATTCAGCATCATATCTAAAGATTCCATCTGATCGTAACTGTGCAGACAAAGATGGAATCTGATTCCGGCACTCGCCACCCACGTTCAAATCTTTTTGTATTAGTTTTAAAAAGAAAAGATTCCACCTGTAAAATAACAAATGAAATCTTTTAAGTAACCTTATTTTACGAATTAAGCTCTTTTAATAAGCTGCACATTCAAAGCCATTTTAATTTTGTTCGATACTACCACATTACCGGCTTCGGTAACAACATCCCACATCAACCCGAAATCTTTACGGTTAATTTCACCACTCAGTTCGAAACCGGCTTTGGTTTGACCGTAAGGATCAACTGCTATTCCGTTAAATTCAGTATCCAAAGCAACTTCTTTTGTAACATCGCGAATGGTTAAATCGCCAACTAATTTTTCACCATCAAATTTTTTCGATTTGAATTTCAGAACCGGATATTTTCCGGCATTAAAGAAATCATCCGACTTCAGGTGATTATCCCTGTCAGGGTTTTTCGTGTTTATCGAATTGACATCAACTTCAACCTGAATGTCGGCATTGGTGAAATCGTTTTCATTGGCTTCAACTTTTGTATCGAACTTTTCAAAATGTCCACTTACAGTTGAAATCATCATATGTTTTACTTTAAATGTAAATTCAGAATGCGAAGGGTCAATAACCCATGTTGTTTTTTTTGTTTCCATAATTGTATTTATTAAAAATTAAATGTTCATTGGTACTTCCATCAATAATATCCGACTGTCGGAAATTGATTTTACTTCAATTTCATCTGTATCCCAGATTCCGAGACCGTCCCTTTTCCCGAGTTTCTGGTTTCCAATTTCTACTTCTCCTTCTAGAATAAAAGCATAAACTCCATTTCCTTCACTTTTAAGTTTGTAGATTTCAGATTTTCCAGCTTCAAATTTCCCAAGATGAAACCACGCATTTTGGTTAATCCAAACACCCTGATCGTCCTTGTTTGGCGATAGAACCTGATAAAATGCATTATCTTTTTCTATTTCACGAAGAGAAATCTGGTCATATCGCGGCTCAAGATTTTTACTGTTTGGAAAAACCCAGATTTGCAAAAATTTTACTTCTTTGTTGCTGTTTTTGTTGTATTCGCTGTGAAATACCCCGGTTCCGGCGCTCATTATCTGAACATCGCCTTCCCTGATTACTGCTTTGTTTCCCATGCTGTCTGTATGTTCCAGGTCGCCTTCAAGCGGAATTGAAATAATTTCCATGTTATCGTGCGGATGTGTTCCAAAACCTTTGCCCGGTGCCACCCTGTCGTCGTTTAACACACGCAATACGCCAAAATGTATTCTTTCGGGGTTGTAATAATTTGCAAAACTGAAAGTATGGTGAGAATCAAGCCAGCCGTGATTGGCGTGACCTCTTGATTCTGCTTTGTGTAATAATGTTTTCATCGCTTTCTCCTTTTGTTTTTAATGATGAAACAAAGGTGAGGAGAATCAGCATGTTAGAAAATATTAAAATACGGGGAAAGGTTATGAAAATCCGACATTAAACTCTTTTACCAATTTGCATGGGCGAAAATCCTGTGTTTTTTTTGAAAAAAGCACTAAAATTGGCAGGTTCTGAGAATCCCAGATTGTACCCGATCTCTTTAGCCGACATTTCTGAAAAATACAAAAGCCGCCGGGCTTCGATAATTATCCTTGCCTGGATAAACTCCTTTGCGGTTTTTCCTGTCAGCGATTTAATTACCCTGTTCAGGTAATCGGGCGTAACATTTAGCTCACCGGCATAATCGGAAGTTTGGTGCCATTCAGTATATTTTTCATTTACCAGCATTTTAAAATTCCTGAGAATCGAATTTATTGCTTCCTGGTTCTGAGGATTGTCATTTTTAAGTGTACACACATTGTTACAATGAATAAGAAACAGTTTAATGTACGAACTGATTGCCTGTTCCTTGTATTTTAGATCTGAATGCTGAATTGCAATCATTTCAATGCAAAATGCCGATAATTGTTCAACTTCCTTATCATTTAAATGTAGCGGAGGAGAGTTTCCGTGGTCGTTAAACAAATTTAAATCGTCGATAAAATGACATGGGATATGATTCTCTGCCAGAAATTCGGGTGAAAAAAGTACAACATATCCAAACGATTTCTTTTCTTCGATTACCTGGTGAATTTGCCCTGGGCTGACAAAATAAATCTGGTTAGCTTTAAGTTCGTATTCATTAAAATCGATGATGTGTTTGCCCGAAGCATTTTTTACCAGGATAACGGTAAAATAATCGTGGCGGTGTGGTTCATCAGGTTCTCCGTTTCTTTCGGTGTAAATTTCCTCAATTCGTTGAATTCTGAAATTCAGATCGTTGTTTTTGTTTACTTGTGAGTATGTTTTAATTGGCTCCTGCATACTTTTCAAAAGTATGAAAATTCAGATGAAAACCGGGCTGCAATTCTTAGATTCCAATTTAATAGTCATATCAGCAAAAAGGGCCATCCGATTATTCCGGACAGCCCTTTAATTAAGAAGGGTTAGACTCTATTCGTTCATCAAAATCAATTTTTTGGTTTCAATATTTGTATCGGTTTTTAGATTGCAGAAGTAAATACCCGATGCCAGGTTTCCTGCTTCGAAAGTATAGTCGTATTCCCCTGCGTTTTGCCGGTCATCAACCAAAGTGACAACTTCTTTACCAAACGAATCGGTAATCGTTAACACAACATGCGAATCAGTTGGTATAAAATAACTGATTTTAGTTTGTTTTGAGAACGGATTCGGATAAGCAATAAAGTCGAAAGAATTTCCGCCTGCTTCGTTTATTCCGGTACTTAAAGCAGATAAAACAACCGGATTTGTTATGGTTCCGGCAATTTTATCGATACCAAAACTTATGCCTGGCGAATTCAAATTAATCTCCTTTTGATTGTAGCTGTCCCATAAAACCGGTGCTACGTTTTCCCCAATATCAGCCCTGTCGCCATGAATCATGTTAAAAGCCATGTATTGGTTTAATCCATCCACAAAAGTCAAAGGAATTTCGCCACGCAACTCTTCGCCGATATACGTTTTCAAACTGTAATGGTCAGAAACCGGGAGCGTACCAAAATCAATTGTCGCGGTCAAAGTCATGTTGTATTCATGTTTCAAATAGGGTTCGTCGGGATTCCCTGATTTTGTGATATTCAAATTATCAGCACTTGAAACAAACAATTTATAACCTCTGCCGGGTTCAAAGAATTTCAAATCGCCAAGCCACGAACTTGTGTTTGCATTATACTCGGCAAACTCAAACTGGCTTTTAATGATATCGCCCGAGTTAGATGTTAATGGCGCGAGTATTTCATTTGCGCCCATCAAGCCGTCTTTCGGGTAGCCAATCCAGTTCCATTTTGGATTTAACGGAATTGTAATATCAGTAGCCGGTGATTTACCGATCATGCTTAAAGTATCGGCATGGTTGCTTAAATAAACCATATAACCCGATCGCACATCAATATTATTCAAGGCTCCCTGCCAACCCGCAGTTTTGTCGTATTGCGAAAAGGCAGTTTGCGATTTTAAGGTGATATCGTTTAAGGAAGAAGGCGAAGTAATACTTTCAAGTACTTTGCTTACGCCCATGTCATCGCTCACTTTATTTACTGAAATCCATGTCCAGCCTTTTGCCAGAATCATATCCTGAATTCCTCCGGCCGGGTGCAGTATAAACGGATTTTGCGCATTGCCAACAACACCGTCGCTAAAGAAAGTCAGCTCTTCAACAGCACCATATTCAATACCATTCAAACCGTCCCACATCCTGAATTTAATAACTTCCGCTGAATGATCATTTCGCACATGATATTGCGGGAAATTGATCCAGTTCAAATAAAATTCTGAACTTGTTGACACTAATCTCATTTTATGTGAACCTTCGCTTAAGGTCAAAGTGGTGCTGATTGTAGAATAGGTATCCGAGTTTCCTGTATTTGGAACTGCAATGGTTTGTGCTGCTGTGCCGTCAATAAGCACTGTAATTCCGTTTCCGCTGTTACTGCTGGCTACCCTGAATTCAACATCAAAAGTCCCTGGTTTTGTTGCGTAAATATCATATTCACCCCAGAAGTCCCGTCGAAACCGTGAAGCCATCGAATTGACACCATTATCAGAAATGCTTACATCCCTTAAACTTCGGTTATCAACATAACTTTCGGCTTCAATCAAACTTCCGTTATGACCAGCCATGTTACTTGAAACATTAATAAAAGCTGCATATTTGTTGAGGTCAGGCACAAATTCGATTTCGCCAACCCCGCGCAATTCGCCATCAATATAAGCAGCAATTTTATCGTATTTGCCAGTTGACAGATTAAGATCTCCATCATCAGAACTGAACTGAGCGGTTATATTCATGTTGTGTTCATAATCAGAATGATTTACTGCCCAGTTGATTTCTTCAGCAAACAATTCAAGCGTAACATTCAACACCTCCGGCACATCATCAACCATTGCGATTACCTGCCCTGTGTATAAACCGGGTTTCAAACCTTCAACAGCTTTTAGTTGAACCGTAAAAGTATTTTCAGAAAGAATGGAAGCTGAAGTTACAGAAGGTTCAAGCCAATCGGGCCATTCAGAAATGGTAAACGATTTACTTATTACTGAATTGTTATTGAGGTTAGCGCTGATAATCACTTCATCATTTTCACGTGCAGTTAAAAGAATCTCTTCAGGATTCCACGAAACCGGGCTTACATTTACGAGGAACGACCACTCTGTTTTGTATTTCTGCACATTGCCCGAAACATCCTGAATGCTGTCAACTACAGCAAAAACCTTTACACCTTCCAACAATGGCAGTGAAAACAAATCCTGGTTGGGGACGATAATAATTTTATCGAGACCTTCGGAACACTGAACAGTAGAAGGAATTTCAGTGCCGTTTTCGAGGTACAGTTTTACTTTTGCTTTTGACAAATTAGGATCATAACCTGCAAAATTGCAATTGATATTTTTGTCGAAAACAACGCTTATTTCCTGTCCGAATCGCAGGAAGCCGTCAGCCGGAACCGGCGTACCAAACGGAGCCAAAGAGGTGCGGTCAATTATTCCTTTTTGTTCAGAAGAATAGGAAAGTCCTCCTTCGATGCCACAAAACGCTTTTGCCCTTAACCTGTAATTACCATCAGGCAAACCGGAAACATTAAATGCATAATCAAAAAAGTTACCTGAAAGTTCATCTTTATCATAAGTAATGTCGTCAATCCAGCCTTGTCCTTCACGTTTATACTGAAGTGTGATGCTTTCCAAAGCTGGATTATTTAAATCATAACCCGTAAATGCCACATTCAGTATGTTGCTGTTGTTTTGATTTACCAGCCATCCGTCGCCAGGCAAATGCAACGAAACATTGGAACACTCGCTTTGGAAATCGACAAAAATCCAGGCTGTATCGCCACTTGTAATACTTCCGTTGTTTTCCCAAAGTGAATATTCACAAGGTGGGAACATCATTATTCCAATTGAATCGTAAGTTGCGGCAAGCGGCCCTCGTTCAACAGTTAAAGCAATGTTTGCCGTTTGGTTAAAATCGAGGAAAAACGATGCCGGTTTGTTATTAATTTGCTCGCCCCCTATTTTTATCACTGCACCATCGGGATTTGTTGTTGATATAACCCGGACATGATATTCACGAGTTTCCCGGCTTTGGCTTTCATTTAACAGGTTGGCAATAAAAACTGCCTTCCCGCCAATGGGTACATTCGGAATCTTAGGTGGGAAAATTTGAATCCTTGCATCATCACGAGGTTGTGAACCGGGTTCGTGCGGGCAACTTGTTGTTCCTGATTTTAATTTAAATGCCGGTACTCCATATGCAACGTCCTTTTTAACATCAATGCTAAAAAAGTCGCCAATATCACCATCGGCAAGTGTGTATCCAACCTTCCGGGTGTAAGTATTAACTGAACCTGTATCGGTTGCAGTTGAATACCTGAATTGCGCGGTAACACCCAATTCGCTATCGAACCAAACGCCTGTCCCATTATCTACTTTTACTCCACCTGCAAATTCAGAATTTACAAATGCGTTGTATTCGTATGATACTGAACTGGCTGAATCTGAAACAAACTCATTACTGTACTCTGCTCCTGCACTAAATGAAATATTTTTCTGAAAAACAGCATTTGTTTCGCGGTTAGCCGTATTCTTAGCCACAACATTTCGCCAATGTAAACTATCATATAAAAGCTGATTTGCCTGCACTTTTTCTTCTTCACTTAATTGGCTTGCATCTCTTCCAGCTATTAAATCTCTTCTTAACTCGCCAAGTTTAGGAATTAATGTGTTTAAAATGTGTTTCTCGGTATATACAAATGTTGTTGCAAAACCATTCATATCAATTGTTGGAACTGGTTGAACGGTTGCCTGGCAATTATCGTAATCAAAAGAAAGTTCATCACCATAAGCAAAAACCTGGTTAAGTGAAGCACCGATGTAAACATCGCCATCATTTCCTGTTAGGTTATCAAGATCCGATGTTTTAAAAGTTTCGTTAAATGTTATCGTCGTTTCAATTCCGTCGCGGTTAAAATTATCTCGACCGGCTTTTGCATTAAATTTCAGATAAGTTCCTAAAGCGTTGGTAGAAAAAGGTGTAATTACTTTTGCACCAATAACAACATTTGCATAGAAACCTGCATCGCCCCCAACCAATATTTCATGGGTTTCGAAACTTTTAAATTCAGTTCCTTTTTCAACATAGGCATAACTATTATTTCCCGGTGGATCGTGCAAAATCAACATTGGCAACTTAGGTGATTGGGTAATAAAAGATGGCGCCTGGGTTTTTACACCAGTAACTGTAACCCAATATTCAATTGGTTTGGCATCGAGAAAACCAACTTCGGGAATTACATACAATAATTTCTCGTGGTTGTGTTCCGCACTTACTGCAACCTCCGGCAAACCCGCATGTACCTGATAAACTGCAAAACCATTTACGATTGGCACCTCAATTGGAGTATCACCATTATCTCCCACAAAATCAAAAATCCGCAAGGTGCCTTCTTTAATCGGGCAATCACCTAATTGTTCTGAAACATCAAATAACAATGTGTATTTGTTATTTTGTTCCATAATAATGATGTTTTCATTATCGGAGTTTTTACAGTTGGCCAGAACATCGGCACCAGCACCGGCAAAATCAACTTGAATATTCAATGGTGAATGATAAATAAAATCAGCCTTTGGAATTACCTCGCCTCTTGTAGTATCATTTACTGCTATTACAGTTGTTTTTTCAGGAACATACTGCAAAGTGTCGCCAACAGAGGAAACAATAAGAACCTTGGGTGTAACGCGAATACTATCGCGGGTTGAAACTATATCTGTTGTATCGCGAACTGTTAAGTCAATTCTAATTGGTTTATTCCCTATTTGATCCAAAATACTTGAACTTACCGGCTCAAGCGCAATTACCTGAATGCTGTATTCACGGGCCGGCAGATCTTTTAAAGTAAGCAATCCGTTGACATCAGTATAAAATAACTGGTTAAAACAATTGCCCGGCGAAGTTACCTGAATAGTTACTTTATCGGCTACAGGATCGCCGCAACCACCCTGTACTTTTACAAGAATATCATCAACTTCCAAATCGGTAAAATTGATTGTTGTAATATCATCGTTTACCAGCACAGTTGTTGCAGTATCTCCACTGCTATTTTCGAAATAATGGTGTAAAAATTTAGGTTGAAATGTGTATGAACCTTCATCCTGTATGGCATAACTCCATTCACCGTTCCCGTCGGTTAAAATGCCACGTCTTTCACCGTTAAACAGTATTTCAACTTTCGGCACTCCACATTCAACATTGGTTGATGACACAGGGAATGTAACTTTTCCGCCAACAGTGAAAACACTTTGATCGGTAAAATTAGCTCCTGCACTTAATTTTGAATTCAAATCAAGCACACGTTTTATTGTATCGGGAGAAAAAACGTGATTTTCAACGGGACCGGCTTTAAACGGAACAATCTGAAATTCAGCTTCTTCAAAATAATATACATTCCTGATTTCATAATATCCATCAATATCTGTAGTGGCACAATATCCCCCCGCCGGAACAGGTAAGGCACCCGGGGTTAGATTTGGGGTAATTGGAATTGCACAAACCTGAACTCCTTCAACCCCTGCACCAAGCAGTGAAGTAATCGATCCTTTTATCGAACCGTTTGGTTTAATATATCCCTGGTCTGATAATGAAGGAAAAGTCCGGACTTCCTGAATTGGAGTTACATAATAAGTATGGTTGTACCCCGGAATTGCTTCATTATCGCTGTAAGCTTTCGAATTTTTACTTAAAATACCAAGTTCTTCTTTTTCAGTAGAATTTGGAATACTTCTTTCAATCCTGATTTCTTCGGCAAAATCAGATAAGTCTTCCCATTCGATTTTTACCCTGCTTGTATATAAACCATCTGAAGCATTAACAGTAAAAGTTTTGGCTTTGCCTAAAACAGCATTTCCGCTGTTTCGCGGTGATTCGTGTACACCCCATTCAGGTGTGTAAGTAGTTACCCAGTAGTAATACTGGTCGTTTGGAAGGATTGTATTATCGGTCCATGTACGAACATTGCCGGCTGCTGTATGAATTAACTGACCATTAGTAGTAGTTGTACCTCTGTAAATTCTGTAATTGACATTTCCGTCGGGGATATTGGTACCTTTGGCCCAATTGATTACAATATGATCGAAGAATGCCTCATTTGATGCAGTAATTCCGTTTGGAGATTTAATTGCAGCCGTTGATACATAAGTCAAAACGCTGTAGCCTGATGGTTTATCATCAGCGTTGTTTGCTCTTGGATATCCGCTCCAAACCCATGCATTACAATAAAGCCCTATATTCTCATAGCGTAAACCCCAGTTGCCTCCATTATTTGGGCCTGCAACGTATTTAAGAGTTCCGCTTGTAGAACCAGCACCAGAACTTGTAACTTGTACAGCATTACTTATTACATCAGTATTCTTTAAAATCCTAAATTCGTATCTGTTTTCGAAGGCACACCTGTTAGCAACGCCAGCTCCACTATAGCTAAATGTGATCTCATAATCAGATCCTCCGGATGAGATACTAACACTCATGTCAGGATATATCCTTTCTGCCAATGTAACAAAAGGGAAAAACAGTATTACAACTAAAAAATAAACCCACCTGCTTCTTAAAAACAATGGGCTTCGACTAAACAAATTCAAAGTAAAATCTTTCATGTTATTCAATTTATAGTTAAGTAAATAATTCATTTTTACGACTTTAACAATGGGCAATTCAATAGAATTCAACCCTATTTTATTAGAATTTTACAGATAGATTTTTTAGAATTTGAATTGAAGATTTAATGGACTAAACCCTTTCAATCCTGAAATAAAACTTAGAGATTTATATCACCTTTTTTGTATCTCTGTTAAGTTTGTTGGGAAAAGATATTGCATTTATAATTAATATCAAAATACCTTTTTATGCTTACATTCAATAATTGCAAAATATAAACCTTCAAAGAAACCTGAACAGGAAATTTGGAGAATGCCATAAACCCCACTAATAGAAGAGTTACAGTTAATTTTGGAATGGTAATTAAAGAAGATTCCTATCGTAATATTTTTTATTAAAGAACTATGAATTTTGGAATTTTAACAGGGTGCAAATCCCGAAACCGGATAAATAAATAGTAAATAATAAAAACCCTTAACAATGAAATGTCAAAATCCATCTTTAAATTGACATAATCTATTTTACGGTTTAAAAAGTACTTACCAATTCATTCCAACTTTCAAATCTTTTCCTTCCTATTTTAATCTTTAAACTTTTCCCCCTACATTTGCACCTCAAAAATTTATAATACGATTTATGGAAATTCCGAGCAAATATAACCCGGCAGAAGTAGAAGACAAGTGGTATAAATACTGGATGGAAAACAAATATTTTCATTCCACACCCGATGAGCGCGAACCATATACAATTGTAATTCCGCCGCCAAATGTTACAGGGGTTTTACATATGGGCCATATGCTTAATAATACCATACAGGATATTTTGGTACGCCGCGCGCGAATGACAGGCAAAAATGCATGCTGGGTGCCGGGAACCGACCACGCATCTATTGCCACCGAAGCAAAAGTGGTTGACAAATTGCGCAAAGCCGGAATTGATAAATATGATCTTTCACGCGAAGAATTTCTGAAACACGCCTGGGAATGGACCGACAAACATGGCGGAATTATACTGGAACAGCTCAAAAAGTTAGGTGCTTCGTGCGACTGGGAACGTACAGCTTTTACTATGGACGAAGCCCGTAGCGAATCGGTACTTAAAGTTTTTGTCGATTTGTATAACAAAGGATTGGTTTACCGCGGAGTTAGAATGGTAAACTGGGATCCGGCAGCAAAAACTGCACTTTCTGATGAAGAAGTAATTTATAAGGAAGTTCAGAGTAAATTGTATTATTTGAAGTATAAATTAGACGAAGCCCCCCTTAATCCCCCCGAGGGGGGTGATGAGAATCCCCAGTACAAGACAGCACGCAAATTAGAATATGAACTGTTAAAAAAGAATGCAAAAGATTTACGTCGTTTTTCCACAGAAGCAGAAAGTGAAAGTGCACTATGGGAAATACTTCGTGCTAACAAACTTGGTGCGAAATTCAGAAGACAACATGTTATTGACGATATAATTGTAGATTTTGTTTGCCTTTCAAAAAAACTTGTAATTGAAGTTGACGGAGGATATCATAATCAACCTGAAATTCAGGAATTAGACAAAATCAAAACCGATATTCTATACAACATTGGTTATAAAGTCATCCGTTTTACAAATGAAGAAGTATTGGGGAACACTGATTCAGTAATCCAATCAATTCAGGACGCTCTTAACTCTCCCCCCACGGGGGAGTTGGAGGGGGCTTCTTATATCACGATAGCAACTACAAGGCCCGAGACAATTTTGGGTGATACAGCTGTTTGTGTCAATCCAAATGATCCGCGCTTCAAACATCTTGTTGGGAAACGGGTACTTGTCCCCCTCATCAATCGTTCAATTCCAATTATTGAAGACGAATACGTTGACATGGAATTTGGAACGGGCTGTTTGAAAATTACACCTGCTCACGATATCAACGACTATGAAATCGGGATGCGCCACAATTTGCCGTCCATCGATATTTTTAACGATGACGGAACATTAAGTGAAAAAGCAGAATTATTTATTGGGAAAGATCGTTTTGTGGTACGCGATGAAATTATACCGGAACTTGAAAAAGCCGGTAACATTGCCAAAATTGATGACTATACAAATAAAGTTGGCTATTCTGAAAGAACTCATGTTCCAATCGAGCCGAAACTTTCGACACAGTGGTTTTTGAAAATGGAAGAGTTGGTAAAACCTGCATTGGAAAATGTGATGAATGATACCATCATGTTTTATCCGCCAAAATTCAAGAACATTTACCGTCACTGGATGGGCAATATAAAAGACTGGTGCATCAGCCGCCAATTGTGGTGGGGACATCAGATTCCGGTTTGGTATATAGAGAGCCCATCAGCCCCCCTTAATCCCCCCGGGGGGGGTGATTGGGGATACGTGGTAGCTGAAACTGAAGAAGAAGCACGGAAATTAGCTGTGGCAAAACACCCCTCCCTCGGAGGGGATGGTGGAAGCTTCTCTCTTGTTCAGGATGAAGATGCACTCGACACCTGGTTTTCGAGCTGGTTGTGGCCTATTTCTGTTTTCGATGGTATTCGCGAACCGGAAAATGACGAAATAAAATACTACTACCCCACTTCTGATTTGGTAACTGCACCCGATATAATTTTCTTCTGGGTGGCCCGCATGATTATTGCAGGGTACGAATACAGAAATGAATTTCCATACAAAAACGTATATTTTACAGGAATGGTGCGCGATGCACAACGCCGTAAAATGTCGAAATCGTTGGGCAACTCTCCCGACCCGCTTGATTTGATTGCCAAATACGGCGCTGATGGCGTTCGTGTTGGAATGTTGCTTTGCTCGCCGGCCGGTGGCGATCTGTTGTTTGATGAGAGTCTGCCGCAACAGGGCGCCGGGTTCGCCACAAAAATATGGAACGCTTTCCGTTTGGTGAAAAACTGGGAAGTTGATTTAAATATCGAACAACCTGAACATTCAAAACTTGCTGTTGAATGGTTCAGAAATAAATTAGGCGAAGTAGTTGAAACACTCGATTCACAATTCAGCCAGTTCCGCATTTCGGAAGCGCTGATGACAGTTTATACAACTGTACGTGATGAATTTTCGGGTTGGTTGTTGGAAATTGTAAAACCGGCTTACCAAAAACCAATCGATGCAAAAACTTATGCCGAAGTAGTTGAACTTTTCGACCAAATGCTGCGGTTGATGCACCCTTTTACACCTTTTATTACCGAAGAAATCTGGCAATTACTCATTGAAAGAAAACCAGGCGAAAGTATAATGATCAGCCAGCTCCCAAAAGTTGAAAAATACGATGCTGAATTATTGTCTGCTTTTGAAAATGTGAAGGAAGCAATTATTGGAATCCGATCATTCAGAAAAAAATATGGAATAAAAAATAAAGAAGAACTATCCTTTATTGTGAAACCTGGAGACAAGGGTTACGATATTAAATTTGATAGTGTAATAATTAAGCTAGCAAACCTAATAGAATTAACACAATATTGTGATTTTGATGGATTCATTTCATTTAATGTAAAATCAACAACTTTCATTTTTAATGAAGATGCTTCAACCACTACTACAACCACAACATTAGAACCTAATTTTGAAGAAGAACTTGCCAAGTTGGAAGAAGAGCTAAAATACACGCAGGGTTTTCTGAATTCAGTTTTGAAAAAATTAAGCAACGAGCGGTTTGTTGCCGGCGCACCCGAAGCAGTTGTAGCGCTTGAAAAAGCAAAACAGGCTGATGCGGAAGCTAAGATTAAAGTATTGGAGGAGAGGATTGCGGGGTTGAAATAAAAGCCCCTCTTAATCTCTTCGTGGGGAGAAACTTAAGAAGGCGCCTAACGGATTTTTAATTTAGCTTTTCAATCAGTTTTGTGTTATACATAATTGTTCTGATTTATTAATATCCATCTCCAAACATACAACCTATTGAAATACAAATAACTCTGTTTTTTATATCATCACTATTAAAACCTCCTTTGTATATATTGGCTAAACCATATCCATATTGAATTCTGGTTATGATTGCATCCATTTCCATACCAACACCCATATTTATCCCATAATCCATTATCTTAGCGCTTATTCCAATTTGTGAATAACCAATTTTGGGTTTTTCATAAACTAATATGCCGAGGTATGGACCTGCAATGATCTGAAACTTGTCAGCCCCCATATCGAAAGAGAATATTGCATTTACAGGAAGTTCTAAATAGTTAAGCGTGATTTTTTGATTTAAAGAATATTCAGAATTTCCACCTTTACAACTTAGTAATAGCCCCGATTCAAGCCGAAATTTATCTGAAAAGCCGGAAAACTCATATTGAACAATCCCCCCAACATGAAAGGTTTTAATCGGAAATTGACTCAGTTCAAATATATTTTCGGGTTCATTATTCGACAATCTTGCAAAGTTGTTTCCCACCCTTGCACCAAAATAAAATTGAGCCTGTAGCTGAGATGAAAAAAGTAGTACAAATGTTGACAATAAGATTTTTTTATTCATTCTGTTCATTGATTAATTTCTGAAATAAATATTTAGAATTGCAACAGTTTTTTAATCCTATTTCAATACAATTTTAAATTTATTTGTTGTTGTGCCCTGATCAACTTTTATGAAATATAATCCGGGTATTTTTCCTTTCAGATTTATATTTTCTTCTTTATTAAACACCTGGGTTTTTAAAACAATTTTTCCTGAATAATCATAAACTGAAATCCATGTATCGGGCTGGTAGGCGGCGTTAAAAGTTATTTTGAGGAAGCCATTTGTGGGATTTGGAAAAATATTTACCGGGCTTTCAAGATTTTTCAAATCAGAAACTTCAGTATTTACAGTATGATAATAAATACATGTACTATCTCCTGTAGTTACTTCTGTGCCTTGATAATCCAACTCTTTAAGTGAGAAACCTGTGTTGTAATTATTGGCATCGTAGCTATATAAATCCAATCCAACAGTAGTCCAAATGTTTTCCATCCAGTCTTGATAAATACTACTCAATTGATTACTGTTTTCATCGTAGGTATATTTTACTTGCCTTACATTTATCAAGCTATCCCCTTCATAGCTTTGATATAGAACTTTTGTGAGATTATCATTTGAATCATAAAAATAAGTGCTTTTATTTTTATGTTCCCAGGTATTTCCATATTCACGTTCAAGTTCAGATTCAAGTTTATTGTTAATGCTGTAACTAAAACTTATTTCCCTGGTTATCCATTCGACTGCATTGTCGTATCGGTGTAATTCAGTTATTCTATGGTGTTCTCCGTCATACGTACAAGAACTTTCCCCGCCGTACTCCCAATCAATGCCATTCCAGTTTTGACAAATTGAACTTAACCAGTAATTATCTGCATCATAAGTCGATTCACATTGTCTTGAATTCTCCCATTCATAGCCATTCCAATATTTTGCAGAATTAAAATTTTCATTATTATTTGAATCATAAGAATATTCGAGCAGATTTATATTTTCCCATTCTGTTCCATTCCAGTCTTGTGTCAATTCGCTTTTCAGATTGTTTTTCAAATCATAGGACATATTTCTTCTTCGATGATTCTCCCATTCAATTCCATTCCACATTTGCCATAATGAATAAACCAGATTATTGGTTTCATCATATAAAGCAGAATCTTTTTCTGCGTTAGTCCACTTAAAACCGTCCCAATCATGGTAAGTGCCACTAATTAAATTGTTTCTCACATCGTAAATAAAATCACTATGCTTAGAATATATCTGCCATTCCGCAAATTCTTCGTCCCAATCCCAGTAGTAAATACTGTCAATCAATTGAATTAAGGAGTTTTGAAATAACAAATGATGGGAGGCATTTTGTTTATTCTTGACTTCTGAACTTTTTGTTCCCGGTTTCAAATTCTGAAAACAGATTTTCCTTTCAGCATTCACAGCACTTAATTGTAAAGGATGTGTGCCACTATCTGAAGATTTAATCTGTGCATTACTATTTACCGATAAAACAATAATTATACTAAATAGCCAATTTTTCGATTTATACATTTTTTCTAATTTTTGTTTGTTTATTTGCAATTAATAATTTGCAATCTCAATTGATTTTACCAACTACTGAATTATTAATTTTTTGGTTTCCAAATGGTTATTGGATTGAATTTTCACAAAATAAATACCTTTACTGAGCATACTCAAATTTAACTCAATTTGATTCTCATCATTAAAATTTTTATGCATTAACAAATCTGAGTGCGCATTATATATACTAATTTCTGTATTTTCTTTTGTTCGATTTTTTTTCGAAATAGTAATGACATTTTTTGCAGGGTTTGGATAGAGATTGTATTTTGAAAGTGAAAAATCAGTTTTATCGACAGAAAGAATCTCTCCGGTATTATTGATTTTAATGATTGTTCCATTTTGTCCTGCAACATAACCCGTAGCTTCATCAAAAAAATGACATGACCATAAATTCTGGTGAATATCCAGGCTTTGGCTTGTCCATGATGCCCCGCCATTTGTTGTTTTATATATTATATTATTGGTATGTAAACTCCCAACTGCATAACCTACATTTTCATCTAAAAATTGCACTGATCGGAACAATTCATCCCCATATGATTTTTGAAATACCCAATTCAAACCTCCGTCTGTTGTTTTTAATATGGTTCCGGCACCAACTGCAAAGCCTATTTTAGAATCAATAAAATATATCGAATATAATAATTTGTAATTGTCGGTTTTCTTAAATGTCCAATTCAAGCCTCCATTTGTAGTATTATAAATTTTACCATTGCTAACTGCAAATCCGTTGTCTGAGTCCATAAATAAAACAGAAGCGATGTAATCATATGTTTCAGTATTTTGTTTGAACCAACTTGTACCACCATTGACAGTTTTTAAAATTGTACCGGCATTACCGGAAGCATACCCTATATTTTCATCGATAAAAAAAACTGAATATAACCAATTAGTTGTTCCAGCGTTTTGACTTTTCCATGATTTTCCTCCATCACTGGTTTTATATATTATACCTTTCGATCCGTTATTGCCAACAATGTATCCTGTCGTTGAAATAGGAAAATGAATAGAATAAAAATCGATCAACGTATCTAAGATTTGTGATTCCCAATGGATTCCACTATCAATGGTCTTTTGTATTATTCCTCCACTGCCTACAGCATAACCCGTATTTATGTCGGCAAAATATAACGCGTGCAAGTCGTTGTATTTCCCCGAATTCTGGTTTTGCCATGAAATACCCTTGTCGGATGACCTTAATATTTCTCCATTACCCCCAACAGCAATACCAACATCATTACAAAATGTAGCACATTTTAAAAAGAATTTCTCGTTCAGTAGTTTTGACCATGTGTTTCCTCCATCTTTAGTTGCTATTATTATTCCTCCATCAACATAATCTCCACCAACCACATATCCGGTATTTGAATCAGTAAAATAAATTGAGTTAAGTGTGTAATCTGTATTTGAGGTCATCAGAGTCCAATAATCACCTCCATTAGTGGTTCTTAACATTTTCCCGTAAGCGCCAACCAGATATCCTGTATTTTCATCTGTGAAAAAAACGGAGTTAAACTGATCGCTGGATGACATATTTTTAGTTAACCAGTTTTCTCCTCCATCTTTGGTTCTTAAAATAATTCCGCCGTTACCGACAACGTAACCGACATTTTGGTTAACGAAATAAACAGACCAAAGGGTATTATATGTTCCTGTCGTCTGAACAGCCCAGTTTGCACCACCATCGACTGTTTTAAGAATAAGCCCCGGATACCCTGCTGCATATCCAACATTTCCGTTTAGAAAAAAAATTGAATTTATACTTCGAGTATTCTCGTCCATTACCAGATGAGTCCAATCCGTTCCTCCATTTGTAGTTTTGAGCAAAACTCCCCCAACTCCTAAAGAATAACCTGCTACATAACCAGTATCAATGCTTGTAAAAAAAACGCTGGTCAAATCAATTGTTGTTTTTGAGTTTTGTCTAACCCAATTAGCACCTCCATCAATGGTTTTTATAATGGTTCCTCCAATTCCTACTGCATACCCAATATCTTTTGAAACTAACTTGGCACTGTTTAAGTTACTTCCAATTGGAAGTGGATTTATCCATTGCCAATCTTGTCCCAATGCATTGTTAAGTATGAAAACAGTAATAATTAATATAAGATACTTTTTCATTTTTTTTTGAATTAAAAAGATACGTTTATGTTAGTTAGTTAGTTAGTTATAAATTGTAGAAAAATTAAACATTTAAAAAAAACTAATATTACAGATTTAAGAGTAATGAATTTTATAGCTTAATTATCTTTCCTGTTTCAATCTTATTCTTGGATGAAACTTTAAAGAAATATATCCCCGGAGAAAAGGAGCTTATATCAATTTGTTCAATTTTTTGGTTATCTGGTATTACCTTCTGGATTAAATTGATCCCATTCGCATTATAAATGGAAATTTGCCAATCATCAACAAACTCAGGACATTCAATATTAATAATGTTATGAACGGGATTAGGGAAAACTCCGATTGACTTAAATGAAATTTGATTTTCATTTTCATGTATTCCTGTAATTGTGCTATTATTTACTTTCAGTATAATCCCATCCTGACCAACTATATAACCAATATTTGAATTTAGAAAATAGATGGAATATAAATCTTTATATCCACCGTAATGTATCTGAATCCAATCTTTTCCACCATTTGTTGTTTTAAATATGGTGCCATCACTCCCTATAATATATCCTGTATTTGCATCTGAAAAAGAAATAGAATTAAGCCATTTGTATGTACCTAATGATTTAGGGTTCCAATGTAATCCTCCGTCTGTTGTATTTAAAATGTATCCACTAAAATCTTGTTCATAGCCTATTGCATAACCATTATTATGGTCCGTAAAAACTACCGATTTCAGGTTTATTGTTAAACCTGGAAATTGATCTGTCCAATTTTTCCCTCCATCAGTTGTTTTAAGTATTCTTCCATTTTTTCCATATTCACCACCTACAGCATATAAAGTATTAGCATCGACAGAATAGATACAATTAATCTCTTCATATTTTCCTAAAACTAAATTAATTTTCGTCCAATTCGCCCCTCCATCAATTGTTTTTAAAATAGTTCCCTCCCCACTCCCTCCAATGTACCCTGTAATGGAGTCTGTAAAACATATTGTGTTAAGTCTGAAATTATTGGGCTCCGATAGTATAATATTCCATGTGCTTCCCCCATTTGTGGTTTTTAAAACTGTTCCACCATAATATTCACCATTAAGACCAACAACATAACCTGTGTTTTGAGTTGGAAAGCAAACAGATAATAAGGAAGAAGATGTGCCTGAATTTTGATTTGAATATAGAACTCCTCCATTGGTAGTTTTCAGAATTGTACCATTTAAACCAACAGTATATCCGGTGTTTTCATCAGTAAAACAAACGCTTCTTAAATTGCCATTTGCCGAATTAATTATGTTCCAATCCGTTCCTTTGTTATTTGTTTTTAGAATTGTTCCTCCATCACCAACAATAAATCCGGTATTCGAATTTATAAAGTAAACTGAATATTTATAATTTTCATTTCCCAAACCCGCATACATATAGTCCCATGATTCCCCGCTATTTATCGTTTTATAGTAACCGAAACCAGCAACAGCAAAACCTGTTTGCGCATCTGTAAAATATACTGACTTAAGATCGCTGGAAAAAGAAAAGTAATTATTAATCCATGTATTTCCCCCGGTGGTGGTCTTAAGTATTGTTCCGGATTCTCCAACAACATAACCTGTATCTGATGATGTAAAGTACATAGACCTTAAGGTTCTTCCTACTCCCGAATTTTGTACCGTCCAATTTAACCCTCCATCAACCGTTTTTCCAATACCACCTCGACCACCAATTATATAACCGGTATTTTCGTTTGTAAAACAGATGCAAGTTAAATCAACATAATATCCAAGAGGTATAACATTCCAATTTATACCCCCATCAGTTGTTCTTAGTAAGAGACCTGAATTACCTACAATATAACCTGAAGTTTTATTGGTAAAAAAAACTGAATTTAAGTTGTCTGTGCTTATTGGATTTAACATTGTCCATTGAATTCCTCCATTTATGGTTTTTAAAATAATTCCTTTATCCCCGACGATAAATCCGGTATTTTCGTCAGTAAAGTACATAGAATTTAATGTCTCCAACGTCCCTGATGTTTGAATTGACCAGTTGTTTCCTCCGTCTTTTGTAATAAGTATTGTACCATTACTCCCAATACAATATCCAATGTTATCGGTAATAAATTTGACACATTTTAAAGAAGTTATTTGTTGTACATTAAATTGCTGTGCCTGTACTGTAATAAATGTGCTCAATACTGTTAGAAGAATGTAAAGTTTTTTCATTATTTAAGTAGTTTAAATTTTCTACCCGTTTGGATTTATGATACCCAAATTTTTATTTCTATTCTACATTTTTCACTTTTTAGTGCCTGTAAATGAAGCAGAATAAGTTCCTTCGATAATTTTTAATGTAATTGTGTTCCCCTGGATTTTACCTGAAACAGTTCCTTCCGAATCAGTATAATCCAGGTATATTTTGCCATTTCCCTCATTACTAACATTAATATTTGGACTATCGGGACCAACATTTCCCTTTATTTCTAAAATTAATTTTACTGAATTGCTGCCAACCCTAACAACCTCACAACTTCCGGGGGCATTGTTCTGTACATTCCAGTTGCCTTCATAAAGTCCTTCGATTCCTGATACCAAATCTGAAGTAACATCTTCATCATCATTGCTGCATCCAATACAAACCATCGCAATCAGGGCGGCAAGAAAAAATAATTGTTTTTTCATATGATTTGTTTTTAAAGTGATTAATTGAATTTGTTTTTACTTTTATTTTTCTTCGGTGACATTTAGTTTAACCCATTTTATCGCGGTTAATCACATAATAGCTATTCTTTATTTTGAAATAAAGTTTTATTAAGTCAGTTTCATTGTTGTAAGTTTTGATTTTTTTCTTCCACTGATATTGCATTGAATTCTAAATCTAACCGAAATTATGTTCGTAATTATCGGCATCCTGCATTTAATGCGTTCTATCTTATGATTGATGCTTTCTGTCGAATAACTGCATCTATTTAATAAATTACTTTATTCATATATCTTGCAAGCTCTTTCCCGCATTTGGCATAAGCTTCTTCAATTCTCCGAAAATCAGGAGAATAGGAACTAAAAACTTCATTCCCCACAACATTTTCAATAGAAATAATGAGGGGTTGTTCTGACCCTTTCAAATCTGATATAGATGCAATTATATTTATATAAGTCGGTGATTTCTTAAAATTCCTGTTAAAACCTATTTCAATAAATTGAGTGTGCAGTTTTAAAGTATATTGTTGATTGTTAAATACTGTATCTGCAATAATTTTACTGCCTGCGTAATTTTTAAAGACTTCTAAAAATTTGGGTTGAAAAAAATCCTTTCTGTCACTTTTCCATTTTTTCAGCCATGCATCACTACTTCCTTTTTTTCGCAATTCAGCGTCTTCTTTCATGTAATCTATGTATGATTGCTCATCGTTATACCCTCCTATTTTTAAATCTGAATAATCAAATTGCAGAAAGTAATTTTTCGCATTTTTAAAGTACTTTGGATTTCCCGACAATATTTCAATTTTAAGCTTAGGGATGTCTGTAACGCTTTTAACACTTTGTCCAAAAGCAGATAATTTTACACCAGTTAAAAGGATTAGTAAAATAATCAACCGTTTCATCTCTAGTAAATTTGATTATGTAAATAAGATATTTATCTATTATTTAAAAATACTTTATGTTTAGGTATCAGAATTCCTGTTGGCAATTTCCGTTACATGCATACAATTTCCTGACACTTGACACCTGAAATTATGGAGTTGATAATTTACATTTAACTATTTCTTTCTCGGCTTTTTCCAATGTTGGAATAATAAATTCGCAACAGTCACCACGGACATAAAAGGTTTTACCTGCCTCAACATCCAAATCTACTTCCCGGCGAGTGTTGGTTACTTGAGCCCAAAAAGTATATCTGCCAGGATCGGCAAAAAACACCAAATACGAATTATTCTTTAAATGAGCTTCGCTAACAATCGTATCGTTTGCATTTACAGTATAATGCACTGCTGCCCCAACAATACTTCCCGGCCTGTAAATATAAACCAAAGCTTTCCCGGCGGGGATTTCACTAACCGGACTGAATTTTTGAGAAAAAGCAGAGTTACATGTTAAAACTAACATAAACAGGAATAAAGTTTTGATCAACGATTTCATAATAAATTGTTTTAAATTTTTCCTACTCATCTGGCTTTTCGGTTACGCCCCGTTTTTTTTGTGGTTTCAGTCTCCACTTTATTTGTTATTTCCTATTTTTAAAATGGTTCAAAAACCCCGCTTTGTGTGCCGCGCTTAACGAACAACTGAGATTGTTTGTTAGCAATATTTCCTCGTGGTAACCATACCCCTTTACATGGTTTAAATTCACAATAAATGAGTGGTGCACCCGCATAAAATTCGAAGTGGGAAGTAGCTCGCTGTAAAATTTTAAATTGCGCGAACTGCTGATTTTTGTATTTTCCAAAAGATAAAAATTGGTACAATATCCGTCAGCTTCCAAAAAAATAATTTCATCGGTTTTTAGAACCGTAAACCCTTTTGAATTGGTTACAACCAGTGTTTTTGACACTTGATCAAATCCATTCATTTTTCCCAAATATGCGTGAAACCCAACCGACGAGTTCGATTCAGCCAGTTCCGAATGTACCTTTGCAACCGTTGCAATTAACTGTTCCCTGATTACCGGCTTAATCAAATAATCAGAAACTGAAAAACGGAAAGCCTGGACAGCATAATCAGGATTTATTGAAACAAAAACAACCCTGAATTTTCTGTCTGGCCACATTTGGAGCATTTTAAAAGAGCTGCCGTCCGGCAATTCCGTTTCAATAAAAATAAGTCCGGGGCTGAATTCTTTAATAGAATCAACAGTATGTTTTAAAGTACTGCAAACAGATACAATTTCAATTTCGGGACAATTACTTTGGATTAGCTGCTTTAACATTTGTAACGATGACTCATCACCATCCGCAATAATTGTCTTGATTCTTAGATCAGGCATGGTCGTCAATTAAAAGTTTAATCGATAGTTCCCGGTTGATTCAAAATTGTTTGAAAATAACCTGTAAAACCGGATTAAAATTTCACATCCAACAGTTATGCCTTTTTATCCTACCAAGAGTGGATTTTGGACTGTAAGCAGAAAATTATATTAATTATTTGTGCTTTTTAAAATGACTTATAAACGTATGTTTGTTTCCTGAACTTAACGGGCATTTTATATTGTCAATCATCAAAATCTCTTCCTGATGTGAATATCCCTTTACGTGCTGCAAATTTAAAAGACAAGAGTGGTGTGTGCGTAAAAAAACATTTTTAGGCAACAAATCTTCGTAATACTTTAAATTTCTTGAACTGCTGATTTTTACATTTTCAGTTAGGTAAAAACGTGTGCAATATCCATCAGCTTCACACATAATGATATCCGATGTTTTTACTACTGTAAATCCTTTCGAATCAGGGATTACAAGATTTTCAGTTAAAGAATTCAGCCCTGCCAGATTATCAAGCAACGCTTTAATATTTATAAACGAGTCTTTCAAGGCAAGTTCTTCCCGCACCTTGTTTACTGCCTCTTTGAGTTCGCTTACTTTAACCGGTTTCAGCAAAAAATCGGTGGCTGAAAAACGAAATGCCTGCACTGCATACGCCGAAAAAGCAGTAACAAAAATGACTTTAAAATTGATGGTTTCGAACATCTTAAGCAAATCAAATCCGCTCCCTTTTGGCATTTCGATATCGAGAAAAACCAGTTGCGGCTGATATTCGAAAATAGCGTTAAAAGCCATTTTAGCTGATTTACATTCAGCAACAATTTGAATACCAGGACAGAACTCGCGCAGATAATTGGACAATGCTTCACGCGAAGGTTTTTCGTCGTCAACAATAATTGTTTTGATTAGCTGTAGGTTCATTTTTGTGTGAGTTAAGTTAGTTATGCTTTTCAATAGTAAAAGTATGCAGTTGTATTGGTAAATCAATGGTTACCCTCGTTCCGGGTTCCTGCTTGCCGGGTTTTACATCCTCAAAAGTTATATTGTACTGAACTTTTCTGATTTCGCTGATGATTTTTAACCTTTCGCTCACAATCCCAATTCCGCGTGATTTTTTTCCGGGCAACACATTTTTATGTATTTCAGCCTGTTTCCGACCAATTCCATCATCTTCTATAACACACCGAATCATTTCCGGCGAAACCGCGATAAAACTCACTTTTATAAATCCCAATTTGTCGTCCAAGCCCCGCACGCCGTGCCAAATGGCATTTTCAATTAAGGGTTGCACAAGTCCCGGGAAAACGGAAATTTGCCCCTTATTTTCAATTTCAGTTTTAATTTCATAATTAAATTTATCGCTAAACCGCAGATGTTCAAGGCGTAAATAATCTTTAATCGACTCCAATTCCTTTTCGAACGTAATAAAATCATGCGACAAATTATTTAAAATTGAACGGATTAGTCTCGAAAAATCGGCGATGTAATTGTTGGCTGAAATTTTATCGTTATTTGAAATGAAATAATTAATTGAATTTAATGCATTAAAGATAAAATGTGGATTCATTTGCCCACGGAGGCTTTCCAATCTAAGTTCATTCTGTTTTTGTTTTGCGGTTAGCCGGATTTGGCGATTATACAAAAAAACAGCAAAAGCAATCACAGAAAACAAACCAATAAAAATCAGAATTTTGAACCAGATTGTCTGGTAAAAGAAAGAAGGTATAAAAATTATCAAAAAAGCAGCGCTATCCCATTCTCCAAAACTATTGGCAGATTCAATTTCAAGCTTGTATTCTCCAGGAATTAAATTGGCATAATTTATATTTCGCTGACGGTAATCGGTTTCGGTCCAGGAGTTTTTTTTGCCATACAAACGGTAGCGGTATTTTATTTGTTCAGAATGATTGAAATCGAGCCGGGAAAAAGTTAACTGGAAATTATTGTCGCCTTTATTGAGTTTCACTGTATCAAGTTCGTAAATTGGTTTTTCAAAATACCGGGGGATACCCGAAACTTTAAATCCGGTAACCAACAATTGTCCCGTATTTCCAATTGAAGTGTATTTTTCAACGCTGTCAGGAAAAAAACCAATCATACCTCCAACTCCACCAAAAAACATTTGGCCATCTTCCGCTAAATAATTTGCGTCTGAATTGAACTCTTCAATTAGAACACCTTCTGGTTTCCCATAACTTCTAAATTGTTTGGTATGGGTATTAAAAAACGAAATTCCCTTATTTGTTGATATCCATAAATTACTGTTTTTATCCTTTAATATACCCAAAAGCGTGTTGTTTACAAGACCATCGGCTGTTGTGAAAACTTCCATTTTGCCCGAATCAGTAAAAAGATGTCCCAATCCACCTCCCATAAGCGCTACCCAAATATCGTTATTGTCCCCAATGCAAATGTATTCAACATTATTCATTCCCTCATCGAACCTATAAGTGGCAAGTTCGTTGAAATTCATGTCCAAATGCTTGATCGTATTATTGTTAACACCTATCCAGTATCCATTGCCATTATCACTGATTATGCAAAAGCATGGTGCGAACACAGCATGACTATATACCAAATGCAGTTTCTTGTCATCAGTGTTGTATTTGTATATTCCAGCTCTGCCGTTAATAATTAAATTCTTTTTATCTGACAGAATATTATGAATCGCGATGTTTATATTTTCTTTTTCACCTTCGGGTTTTAAAAAATATGAGTTGAATATATTTTTTGAAAAATCGTACCGGAATAAATAATTATCAGTACAACCAAGCCAAATACCAAATGTGTCGCGGGTCATAGAAACTACCTGTAATTGTTTACCGTTTACTTTCGGAACTGAATATTCATGGGAGCTACCATCCTTTTTTATTTGATAAATATTGTTTAGGCCGCGCATTGCAATCCATTTGTCAGAGTTTTCATTCATTAATTTTGGAGGGAAATTATTTGCGTTAAAAAGCTTATTGTACCCATTTAAATAATGCCTGAAATAAGATGGATTTTTCACATAGCGGTTTAACCCAATGTTCTCGCGGTTATCAGTAATATCGGCAACCCAAATTGTTTTTTGTAAATCGACAAACAAATTTTCAATAAACTTTCCAGGTTCGGGTTTAATATGAATAAACTCTCTTTTTCTAGTTTCGATAATATGGATCCCTGATTTTTCATCAGACCAGAAATAGTTAGGTTTCCCAAAAATATCACCGATAAACTCCGGGTTACTACTTTCAATAAACCTGCTTTTTACAGGATCAAAATAAAAAAGTCCAAATTTTGAAAAAAGTAAAATTTGACCGGAATTACTGACATTAATGTCATACATGGCAAGTTTTTTATATTCCGAATGTTCGCCTTTTATCTCTATTGGTAAAGAATTAAAAGACCGAAGTTGAATATAATTTTTACTGACTATATCTCCTTTGAAAACTTCATATTGTTTGTTTTCAATTGATATAATCCAAACCTCTCCTTTATTATCAACTAAAATTTGTGGGTGGGAACTGAAATATTTACCTTTTTCACCAGTTTCATTTAACAATTGAAATTTAGAAAGCAATTTTTTATGGCTATCAAAATGGTATAGTTTATTTTGACCCATAGAAAACAGCCAAACTGTGCTATCGGGACCCAAAGTGATATCACTGACAAACAATTCATTTAAATCATCAACCATCAACCTGTCAAAACTATCGGTGCTGCGGTTATAAATAACAACTGCCCGTTGTTGACACATAACCCACACATTGTTCGAACCATCAACAACGGATTTGTCAACAACAAAAAAAGGGACTGTTGTTAAATCATCTGGTTTATGAAAGTAATTTTTAAATTCGTAACCATCATATCGGTTTAGGCCGTCCCAGGTTGAAATCCACAAAAACCCTGTTTGATCTTGCGTGATATGTTGAACAAAGTTATTTGAAAGACCATTGTCTGTTGTAAAAGTTTTTTTCGAAAAAGTTTGAGAAAGCGCCGGATATATTTGTAAAATCATGACCGATAACCAAAAGAAAAACCGAAAAATTTGGCCGTATTTCTTTTTGGTGCTCATGGCAAATCAGTCTTTGGTTAGTTGTTATTCAAACGTGTAATCATAACTCTTGTCACTTGAAATGAATGAGTTATTGATTTCTGCAAAGTTGATAAAAAAAACAATATCAAAAATCAAGATTCGATTTTGGGATCAACTAAGAAGTTAAAACACAAACTATTTCAATTCATCAGAATTTCTATTCGTCATCATCTTCATCATCATCCAGAGCAGGTGTAAAAAACCCGGCATGAACGGGTGCCGGACAAGGACTGTCAAATCCTTTAATTGCAGCCCAAATTACCATATTAAACTGGTCATCCCTGATTCTGTCTTCCTTGCTGAAATCAAAGGTTTCGCTTAACCGCGACATAGACGTTTCCGCAGTATTTTTAAGATTTAAATCGACTAAATTGGGAAGCGAATTAAAAGGAGGATGACTTGCCGTTTTTTCGAAACAGCGCCACATGGGTTCGGCAGCCGCATCATACTGGCTCATTGGCGGCAATCCCAGAATCAACTCGATTGTCCGCAAAGCGGATGAGGTTGAATACATGGTGTGATCGACAAAACCTTGTTTAACAAAACCTCCTGCAATGTAAGCAGTTGTTCGGTGCGCATCTACATGGTCGGGGCCATTTTGGGCGTCATCTTCCAAAATTATGATTACACTTTCGTTCCAAATTGGTGAATGGCTCAAGTAATCGACAAACATACCAACTGCAAGGTCGTTATCGGCAGCATGAGCTTTTGGAGTTGGGCGGCCAACTTTTAAACCTTCGGTGTGGTCGTTGCCAAACCGGATGCTGTTAAATTGTGGCACATTACTGGCGGATAGTAACTCCTCAAAGTCCTTTTTCCACCAACCAAATCTCACTGTATCCCGAATCGACATATCCCAACCTACATAATTTTCGCAGAAATGATCTTTTAAAGCAGGTATATTTGGGGTTTTATCATCAGAAATAAACTCGCCATAACTCCTGTATGACACTCCATATTTTTTACACAGATCCCACAAAAATACTTTACCGTTGGCAATTTCACGGCTTCCTTCCCCCGGATATGAACCGCCTCTTCCACCGTAACTTGTAGGCCAGTTTTTTTCAAGATAATCAGTGGCATACGCGCCCATTGTCCAATTGTGTCCATCGGCGCTAACTTCACCATCAACATAAAAATTATCAAGCAATACAAATTGTTGCGCAATTGCGTGTTGATTGGGTGTAACATCTTTCCCAAAAAGCACAAGATTGGGATCGCCGTTTCCTTCAGGAATATCTCCTAAAACCTGGTCGTAGGTTCTGTTTTCTTTTATAACATAAAAAACATATTTGATTGGCGATTTTTCCCCAACCGTTGAAGGCACAGGATTTCCTTCTTCGCCGGAAGATATCATTTCGTTTTCTTTGTTGTAGGGTACATTTTGATAAACCGCCTGTGAATAAATGCCCAATTGTTTTTCATCCGGTGTTGCCAGCGATTGAAGTGTTCCGGGGAAAAGGCCACCAATATACTGAACCTCCATGTTTTTCACATCCAAATCCTTGTGGCGCTCAACTCTTTCTTTATTGCTTTCGGGACTGGGACCCAGTGGGTTTGGTTTTGAAGAAAGCCCTTTCCCATTGGCAATGAAAATGTCATTTCCCACAACCCTTACACAGGTTGGATACCAGGCGGTCGGAATAAACCCTTTGCTAAAGCTTTTTCCAGGGGTGCTCACATCAAAAACAGCCAGGCAATTATTGTCAGCATTGGCAATATACAATGTTTCCTCATCTTCACTTAAGGCCAAACTATTTGTGGTAGAACCGGATGGAGAATTGGGATAAAGAGCAGAATTCAGTATTTCAACTACCTTTTTTTCTTTCAGCGAAATCACTGAAACCGAGTTGTCGTTGGCATTGCTTACAAACAGGAATTTACCGTTTCGTGTGATGCACATATCGTTCGGATTGTCACCAACCGCTATCGAACCAGCAATTTCCTGCCGCTCTGTATCGTACAAAATAACCTTGTCACAACCCCAGCACGAAACAAAAAGCATTTTATTATCATTCGATAAAAGGCAGGTATAACCTTCACCACCGAGTGGGATTTGCTTTTGAACAGTTTTACCTTTTAAATCAACAACATACAATGAATTATTCTCTTTTGTAACCGTGTACAGTAGGTTCCTGTCGTCATCAACCGCAATTCCTGCAACCGAGATTTTTTCAGGCCACGGATTTCCAATAACGATTGTATCGAAATTTTCCAGTTTATTGGCTTTTACTTTATATCGAATAATCCAGTTATCATTTCCGCCCGATGCATAAAGTGTTTTTCCATCTTTCGAAAAAGTCAGGCCAAGCCAGCTTTTCCCTATAACAACTGAGTCGAGGGTTTTCATCTCTTTTGCATCGATCAGTTGGATGCTTTGTGTGCTTTGACCGTTGTTTGTAACCGCAAGCAATTTCCCTGAAGGCGAAACTGCAATGTTTAACGGCAAATCGCCAAGTGGCAACATTCTGCCAACCGGAGAGAGTTTCCAGCCATTGGATAGCACTACCTGATCCGCCAGTATTTCGTTTAGTGTTTGCCCGAAAACAGGGATAACTGAATTTGAAACTACAAATGCTGTGAGAAAAAGAAGAGCTAATTTTTTCATAAAATTCATCATGACTTATGGATTTTAGTTGTCTAAATTCATCATCAACACATTGTCCGGAAATTTTAAAGCTGATTTTTTACCATGTTCAACTTGTGATGATACAGTCAAATTTAAGGAAATATCTTTGATAATTGGTGGAAGTTAAAAATGCCGGATGAAAAATGCAGTTATGGAACCCAAACAAGCTCAGGCAAACAACACAAGAGATTAACCGGCTGAATAACAATTAAATCATGTTAAAAACTTAGTTAAAGATTGTTATACCAAAACTAAAAATGTTTATAACAACTATTTTTGATTGAATTAAAAAAATTCAAAAACAAGTTTCCGCAATCTACTTTCCCATAAAGCAATGGAAAAAAAATTTACCCGAAAAATTATACTAAAGTCAGGCATTTTCGTTTTTCTTATTTTTAATTGCTATTCAATTTTTGCCCAAAATGAAGAGGTTTCGAAATTTGAAATCCATGATATCAACGTGCCTCAGAAACTAAACTTAACACCATTTTCGACTGATTTACAGCTTAATTATTCTTATGATTCAAATTTCCAAAATTATTTTACCCCGACAAGCATTAATATATTCAGGTTAAAAGAAACAATTCCGTTAACCAGGATTTCTTTTATTCAAAACAAAGTTGAAAACAGTTTCCCCGGACTGGGATCTTACGATTTTTTCAACAATAGCTTAAAATACAGGGTAAACAATAAAACTATTATTGACATTGGAATAGGACTGGCACGACAAAACTCAATTCTCTATGCCGCCAAACCTAATTACCAAATCGGATTTCAGGCTTCGGTTGAATTTGCAGTTACTCCAAAACTTGATGCTTTTATATATGGTCAATATTTTACCTCGCCCATCAATAAACCAAAAGATTTTTTTGATCCGCTGATTTACAGAAATCCGTTGTTTTTGCAAAGCGAAGTGGGTGCAGGTTTAAAACGAAACTATAAAAATGTAAATGCTAAATTTCAGATTAACTCAATTTATGATAACAATGTAAGGCAATTTGCACCTGTGAATTCAAAAATTTCAATCGGGTTTTAATTGTTATGGCTAATTTGGAACAACATAAAAGTTCGGTTAAAAATTGTTTATGTCACCCCTCCGTTAAACATTTTCCATATTTTTGAAAAATTAAAATAAAAAGGATGAAAATCGTTGCTGTTATAGGTTTTTTAAGTTTTGTATTTCTTTCCTTTCCAGGCTTTGCGCAGGATGATCCTGATTTAATAGATCCTGTACTTATCAAACTTCAGGGACGGATAATCAGTGCAGGCGACAGTTCTGCCGTTCCTTACGCAAACGTTATAAATTACCGCACCCACGGCGGCACAACAACCAACTCCGATGGTTATTTCACCATCGAAATGCTGAATATCGACAGTTTAATTGTTACCTCCATCGGGTTTGAACAAAAGAAAATAAAAGTACCGGCAAATTATACGGGCTACAACACGCTCGTTTTTATTATGCTTCCATCGAATTATGCACTTCGCGAGGTGCTTGTTGAAGGTGAAAAACCAAAAGTTGATTTGGGAATTGGAGGTGGTAAACCAACCGACATTGCCCCGGAATTGCGTGGCGATGCATTTAATGATTCACCCCCCATTTTAGCAGCTTTTTTTAATCCTGTTTCATACTGGCAATATTATTTGAGCAAAAAGGAAAAACGAAAACGCGAGGTGCGAAAGGAGATGATAATCCAAAAGAACTGGGAAATGCACTCCCAAAACTACAACAAGGAAAAAGTGATGATGCTGACAGGTATGAATGACCTTGAAGCCGACTCATTTATGGTTTGGTTCAATGGTCAGGATGTGTTACCATATTTATCTTCGGAGTATCAGGTGCGGGCTTCGATAATCGAGTTTTTCCATTATTACAGGATTGAAAAGGCCTCCCCCAACCCCTCCAAAGAATAAGCCTCCCTTAATCCCTCCAAAGGAGGGAAACCAAATAAAATTCCATCCTTTTTAGAATTCAAAAAGATGGAATTTTTAGTTTTTTTTACTCCCTCTCCTTGGGAGAGGGCTGGGGAGAGGCTTCCTTTTACAACTCCTTCACCATCAAATTCCGCCATTTAACTTTTATTCCACCGCCATCATGAATTTGCAAAGCAATCGCACCTTTCCCTTCCGCAATTTTATCATCTGTAATGTCAACCATTTGCTGGCCATTGAGCCAGGTTGTAGCATTACCGCCGACAACACGGATTTTCATTTTGTTCCATTCTCCCATTTTCAGGATATTTTCCTTTTCATCGGGGATTTGTACCAGCCAACCACGACCGTAAGATTCATAAATTCCACCTGTATCATGGTTTGGCGGAGCCACCTCAACCTGCCAGCCACTAACTTTTGTGCCTTCGAAAGTTGATCGGAAAAATACCCCGCTGTTTCCGTTTGCTTCCTGCTGGAATTCAACTTCGAGTTCAAAATCGTCGTAGTTTTTTTCGGTAGATAGGTAGCCGTAAGCTTTGTCGGGACCGCTTTCGCAAACTAACAGACCATCTTCGACATACCATTTTTCAGTGCCGTGTTTTACCCAGCCATCCAGGTTTTTACCATTGAAAATTGATTTACTTTTCTGTGCATCAGCAATTAGAGAAACAGAAAACATCAATAAAAAAACAAGTGCTAAATTAATTTTCATTTTTTTGAATTTATTTTTTTTGAAAAGTACAAAACGAAAAACGAAAGTACAAGGTAAAAAATCAACTTTAATTGAATTTTCAAATCAATTTCGTTTGGATAACGCTGAAAGGCCAAAGGAACGTTTCTTAAAATTTTCCGCAATGACTTGTCAGCGTGCCTAACTACCGACAAAGTCATTAAACATTAAATAAATTTAGAAATATACCTCAACGGTTACACTTTCGCGGTCAAAACCTTTTGTTTTCAGTATTTCCATAGCATCGAAAATCATGTCACTGTTTCCACATAAATAAAAACAACTTTTTTTGTCGAATTCAGTTTTTTTCAGGTATTCGGTCAGTCGTCCATTGAAATCCCCTTTTTCATCGCGCGAAGTGCAAAGGGTAAACTGTTTTCTGTCGTATGCTTCTATTTCATAAGCTTCATTAACATAACGAACTCCAAGAATTACTTTATAATTCAAAGCAGGATTCGTTTTAACGATGCTGTGAAACGGTGCAATTCCAGTCCCGCTGGCAATAAAAACATGCTGGTGCGTTTCGCGCTTTTTCTCGTCGAGGCCAAATTTCCCAAACGGGCCGTGAACTTCAACCATATCACCGGGTTTCAAATGTTTGAGTTTTGGCGAAAAATAGCCGCCCTCAACCTCTTTTACAAGCACTTCGAGGTTTTTACCATCCTCGGCGCTGTAAATCGAATATTCCCTGCTTTGATAATCCCCTTTGATTGAAAGTGAAATATGCTGACCTGCAATAAATTTAAACCTGCTTTTGGGTAATGAAAGAATAAAAGTATTTTCTGTAAGTTGCCTTATATCTTCAACTTTATAGTAGTTAGTAATCATTTGTAAATCTGGCTTCATATCAATTTCCATAGTGTTTTTCTAAAATTTTGTGCAAAAGTAATAGTTTTAATAATTTCAAACTTTAAAGTATCTTATTTTATTTGTCTGTCTCCGAAAATTAACCCATTATTAATACAATTGTTCAACAACAGGCTATATATTATTAAACATTTATCAAATTTCATTTTCCTAGAGTTTTAAATAGAAATCGCAGGCGAGATTTTTAAACTCCTGCGAATAATCATTTCCAAACTCGCTGAACACAGACATTTGGGATTTTTCAAAATGTGTTTTCCCGCCACCAAATTCCATTAAACAGCGATTGGGAAGTTTATTGGGAAATGGTTTTACTTCGGTCAAACGATTTAAGAATAAACCACTTATTCTTGCCTTTTCAATAAAATCCTGTGCCAGGTCAAAAGGTAAAATCAGTGCAAGTTTACCGGTTTTGGTGAGCAATTTAACTGCTCCGGCAATAATATCGGTAAAAGGCAGCATGTGATTGTGGCGTGCTATTGATAAATGAGGGTTTGCATTTTTTACTCCATTTGCGAAAAAAGGAGGATTTGAAATTATTAAATCGAATTTGCTATCGGAATTGGCGGCAAAATGCTGAAAAGAAGAATTTTGAATAAAAATGCGATTCCCCCATTTCGAGTTTTGTACATTTTGAAACGCTTCTTCGGCAGCATTTTTTTCAATTTCCACTCCTGTAATTTGGGCATCACATCTTTGTGCAATCATTAATGCAATCAAACCTGTTCCTGCACCCACATCAAGCGCTGTTTTAACTTCTTCAATATTCGTCCAGGCGCCCAGCAAAACCCCGTCGGTGTTCACTTTCATGGCTGCTTTTTCCTGAATTATTTTGAACTGTTTAAATTGGAAATATAAATTCTTTGCCATAACAAAACTCTCAATTTAAAACTTCTCAAAAGCCCCCAGCCCAAAAAGTGCAAAGTCATATTTTATCGGGTCGGAGGGATCAAACTTTCGGAGGTTTTGGGTTACTTCTTCAACAGCTTTCCAGTCGTTTGATTTTCGTTGCAACAAACCTAATTTGCGGGCAACATTACCGGTATGAACATCGAGTGGGAGCAGTAATTCAGATTGAGGGATTCCTGTCCATAAACCAAAGTCAACGCCGGATTTATCTTCGCGGACCATCCAACGCAAAAACATATTTAAGCGTTTTGCAGACGCACCATTTTCAACATTCGAAACGTGTTTCCTACTGCGTTCTCCTCCAATTTCAAAAAATACTTTGTAAAACTCTGACAAGGCTGATTTTACGTTATTTCCTTTTTGGAATCCATTCCCAAAAACCGATTGTAACCCACGGTGATTTTGGTAAATATTCTTAAGCGAACTGACGAAATAAACACAATCACTTCCATTAAAAGTTCGGTGTACAAATTTTCCAAGAACTTTCAGGTCGTTAACCGAGTGATTTAAAACAAAATCATGGGGCTCATTTTCCAATAAAGCCATCAATTTTGTTGCATTTTTAATAATTGATTGCCTGTTTCCCCAGGCAATTGTGGCTGTTAAAAAAGCGGCAATTTCAATATTTTCTTTCCCTGAAAAATTCTTTGGAACCTGAATTGGATCGGTTTCGATAAAAAAAGGTTGGTTGTATTTAAGGACTTTCTCGTCAAGGAAACCCTTTAAATCAGAATGTTCGACTTCTTCCGGAGTCGTTCTTTCAACGAACATCATCATTTTTTTATAAACATGCGACCTCACTGAGGTCTGATTTGTCATTCTCACATTAGGCAATCACACCATCCTTAATATGGATAATTTTATCTGAACGTTCGGCAAAATTATCGTCATGAGTAACAATGATAAAGGTCTGGCCAAAATCATCGCGCAGTTTGAAAAGCAATTCGTGCAATTCGTCGCGGTTGGTAGAGTCGAGGTTGCCTGAAGGTTCGTCAGCCAAAACTACTGATGGATTGTTGATCAATGCACGGGCAACAGCTACCCGTTGTTTTTCGCCACCCGAAAGTTCTGAAGGTTTATGTTCTTTCCTGTCGGAAAGACCGAGATATTTCAGTAAATCAAGTGCTTTTTTTTCTGCTTCAGGTTTTGATTTTTTTGCGATAAAGGCTGGAATACAAACATTTTCGAGAGCTGTAAATTCGGGCAAAAGATGGTGAAACTGAAAAACGAAACCAATTTCCTTGTTTCTGAATGCTGAAATTTCCTTTTCGTTAAATGTCGAAATATTTCTTTGGTTGAAGTAAATACTGCCACTGTCGGGCTTGCTTAGCGTTCCGAGTATTTGGAGTAATGTTGTTTTTCCGGCACCACTGGCACCCACAATTGAATATATTTTTCCCATCGGAATCTCAAGGTTTATCCCTTTAAGAACCTCCAGGGCGCCGAACGATTTTTTTATGTTTTCAGCTTTAATCAAATGTAAGTTGCAATTTTTAAATTGATGAACTTGCTTTCAAAGTGGGTTTTTGGTTGAAGGATTTCAATTAATCCTCATATTTTTCTTTGATCTCTTTTGTGATTTCATCTGCATCCCTGCTCACCGATGTTGATACTTCATTCATTTCCTTTTTAATCTCGGTAGCCTGCTTGTTAACAGAATCCGATAATTCATCCATATCTTTTTTAATATCAGATGAATAATCATTGATTTCGCGTTGAATTTCGTTTGTCGCTTTTTTAAACTCACGCATCCCTTTTCCAAGTGTTTTGGCTATATCAGGAATTGCTTTCGACCCAAAAAACAGTAGTGCCAAAAGCATTACCAAAACAATTTCGCCACCACTTATAAATAAAATATAGTATGTCATTGCCGTTGTATTAAGGCGACAAATATACTAATTGAGTTGTGGATTATCTCATAAAAAGATTTAAAAAGAAGTGTGGAATGGTTGGAAAATAGTTTGGAAGGTTGGGTTAGGGTTTAGAGTTTAAAGTTCAGGGTTCAAAGTTTAAAGTTTAAAGTATAAAGTTTAAAGTTCAGAGTTCAGAGTTTAAAGCTGTAAATGTTTTATAAAAACTTCCATTTAACTAAAAAAGGCTGTCCCCTGGTGGAGACAGCCTTTTTAAATTATATTATTACAGTTAGTTACGCTAGTTTGGCAACAACTTTTTTAAATCTTTTTGATGCTTCGTAAACAAGTGGAGTAGCAACAAAAATTGAGGAGTATGTACCAATGCCAATACCAATGAGAAGTGCAAAAACAAATCCGCGGATATTCTCACCACCAAAAACAAAGATAATAAGCAATACAACCAGTGTAGTAAGCGATGTATTTAATGTACGCCGCAGAGTTTGGTTCATTGCTTCATCCATGTTAACTTTCAAATTGCGTTTCGGATGAATGTGCAGGTATTCACGGATTCGGTCATAAACAATTACCGTATCGTTAATTGAATACCCAATCACGGTAAGGATAGCAGCGATAAATGCCTGATCGATTTCGAGAGAGAACGGCATTAGCCCATGTAACATAGAAAATACACCCAGTGTGATAATTGTATCATGAGCCAGCGACAACACACCACCCAAACCATATCTCCAATCGCTAAACCGAACCAAAATGTACAGGAAGATTGCAATTAAGGCTATTGAAATTGCAATTATTGCATCCTTTTTAATATCATCCGAAATAGTTGGTCCTACTTTTTGGGAACTGGTACGATAATTCTCTGAAAAATTCTTGTAGTCAACATTTGCAAGAAATCCACCTTTTACCAAACCATCATAAAGTGCCTGATCAACCTCATTATCTACACTTTCTGACAATTCTTCGATTTTATATTTTGTTGTGATTCGAACCTGATTGTCAGAACCAAAAGTTTTAACCTCGGGTGCAACACCAAATTCGACAGCCAACGCTTTTTGAACATCACCTACCTTTACGTCCTGATCAAATTTAACAGTGTAGGTGCGCCCTCCCTGAAAATCGATTCCGAGATTAAATCCGCGAACAACAAATGAAATCAAAGAAAGAGTAATGAGTGTACCCGATATAATATATGCAATCCTTCTTTTATCAAGGAATTTGATTTTTGGGTTTACCAACCAGCTTTCTGTAATTTTCGAAGTAAAAGTAATTTTTTTGCTTTTTTTCAGTTGCCATTCAAAAATCAAACGTGTAAGGAAAATAGCAGTGAACAAAGAAGTTACAATACCAACCATTAAAGTGGTAGCAAAACCTTTGATTGGTCCTGAACCGAACAAATAAAGAACAATACCGGTAATAAGTGTAGTAACCTGACCGTCAATAATAGCTGAATAGGCATTTTTATAACCATCGGAAATTGCAAGACTGATTCCTTTTCCTGCCCGTATTTCCTCCTGTATCCTTTCGTATATGATAACGTTGGCATCAACCGCCATACCCATAGTTAATACAATACCTGCTATACCCGGCAAAGTGAGAACAGCGCCAAGTGATGCCAAAATACCAATAAGGAAAAACAAGTTAGCCAAAAGGGCAATGTTTGCCGCAAGACCAGCTTTTTTACTGTAAAAGAACAACATATAAGCAAGTACCATTACAAAAGCCACAACAAATGATAACATACCTGATCGTATTGATTCTTTACCAAGTGAAGGACCAACAATTTGTTCTTCAACAATTCTGGCAGGTGCCGGCATTTTACCCGATTTTAAAACGTTTGCAAGGTCTTTCGCTTCTTCAATACTCTCCAATCCCGTAATACTTGACCGGCCACCCGAAATCTCATTTTGCACGGTTGGAAACGAACGAACATAATCGTCGAGAACAATTGCAATTGATTTGCCGATATTTTCCTTTGTCATTCGTTGCCATGTTTTTGCGCCTTCACTGTTCATGCTCATGGCTACTTCCGGATTTGATCCCAACTGGTCGAAATCCTGAGTGGCATCTGTAATAACGTCACCATCAAGCGGTGCACGACCATCACGCGAAGTTACTTTCAAAGCAATCAAACGGTAATAGTTTCCTTTCTCATCAACAGGTTTTGCTGTCCAGCGGAAAGTCATATTCTGGGGGAAAATATTTCTTATTTGAGGCTGATGCAAATAGTTATTGATCTGAATTGTATCCTTGAAATGTGCCATACCAACAACCGGCCCTGGGAATAACTGCCCGCTTTGATCAGTACTTGGATTTAACAAGGCAAATAGCGGATAATCCTTTTTGAAATCTGCCATATTATCAACCCCGGAAGTATCTGTACTTGCAGTGCCGGATAATTCTTCCAAAAGTGAACTTTCAGTTTTTGCAGTATCGGCAGGAGCCACTTCAGTTGCAGCAGTATTCAACGAATCAGTTGTTGCTGGAACAATTGTGTTACCCTCCAAGTCTTTGATTTTTTGGTTGGCAGCCAGCAGATACTGGTAAACTTCCTGGTTTTCATATGTTTCCCAGAATTCAAGAGATGCAGTTCCCTGTAACAGGTTACGAACACGAGCCTGATCTTTTACTCCGGGGAGTTCAACCAAAATACGGCCTTTGGTTTGCAGATGCTGAATATTTGGCTGTGCAACACCAAAACGGTCGATACGCGTACGAAGAATATTGAACGAATTGTCAATGGCAGCATCAGTTTCCTCTCTGATTACATCAAGTACTTCCGCATTTGTAGAGTTAAAGTTAACCCTGTCGCGAAGTTCCATCGTATTGAAAACAGAAGCCATTTTTGCATTGGGGTCAATTTCCTGAAAAGCCTGACCAAAAAGGGTTACAAAATCTTTCTGGCTGTTAAGCTGAAGTTGGGTTGCCCTTGCCAAAGCTGCGTTAAATGTTGAATCGGTGTTGTAATCAGACATTGCCCTGATCAAATCGATCACAGAAATTTCAAGAGTTACGTTCATCCCACCTTTCAAATCGAGCCCTAAATTAATTTCAAGCTCTTTAACATCTTTGTAAGTAAATTTTTTCAGGCCAAGAAAGTTGTAAACAACTTCCCCCGAAATAGAATCAAGGTAATGATATTCCTTGTCAGGACTACCTTGTGCATATTCAACGGCATGCTTTTCAATTTGTTTTGATTTCCAGGTAAAAGATAACTGGTAAACACAAACTGCAGCCAAAAGAATAGCGAATGTAAAAATTACACCTTTGTTTTGCATTTTAACTTAGTTTTTTAATGATTAAAATTTGAAAATTATTTTGAATTTTTTGTTGATTGGCAACAATAATCACGATTTTCAGGGATGTTCAAATCCCTGTCCCGGTACAAAAAAAGTACGGGGAGTTTTAGGAAATTAACGGAATGTCATCGGGGACCGAATAGAAATAGTTCTTGAAAGCCAGGTAATGATAAGTACTAATAAGCGGGGTGGTTTGTGTTTGTACTTCTGCTTTCAACACCTGATAATTTCTTAACTGGTAGTATTTTTGGATGAATTTATCCTGCGATTTAATTTGAATTTTCCGGGGAGTAGTTTTCTCAACAGTTGATTTTACGCCAATATTCGACGACTGACTTATAAAAACAAGCGTCTTTTGTTCCTGATTTTCTTTTGACGAACGGGACTCAATTTCTTTTGCTTCCGTTGTGTTTTTGTCGAAATAATGATCGAATAAAGTAGCCAAACCGATTACTGCCACAAAAACAGCCAGTTTCAGAACAACCTTTTTCGATATTTTATTTTTAAAATCCATACAACCTTTATCGTTTCATGAGATTGAAAAAGATTGAATGAGATTGATTGAGATTGAAGAGATTGATTGAGATTGAAGGGATTGAATGAGATTGAAATATCAATCTTATTCTTCCAATCTTATTCCTCCAATCTATTTCTTCCAATCCTATTCCTCCAATCTTATTCTTCCAATCTGTTCTTCCAATCCTGTTCTTCCATTCCCTTCAATCTTATTTATTTTCGAAGCGGGGCAAATATACCGAAACATTTCAGGTTTGCAAAAATGAAGGTTGTAATTTTGTGGTTTGAAACGTTTTAAATAGTACAATGCAAAACTTATTTGTTTACGGTACATTATTATCTTCTGAAATTACAGAAAAATTAACAGGTAAAACTTTTGAAACAACACATGCAGTTTTGGAAGGGTATAAAATGTATTGTGTAAAAGATTGCGATTATCCTGCAATTGTTGGCGAAGTGGGCGCAGAAACAAAAGGTAAAATCCTGATAAATGTTGATGATTCGGCTTTAAAAATTCTGTCGGTTTTTGAAGGCGATGAATATGAAAAAAAGGCAGTAAAAGTATTGTGCAATAACAAGGTTGAAGATGCTGTTACATTCGTTTGGGCAAATGGAAAAGACAGCCTTGAAAATAAGGTTTGGGATTTTGAAGGTTTTATCAGAGACAGGTTGAAATTTTATTTGGATGAATTGGAATAAAAGAATATTAATCCTAAAGTCAAATTTCATTGGCTTGTGCAAAATCGATATAATTCCGGATATAATTTGTGCCTCGATTTTACAACTATGTTTTAGGCACTGGGTCACAGACCCGCGCAAAAAGAGAATGTGTGGTCGTATTAAAAAACAACCATCTTTTTTGCCCCAATTTTATTACCAACTTTAACCTGATAAAAGTACGTTCCACTAGCCAAATCTGAACGATTAAAAGGAATCTCATAATCACCGGCACTTTTTAGCTCATTTTCCAACGTTTTTATTTCATTCCCATGCATATCATAAACCTTTACAGTAACTAAGCTACTGTTAGGCACATTGTATTTTATTGTTGTTTCAGAATTGAAAGGATTGGGATAATTTTCAATTTTGACATTATCATTTGCACTCAATTGGATTGATTTTGTAAAACTACCAAAACCGAATAAATGCATCCCCATTTTGTTTTGTAAAACTCCATTTTCGTCTTCAATATCACCATGAAATAAAAGTTCAAATTTCCCGTCACTATTTACATCAATTAGCTTTGGCGTATAAGGATTACTTGGGATATCATATTTTAAGTCCCATTTTTTACCCCATACTTGCCATTTCAATTTACCTGTTACTCCATCAATGATAGTGATTTCAAAATCTTCAGGATCATACCAATATGTTACAATTTCCATATTCGGATCATCATCCATATTCTCACAACCAACAATTAATGAAGATGCATCATGTGAATACCAAATTTCCCGATACTGTGCATCCATTGTTTTAACAACAAATAAAAACACAATAAATAAATAGATTTTTTTCATAATAGATTTTTTAAATTCGTTAATATTCAATTCAAAATTTTGTATTTCATTTGAACAGAACTTCTGCTTACCTCGAACTAATAATAATAATAATAATAATGATGCAAACATTCAGAGACCAACCTCTCCCCTCATTTGTAATGAAGGGGAGAGTAGAAATACTGAAATAAGCAAAAAGCCGCCTTTTTATTCCACAGGTTCCGGTTTTTTGGCCCGGCGTTTTACGGTTTCATTATTTTCGGCAATAATAACTGAAATGGTATTGGCAAACTCGGCATACATTTCGGGATTAACCTGCTGCATAGCATTGAGGTAAACCACGAGATTTTCATTTATAATTGCAACCACTTCTTTTTTAAGTTCAGTTGCATTTTCGATTATCCCTTCTTTGGCTTTTTCACGTTCCCATGTAACGCGGGTTTCTTCGAAATCCTGCTGCGAAATTGCCAGCGTTTCAAGCAGGTCGGCACAACCCGACAGGGCTGCAATTGGCGCTGCATATTCCTCTTTACCCAAATCCATCAACAACGAAGAAATTAAGGCCGATTCGCTGGCATAGCTTTCACCTGTAATTTTCAAACCATAGTTGTCGAACACGTTTTCGAGGGTAACAGCAGCGGCTTTTATCTCAGGGTTAGGGTGATGCATAAACCCGGTAAGCAGATAGTGCAGCCCGCGCAGGCTGTTGTCGCGTACTTCGTCTTTTTCTTCAAGTTCACTTTCGGCTTTTGCCCTGCGGATAGCTGCAGTCAATCGTTCGGTTAAGGGACTAAGATTGTTGAAAATACCCGTGAGATGGGTGTCAGTTTCGAAATCCCATTGCCCAAAGGCAACAATCATGCGCGTGGAAGCATCGGCAGCTTCTGTCGTGCGGCTTTTTGCAATTAATTTTTCAATCATGATTAAAATTTTAAGTGTTTTTTAATGGTTACCATTTGCAGTCTGGCGGAGATTGAGATCTGGGTGTCAGGTGCTCTGGTATTGTTATCGGGGTTGAAGATAAATAAACCAGATTTTATTTCGCAAGCATATGTTTATGTTATATGGCATGTTTTTTAACTCCCAAAGCTTCCTTTTTCGTTTGGGCGACCTTTGGGACAACTCCCAAAGCCTCACTTTTCGTTTGGGCGACCTTTGGGACAACTCCCAAAGCTTCCTTTTTCGCTTGGGCGACCTTTGGGATAACTCCCAAAGCTTCCTTTTCGTTTGGGCGACCTTTGGGACAACTCCCAAAGCTTCCTTTTCGTTTGGGTGACCTTTGGGACAACTCCCAAAGCTTCCTTTTTCATTTGGGCAACCTTTGGGATAACTCCCAAAGCTTTTTTAATCACAAAGCGATTAAATGTGAATAGCCATGTATGGAATGCATGGTTGATGGATGCACAATCAATTAACAACCGCGAATGCGGTTGAATGATGTACATTGGGTTTGTCATACGGTATTCAACCCTTTTCAGGGTTGTGTCTGCGACTAAATATCCTTTCCCATGGGATTCGCCCATGGCTATTCAAATTGAAGCCCTTTGGGCTTCCTGCAAATCGGCTCGAAACCGCTTGGCGCTTTGCAGAAAAACCTTATTTTCCGCAATTTCACCAACCTTAGTAGCCATATTATCGCCCCCAAACCCAAAACCTTATTTCCTTATTAATAAGGTTGAGGTCAGGGGGATTATCTATGCTACTAAGGTTTGGAAGAAGAAAAATAAGGTTTTTAAAAATTGCACTGAAAGTTTTCTCACCATTCCGGCGGGTTGGCATGAATGTAAAAACGTTGGTGCAAAAAAGAGTGTTCGGCACCGATAGAAGAAAGGGCGTAAGCCCCGGCATCTTTGTAGCACAAAACATGAATAGAATAAAGTGGAGCTTTAGCCCTGACATCTGAAAAATCAATTTTACAAAAAGGAAAAGATTACAGGGCTACGCCCCTCATCCTTTCGGGCGTTCTGTTTGCTACAAAGATTACGGAGCTACGCCCCTTTTACGTTTTTTCTATAAACATCCGACGGCTTTGCCGTCGTTCTCTTGCATTTAATAGGCATTTATTTCTAATTTATTTCTAATTTTAACCCTCATCAATTGCTGATATAAAGAACCATTTCAATAGCATTTAACATGATAAATAACAAACTAAAAACAATGAAAAAAATATTACTTAATCTGTTTGCAATATTGCTGCTTTTTGTAAGCTGCGATAAAGAAAACCAGGTTGAAAACACTGACGATGGAGTTACTGTTGGTGGTGTTTACTTAATGTACACAAACGTAGTAGAAAGCGTTGCTGAAACCAATGTTACTATTTGTGACAGCGTGTATAAATTTAATAAAGTTGAGGCTTGTTACACCTCACATGAGCCAACTTCGAATCACAACATTTTTATGGTTATGGTAGCCGATTCATTTAAAAGATCCGACTATGTTCGTTTTGATATTTTTACACAGCACATTGAAGCTGAGACTTTTTTTAAAAAGGATTCTTTTGAAATTGAAAAAATAAGAATCATGAGAGGCGGTATCAGGGAGGATTTCGATAACATAAATACCTTTTTTTATTGGGATACTGTGGCCTATGCAAATGGAAAATTCTCAGGTAAAGCCAGATTGAAATTACCAACCAAAATCATTGGGAGAATTGATCCAAACATCTTTTATACAAAACAGGAATTGGAATTTGAATTTTAAATCAGGAAGATTTCCAAATGAAATCTTAATGTTACATTACACCAAAACAAGGCAGGAAACCAGAACTTATGGCAAATAAATCATCAAACAGCAATCTCACCAATGCTAAAAGTGCTAAAAACGACGAGTTCTATACCCAGTACCACGATATTGAAAAAGAAATCAATGCATATTTAGAATACAACCCCGATGTTTTTAAAGCAAAAACAATCCTGTTACCCTGCGACGACCCTGAGTGGAGCAACTTTACAAAATTCTTTGCCCAGAATTTTGAACGGTTTGGTATAAAAAAACTAATCAGTACAAGTTACGCAGCCGATAGTAAGAAATATAAAAGTGGCTACCAACCAACACTTTTTGAAGTAAACGATCCGCAATTCGATTATGCCAAAACTACCAAATACGGCAAAATCTTTACGCTCGACCACGACAAATCAGGTGATGGCAAAATAGATGTAAACGATTTGGAATGGCATTATCTTAATGGCGATGGTGATTTTAAAAGTAATGAAATTAAAAAACTGCGCGACGAAGCCGACATCATCATTACCAATCCGCCTTTCTCTTTGTTTCGTGAATTTTTAGCGTGGATAGTTGAGGCTGATAAGCAATTTGTGATTATCGGTAGTATGAATGCGATTACCTACAAGGAAGTTTTTCCACTGATTAAAAGTGATAAGATGTGGTTGGGAAACGGTTTTCATGCCGGAAATGCTTACTTCTCAACAACTTTTGGGAAAGAATATGCGGCAGGAGTTTATAATCCTGAAACAGGTTTAGTGAAGTTTCGGAATGTTTGTTGGTTTACCAACCTCGATCATGGACGGCGTCACCAGCCATTACCACTAATGACAATGGCTGACAACCTGAAATACAGTAAACACAAAGAAATTAAAGGGAAAAAATATATTAAGTATCATAATTATGACGCCATTGAAGTTCCATTTGCTGACGCTATCCCGAGTGATTTTGATGGAGCTATGGGCGTTCCAATTAGCTTTCTTGATAAATACTCACCAGAACAATTTGAAATTATTGGTCAAACGCAAGGAGATTCAGGTAAAGAATTGGGATTAATCCCATTTAACAGGAGCCTTAAAAAATTAAATCCAAGTCTAAGAGACGGACAACTTTATTATATGGTTGATAATATTCCTGTTAAACCTTATGCGAGAGTAATAATTCGTAAGAAAAAAACTATATGAAAACAACACTCAAAACCGACATCACCATCAAAGATATTTGTGAAGGATTTTTATATAACGAACTCGAAGGAAAAGGTTTGTTTGGCCTGAGTGGCAAACTAACCATACAACCCGAATATCAGCGCAACTATATTTACGCCGATGGCAAAAAAGATGTGGCGGTTATAGATTCCATTCTCAAAGAATATCCGCTGGGTTTGATTTATTTCGTAAAAGTGAGCGACGATAAATTTGAAGTTCTGGATGGGCAACAACGTATTACAAGTTTCGGACGGTATGTTACCGGCAAATTTGCCGTAAAGGATGAAAACGGCATGGAGCAGTATTTTAGCGGTATTGCCACCAATAAACAAGCCCTCATTCTGAATACCAAACTAACCATTTATGAATGCGAAGGTGAGGAAAGCGAGATAAAACAGTGGTTTCGTACGATTAATATAGCAGGTATTCCGCTTAATAACCAGGAATTACTAAATGCCATTTTCTCGGGACCATTTGTAACGTTAGGAAAAGAGGAGTTTAGCAACAGCCAGAACTCCAATATCCAAAAATGGAGCGCCTATGTAGCGGGTAGCGCTAACCGGCAGGATTTTCTTGAATGCGCTCTCGATTGGGTGAGCAAAGGCAACATCAGCGATTATATGAGCCGTCACCGCTACAACAAGAACATTACCGAATTAAAAACCTATTTCAATAGTGTAATTGATTGGGTTTCTGGCGTGTTTAAAGATGTGGAGCGTGAGATGTGCGGGCTGGAATGGGGCCGTTTATATGAAACTTATCACAAAACAGCTTACAATCCTGTTAAAGTATCGGCAGAAGTGCAGAAACTAGTTGCCGACCCGTATGTGAAGAACCGCAGAGGTATTTTTGAGTACATTCTGGGTGGCTCGGTTGACACAAAATTGCTCGATGTAAGAGTTTTCGACGAGGCAACCAAAAAAACCGTTTACGCAATACAGACTGCCAAATCTGAAACTAAAAAAGAATCAAACTGTCCGCTTTGCGCCCTTGGACACGATGCCAGCAAAAGTAAAATCTGGAAGTTGGCCGAAATGGATGCCGACCATGTAGCAGCCTGGAGCAAAGGTGGCACAACATCATACGTTAATTGCCAGATGTTGTGTAAAACACACAACAGGGCAAAGGGGAATAGGTAACATGTAGAAACACATCAATAAAAAACGGTTGATTCCAAAAGAACCAACCGTTTTAATTTATAAAAATATTTGTTGCTTATAAAATATTCATTCCGTCAAGTACATCCATAATTCCTTTAACTGAATTGGCCGAAGCATGCAGTAATTCTTTTTCGTCGTCGTTTAATGCTACTTCAATGATTCTTTCGATGCCGTTTTTGCCCAAAACAACCGGAGCGCCAACAAACATATCGTTCAAACCATATTCGCCATCCAGTTTCACGCAACATGGGAAAACACGTTTTTGGTTCATTACAATGGCTTCAACCATTTGCGCTGCTGCCGAACCCGGGGCATACCATGCTGAAGTACCCATCAAATTAACCAATTCGCCACCGCCCGATTTTGTACGTTCTACAATTGCATTCAGTTTTTCTTCGTCAATCAATTCGGTTACAGGAATCCCTGCAACAGTTGTATAACGTGGCAGTGGCACCATTGTGTCGCCATATCCGCCCATTAAAAGTGCCTGAATATCACGTGGAGAAACATCCAAAGCTTCAGCAAGGAATGCACGGTAACGCGCTGTGTCTAAAATTCCGGCCATACCCATTACCTGATTTTTAGGTAATTTGGCAGTTTTAAAAGCTGCGTAAGTCATTACATCCAACGGATTGGATACAATTATAATAATTGCTTTTGGCGAATGTTTGATGATATTTTCTGTTACATTTTTTACAATTCCGGCGTTAATCGAAATCAAATCATCACGACTCATTCCGGGTTTACGTGGAATTCCTGATGTGATGACTACTACATCAGAGTTGGCTGTTTTTGAGTAATCATTTGTTGACCCGGTCAAACGTGTATCATAATAATTAATTGGGGCGGTTTGCCACAAATCTAACGATTTTCCTTCCGAAATACCCTCTTTAATGTCAAGAAGTACAACTTCCTGCACGATATTTTTTTCGGCAATAATTTGTGCACAAGTTGCACCAACATTTCCTGCTCCAACTACTGTTACTTTCATGATGACTTCGATTTTTGAATTTTTTGTTGTGTTATAAAACCTTTAATACTAAAACAATATAAAATCAATTTGTTTAAAAAGTTGTGCAAAGATATATGATTTTACCACAGTTGAAAGTGATTATAGTTAAGTAGATTTCGGTTTAACATTTTGGTAAGAAAGTGGGAGGTATCTGGATTGGGAGAAGGAGATTGGAAGAATAGATTGGAAGAATAAGATTGATTTCTCAATCCCTTCAATCTAATTCAATCTGATTCAATCTAATTCAATCTAATTTCAATCTAATTCAATCTAATTCAATCTAATTCAATCTAATTCAATCTAATTCAATCTAATTTCAATCCCATTCAACCCGATGCACGTTTTCGCATGGATGATAAAATTTTGAGCAGTTCCAGGCTTTCGTTGTGCATTTCCTTTACAAAAGGGGTGTTTATAATTCCAGAGGCAAGCAACAAATCGAGCCACATTTCGGTTTCATCGGCTTCCTCAACGGCAATTGACAATTTGGCGAAAAACTCCTTTCCTGACCTACCACGCAAAGCTGCACGGTAATTGGCGTAGGTTGACGAGCCGGAGCGTGTTAACTGATTGTTGAGGATCCGTCCTCGTTCCGATTTTGGAAACATTTCAGAAAGCTCCAATATTTTCAATGAAAATGACCGAAGCCGATCCCTTACCTGAATTTTGTAATTAAGCCAATCCTGATTTTCCAAATTATATGTTTTTTAATTGTTTAGCTCCAATTTTCTTCTATATCCATCATTGATTTTCTTTAGCAGAGCCAGTTCCGATAAATTGATAAGCTATGCAAGCAGACAAATCAATGAACAAATGAATATTCCTAAATCTCATTCAAACCCTTCAATCCCATCAATCTAATTTCAATCCTTTCAATCTCATCAATCTTTTTCAATCCCTTCAATCTTTTTCAATCCTATTCAATCCTTTCTTCAATTCAGCCAGTAAGTCATTTTCAATACCAATGCGCGGTTTCTCGAGTTCCAGCTACCCGGAATATAATTGTCAGTGTAAACCACAAAAATATCGGAGACCGGCTGGTAACGCCATTGCAAACGCATGTTGATGTTCATGTTGTCCATCTGTTCGTTGTATTGCACAAAAGTTGACCAAAACAAATTCTCGGTAAAAGTTACATCTACTTTTGGGCCAACCAGCCATAATTTTGTATGCTCAAACTGACCACCCAAATCCATGTCGGTGTAATTAAAATTTACCGACATATTAATATATGGCTGAACCCTGTAACCCAGTTCACCCAGAATGTATTGAATTTTTCCACTGTAAAAAGTACCTTTTGCTGCCTCTGCACTCCAGTTAAACAATGTTTTCCGGGTTGACATGTAATTAATAAATCCGCCGCCAAAATTATATTTCGATCCGGCAGGCAGATAAGTATTGCTGATATGTGTTGGATCAAAATCTTCTTCCAGTTCAACATATGCATCAATATATCCAAACTCCAATCTGGATGCATCACGATATCCAATTTGATAATTCACGACATTCTCATGTTCAATCTTGCGAAACTCCGGATCAAAATAATATCTAAAATCAACCCCTGGACCGTGACTAACAACACGTTTATTGGGAACAAAAAGGTAACTCATTTCAGGACTTATAAAATTATATCCAGTCCGCTGTATATAACCCATTTCGGCACGGTAGTTTTCACCAACCGACCGTTGCACAACTTCAAGCTGAACATGTTTTGTACTGTAAGTCAGGCTGGTTCCCTGAGCAAATTGTTTGTCGGGATTTCCGGGTTGAAATGAACGATGATAAAAAAACTTTCCATCCCAAATGTTGTCGTTGCTTGCAAGGTTATAATCGAAACCTGCTACACGATTATACATGGTTGTATCAGCAGGTTGATTGAAATATTCCTTGTTTACGAAAATAAATCCAACGTTTGAACGTGCAAAAATCTTTTTCTGCACCGAAACAACTGTAAAATTTCGGGTAAGAAGTGTATCCGTTTTTTCGGTAGTCATATTCATAAACCCGATTCGCCAATCGTTGCCAATTTTACCGCTTAACCGCCCACCAGCCACAACCGGTGCATCCAAACCAATTCTTCGTGAGAAAAAAGGGGTGATATTATTATCACCAAATCCTGAAAATAAGTCGCTGTTTTCAAGAAAGAACTGCCTCTTTTCGGGAAAGAAAAGTTCGAAGCGGTCGATATTGGTAACCTGCTGATCAACTTCAACCTGCGCGTAATCGGGATTGTAAGTTAAATCGAGATTCATGGCAGTCGAGATTCCGATTTTTGCATCGAATCCAAAATCCTTTCGATACTCAGCGCCGGTTCCGTTTTCATAATCCTTGGCATAACTTCCGAAAACGTATGGTATAAAAGATATTTGCGGTTTTGGCTTTGGCAGTGGTTCTTCAAAATTCATGACCCCGGTATAGGCAAGAGATGCTGTTGGGAACTGCCTCGGAACCGGCGCCCAGGCTGATTTTTCGTTCGATTTCAAATCCAGACGGCTAAAATTTGTGTACCACTTTTGGCTTCCTTTAGGGTAACGCACCGATTTAAAAGGGATTCGAATTTCAGAAGTCCATCTGTCGGGATAATGTTTTACTTTCGATTCCCATTTGCAATCCCAGTCAAGGTTGCTGCCAGCACCATCATGCATCAACCCGTCCCATTTGGCTCCCGATGCCGAAACGCCAAATGAAAAACCATTGGTTTGGTCTAAAAAAGTATCGAAAAAAACGAGCAGGTTGTCATTGTTTGAAAACACAAAATCGCGGCGGAATGATTCCATGATGCGTTTGCCGGGAATTGTATCATAAAAAATCTGAGCAATGTAAAATGCTTTATCATCATAGGTAATCATTATTTCCGATGGTTGGTAAGCAAGCCCTGTGTCGATGGGTAGCACCCTGTGAAAATCAGTGGCTTTTTGTGCTGCCAGCCAGTCCGGTTCATCTATAACCCCGTCAATTGTTATTGACGATTTCGATTTTTTTATGTTGTAAATAAAATCTTTGTTGAAAGTATTTGTAATTGTATCGATATCCGACTTTTTGAAATTATCTGCAAATACACCAAAATATAAAATTGAAAACAGGAGAAATAGAGATATATGTTTCATTTTGAACAACAACTTAGTTGATTTAGGTAAAGGGTGTAAATATATTGAAATAGTGTAAACAAAAAATCTCACAGAAATAATCTGTGAGATTTTTTTATCTATATACCTTCTAAAACCTATAACTCAATTGGAATTCCGTTATAAAACTCGAGGATTTTTGTGCGGAATTAAATCGGTTTGAGAAAATCGAAATTTATGAGGCTTTTAATTTCTCTGAAATCCAAAATTTAATTATAGATTGACGGGTTACACCAAGTTTTAATGCCTGTTGATCCAACAACCGAATCATCCATTCAGGAAAATCAACACTGACGCGCCTGGTTTCCAAATCACTGCGTTTTGCTGTGTTCATATCCAAAAATTCAGTTATATCCTTTTCATCATCAAATAATGAATCAAATTCCTCTGTTGTAATAGATTTCTTTTTCATTTTTTCTTGCTTTCCTTGCTGATATTATCCGTATTTTATCTTCTCTCATTGTAAAAAATGAACTACCCCGCTGCAAGCAGACGGGGTATCAGAAGAGTGCCAACTGCTGAACTTTGTGCAAAGTCTTATACTCTTTCTCAACTCCTTGTTCTCTGACATATTTGGAGATTGTATCTTCATTGCCGTGCTTTCCCACGGTACTAACATAATAACCGTCAGTCCAAAATTCGCCTCCCCATAAGTGCTTTTTCACTTCAGGGTGTTGTCGAAATATTTCTCTTGCTGTGATGCTCTTCAACATTTTGATTATCTGAGTCGGACTTTGTGTCGGAACTGATTGAACCAAAAAATGTACATGGTCTTTGTCTGTCCCTATTTCTAAA
>JBGSMW010000104.1:0-47406 GCA_041739985.1 Draconibacterium sp. | reverse complement strand
TCATGGGTTTTGCTTCTAAATAATTGTTTGTCAGACTGTTAAATTAGCAAAATCCATGTTTTTTGCCAAATTTTATAACAATTAGTTTTAAACTAATCCACTTATTTTTATGTGATTAAGAATCGAACTCAGGTTAATAGTAGTTTACAAAAACGAAAGTATCCGATTTACTCATCCTTTTTAAGATTTGCTTTTTGTTTTTTTGGAATTTAGCCTTTTCAAAGGTTTCAACGCATAAATTTTTCTCCCAACAAATTGCCCCAGGAAAAATGAACCTATTAAAAATGGTGCCAATCCCCAGGTTAAATTTAATCCGTGCCATTTGCGAATTAAAATGATTAGAGGCACCGGCAAATGAATCATTACAAACCACCAGAACGAAAACTTTCGAAAAGATCCCCTGAAATATCCAAAAGGCAGGTTGACAATAAATGTGGCAACACAAGTGTAAAAAACCGGCCAAAACAAGGAAGTATTTATTGTCATTTTCTATTTCATTAGTTCAAGCCGGAAGAACTGTTTTTAACCATGTCTGCAACGGTTTCAATCCAATCGTTATTTGCATTTAAACTTTCAACAAGCTGGATTTTTTCCCCTCCATATTTTTCGAACAATTCCTTGTATTCAATTCCTATTTCAACCGTGGTTTCAAGGCAATCTGCAATAAAAGCGGGAGCTGTTATTAAAATTCGTTTTGTTCCGTTTTTTGCCAATCTAATAATTTCCTTATCGGAAAATGGTTTTAACCAGTTTTTTGTCAGCCGCGATTGAAATGCCACTGAATATGCCGATTTTGGCAGTCCCAGTTCTTTGGCAAGCAAACGTGTAGTTTCGTAGCAAGTGGCTTTGTAACAGTAACGGCCATGTTCGGGCATTTCGGTTTCGCAGGTGCAGTCAACTGTTTTTATTCCGGGGTGTACCCTGTCGGTTTGGCTAAAGGGCAATCCGTGGTACGAAAAAATAATATGGTCGAATTCATCGGGATTGTATTTTCTGATTTGGCTGGCAAAAGCATTGATAAATCCCTGGTTTTGGTAAAACTGTGAAATAATTGTAAGCTCGGGAATTACATTCCAGTTTGCAATTTCAGTATTTACAAGCTGACTGATAGTTCCTGTAGTTGAAGAAGCGTATTGAGGAAACATGGGTAAAACCACAATTTTATCGAAATGTTTTTTTTGAATTGATTTCAGAACAGTTTTTAACGATGGATTCTGATAACGCATACCCACAAAAACTTCGTAGTTTTCGCCCAGAACTTCCTGTAATTTTTCTTTACTTTCGTTTGAAATATACATCAATGGCGAGCCTTTTTCGGTCCACAACATTTGATAAAGTTTTGTCGATTTTGGCGCCCTGAACGGAACTATGATGACATTTACAAGGAACTTTTGAAGTAACCACGGTAAATCAATAACCCGTCTGTCGTTTAAAAACTGGAATAAGTACCTTCTCACCGCCCCAACTGTTGGTTCATCGGGTGTACCTACATTTGCCAGTATTACTGCAGTTTTTTTGCTCATATTTTTAAAGAATAATGTTTTTGAACAAGGTATTTTGTAAATATGATAAAAAAGTTCAGAGATGGGGTTAAAACCCCTTTTACAACTTCTTCCCTTTAATCCGTTCACTAAAGTGAACGGCAATAAAATTACAAAAGAGTTGATTTTATTGCCGTTTCCCGATAATTATCGGGATACATGATAGTTGAGTGAAGTTATTTAATTGAGCTTTAGTAACATTATTAATCATATTTATTAAATGCCATTTTCAATAATTTTTAATAAAACCAAAAAATCGGTAAAACGTTCAATTACCCGTTCAAATTAAGCCAGTCAATTCCTTTTTTCAGTTGTTTTAGTGTTGCCTCTTCAAATCCACCGGGTTCGGGTGCATAATTGTATTCCCAAGATGCATTTGCCGGTAGGCTCAGCAAAATCGATTCTGTATTTCCATCCGATTCCAACCCGAATTTTGTGCCGCGGTCGTGAATCAGGTTAAATTCAACATATCTTCCACGACGCAGGTTCTGCCATTTATTTTCGCGTTCCGAAAATGGTTTCCCGGCATATTTCGCCATAAAATCTGAATATATTTTTGGGTAAGTTGCTGCAAGTTCGCAGGTAAACTCAAAAAGTGTATCGAAATTATGTTTTTCACCGGGTTTTAACCTGTCAAAGAAAATACCGCCAACACCGCGGGTTTCATTTCGGTGAGGAAGAAAATAATAGTCATCGGCCCATTTTTTAAATTTATAATAAAAATCGGAATCAAACCTGTCGCATACTTTCTTTAAGGTTTGATGAAAAGAAACTGCATCCTCCCGCTGAATAATGTGTGGCGTTAAATCAATCCCTCCGCCAAACCACGAAATACCGTTATCGAGCGCAAAATACCTTACATTCATGTGTATGACCGGCATCCACGGATTTACAGGATGAAGTATCGAAGAAATTCCTGTAGCTGAATATTCATCAGCTTTTTCGCCAAGCAGTTTCTCCATTTGTGCTGAAAATTTTCCTTTCACAAAAGAGAAATTGACAGCTCCTTTTTCTATAATCGCACCATTTTGCAAAACACAGGTAATTCCGGTGCCAATTTCCTTTTGCCATTGATGGACTTCAAATTTCCCTTTTCCGTCAGCGGTTTCAAGGATACTGCAAATTTCAGTTTGAAGTTCGGCATAACTTTCAGCTATTTTGGCGATCATTTTCATTGTTGTTGCAACTTTTGGGATTTACTGCAATATGTTCTTTGCTGAATACTAAATTTCATTTTAGTTCTTCGGCAATATCGCGGGCTTGTTTAATCCTGTCGGCCATTCCAATTCCGTTCCTGATATTCCCTGCCAGAATCAATCCCGGGTATTTATCCTGCAATTGACTGATGGTTTCAAACCGTTGTGCCGAACTTAAACCATATTGCGGAATTGCATATTTGTAGCGGTAGATTTCAAACAAATCGGGCCTGAAAATCGGCATTCCCATCATTTGGCATAAATCGCGTGAAATCAGGTTTTCAATTTCTTCATCATCCATTTCATAAATTTCGGGCCGTTTTGTACCGCCCATGAACACTGAAATAAGAGCGCCGTTTTTGGGAGCACGACCCGTAAAAAACGATGAGGTAAACAATGCCCCAAGTATATTTCTTTCTTCAATGGTAGGCACCAAACCACCAAAAGCCTTTAAATTAATTCCTTTCCAATTTCTGTAACCAACAATTGCCTGCACAACCGAAGCGTATTTCAACTCTTCAAAGGGCGCTTTTTCTTTTTCAGTCATGAATGGCAGCAGGTTCATCAATTCGTTTGCTCCCGAGGTTGTTACAACTTTTTTCGCCTTAATTTGAACGGGTTCGCCATTAATTTCTGTTTGAATCTCGAACCCATTTTCTACCGGTAAAACAGTTGTGTTTTTGGCTTTTAGGAAAATATTTTCTGACCCAGTTTTTTCGGTGAGCGCAGCAATTAACTTGCTCAAACCACCTTTCGCCGAAAAAACTTCTTTTGTGGCTTTTTGCAGGCGTGGGTTTTTTTTGTTTTCCTTCGCCTTTTTCATCGAACCCTTAATAAAACTGCCGTAGTTTTGTTCCAAAGCATACAATTTTGGAAGTGCATATTTTGGGATCAGGTATTTGGGATCGCCGGCATAAATTCCTGAAATAAACGGGTCGATGGCATAATTCAGAAAACTTTTACCCAAACGACGTTTAACCAGATCGGCCAGGTTTTCTTCAGGGTTTGTTCCTTTTTTACGAAACGGTTCGCCCAAAACCCAGAATTTGTCTTTCAATGTAAAAAGTGGTGTAAATACTGCAGACCAAAATCCTGAAGGCAAAGCACGCCATTTCCCGTTTTTCCAGATCAAACGTCGTTTTGCGCTGGGGTCGGCGGTTTCAAGTGCACACAATCCGTCCAGATCTTCAAATAATTCAGCTACTTCAGGATTTCCAACAACACCCGTATTTGGACCAGTTTCATATACAAATTCGTCGTCTTTTACAGTTTGTATAACGCCACCTGTTTTTGCCGATTTTTCGATAATCAGTACATCTTTTCCCTGTTTTTTCAGGTAGAAAGCAAGCGTCAATCCGGTTAATCCTGCCCCAATTATTACTATTTCTTTTTCAATGGGTGAATTCATTTTATACTGATTTTGAAAAAGTTTTTGTTGTTGAAGTTAAAAGCGGATCAAAGGATGCAGCAACATTTCTGATAAAAATTAAACCTTCTGCTGAAACTGTAATTTTTTCATCGGAAACCTGGATAATTCCATCAGCTTCGAATTCTTTTAACCTCGGCAAATCGTATTTTATCGTGTTTTTTATTTCTTCTCCTGTCTTCCCAAAACGTGTTCCTATTTCTGACCAAACCACCTGTTCGTTACACATTAATTCAGTAATAACATCGCGGATAATTATCTGGTCGTCATTTAATTTGTATCCCTTTATTGTTGGAATTTCTCCATTTCCGGCCAACTGAATATATTCGTCGATTGATTTTGTGTTTTGCGCATAAACCGTGTTTAGCTGGCTGATTGCTGTAACTCCAAGCGCATAAACCTGTCCGGTTGTGCGGCGTGTGCAGTACCCCTGAAAATTCCGGTGCAATTCCTTATTTGCGTATGCCTGAGTCAGCTCGTCGTTTTCAAGTGCAAAATGGTCGAAACCGATGGCGTGGTAGCCACTTTTTAAAAGCAGATCGAAAGCATTTTCAAACATTTTCATTTTTTCGTCGCTTTCAGGAAGACCATGTTTTTCGAGCTTTTTTTGAATTTTACTTACCCAAGGAACATGGGCATACGAAAATGTAACCATCCGATCGGGCCGCAACTCGATGGCTTTTTCGATTGCATTTACAAAGCTTTTTGCATTTTGTTTTGGCAGGCCATAAATAAAGTCGAGGTTAATAGCCACTTCCGGATCGCCATTTTTTAAATAAGCCATTATTTCGTTTACCTGCATCCCGGGTTCTTCGCGGTTAACAGCCTTTAAAACCTCAGGGTCGAAATCCTGAATACCCAGACTAAACCGCTTGAAACCGGCTTTTTTCAGCCCGTCCATTTGTTCAAAAGTGAGATAAGCCGGGTTACATTCTATCGCAATTTCAGGTTTTTCGATGGTGGGGAAGGTTGAAAACAGAATCTCATTAATTTCCTGCAAATATTCAACAGGAATTGCGTTTGGCGTTCCTCCTCCATAATGGATTTGCGAAATGGGACGGTTTGTATCCAGATGGCTGACCATCGTTTTTATTTCAGTTTTTAGTGCCTGAATATAATCGTGAATAACATGGTCATTTTTGATTCCGTATGAATTGCAGCCGCAGAAATAACACATCCGCAAACAAAACGGTATATGAAAATAAAACGAAATGTTTTGTGGCGAATGCTGATTTGATTCCGTTAAAGCTTTCCGAAATTCTGCCTGCGTGAATTCTTCCGAAAAAAAATTGGCAGGCGGATAACTTGTGTACCGCGGAACCGGATTGTTGTATTTCTGTAATAAATCGTTGGCAATCATTCTGTTTTCAGATTTAATGAATTAAATATTTCGTTTCCAGTCGGTATTCTTCACCCAGTCGGCAAGAAATTTCGCATTTTCGTATGGCAGTCCCGGAATAAAACCGTGGCCTAGATTAAAAATCCAGTTTTGGTTTTTACTGCCAAAACCGATGAGTTGTTTCAAAGTTTTTTCGATTTCATCCTGGCTGGCAAACAAAAGTCGCGGATCAACATTTCCCTGCAAGCCAATTTCAGGATGAACCAGCTCGCGTGCGGTTGGAAGTGAAGTTTGCCAGTCGATACTCAAAAAATCACAATCTTCCGGCGTAATATTTTTAATTCCCGTCGCCAATCCTTTCGGAAAGAAAATAAACGGAACACCTTTCGCACGTACTGCTGCAGCTATTTTTTTTACAGAAGGCATAAAAAGTTCTTCGTACAAATCGAAAGGAATCAAGCCTGCATGAGTATCGAACAATTGAAAAACTTCAACGCCGTGTTTGATTTGTTCTTCGGCATAAATAATAGATAAACCGGTGAGTTCTTCAATTAACTTTTGCGTTGCTTTTTTATTCTGATAAATGAATTTGATGGCATCGGGGAAATCACCTTTTCGTCCCAAACCCTGCAGCATAAACAAAAGAACTGTTAGCGGGGCACCGCAAAAACCAATTAAAGGCGTGTTTCCGGGGCGTGTTTTTATGATTTCGTCAATAACATTGTAAATGTAATTGAGTTTCGATGGGTCGGGATTTAGTCCAGCCAGCGGATTGCTGCGCTCAAAAAGTGGTTTTTCAAAAACCGGACCGGCATCGGTAAAATCAAGTCCCATTCCCAGCGCATAAGGAATTACAAGAATATCGCTGAATAAAATAGCGGCATCAACACCCAGATCGTAAACCGGCAAAAGTGTAACTTCAGCAGCAACTTTTGGGTTTTGCATCATCTGCCAAAATGTGTAATCTTCTTTTATTTTTAGGTATGAAGGTAAAACACGCCCCGCCTGCCGCATAAACCAAAAAGGTGGCCTTGAAGTTACTTTTCCTTTTAGTGTCTGTAATAAAATTGGTTCTGTCATATTATTGTTTTTCCGAAAATCGTTCAGGACTGATTATTTTTTCAATTGTTTTAAAGCCATGTAACTGGCTTTTACTGTTTTTTCAATGTCATCGTTGGAATGCGCACCGGAAACAAAACCGGCTTCATATTGAGATGGCGCCAGATAAATTCCGCTGTCGAGGGAGAGTTTGAAGTAACCTGTAAATAATTTTGTATCGCTTTTCATTACATCGGTAAACGATTTTACGCTTTCTTCCTCAGTAAAAAACAAGGTAAACATTGAGCCCACACGGTTGATCACACCTTTAAAACCGAGTTCTTTCAGGTTATTTCTCAAGCCATTTTCCAACAATGCCGATTTTTCTTCCAGGTTTTGGTAGAAGTTTTCAGTGTCATTTAATAAACGCAGTGTGGTTAAACCGGCAGCCATTGCCAGCGGATTTCCCGACAGAGTTCCAGCCTGGTAAACCGGTCCTTTTGGGGCAAGCATATCCATAATTTCAAGTTTTCCACCGTAAGCGCCAACCGGTAAACCACCGCCAATTATTTTTCCAAAAGTGGTGATATCGGGCGTTATTCCCAGAATTTCCTGCGCTCCTCCCAATGCAAGTCTGAAACCTGTCATCACTTCATCAAAAATCAAAACGGTTTTGTTGTCATCACAAAGTTTACGTACTCCTTCCATAAACTCTATTTCAGGAATAATAACGCCCATATTTCCTGTAACAGGTTCGAGAATTACAGCTGCAATTTCGTTTTTATGTTTTTCGAAAAGTTGTTCAACCGAAGCTAAATCATTGAATTTGGCGGTTAAAGTATCGCGTGCTGTTCCCTTGGTAACTCCCGGTGTGTCAGGAATTCCATAAGTTAGTGCGCCCGAACCGGCAGCAATTAAAAAGCTGTCGTTGTGGCCATGGTAACAGCCTTCGAATTTTATCACCAAATCTCGACCTGTGTAACCACGTGCCAATCGCAAAGCGCTCATTGTGGCTTCGGTTCCGGAGTTTACCATTCGAACTTTGTCAATTGAAGGAACAAGATTTTTGATGAGTTCGGCCATTTCGGTTTCAAGCAAAGTGGGGGCGCCAAAACTTGCTCCCAAAGCTGCAGTTTTTTGAATGGCTTCAACAACTACAGGGTGTGTGTGCCCCAAAATCATCGGTCCCCACGAACCTACATAATCGATAAATTCATTTCCGTCAATATCGGTAACTTTTGAACCGCTGGCTTTTGCAATAAAAAGTGGGTTTCCACCCACACTTCGAAATGAGCGGACAGGTGAATTTACACCACCGGGGATATGTTTTTGCGCTTCTGAAAAAGCTGCTATGCTTTTGTTATAATTCATTAAAAATATTTTTTGTGATTTATTTTTAAACGCTGACAGGTCTGAGGACGCTGTCAGGGTTGAAGAAACCATCAATCTCAAATTCTTTCAATCTCTTCAATCTCCATTCAATCTCCATTCTTCCAATCTATTCTACAAATCCTGAATAATTTCCTGTGTGTGGTACGAAATAATGATATCGGCGCCGGCACGTTTCAGCCCGGTAAGCAACTCATTTACAATTCGTTTTTCATCGATCCAGCCTTTTGCTGCCGCAGCTTTTACCATTGCAAATTCACCACTTACATTGTATGCTGCCACCGGTAAATTAAAAGTTGATTTTACACGGTAAATAATATCCATGTAATTCAATGCGGGTTTAACCATTACAATATCAGCGCCTTCTTCAATATCAAGCGCCACTTCGCGCAGTGCTTCATCGCCGTTTGCCGGGTCCATTTGGTAGGTTTTGCGGTCGCCAAATTTTGGAGCACTCTCAGCAGCTTCGCGGAAAGGGCCATAAAAAGCCGATGCATATTTTGCTGAATAAGCCATAATTGGCATGTTGTAAAAACCATTTTTGTCGAGCGCGCTGCGGATTGCACCAACACGTCCGTCCATCATATCGCTGGGAGCAATCATATCAACACCTGATTCGGCCAAAGAAACTGATTGTTTTGCAAGTGTTTCCAATGTGAGATCGTTGTGAACATCGCCATCCACAATAGTTCCGCAGTGACCGTGGGTTGTATATTCGCAGTTGCAAACGTCGGCAATCAGGTATAATTCAGGAACTTCCTTTTTTAATGCCCGCGCTGCCTGTTGAACAATTCCGCTGTGCGTGCAAGCCACAAGACCGTGTTCATCTTTTGTTTCAGGAATCCCAAAAATCAGAATCGACTGAACCCCTTTGTCGAACAGCTCTTTTCCTTTTTTTACAAGCAGGTCAACCGAAAGTTGCGAGTTGCCCGGCATTGAGGAAATTTTATTTTCAACATTGGTGCCGGGACACACAAAAAGCGGCATAATCAAATCGTTGCGCGTTAGTAAAGTTTCGCGTATCATATTTCTTGTAACCGGCGACTGGCGCAGGCGGCGAAGTCTTGTAACTGGATAACTCATAGCTGTAATTTTTGTTGTTTTATGTTTTTGTAATAGTTTAATACCGATTCGAATAAACCCGCAACTGTGCTTTTATTTGCAACTACAACGGGTGAAATATGGTTTTCAATGGCTGCTTTTGCAGTTGTTTCCCCTATGCAGGCCATCCTTATTTTTTCGGGTTGAATATCTCCGGCAAGTTTCATGAAATTTCTGACACATGACGGACTTGTAAAAAGCAGCATTTCGTATTTGTCGGATAAGATGAGCTGCATCGTATTATTATCAAGAGATTCAGGGGTTTCTGTTTCATATAAATCCAGGCGGGTGCAGGTTGCAAACTCATTTAACTGATCCTGAATTACATTTCTTGCAATGTTTCCAAGTGCAAGCAAAATATTGGGTTTTGTATTTTCAGTTTTAATTTTTTGAATGAAATATTCAGCAAAATCTTCGCCTGTTGAACCGGGATTTGTAAAAGCCGCATTATAGCCAAAACTGTTTAAAACCTGTTCGGTTTTATTCCCGATTACTGCTAATTGCAGTGATTCAGGTAAATTTTGATTTTCCTGAATTTCCTGAAGATTTTCAAAAAAACTGCGAACCCCGTTTGTACTTGTAAAAATCAGCCATTGAAAATGGTGTAGTTGTGTGAAGTATTTTTTTTCAATTTCATTCAAAACTGCACGTTGGATTTTGACAAGCGGCATTTCAATTACAGTTGAACCGGCATTTGCAAAAAGCCGGGCAAGTTCGACCGATTGTCCTTCAGGTCGGGTTGAAATAAAAACTTTGTCTTGTAACAAACCGTCCATTCAATTTTATTTTCTGATTTCGGCAAGAATACGGCTGGCACCTTTTGCAATTAACTTTTCAGCCAGTTTTTCTCCAGTTGATTTTCCGTTTTCAATTGACCCTGTTTCGGAATCTGAAAGGTATTCAGAACCATCGATTGCTGCAACAAATCCGGTAATTATGATCCTTTCGTCTTCAATTTTTGTATAACAACCAACCGGAACCTGGCAACCGCCTTCAATTTTGCGAAGAAAACCGCGTTCAGTTTCAATAGCATTCCATGTTAGCGAATGATTAATTTCCTTTAAGAATGAATCAATCCTGTCGTCGTTTTTTCTTGATTCGATGGCGATTACACCCTGACTTGTTGCCGGAATAATTACTTCGGGTTCAATAATTTCAGTAATGTATTTTTCAAGATTTAAGCGTTGCAAACCGGCGGCTGCCATAATCATCGCATCGCAATAACCTTCTTCCATTTTCCGAAGACGGGTTTCCACATTTCCACGGATATCCACAATTTTAAAATTTTTATTTTGCCTCAATAACCCGGCCTGTCGGCGGAGACTTGAAGTGGCAATCACATCATTTTCTGTAAGTTCCGATAGTTTGCGACCGTCTTTGCTTACCAGTGCATCACGAAATTCACCACGTTCCAAAACAGCACCAAGTTTCAACCCATCGGGTAATGTTGTGGGTAAATCTTTCAGACTGTGAACTGCAATATCAACTTCATTTTCAAGGAGTGCAGTTTCAAGTTCTTTTGTAAAAAGTCCTTTGTCGCCAATTTTCGAAAGAGCAACATCAAGAATTTTATCGCCCTTTGTTTTTATAATTACAATTTCAACAGTTACTTCAGGAAACTTTTCGAGCAGTATTTTTTTTGTAAGATTGGCCTGGTAAAGTGCAAGTTGACTGCCACGTGTCCCAATTTTAATCGTATTTCTCATTTGGTAATTTCCTGTTGTTTTTCTTCCAGACTAAACAGTCCGTTCACAATTTCCAGAGAACCTGCGTTTCTTCCGTTAGCTGTAATTTCCTTTAAATTTTTGATAAACAAACGGGTATATTTTTGGGTGAGATGTTGAGAAAATTCATCAATGGCTTTCTGAATTTCTTCTGAATTTACCTTGTTGTATTCCGAAAGTTCCCCTTTTGTAATTTTCGACATGTTGTTGGTAATCGTTTTTATTGCCGGGCGCAACGAGCGGCTGGCAAGCCATTCGCAATAATCATCTACAACTTCTTTAATTATTTCATTGGCTGTTGAAACGCTTTCTTTTCTTTTTTCCATGTTTGTGTTAACTACCGATTGTAAGTCGTCGATGGTAAAAAGTGTAATGGTTTCAAGCAATTCCACCTCTTGTTCAATATTTCTTGGAACAGATATATCAACATAAACCTGGTGATTTCCGTTTCTGTTTTTTACTGACATTTCTGCCATTTCACGGGTAATTAACGGGACAGATGAACCTGTGGCCACAATTACTATATCATACAAATAGAGGTGATTGGCAACCTGATCGAAGGGTAGTGGAACGCAATTGTGTCTGGCAGCAAGTTTTAAAGATTTTTCAAGGGTGCGGTTGGTTACAGTTAATTTTTGAACACCATTTTTGCTAAGGCTCTGTAACACAAGACTTCCGGTTTCGCCAGCGCCGATCAGTAACACTTTTTTTCCAAACAAATCGGGGAACAAACTGGCACATTTTTGCACGGCAGCGCTACTTACCGAAGTTGTTCCCATTTTAATTTTCGTTTCGGTGCGCACCCGTTTACTGGCTTCGAAAGATTTTTGAAACAAACGCATCAATACTGCATCTGTTAATCCGGCATCGGTGCAAAAAACATAGGCATCTTTAATTTGTCCGATAATTTGGTCTTCACCAATAATCATTGAATCGATGCCCGAAGCAACTTCAAACAGGTGATTGACTGCTTCTTCGTTTGACTTGCTGTAAAACGATTGCCACGATTTGTGTTCAACCCCTTTAAACTGTTTCAGGGTTTTATAAACAGCTTTTGACGCAATGTGAAATTCATATTTGCTTTGCGAAAAGTAAATTTCAGTGCGGTTACAGGTCGATAAAACAACGATATCGGAAATACCAGTTTCAGCTTGCAAAAGCTCTGAAAAAGGGACTATTTCTTCTTTCGGCAATGAAAATCTTTCTCTTACATCAAGAGTAGAAGTTTTATAACTAATACCTATAAGGCTTATCATAAAAACGATTTATCAAATGAATAAAAAACAGGAAAAATTAAAACAGGGCAGTGAAAAAAAACCATCCAGTTCTAAATCCAATCTCAGGATTTTAAACCAGTTTGCCCAAAATCAGATTGAATCAGATAAGAATCGGGGGTGGCCTGTTTGAAAGGGAATTGCTTAAAAAGTATTGCCAGTGCACCTTTTTAAGCTCGCATTGGTGATTTATTTTTCGCTTAAATAAACTATTTTCAAATTTATTGTAATCGGAAAAATCGAAATCGGTTTGGTAATGGAAATTGGACACTGCATTTGCATCTGCAAGCGATTCGCTGATTTGCAGTTCAATATTGAATTTGCTTTTGCTGACTTTAACTTCTTCTTCAGCTGGCGAGTTAATACCAAAAAGGATAAAAAAGGCATAAAACACCACAAACGCAATGTATGGGATATGTGTTGTAAAAATGCCGACTGTAAACATATTTTTTTATTATTTTCCTAAAAAACAGGAAGCAAAGGTAAAAATTTAAAGAAAAGTTGTTTTTAAAAACGCACCTTTTTAACCTTTATTTTGACAAATCGTGAAAACATTAATTTCAAAATTGATTTATGTCATTGAGATAATTGGTAAGTGCAATAAAATTTTAAAACCATTTTAACAAGTCTCTTTTTACTGAATTAATGTATTTTTGAATGAGTTTAACAAACAAGATTATTCTGATGAAGACGAAACCAATTTTGATTTTATTAACCATTATTTCGAGTTATATGATTTCGTGCACGCAAAAAGAAAAGGCAGATTTGATAATTACAAATGCAAAAATTTATACTGTTGATGCTGGTTTTACAACAGTTGAAAGTATAGTAATAATTGATGGAAAAATAGGTGAAACAGGTGAAACGGATGAAATTCTGAAAAAATACAGAACTGAGAAAATTATTGATGCTACAGGCAAATTTATTTATCCGGGATTTAACGATGCGCATTGTCATTTCAGCGGTTACGGAAATAACCTGATGCAATATGCCGATTTACGTGGAACGCAGAGTCCCGAAGAAATTTATACAATTCTGCAAAGACACAGCAAAACCTTTGGTGGCGATTGGATTTTGGGCCGAAGCTGGGATCAAAATGATTGGGATATCAAAGAATTTCCGGACAAAGCAAAACTCGACGAATTATTTCCCGAAATACCAGTTTATTTGGTTCGTGTTGACGGACATGCAGGCTGGTGTAATTCAAAAGCACTTGAAATAGCAGGAATTTCTGCAAACTCAAAAGTACAGGGTGGTGAAGTGGTTTTAAAAAACGGCCAACCCACTGGAATTTTAATTGACAATGCGATGGGTTTAATCGGAAGTTTTATTCCGGAAGGAACCGCAGAACAACAAAAAAAAGGATTAATGGCAGCACAAGCCAATAGTTTTGCGGCAGGAATTACTTCAGTTACCGATTGTGGCCTCGACAAAAATACAATCTTACTGATGGAAGAAATGCAAAACAGTGGTGAACTGAAAATGAGAATTAACGCCATGTTAAATCCAACTGAAGAAAATTTTGAAACTTTTGTAAAAAATGGACCTAAAAGATCAGACAAGCTGACTGTAAACACAATAAAAATTTATGCTGATGGCGCACTTGGTTCGCGGGGTGCACTGCTTTTGGAGGATTATTCTGATGATCCTGGAAACCACGGACTGCAAATTGAAACACAGGAATATTACGAAAAAATCTGTCAACTTGCGCTCGAAAATAATTTTGTTGTAGCCACGCACGCCATTGGCGACAGTGCCAACCGGCTGGTGCTTAACACTTATGGAAAATTCCTGAAAGGGAAAAACGATCGGCGCTGGCGGATTGAACATGCGCAAGTCATTAATCCAAACGATTTCTCAAAATTTGCTGAATTTTCAATTGTGCCATCCATTCAGGCAACACATTGTACGTCGGATATGACCTGGGCCGGAACCCGTTTGGGAGAAGAGAGGATAAAAGGAGCCTATGCATACCAAACCTTACTCGCTCAAAATGGCTGGTTACCAAACGGCACTGACTTTCCGGTTGAAAATATCGAACCACTTTATACTTTTTATGCATCTGTCTTCCGCACCGACTACAACGGTTCTCCGGAAGGTGGCTGGCAATTGAATGAAGGCTTGTCGCCCGAACAAACCTTGCGTTCGATGACAATCTGGGCAGCAAAAGCAGCATTCGAAGAAAACGAAAAAGGCAGTCTTGAACCCGGAAAATTTGCTGATTTTGTAATTCTTGATACTGATTTGATGACTGCCACACCAAATGAAGTTTTAAAAGCTAAGATTGAAAGTACGTGGATTGCGGGGGAGAAGGTTTTTGGAGAGTAATTCTTGTTCAAAGATTTTATAAGTCGATTTTCGAAAATAAACGAACAATTGGTTATTGTTCTGGTTTCAACTCTAAGTGTAACCGATATTTCGAGTTTAAAACCCCAGGATGATGCACTTGTTTTATATACCAGAATGATATACTTTTGTTATATAAAAAATATAAAACATGAAAACTGTGTCATTAAAAATTGACGATTCAATTTTCGGAGAAACTGAAAAAATTCTTTCAAAAATCAAAAAACCAAGAAACAGGTATATCAATGATGCCCTTGAATATTACAATCGGATGCAAAATCGAAAGTTATTGGAAAAAAAACTCGAAAAAGAATCAGAACTGGTTAAATCAGATTCGATGAAAATTTTAAAGGATTTTGAGGAGATTGATTATGCTGGTTAAACAATATGAAATCTGGATTGCTGATTTGAATCCTCAAATAGGTACCGAAACGGGAAAAACAAGACCAGTTTTAATCCTGCAAACGAACCTTTTAAATAAAATTCCGCACCCTTCAACGATTATTTGTCCAATTACAACAAATGTGATAAAGGATTCGGACGTTTTACGTGTACATTTGGAGAAAGGACAGGCAAAATTGAATCAAGATTGCGATGTAATGATTGATCAAATAAGGGCTATTGATAATAAAAGGTTGTTAAAGAAGATTGGAGATCTTCCTAAAGATCTTATTAATAATGTAAAGGAGAATTTGTCAATTGTAATTGATCTGGAATAGTTTATAAAGGAAAATTTGAAATTAGGGAGCTATTTTCAATTTTAAAAAGAAATATTTGTAAAGGTAATCTCAATTATCCTTTTAAGTCATAAACATAAAATAGCAAACAATGAAAACAAGAAATTTAATAGTATTTACTGGCATTTTAATGCTGTTTTTTGGCTCGTGTAAACCAATTTACCAGTGCGGACAACCAGCACCTGACAAAAACCTCTTACTTTCGAAACGTGTAAAAGCGGTAATTGCGGAACGTGATGAGCTTTGCAAAACCCTTGAATTAAGGGATGGCGAAATTGTATCGCTAAAAGAAAACATTGAAGGTTTAAAGGGTAACATTTTTGATTTAAACCAATCGATTACCGATATCGAAAAGAAATACAATGAACTTTCGGGAGAAAAACTGTCGGAGTCCGAACAGTTTAACCTGGCATTGAAACAAAAATCCGAGGAATTAAAGGAGAAAGAACGGATTCTGGCAGAAAGGGAAAAAACGCTCAATGAGCTACGGCAGGTTATTGCGCGGCAGGATTCCATTACAAACCGCTTGAACAATGTTTTGAGAGATGCTTTGCTGGGATTTAAATCAGATGAATTGTCAGTGGAAATTAAAAACGGGAAAGTTTATGTTTCAATGTCCGATAAATTATTGTTTAAATCAGGCAGTGCCGCAGTTGAAGAAAAAGGAAAGGAAGCCATTAAATTGCTGGCAGGAGTGCTTGACAAAAACCCGGATATCGATATTCTGATTGAAGGTCATACTGACAATGTGCCAATTAAAACCGCTGTTTACCGCGACAACTGGGATTTAAGCGTTGCACGTGCCACTTCAATTGTTCGGATTTTAACCGATGAATATAAAATTGTACCAACCCGCTTAACGGCTTCAGGAAAAGGGGAATTTTGGCCACGAGCAACAAATGAAACTCCCGAAGGCAGGGCAAGTAACCGCCGCACCGAAATTATTTTATCGCCAAAACTCGATGAAATTATGCAGTTGCTAAAAACGAATTAATAGATTATGAAAGCAGCAGTTTATACAAAATACGGTCCTCCTGAAGTTGTTCAAATATTGGAAATTGACAAACCGGTGCCAAATGACAACGAAGTGCTGATTAAAGTAATGGCTTCAACTGTAAACCGCACCGATTGTGGATTTCGAAGTGCACAATATTTTGTTTCAAGGTTTTTTAGCGGATTATTTGTGCCAAAATACAAAACGTTAGGAAACGAATTTTCCGGAGTTATAGAAGCAATTGGGAAAGGTGTTTCAACTTTTCAGGTTGGCGACAAAGTATTTGGCTACAACGATACAAAGTTTGGCGCTCATGCTGAATATATAACAATTTCTGAGCATGGCGCAATCACAACTTTACCGGTGAATTTTAATTTCATTGAAGCAGCGGCTTTAACCGAAGGTGGGCATTATGCATTGTGTGATATTCGGGCAGCAAATGTAAAAGCCGGGCAAAATGTGCTGATCAACGGAGCAACCGGCGCAATTGGTTCTGCAGCACTGCAGCTTGTTAAACATTTTGGGGCAAATGTTACTGCTGTTGGAAACACAAAAAATATGGAATTGCTAAAATCACTGGGAGCTGACAACGTGATTGATTACATGCAGGAAGATTTTACAAAAATTGACAGCAAATTCGACTTTATTTTTGATGCTGTCGGAAAAAGTTCGTTTTCGAAATGTAAACCGCTGCTCAACGAAAAAGGGATTTACATTTCAACCGAACTTGGCAAAAACAGTGAAAATATTTTTTATGCACTGACAACCCCGATTTTCAGCAGAAAAAAAGTACTGTTTCCCCTGCCAACAATTAAAAAAGATGACGTTATTTTTTTAAAAGAACTGGCCGAAGCTGGAAAATTTAAGCCGGTAATCGAAAGAAAATACAAATTGGATCAGATTGTTGAGGCTTATAAATACGTTGAATCGGGACAAAAAACAGGAAATGTGGTAATTTCATTTGAAAATTAGCTAAGCATAAAATATGAATAAATTGGCCTTCTTTTTTACCTCCACTTTTCTTTTTCTGATTTCATGTAACACAAAACCTGATGGTATTCAGATTGAAACATGGAAAAATGAAATTCGCGAAACAGAACAAAATTTTTCTAAAATGGCAGGAGAAGAGGGCATTCATAAAGCATTTACAACTTTTGCCGCTGAAGAGGCGGTGCTGATGCGGAACAATAAAATCATAGAAGGTTTAAAAAGTATTGATGAACATTATAAAAATCAAAATTCAAAAGCACTTTCGTGGTCGCCTGATTTTGTGGATGTTGCAGCCTCGGGTGATTTAGGTTACACCTACGGACATTATATTTTTTCTTATATTGATTCAACGGGGAAGTCGGTTGCGGATACAGGTATTTTTCATACGGTCTGGAAAAAACAATCTGATGGAACCTGGCGTTTTGTGTGGGATTAAATTTAGGGAATCAAGCAGTACCCAACTGTTGCAAAATTTGCACAAGTTCAACTTTAAGTGCAATTGGCAACGATTGTGACATTTAATCTAAATCTTGTTTTTCAATCGTTTGGGTTACCAGTCGTTTTCAATTTTTAATAATTTTAGAAAAATTTACAAGATGAATAATTCCGGTATCGAAATATTTAAATCAGAAGACGGAAAAACTGAAATTCAAGTTAAGTTGGATAACGACACTGTTTGGTTGAATCAAAATCAATTGGAAGAGTTATTTCAAACCAATAGAACTTCTGTAAATAGACATATTTCAAATATTTATAAATCAAAAGAATTGAGCAAGATTTCAACTTGTGCAAAAATTGCACAAGTTCAAAAAGAAGGTGATCGCGAGATATCCAGAAAAATAAGATATTATAATCTTGATATGATTATTGCGGTCGGCTATCGGGTAAATTCAAAAAGAGGTACGCAATTCAGGGTTTGGGCAAGTAAAATCTTAAAGGAGTATTTGATTCAAGGATATTCATTAAATGAAAAAAAGTTAACTCCTCAAATCGAACAATTTTTAAATCACGCTGCTTAAAAAAAACAATATGCAAACCAACGCACAACTCGAACTTGCTTTCAACTTTGTTCAATACACGGGGCAAAATATTTTTTTAACCGGAAAAGCAGGAACAGGGAAAACAACATTTCTGAAAAGTTTAAAAGAAAAATCACCAAAACGTATGATTGTTGTTGCTCCAACTGTTGTTGCTGCAATTAACGCCGGAGGTGTTACAATTCACTCATTTTTTCAACTCTCATTTGCCCCACAAATCGGCATCGAAAATGAACAGGTCAGGCAAATGCGTTTCAACAAAGAAAAAGTCAATATCATCCGCAGCCTCGATTTGCTTGTAATTGACGAAATTAGTATGGTGAGGGCAGATATTCTGGATGCAATCGACCGTGTGATGCGACGGTTTAAAAACGGGCGAAAACCCTTTGGCGGAGCGCAGGTTCTAATGATTGGCGATTTGCAGCAATTGGCGCCTGTAATAAAAAATGAAGAGTGGAATTTGTTAAGGCGTGAATACGAAACCATCTATTTTTTCAGCAGCAAGGTTTTGCAGGAAACAAAGTTTGTCAGCATCGAATTGAGACACGTTTTCAGGCAGCAGGATGATAAATTTATTGCCATTCTCAACAAAGTGCGCGACAATAAACTCGATCAGGAAGCGGTTATTGCATTGAATAAAAGACATCTGCCAAATTTTCAACCCAACGATATTGACGGTTATATTACCCTTTGCTCCCACAATGTTCAGGCCGACAGAATAAACGAAGCCAAATTGAGGTCTATTCCATCAAAAGCCCAGGTTTTTACGGCACGGATTGAAGGAAAATTCCCTGAATATTCATACCCCACTGAATTTGAGTTAAAGTTAAAAGTTGGAGCTCAGGTTATGTTTGTGAAGAATGATCCTTCGCCTGACAAACTATTTTACAACGGGAAAATCGGGATGATTACCGATATTGAGGACGATACGGTTTTTGTACGCTGTCCAGATGATGATGATGAAATTGCAGTTACTCCGCTGCTTTGGGAGAATGTAAAATATTCAATCGATGAAAAAACTTCAGAAATAAAGGAAGAAACGGAAGGTTCATTTAATCAGGTTCCATTAAAACTTGCCTGGGCAATTACAATTCATAAAAGTCAGGGTTTGACTTTTGAACGTGCTATTATTGATGCAGAAACCTCTTTTGCGCATGATCAGGTTTACGTTGCACTCAGCCGGTGCAAAACATTGGAGGGTATGGTTTTAAGTACTCCCATTACAACGCGGAGTATAATTAATGACGGAACTGTAAGTGGTTTTATTCAGGATGTAGAGAAAAATCAGCCTGGAGAAAAGGAGTTGATTTCAGCCAAATTAGCTTTTCAAAATGAACTACTGACCGAGCTTTTCAGGTTTAACTTTATCTCTTATCTGATAAATAACATCTACAAACTGATGGTTGAAAATGCGTCTGCTTTGCCCGAAATTTTGATTGAGCAAATGAAAAAAATGCAAATCGCTGCTTCAACGGATTTGGCCGATGTTGCTGAGAAATTTCAAAATCAAATCAATCAACTTTTAGCTGTTCAACCTGATGCTGGGCAAAATTCAAAATTGCAGGAACGTGTTTCAAAAGCTGCCGGATATTTTGAGGAAAAATTGAAAACAATTGTTATTGATGCTTTGGCAAAAGCTGATTTGGAGGTTGATAATAAAATTTTGCGCAAGCAAATCAACAACACTACTTCACGTCTTTTGGAAGAAACCGAAACAAAATTAGCAGGTTTTGAAGTTTGTAAAACGGGTTTTGATGTTAAAAAACTTCTGGATGCACAGGCAAAGGCGCTCATCGATAACAACCAGCCCGCTGCAAAAAAGCGAAAAGTAAAGGAAGTTTTGGATACGGATAATATTCCGCATCCGCAGTTGTATGCATTGCTCCGCTCGTGGAGATATGAAAAAGCTTCAGAAATGGGAGTGCCGGTTTACATGGTTTTCTCGCAAAAAGCATTGAATGAACTTGTTAATTATCTGCCTACCGATTCAGCAACTTTGCAATTAATTAATGGTATGGGTGCAAAAAAAATAGAGCAGTTTGGCGCCGATATCGTTCAAATGATACAACATTATTGCAACGAAAACAACATTGAAAAGGGTGAAATTCCGCTGAAAGAAAATCCACGGAAAGAGAAAAAACCTAAAATCAATTCAAAAAAAGCAAGTTTTGATCTTTTTAAATCCGGAAAAACTATTGTTGAAATTGCGCAGGAAAGAGGATTTGCAGCCTCAACAATCGAAAGCCATTTGGCACATTATGTAGGTTTGGGAGAGTTGGATGTAAAACAATTTTTGAATGAAGAAAAGCTCAAAAAGATTGTCGGATATTTTAAATCGGTTGAAAACAAAGGATTTAATGAAGCAAAAAATCATTTTGGAGATGCGGTAAGTTACAGTGAGTTACGGATGGGTTTGAGTTATTTGGAAAGTTTGAAATAGTTGCTATTCCACATAAACTGAGACAACCGATTTCAAATTCTCATACGTATTTGCGAGTACTTCAGCGAGTTCGTTTTTTGCGAACCACCTTATTTCTGTAATGTTTTCTTTTGTTTCTGGAGTACCGTTTTCGATGCCCGAATAACTCATTTCAAACCAAAAAGTTTCTTTTAAAATCCACTGTCCCAATGTTTTTTTATATGGAGATTGATAAATATGGAAAGTTGAAGGAAGATTTTTTATTATGCTGTGGCCGTCAATACCACATTCTTCGGCAATTTCGCGTATCGCAGCTTCTTTTTGAGTTTCTCCAAAGTCAATTTTTCCTTTAGGTAAATCCCACTTTTCGTTGCGTAAAATAAAGAGCATTTTATCATTTCGAATAACAACACCACCGGCTGCGGGGATTTGCGTAAAAACGGGCAAGAACATTTCATGCCAAAATAATTCAGGTTGAGGATGAATTAGAATTGCCGAATGTGTTTGCCTGGCAGTAAAATCCTGGAACCAGTTTTTTACATCTTTTACAGAATTCAAATTTTCGATTATCATGTCTTCCTTAAGAATTGTTGCATTCCTGCTTCCGGTAATTACTATCTCCCTGTCATTAAAAAAAACTTTATACATTTGTTTTCGAATTAAAATTGTACAAAAATATGGAATCTGTTCAAATCGAAGTAACAAAAAAATTACTTGAAATCAACACTATAAAAATACAGCCAACAAATCCTTTTACCTGGGCTTCAGGCTGGAAATCACCCATTTATTGCGACAACCGTAAAATTTTATCATATCCCAAAACCCGCACATTTATTCGCGATAGGTTTGTGGATGTGGTACGCGAAAAATATCCCGAAGCAGAAGTAATTGCAGGGGTTGCAACAGGTGCAATTGCAATTGGTGCGCTGGTTGCCGAGGTGCTCGGATTACCTTTTATTTACATCCGTTCGAAGCCAAAGGGTCATGGCTTGGAAAACCTGATTGAAGGTGATTTGAACCCAGATCAAAAAGTAGTTGTGATTGAAGATTTGGTATCAACCGGAATCAGCAGTTTAAATGCTGCCGAAGCAGTAAACAATTACGGTGCTGTTGTAATTGGGATGGTAGCCATATTTACTTACAACTTTCCACATGCCAACAACAACTTTAAAAAAGCGGGTATCGAATTGACCACTCTTGGCAATTATCAGGTATTAATTGATACTGCTGTTGAACTTGGTGAAATTACTCCTGATCAGGTTGAAACTTTGATGAAATGGCGTGAAGACCCGGCAAACTGGGGGAAATAGAAATACAACAAATGATATGGAAGAAATGGTTCTAAAAGTAACGGATAAAAAGAAAGTAGTTTTTCTTAAAAAATTGCTTTCGCAGTTCGATTTTGTTGAGATAGAAAAGAAAAAGGGGAAAAAAGACTCTGGTCATTCTATTTTCAATTCAGCCGGACTTTGGGAAAAACGCGAAACAAATGAGCTTAATTTAAGGGAAACCGCTTGGAAGAGAGGGAAATGATTCTTTGTGATACAGATATACTTATTGAATTATACAGAAATAATGAACAAATTATTACTGAATTAAAAAAAATAGGTGAGGAGAATATTGCAATAAGCATAATCACTGCCGGAGAACTTTTTTATGGCGCCCTTAATAAAGGAGAACTTAAACAAATCGAAAAAGATATTAAAAGTTTGGATTTAAGATTTATTGATGAAGAAGTATGTAAGGTATTTTATAATCTGATGCTTGAATATTCTTTAAGTCATAAACTTGGTATTCCAGATGCATTCATCGCATCTACTGCAATAGTAAATGATTTGGAATTGTTAACCTTGAATGTGAAACATTTTAAATTTATTAAAGGGCTTAAACTTTATTTTGTTAAATAAATCAATAAGAGAATAATGTCATTGAATAAATACACAAGTACGGTAAAGGTAATTAACCGCAACGAGCAGGTTGTTTTCAATTACCTTTCAAATTTCAATAATTTATCGGGATATTTAAACTCGGGACTGATAGAAAAGATTACCGAGAAAATACCTCAAATAAAAATTACCGAATTTTCATCAGATCAGGATTCGTGCAAGTTTAAAATTACCGGACTTGGACTGGCAGAAATCCGCATTGTAAACCGCGAACCATTTAAAACCATCAAAGTTGAAAGCTCAGGTGGCCTTCCACTAAGTTTCACATTTTGGATTCAGTTGATGCCGGTTGATAATTTTACAACCAAAATGCGTTTAACACTCCACGCCGAAATGAGTACGATGATAAAAATGATGGCAGGCAATAAATTGGAAGAAGGAATTGATAAACTTGCGGATACTTTGGCGGGGTTGCCATATTAAGCCCCTATCCCGGCCTTTCCACGAAAGGTTAAGGGGAAAGAACAATCCGCCATATATTGCTATGAATTAAAATACTAATTTTTGAACCCTAAAACCCTGAACTTTTAACAAGGAACTCTGAACGCTGAACTCACACTATATCACAAACTCCACTTCCTTAAACATATATTCTGAAACTGATCCGCTCCTTTCTTCAAGAATTAACTGGCCAAATTCGCCAATCCCGTTAATTCTTGCTTCAAATTGTACTCCCTGTTTCGCGAATATGGCCCATTCATATGCCATGTAAAGCAGATTGAAATAAGCTGAATCAATTTCATGAAAATTCCCATTTTTCAATATTTGATACCAGTGAAACAAGTTTTCACAAATTGTTTCGGAAACGTTTTCAATATCATAGTATTTCCTGGAAACTTGCTTTAACGAAACTGGGTTTGGAGCGTCAGACACAAATAATTCCTGATTCAAATTCAACCCAATACCAATTATTGATGAGGAAATATTTTGTCCTTTTACCGCGTTTTCTATTAATATACCTGCAACTTTTTTATGCTGAATATAAATATCGTTTGGCCATTTTATTGAAACTCCAATGGTTTCGTTCTTCAAAAAATCAACAATTGCAAGGCTGGCAATTTTTGAGAGATAAAATTGTTTTGCCGCTGATAAAAAATTGGGAAACAAAACGATACTAGCAAGAAGATTTTTCCCGGCTTCACTTTCCCATCGGTTTCCCTGTTGTCCTTTGCCCATATTCTGGAGTTGTGCCAAAACGACAGTACCATGTTCTGCCGCTTTAGACAAAACAAGTTGGTTGGCATAGTTGTTGGTAGAATCGACCTCGGTTAAAAAAATTAAATTTTTATTTGTCATTGTTGTAAATTCAGCAGATAAATAAAGAGATAAGAACAGAGCGTTTGTTGAATATTATTTTGATAATCAATAAAAAAATGATTTTTAAAAACGCAAATTACATAAAATAAGGCTAAGGCAAAAAGATTATCTTTGCAGGGAATAAAAATTTTTATGACGGAAAATATAATAGAGACAGAAAAAATACTTGACGGAGTTCTGGAAGGAATACAACGAATTAAAGGAAAGGAGATTACCATTGTTGATTTAAACACAATAAACCACACTGAATGTGGTTATTTTGTTATCTGCCATGGCACTTCTACAACCCAGGCCAATTCAATAGCCTTATCGGTTGAAGAAACGGTGAAGGAAACAACAGGAGTGGATGCCTGGCACAAAGATGGCTACCGGAATTCTATCTGGATTTTGCTCGATTATGGCGATATAATGGTTCATGTTTTTCAGAAGGAAGCAAGAGATTTTTACAATCTGGAAGGACTTTGGGCCGATGCCAAAACAACAATAATAAAAGAAGACAATTAATATATCATGACAGATAACAAAGCGAACAAGGAAAACAAAAACCAGAATAATCCTTTCAACCAGTTTAATCCGAACCGAAAGAATGATGGAAAAGGACCAAAATTCAATGCTTATTGGATTTATGGTTTAATAGCAATCGTTTTTATTATAGTTCAGTTTTATTTTAGTACGAGCCGCGGTCCGGTTAAAACCACCTGGAACGACGTACGTTCAACAATGCTTGCCAATGGCGATATTGAAAGGATTGTGGTTGTAAACGATAAAATGGCTACGATTTATATTAAAAAAGATCGGCTGGAGAAATATAAAACAGAGTTTGATTCAAATTTTGCAAAGCCAGCCGAAACGGGGCCTCATTTTACTTTTAATATTGGCTCGGTTGAAACTTTCGAGAACAATTTGAAAGAAGCTCAAGGAAGTGAGACAAATAATATTTCACTTGAATATAAGGAAGAACGAAACTGGGCCGGTGAAATACTTTGGACAATAGGGCCATTTGCATTGATTATACTTCTTTGGTGGTGGATTTTCAGAAGAATGAGCAAAGGTGGCGCCGGTGGCGCCGGTGGTATTTTTAGTGTTGGAAAATCACAAGCGAAAATTTTTGATAAAGACCAAAAAGTATCGACCACTTTTAAAGATGTTGCCGGACTCACCGAAGCAAAACAGGAGGTTGTAGAAATTGTTGAATTCCTGAAAAACCCGGAGAAATTCACAAAACTGGGTGGTAAAATACCAAAAGGTGCATTGCTGGTTGGCCCTCCCGGAACAGGAAAAACATTACTCGCAAAAGCCGTTGCAGGAGAAGCCGAAGTACCTTTTTTCTCCATGTCGGGTTCCGATTTTGTTGAAATGTTTGTTGGGGTTGGTGCTTCGCGGGTTCGCGATTTATTTAAACAGGCCAAGGAAAAAGCGCCATGTATCGTATTTATCGACGAAATTGACGCAATTGGCCGGGCCAGGGGTAGAAATCCCAACATGGGTAGTAATGATGAACGCGAAAATACACTCAACCAGTTACTCACCGAGATGGATGGTTTCGACACAAATACGGGTGTAATCATTCTTGCAGCAACCAACCGTGCCGATATTCTTGACCGTGCATTAATGCGTGCCGGTCGTTTCGACAGACAAATACACGTTGAATTGCCCGATTTAAACGAAAGAGCCGAGATTTTCAATGTACACCTTCGTCCGCTGAAATTAAGCCAGGAATTAAAAGTTGATTTTCTTGCCAAACAAACACCCGGCTTTTCAGGTGCTGATATTGCAAATGTATGTAACGAAGCGGCTTTGATAGCAGCCCGTAAGAACCATGAATCGGTTGATAAACAAGATTTTTTGGATGCAGTTGACCGGATTGTTGGTGGACTTGAAAAGAAAAATAAAATCATTTCAATTGATGAGAAAAAAACAATTGCATATCATGAAGCTGGTCATGCAACTATAAGTTGGCTGCTCGAATATGCTCACCCGCTTGTAAAAGTTACAATTGTACCACGTGGAAAAGCGCTGGGAGCTGCCTGGTATTTACCCGAAGAGCGTTCAATTACTACAAAGGATCAACTTCTTGATGAAATGTGTTCTGCTCTTGGAGGCCGTGCTGCCGAGCAACTTGTTTTCAAAAAAATATCATCAGGTGCGCAAAACGATTTGGAAAAAATCACAAAACAAGCCTACGCGATGGTTAGCATCTTTGGTATGAGCGAAAAAGTTGGAAATGTAAGTTATTATGATTCAACTGGCCAGTCCGACTATTCTTTTACAAAACCATACAGCGAAAAAACTGCCCAACTGATTGATGAGGAAGTAAAAGTGCTTATTGATGCCCAATATATTCGCGCTCTTGAAGTGTTAAAGAATAATTCAAAAGGACATGAAAAACTGGCGAACTTACTTCTTGAACGCGAAGTAATTTTTAGTGAAGATTTGGAGGAAATTTTTGGGAAACGGCCCTGGGATAAAAAGCATGTTATTCCAGAAAACGGATTAACCGAAACGGATAAGAAAATTACAACAGACGACAGTTCTTCAAAACCGCAGACAGACACAAATAAAGAGGACAAAAAAACAACCGTATAATTATGAATCCGGCACGGGAAGAAATTTTGAATAAACTGAAAACCGCTGTTCATCCAGCGCCTGAAAAGCCGGATTTTGAAGAACCCATTTACCATTCTATCAGTTTGCCTTTGGACCAGGCTTTCAAGGAAAACTTAGAAAAGGTAAATGGGTTTGTTCATTTATTTTCTTCGGAAGAAGAAATGTTTTCTGAATTAAAAAAGTTTCTTTCATCGTATAAAAAGGAAGTTGTATTTTGCAATGAAGATGAGATCAGCTTGCAATTAAATGCTTTCGGAATAGAGTTTCAGCAAAGTTCTGTATTGTCGAAAGAAATTGAAGTTGGAATTACAGGTTGTGAGTTTCTTATCGCACACACCGGATCGGTTATGGTAAGTTCGGCTCAAAAAGGCGGACGACAAATGTTTGTTTATCCACCGCTACATATTGTTATTGCCCGTAAAAATCAATTGGTTGATTATCTTGAAAAAGCTTATTCAGGAATTGGTGAAAAATACCTTGGAAATTTTCCTTCTCAAATTGCATTGATTACAGGTCCCAGCCGCACCGCTGACATTGAAAAAACTCTGGTCCTTGGGGCTCATGGGCCGCGGGAATTACATGTTTATATTGCATAATTTATATCCTTTTAATCTACAGCTCTAATCCCAGGTTCTGCAATGTTTTTAATCCTGTTTTATAAAGATTAAACAAATAATAGTTGAAATACAATTGATAAATCAGGTTATACAGACAGGAGTTTAACTATTTTACTTAGCTTTTATTCGAGATATATGATTTTAAAACCTTTTCAGACACTTTTTAACCTTAATAGAAATTCATAATCCCAACATAACAACCTTATTGCGTTAATTGGCAATTCGAAATTATTATTTCGCAATAATTACTTTAAGGCAGGCAATTTAAGTTTGTTAATTTGCAGCCCATTCATTTAGACAAGCAATATATGTTTGTTAATAAGCAGCCCATTCATTTGGACAAGCAAAATATGTTTGTATTCGCGCAGTCCATTCCTTTGGACAAGCAAAATATGTTTGTTAATACGCAGCCTATTCATTTGGACAAGCAAAATATGTTTTTTTCTACGCATTATAGGTTTATTAAAAAACAGAATATGCTGATTTAAGTGCAAAACTTACTTATATTCTCTGAAAAATAAAGTACATTTAGAGCAAACAAAAATATTCTTAACAAATATTCATCATGGAAAATCTGGAAAGAGAAGCCATTCGCTTAATTCAACTGAAGCTAAAGGAAAAAGGCTGGAACAACACTGATTTGTCACTGAAGATAGGGATGCATCAGAGTGCGGTGGGCAAAATGATTGCATCCGGCCAAATCAAGCTCGACCGTTTAAAACTGATATCCGAATTACTGGGGTATAATTTTCTGAGGGCATTGGCCGACCAGATCGACGTGAATGAACCACCAAAACATACAATGGAAGCTGCCACCCGTGAACGCCTGCGCGAATTGGAAATCGAAAATGCTACACTTTTAAAGGTGCTTGGTAAATAAATTCGTTTCTTGCCATAAACTGCAAACAAACTTTTATACTTCTATCAACACAGCATTCTTCCAAGCTTTTCCCTTTAGGAAGAATAAGAAGAGGGCTTTTCCGACCTTACTTTTGCAAAAAACTTTCTATTTCCGACTTCCATTTATTTTTTACCTTTGCACCATGGAAAAAGGTTGGGTAGAAGTATATATGACAGCGCACGAATATAAAGCATCTATTGCAAAAGAGTTGCTCGAAAACGAAGGGATAAAAGCTGTTGTTCTCAATCAACGCGATACAGCTTACCAGGCATTTGGAGAAATAAGTATTTTTGTGGATGAAAAGGATGCTGAAAAAGCTGCACTTTTACTAAAAAACCTGAAACTTTGAAAATACTTGTAAAAAGAAGTTTAACGGGAATTGCTTTCGCGGCAATTATGCTTGCCGGGATTATCATTCACCAGTATGTTTTTGCCGCTGTTTTCACATTCTTCCTGCTATTTACACTTTTCGAATTCTACAAAATCAGCGAAAATATAGGTTATGAACCTTCAATAAAAATAGGACTGATATGCGGGTTTTTACTGTTTATTATATTTTTTCTCGCTGCCAGCCACGTTATTCCTTACCGTTATATCTATTTGTCAATACTAATCCCCCTATTTACATTGATTCCCGATTTGTTTGACAAACGAAAAAACGGGTTTAAGAACACCATGATAACAATAGCCGGGATTATCTATATTGCGCTTCCGTATAGTTTGCTGAGTTTTATAATCTTTCCGGGCATATCGGCTGAAACTGAATTTTACCCATGGATATTAATTGGAATATTTTTAATTATCTGGATGTACGATTCAATGGCATATGTTTTTGGCTCGTTACTTGGGAAACACAAAATTTGTGTACGGATTTCACCAAAAAAATCGTGGGAAGGATTGATCGGCGGAGCTGTTTTTGCCATTATTATGGCAATTGTCAACGCTGTGATTTTCCATGAACTCAACCTTACAAACTGGATTGTAATTGCAATTTTAATTGTAATTTTTGGTACGTCAGGCGATTTTTTCGAATCGAAACTAAAACGTGAAGCAGGAGTAAAAGATTCAGGAAACATATTGCCCGGTCATGGTGGAATGTTAGACCGCTTTGATACAGTACTATTTGCCGCCCCCGTAATTTTTGTTTGGATTACTTTATTTGGAAATATATAAACGATGAAGATTCACAAGGAAGGGAGAAAAATCATCCCCATTGCATTTTTCGCGATTGCAGTTTTAGATGTAATCATCTATATTTTTTTACAGGATTACCTGATTTTTTATTTTCTGATGGCGGCTTCGCTTGTTTTGGCAGCATTGGTTGTTTACTTTTTCAGGGTGCCAAAACGCGTAATTATGCAGGATGAAAAACATGTTCTTGCTCCGGCTGATGGTAAAATTGTTGAAATTAAGGAAGTTTTTGAAGAAGAATATTTTAAAGACAAGCGCATACAGATTTCAATTTTTATGTCGCCGCTGAATGTACACCAAAACCGCGCTCCAATTGGAGGGGAAATAACTTTCATAAAACATCACAGGGGAGCTTATTATCCGGCGTTTGTCGAAAAATCATCGCATCTGAATGAGCGTTGTTCAACGGTTTTCAAAACAAAAAGCGGCACTGAAATATTATCGCGACAAATAGCCGGCACAGTTGCCCGACGCATTTGTACCTATAAAAAACCCGGCGATTTTGTTGAACAGGGTGCCGAATACGGATTTATCAGGTTTGGTTCGAGGGTCGATGTTTTTTTGCCACTCGATGCAAAAGTTACGGTTGAATTGGGTGTAAATCCGGTTGGTGGACTTACCGTTTTAGCTACTATTTAATTTTTTTGTTTTGAAAAAAATCATCAGTCAAATACCAAATTTTATAACCTCACTCAACTTAGTTTCAGGTTCGGTGGCTGTTATTTTTGCCATCGACGGGCATTTGGTCTGGGCAGCCATTTTTATTTGTGCTGCAGCAGTTTTCGACTTTTTGGATGGTTTTGCAGCACGTGCATTAAAAGCTTATTCTGAAATAGGGAAAGAGCTGGATTCTCTGGCTGATGTTGTTTCGTTTGGCGTTGCACCGGGCGCTATTCTTTTTACTTTGCTCGAATTCTCACTCTTTGGAAAAAACGACCCCATCCACGAAATCAGTGGAAAGTGGTTTGAGTGGCTGATACTTTTTTCGGCATTTCTTTTACCGGTTTTTGGCGCAATCAGGTTAGCACGGTTTAATACAAGTTCGGGCGATGAAAATTTTTTTCGCGGGTTGCCAATTCCTGCCAACGGATTGTTTTGGGCAGCAATGGGATTAATGCTCCAATCACCAAAATATGCCGAATTCCTGCCATTGGTTTACACAACAAAAAACCTCGTGATTCTTGGCATTTTTATGTCGGGGATGATGGTGTTAACCATGCCCATGTTTTCGATGAAACCAAAATCACTCCGGTTAAGTGAAAACTGGTATCGTTATCTTTTCCTGGGTTTGTCGGCAGTACTCCTGATTGTTTTTAACATTTACGGACTGGCATTTATAATTTTCCTTTACATTCTGCTGAATGCCATTTTTTACCTGCTGAAGGTAAAATTTTGAAAATCCCCAATAAAAGCACTTCTCATTTAGAATTATCCCATTTCATATAAAAATCACCTGTGGAATTAGTATTTCAAAAACCAGGTGACCAAAAAGGTTAACAGGACAAAGGAATTATTTACCTACGTTTATTAATTGTTGTGTTGTACAACAGGTTGTTGTTATTTTTTGATAAAAATATTTTGTCAACCTTTGAAGACCAGCAAGGAATTTCCCCTTGTCAAAAAATTTAGCACATAATTACAATCATTAAAATCTAACCAAATGAAATTAAAATTAGCAAGGAAGTATCTAATTGTAATTTGTGTATTTAATGCAATATTTTTCATTTCGATAAAAAATAGTTTAGCGCAATCTATTGAATTGGCTGGAACTTATACTACTAGCGATGTAGATTTTTACAAAAACACACCAGGAATAAGTTTTGCTTATTCCTATCATTTAAAAAGGCAATTCGTTTTTGTTGAATTAAAAACTTCAAAAAAGGCTAATAACTCTTTTACAAGTTTGTATCATAACATAAGTGATTACCATACAATAAAATCCGTAAATGGTAGTTTTTCCGCTTCAAGTGTTGATATTGGTTTGGCACAAAAAATAATTACTTCCAATTGTTTGGAATTCTCGGTTGGCGTAGATGCCGGATTAAATTATTACAAACAAGACAATGAATATATATCCATCGGTTTGAATAAGGACAGGAATGAAATTCTTTATTTTAATAATGAAAATGAAATTGTAAAAAGGAAAAACAAATTTGGAATTGGAGCTTTTATTGACATGGAATTAAAAAGAATAATTTTTGATGATCTTTCCATATTCTCAAGGTTGAACATATATCATTCCGATTATGCAAAACCGATTGTACTAAACAATACTTACCAAACTTCTTACGTCAATAGAATAAGTTTTAGATTAGGTCTAAAATATAGAATACCTTCTGCTAAATAAAAGGAAGCATCAGAAATAGAAAAAGCCCCTGAAAACGGAAGAAAGTATTTTCCTTTGGAAAATATTAATAATACACCATGACAAATTAAAATTCCGCAATCAGAGGCCAGTTTCTTTATATTTTTTTTGATAGAATGTTTTACAGTTTATTCAACAACAAAAACGGAAAGATGTTTTTGAGAGGCAGAAAAAAACTTGGATTTGATGTTTTAACCACAAATTTCACAGATGGACACTTTTTAAAAAAGTGTATGTTAATCTGTGCAAATCAGAGTAATCTGTGGTAAAATTTTTTAAGAATATGGCATTATTTATTTCAGTGGTGCAGCAAATTTCAACACATCATCAGCGGTAATATTCTGGTCGCATAAAATAATAAGCCTTTCAATTACATTCCGAAACTCACGGATGTTTCCTGTCCATTTTATTTTTTGCAACTCGGCAATGGCTTCATCCGAAACTGATTTTAAAGGCATCCCGTATTCATCACAAATAACCTGTAAAAAATGGTTGGCTAAAAGTGGAATATCTTCCAAACGTTCGTTTAACGCAGGAACATGGATTAAAATCACGCTTAACCTGTGGTATAAATCTTCCCTGAAATTGGTTTCGGCGATTTCTGTTGAAAGGTTTTTGTTTGTTGCCGCAACAACTCGTACGTCAACTTTAATATGTTTGTCGCCACCAACACGGCTGATAATGCTTTCCTGCAAAACGCGTAAAACTTTTGCCTGCGCTGAAAGACTCATATCACCAATTTCATCAAGAAATAAAGTTCCTCCGTTTGCCTGTTCAAATTTCCCAATGTGTTGTTTTACTGCCGAAGTAAAGGCTCCTTTTTCGTGACCGAACAATTCACTTTCAATCAATTCAGAAGGAATTGCAGCACAATTTACTTCGATAAACGGACCCGATGAACGGTTGCTTTGGTCGTGAATTCGGCGGGCAACCAACTCTTTACCGCTACCGTTATTGCCTGTAATCAGGACTCTTGCATCGGTTTTGGCAACGCGGTCTGCCATATCAACAACTGCTTTTAGCGCTTTCGATTCGCCTACGATTTCATATTTTTTATTGACTTTCTTTTTAAGGATTTTGGTTTCCGTAACAAGATTTGATTTATCCATAGCATTCCGGATTGTAATCAGCAACCGGTTCAAATCCAATGGTTTTTCAATATAATCGAAAGCGCCCTTTTTAATCGATTCAACTGCTGTATCGATATTCCCATGGCCCGAAATCATTACAACCGGCGTGTCCGGTGAAATTTGAACGAGTTGTTCAAGCACTTCAATACCATCCATTCCGGGCATTTTAATATCGCAAAGAACAACATCGAAACTATTTCCCTTTATTTTTTCAATCCCTTTTATTCCATCTTCAGCCAAATCCACCGAATATTTTTCATATTCAAGGATGTCTTTCAATGTGTTGCGGATACTTCTTTCATCATCAATAACCAATATTTTCGACATGTGTCTTATTTTTTTAGTTTGAGTTGTAAAAATAGCTTTTGTAGAGGGAAAAACTAAAGTTGGAAGCATAAAAAAATCCTGAAGATGCAATTCTCCAGGATTTTCAAAAGTCGCTTTTTGCTGGTTTAACATCCACCTGCAACCTTTTTCTTTTTATCTCTTTTTTGGATTGGTGGTTGAGAACCACTTACTGCCGGAGCATTTTGAGTAGTTTCGGCAGCTCCACCCAAAGCCATTCCTGCACCTTTTTGTAAGTTATATTTTGCTATTTCTTCGTTGGGGCTTGTGGTTGCCGGGGCTTCAGGGTTCATAATGGTTTCGGCCCAGTAATTTACGCCACCCTGTAAAACGTAATTGTTTTTATACCCCAATTGCCGTGCAAGCATCCATGCCTGGTTGGCATCATTTGAGCTGTTTGAGTAAAAGACGTTTAATTTAATGTCCTGGTTAATATATTCATCCCACTCGGGATTTAAAATATCAACCAAAGGAATATTGATAGCATTTGGCAAACTGAATTTCTCAAATTCATCAGCATTCCTCACGTCAATTAATTGTAGTGTTGGATCTTTCGCAATTACCATATCGGCAACTTCAGTGGGTTGCATGTATTGAGTGCCGCTTTTTACTTCCTCCAAAAGTTGTTCGGCAGTTAACTTATATTGTTTTGTAGTGTTTTCCGGTACGGCGGCAATTATCAATCCCAACGGGATAATAATGGCTCCTAATATTGATCTTCCTGTCATTTTTTTAAGTATTAAGTAATTTAGTACAAAGTATTGAATATTGTATTACGTGTAATTTCTATTACTGATTCAATTTATAATCGTCACAGGCAAACTTTTTTTCCGACCACTCGCCAACCCAAAACATTCCGAGCGCAATTAGTATTATTATAAACGTAAGAACTCCGCGTGAGGTTCCCAGCATATCACTTATAATTGGTGAACCAAGGAATTTCGCATTGTAAAAGTTTTCCCAAAGCGGAAATCCTTCTGTAAAAATGATAATCCCGATAAACATTCCACCAATAAATGCCAGCGCATCAATTTTGCCAATTGAAGCTGCACAAAAAGAAGTGCCGGGACAGTATCCGCCAAGTATAAAACCCGCGCCCATTATAACCCCGCCACCCAATGTTGACCATAAATATGTTGGATTGATATAAATATAACTCAGGTCGATCCAATGAAACAGACTTAAAAACAAAAGCCCAACTGCACCGACAATAGCAGCGGTAAAAAATACTTTTAATACAGTTGTGTCATATCCATAAAACATTCCTGCTAAACGGCGACTTGATGAAAAACCATTGGATTCAAGTACAAATCCAAACCCGATCCCGATGATAAACGCCAAAAATAAATTGGTATTTTCTGATATTATTTCGTAAACTATTAGTGGTCCCATGTGATTATTGATTTACTGAATGATTGATTTACTGAATGTTTAATGCGTGAATGCGTAAATGCATGAATGCTATAATGTTTTTTTTATTTGATACTTTAAACTTTAAACTTTAAACTCCTATATCCAAAGTTTACGCGCAAAGTAGGCCAAAGCGAATGCTGTTCCGAAGATTGCAGCCATTGACAAAAAACCGCTGAGCGAAAGTACCGCCATTCCGGTTAGTGCCGATCCGCTTGTGCAACCCCGACCCAATTGCGATCCAAAACCAAAAAGTATTCCCCCGATTACCGCAAAAATAATCCGGGTTTTATTTGTGATTTTTGGCGATTTTTCAACTTTAAATTTTAACCTTCCGGCAATAGCACCCGAAATAAATCCGCCAACAATCACTCCCAGCATCTGAAATACGAGCCACTCTTTCAGTGGATTCGGATGACTTGTTAAATAGTCTTTGTAAAAAGCAGTGTTTTCTGCGTGTGATGGCGACACAGTTTTTACAACTGCAACAATTGCACTTTTCGAAGCGCCACTTGCACCGAGTCCTCTTCCCGAAACCCAGAATGCAGCTACCAAAACCAACCCCAGCAGCGCTCCGCCAAGGTACGGATTCATATATTTTTTCTGTTTCATAATTAAGAAATTGACGGAAGACCGAAGACCGAAGATTAAAACCTTCCTCTTTATCTCAATCGTTCCTTTTTATTAATACTCTTAAAAAACCTTTATATTAACTATTTAGCATTAAACTCAAAACCTGCAACTTTAACCTACGAACCCTGAATTCCAGCTTTAAACTTTGAACTCTGAACTTTCAACTAATATAACCATCTGCTCATCTGCCCGGCATATGAAATTATAAACCGCAGCATCAAACTTCCAAAAAGTACAAGCACTACCGGGATCACAGTAGGAATATGGAATTTACGTAATTCAAGGAATTCCAAAACTGCAGGGACAATCATTCCGATGATGACCACAAAAATCCAAAAAGGAGCCGTGTAAGCGCCTCCAAGAAACAAGTTGGCCGCTTCAATCTGTACTTGTGTGCTGGCTAAAAATCCCATAAACATGTGTACAATTAAAAATAGTTCGATGCCAATAAGCATGATATCGATTTTGGCAAAATTTATCCTTTCTTTTGGTCTTTTTGAAAAGAGAATAATAACCGCAGCACCAGCAGATAAACCAGAAGTTAAAAACAGTGGGCCTAAAATTGAGGTATTCCAAAGCGGGCGGGCATTAAATGCCGAAAACAGAATCCCGGTGTAAATACCAAGTATCACCGAAAAATATAAAATCACCCAGGCCAGATACTTTTTATATTTTATCGCGAACTTTTCAATCTCCTTTAAAATAGAGAATTTCCAATCCCAGTTTGGAAAAAATTCACGAATATGAATGGCCGCCCAAACCATGGAAAGTGGTGTGATTGCCATTAATGTCCATGCTCCCCATGACATGGGTGATTGAATACGGATAACTGTATATAGTTGCCAGAAATATAATTTGTGTTTTAAATCGAAAAACAGGGCGGTTAATCCGGCAATTAGTAAAAAAGGTACAATGATTGGCGCTCTGCGGACTGCTCCGCTGTATTTGTTTTCTTTCCCCAGAATGGTATATAAACTGGCAAAAAACAATATTCCGGCAGCCAATCCACCTAAAAATAAATATAACGGGATATGCCAGTGCCAAATCTCCAGGTGCGGGTCAATGTGCGGGTTTAATCTTCCTGATGTTATTATTTCTTCTCTCATAGCAAAGAGTTCAAAGTTTCGAGTTTATTGTTCAAAGTAGATTTTAGATTAAATAATACACATGTGGCTTTGTGCCTGCTTCGGGAATCAAAGTTTTGTGTTTGCGCTTTTTAAGTACCAATGAAACTTCGCTGTTCGGGTTATCAAGGTCGCCAAAATACATGCATTTTGTTGGGCAAACCGCTACACAGGCAGGTTGTTCCCCTTTTTTCACGCGGTGCATACAAAATGTACATTTATCGACATAGCCATCGGGATGCGAATATCTCGCATCATATGGACAGCTCGTAATACAGGCGCCACATCCAATACATTCGTTGTGCGCAACAAGTACAATCCCACCATCTTCGTAATGACTTGCACCCGTTGGGCAGCAACGCACACAAGGTGAGTTCTCGCAATGGTTACATCGTTCCGAGCGTATTTCAATTTCCAGTTGCGGGTAGGTTCCATCGGTTACTTCCACAATCCAGTCGCGGCAGTAGCCAATGGGCACGTTGTTTTCGGTTTGGCATGCTACAACGCAGTCCGAGCAGCCTACACATTTTTTTGTATCAATCGCCATTGCATATCTCATACCTGCCCCTCACTTTCTTTTTCGAAACGGAATGTTACAAAATTTCCCCTCATACCAGTTCCTCCCATAATAGGGTCGATTAATACACGGGTTATTAATTGCGAATCACTGGCTCCTTTCCCAAAAGCCCTGCTTAATTTTTTATCAGAATGTCCAAAGCCATGTACAATATAAACCGAATCAAAACGAATACGTTCTGTTACCCTTACTTTTACAGGAAAATCTGAAACAATTCCATCCTGATTTTGGAGATAAACAGGTTGGTCGTTTTTCAAACCCCACTCTTTGGCAACTTTTGGATTTACCCAAACCTTATTCTCGTCCATTAAATCGGTCAAATTCGGGTTATTTGCAGTGCGACTAAAAGTGTGCATTGGTGCCCGGCCGTAATTTAAATGATAAAAACCAGCAGGTGGTTCCATGTGCGGGGTGTAAACCGGCATCGGATCGAAACCCTCTTCCTGAAATGCTGTTGAATACAATTCTATTTTACCGGAGTTTGTATTGAATGTAATATCTTCTCCTGGTTTAAAATATAAATCATCGTAAGTGCGCGGGAAGTTTTTCACGCCAATACGTTTCATTTCTTCCAAGGACGAACCAACTTGTTTCAATTGCCAGTCGAGCACATCTTCATATGAATCCCATGCAAAATATTCTTCAAGACCCATTTTTTTGGAAAGCTCTTTTGCCATCCAGTAGGCGGGTTTTGTATTGTATTTTGGTTCGGCTGCAGGCATTCTTAATGCAATATTTGGAATCCTTCCATGTACAACACGTAAATCGTCCCAGCGTTCCAAATAAGTACATTCCGGCAAAACAATGTCAGCGTAACCTGTAATTTCCATTGGCATTGTGTCAACAACCACTAGTAATTCGAGGTTGTTGAGTGCTTCAATTGTTTTCTTTTTATCGGGCAAAGTCATTATCAGGTTTGTGCCGTTCACAATCCAGCCTTTTATGTTACAGTCTAATTCGGGGCTTGGAATTGTGGCATCACAAACTCCGTTAGCCAATGCCAGGTCAGCAAGGTTGTATTTACCATTCATTGCCAGTCGCCAGTCGCGGGTTGGTTTTGGAAATGGAGGATGTGGATAATCCGGAACTTCCAGTTTTTCGGGAATGAAATAACCGCCACGTCGTCCCCATGAACCAAGCAAAGCATTCAAAATTGCAACAGCCCGCAATCGTTGAGTATCATCTCCGTACCAGGTTACATGACGTCCTGGATGAACAATTACAGCTGGTGCTGCATTTGCCATTTCCTTAGCCGTTTCCCTGATTTGATCGGGTTTTATAGTTGTAATTCCATAGGCCCACTCGGGTGTAAATGGTTGTACATAAGCTTTTAACTGCTCAAAACCGTATGTGTATTGTTCAACATACGCTTTATCATACCATTCGTTATTGATGATTTCGTGAATCCAGGTAAGCAATAATGCAATATCTGTTGCCGGTTTTATGGGCAACCAGAATTTTGATTTGCTTGCCGCTGTCGAAAACCGGGGATCGACAGTAATTATAGTTGCGCCCTTATCAATGGCGTCCGACATTTCCTGAACCTGTCCATTATGCATATTTTCGCCAATGTGAGAGCCAATTAAAACAAGGCAGCGGGTATCGCGAATATCGGTGGATTCTGGTGAATCCAAACCTTCACCAAAGGTGGCGATAAAAGCAACTTCACGTGGGCCGCGGCATTGCGCGTATGAAGGCGCAGCAATATTGGTTGAGCCAAATGCTTTTAAAAGTGTTCCCCAGTAGTGACCTCCTGAACCATGTGTAAACAAGGCAGTACATTCCGGGCCATGTTCAACCTTGATTTTCTGCATTCTATCAGCAATAAAATCAAAAGCTTCGTCCCATGAAACTTCTTTGTAAGTTTGTTTTCCATCAGCGCCAACTACCCGCATTAAAGGTGTTTTTAAGCGGTCTTCGTCATAATACATTCCAATTCCGCCAGTTCCTCGTGGACACAAACGCCCGTTGCAATTGGTGTCATCATCATTCCCAACTACTTTTTTGATTGATCCATCCTCGTTTTTATACACCCAACCTGCACATTTCCAGAAACACACTTCACAATAAGTAGGTATGCGTCCTAAGTCAATATCATTTGCATTAAGTTTTTCACCTGAAGAAAATGAAGGAATCGCTGAATGCAGGTACTTTGCACTAACTGCCAAGCCAGCAGCACTCAGGGTGGAGATTTTTATAAAATCGCGTCTTGATTTCGACATAATTTCATTAAATTTTCACAAACATACAGAAATCTTCATATCAATATATATGGTAAAATAGATATTTGGAAGGGTTAAATATTGAATCGGACAAATGGTTGAAAATGTGTTATGAAGAGTGATATAAACCGCACTTTATCAAGCGATTAATATATTATTTGTATGTGATTTAAATAAGATTATTTTAGAAATTTATACTCATTCCAAATAATATTTTGAAGGGGGTTATGAATTAAGAATTAGGAGATTGTAGTGTTCCACATAAGCGGAAAAGAGGTTTTAAATGAGCAGATAATGTTAGGTTCGTACTTTGTACAAAGGTCTGTTTTTGATAAGTGTATTTGTTACTAACATTTTAAATGTCGTTAGGTTGGTTCAAATTACGAAATATATCAGGAAACTTTCCAATCCATTTTTGTGAATCTACAAAATTGGTATTTATTGCATTTAACAAATTTTGCATTTTATAATTTTTGTTACCCAACATTTTAATCATTTCTTTTAATCCCCTTTTTTGATAAAGGGCTATAAGTGGCTCTTTCCCAGAATCATGTAAAGGAACAACCGCATCGTAATTACCTATTTCGGAAATGAGAAATGAAACAAACTCAGGTTGAACAAAAACAGCATCAACACTTATAACAAAGTTCCAGTCAGTTTCCGATTGTTTCAGGCACGAATAAATACCGCCAAGGGGGCCACAGTTTTTAATTTCATCGGGTATAATTTTGTACCCAAATTTTTCATGAGTCAAGTTATTCGAACTTATAAAAATTTGAGAACATACAGGTTGGCAAATTTGAATGACATTCTCAAGCAAAGTTTTTCCGTTGATTTGAATTAAAGCTTTATCAGTCCCCATACGGGTGCTCTGTCCTCCCGATAGTATAATTCCTGTAATCTGCATTTTGTAAAGTTATAAAAATTAAAGGGATAGCTTTAATAATGTATTATTCCAATGAAGTTTCATGTTGAATATAAACGGCCAAATGTTGAGATGAAAAGTTGTTTGATTTCAATAAAAAAACCAAATAGTAAATTTCGTGAATTCACTTTGGGTTAAGAAATAGTGATTTCACTGCTATCAAAGAAAATAAATAACAGGATACAAAACTGTAAATCCTAATAAATATCCTGCTGTCAATTGCATGATATTACTTTTATTCAGCATTAAACGTGCAGTCCCAATCAAGCCTGAAGTTAATACCAAAATAATAATTGCTAATGTTGGATTTACTCCTGCACGGAATGAAAGAGCGAAAAAAGTTGCAGTTACTGCGCCAATTGCAGCCATGTGGATACTGATTTTCCATTTAAATGAAACTAAGAGCAGCACAATAATTAGCAATACTGAGGCTATCATAAAAAGTTTGAAAACAGGTAAAAAATGAATCTGCCCCAATAAAACAAATCCAATGTAATAGAAAACAGATGTGAACAGGAGTGGAACAATCCTATCGTTGCTGTTGGGCATTAAAAAATTGAAATTAGGATTAAATGCCAAAACTGCAATTGATAACATAGGCAGAGTTGCAGTGCTAAAAAAGATGACCAACAATATATACCGCTTGGCTTCGGGTGTTAACATCGTATTGTAAAAACCTGAAAAAAACAACAACAAAAAACCAAATGTGGGTAAAAGTATTGGGTGAAAAATGTTGGAAATAATTTTGGCAAGTTTTTCAGGCATGTTATAATTCTTTACGGAGCCTTGCAACAGGAATGCCTAATTGTTCACGATATTTTGCAACTGTACGACGGGCGATATTATATGTTTTTTTCTTCAAAATCAACGCAAGTTTATCATCGGTCAAAGGTTTTCTTTTATCTTCATTCTCTATGCAATCCTGCAATATCTTTTTTATCTCACGGGTCGAAACTTCTTCACCGTCGTCTTTTTGTAGTCCTTCTGAAAAGAAATATTTCAACGGGTAAATACCAAAATGGGTTTGAATATATTTGCTGTTCGAAACTCTCGAAATAGTAGAAATATCGAGGTTTGTACGTTCAGCAATATCCTTTAAAATCATTGGCCGCAATTTTGTTTCATCGCCATCCTGAAAATATTCCTGTTGAAAATTTATGATTTCAGACATTGTAAGAAGCAAAGTGGTTTGTCTTTGTTGTAATGCATCAATAAACCATTTGGCTGAATCAAGTTTTTCCTTAACAAATTGCAAGGCCTCTTTTTTGTTTTTGTTCTTGTCTTTATGGCTTTCACCCAAAGCACGGAGCATTGATAGGTAAGTTTCATTAATTTTCAAATCGGGAACGTTTCGCTGATTTAAAGATAGGTTTAATTCGCCGTCCTCAATTTCTAGGATAAAATCGGGTACAATGTGCTGATTCGATTTATTTAATGGGTTGCTGTATGAACTGCCAGGTTTTGGATTCAATTTTAAAATATAATCGATGGCTTCTTTTAAATCCTCATCCGAAAGTTCGAGCCTTGCCTGGATTTTAGAATAGTGCTTTTTTGTAAATTCATCAAAAAAATCGGATACTATATGGTATGCGATTTTTTGATCATCTCCGTGTTTTCTCTTAAGCTGATTTAATAGACATTCACGCAAATCGCGCGCACCAACGCCCGGGGGGTCGAACTGCTGAATAACTGTTAATAATTGAAACAGTTCATCCTCCGATACATCCATGTTCATGTTGAAGGCCAAATCATCGCTTATTGAAGCTAAATCCCGTCGCAAATAACCATCGTCATCAATGTTGCCAATTATGTATTCTGCCAGTTGCTGCTGTTCTTCAGTAAATTTCACCATACCGAGTTGTTCATATAAAAACTCGTGGAACGAAGTGCCTACTGAAAAGGGAATATCAACATAAACATCATCTTTTGAAAAGTTATTGGTATTCAGTTTATATGTGGGAATGTCATCATCTTCATAGTAATCATCAAAAGTAAACTCATCGTTGTCAACGTCATTATTGGGTTCGGCATCATCGCGGATTTCATTTTCTTCGTCCGGCTCCTGGCCTTCACCTTCAAGTTCAAGTACAGGATTTTCTTCGAGTTCTTTTTTGATGCGTTGTTCAAGTAGCAGGGTAGGGATTTCCAAAAGCTTTATTACCTGTATTTGCTGTGGTGAAAGCTTTTGAAGCAGTTTTTGTTGTATTAAGAGTTTTTGCTTCATATCCCCATAAGTTTACCCCGTAAATCTACTATTTTTTTGTGAAGTAATTTTATGAAGGATTAGAACTCCGCATTTTTTGGTGTGCGTGCAAAAGGAATTACATCGCGGATATTACCCATGCCGGTAACAAAAAGGATAAATCGTTCGAAACCAAGTCCAAACCCGCTGTGAATTACTGAGCCAAACCTCCGTGTGTCAAGGTACCACCACATTTCATCAACTGGAATGTGCATCTCTTTCATCCTGGTTTCCAGTTTTTCGAGGTTTTCTTCACGCTGCGAGCCGCCAATTATCTCACCAATTTGTGGGAACAAAACGTCCATTGCACCAACAGTTTTGCCATCATCGTTTTGTTTCATATAGAATGCTTTGATGTCTTTTGGATAGTTGGTAAGTATAACAGGGCATTTAAAGTGCTTTTCAACCAGGTATCGTTCGTGTTCACTTTGCAAATCAATGCCCCATTCAACTGGAAACTGGAATTTCTTTTTCTTGAAGGGTGCTGAATTGATAAGGATTTCGATAGCTTCGGTGTAGGTAATCCTTATAAAGTCATTATTCAAAACAAATTTCAATTTTTCAATTAAATCCATCGAACGCTGATCCTGTGGTTTGTCTTTTTCTTCCTGCTGCAGCCGGGTTGCCAAAAACTGTAAATCGTCCATGCAATTGTCGAGCGCATACTGAATCAGGGATTTTAAGAATTCTTCCGCTAAATCCATGTTATCTTTTAAATCATAAAAAGCCATTTCGGGTTCAATCATCCAGAATTCAGCAAGGTGGCGGGTTGTGTTAGAATTTTCGGCCCTGAAAGTCGGTCCGAAAGTATATATTTCACCTAAAGCCATTGCGCCAAGTTCTCCTTCCAACTGCCCTGAAACAGTTAAATTGGTTGGTTTTCCAAAGAAATCCTGGGTGTAATCAATTTGGCCATCTTCTGTTAATGGGGGATTTTTAGGATCGAGTGTGCTAACCCTGAACATTTGTCCGGCACCTTCAGCATCGCTTGCTGTAATTATGGGAGTGTGGAGGTAATTAAATCCTTTTTCATTGAAATATTTGTGAATGGCAAATGCCATGCAATGTCTTATTCTGAAAATTGCACTGAAAGTATTTGTACGAAAACGTAAATGTGCATTTTCACGCAAAAATTCGAGTGAGTGTTTTTTGGGTTGAATGGGATATTTTTCAGGGTCAGCAGAACCAAGTAGTTCAACCTGATCTGCAACCAATTCTATATTTTGCCCGCTTCCTGCCGATTCAGCTAATTTACCTGTAACCGAAAGCGCAGCCCCGGTATTGATTTCCCGGAGCAAAGATTCTTCGAAATTATTTACATCAACAACTACCTGAAGATTATTTATCGTTGAACCATCATTCAAAGCAATGAAAAATACGTTTTTGCTTCCTCTTTTCGTTCTTACCCAACCTTTTGCAACAACATTTTCGTTTGCCTGGCCAGTTTTTAGGATGTCTTTTATTTTTATCCGTTTCATAATTTTCAAGTATTAAAGCGTGCCTTCTTCTATTTATTTCGAAAGGCTACAAAAGTACATTTTTATATAATAATCAGTTAAGCACAGTTTAAATAATGCTGTTTTTTTGATGATTATTAAAATAAAAACCACTCGTTTGTCAAATGACTTTCGAATGGTTTTATTTCGAATTGATTGATTAATTCCTTTTCAGGAAATCAAGAGTAACAGGGACATAACCCTGTTAACTCCTGTTGGTAAATATTATTCTTTTTCGTAAGATCCGGGAACCGGAACTTTTGCAGTTTCAGCGTAACCAATGTTGCCCATAATATAGGTTTCTGGTCCCAATTTCATATCGGAGTTCATCATTTCATCGTAGGTAACTTCCCTTCCTGTGTATGCTGAAACCCTACCCATAATAGCTACCATGTTTGAAATAGCAGTTTCTTCTGCCTGGTTCCAAGGAATGTCCTGACGAATACAAGTAACAAGATTCATGTGTTCCTGAACATAAGGACTTGTTTCAGAACCTTCGGCAGTAAATAAAGCATTACCAGCTGCATCAACAATTCTAGGTCCGTTACCATCAGTTTTTGCAATAGCTTTTGTGCCATGAAAAACTTCATAAACACCGTTCGTGCAATCGTTTATCTGACGACACATGCTGTGCATTTGTCTTCCGTCGCCAAATGTGTAATCAATACTAAAATTATCGTATTGGTCACCGGTAGGTCTGCGTTGGCGCGAGCCAAAACCATTAGCTTTTACAGGATGCTGTCCAAAAAACCACATGGCAACATCGAGGTTATGAACGTGCTGTTCAACAATGTGGTCGCCAGAAAGCCAGCACCAGTTTACCCAGTCACGAATCATCCACTCCATTTCAGTCCAGCTTGGATTATTGTCACGATGCCATAATTTGCCACCGTTCCAATAAACATTTGCTGAAACAATATTTCCTATACTGTTGTTTTGCAATTCTTTATAGAGGTTAATGTAATTGTGTTGATGCCTTCTTTGTGTACCTGTAACAATTTTTAATCCCATAGATTCGGCCATTTTTGCAGCTGCAAGTACCTGGCGGATTCCGGCAGGATCAACTGCAACAGGTTTTTCCATAAATACATGTTTGCGTGCTTTTACGGCAGCTTCAAAATGCTCAGGGCGAAATTTCGGTGGTGTGGCAAGAATAATAATGTCAACACCTGAATCGATAACTTTTTCAAAAGCGTCGAAACCAACAAAACAATTTTCGATTGGAACTTCCTGTCCTTTTTCTTTTTGGATTTTTTCGCGGCAACTATCAACCCTGTCCTGGAAAACATCGCCAATCGCTGTTATTGACAAACCTGGGCCTGCATCCAAAAAGTTAATGGCAGCACCTGAACCTCGTCCGCCACAACCTATAACTCCAGCCTTTAGCTCTTTTCCTTCTGGCGCTGTTGCAAGCATCGGAGGAAATTTATACTCAGTTGGTACCCAGTCGTAAGCACCGGCACTTGCCGATTTACTTCCACCGCCACCAGTACATGATGTTAAAGCTCCAACACCCATTGTACCTGCTGCGCCAACCGCTGCTGCGCTGGCTAAAAATTTTCTTCTTGAAAAATGATTGTTACTCATGATATTAATTTTTTAGTTGAATTTAGGATTCTAAAATTATTAATTTTTTTTGGTTTTTTTCTAAATCAAATAAATCTATTGGAGTTAAATCCAATTAATGTACTTTATATCTGTTTATTTAATATTTTTTCTAAGGTGTATGTGTCATTATTGTTTGGTCATACTCACAAACTACCCTAAAACTTATGTAATTACAATCCGACAACCACCAGATACTTTTTGGCATTTGTGGGTCGGTTTTTAGCCAGGCTTCTGATTGGGTTGCACTCCGCGCTGCGGAACGAACTTCAGCAATTTCACTTCTGAAATACCCACCTCTTACAACATGTTCTTCTCCGCTGGCAGGACCTGTCGGATCTGTAACACCATCTGTTAGTTTAGTGTAGGCATCAGGAGAATACCAGTCAGCAGTATATTCAGCGACATTCCCAAGCATATTTTTTAATCCAAATGGGTTTGCTTCTACCTTTTCTGGTAGCTGGGTTTTTGCTTTGCTATTGTTAGCGTAGATAATATATTTGTTTATCTCTTCGCTTTCTTTTCCAAAAAGTCTTCCAATGAACCCCTTTTTAGCAAAATCCTTTACGTCACCTTCAAAAAAGAATGGGGTTTGTGTACCGCCACGGGCAGCATATTCCCATTCAGCCTCGGTTGGCAACCTGTATGTTTTTCCTGTAACTTTTGACAGCCATTTACAGAATGTTTCAGCAGAATGGTAACTCATAGTAATTGCTGGTCTTGAACCCAATCCCCAATTTTGATCGGGTTGGCCATATGGAGGTGTAGGCCCTGAAATGGCATCAACATCAGATTCGGTGCGGGTGCCTTCAGTATCAGTTGATCGGCCTTCTGCAGCGGTAGCGGAATAAAATGCAAGATAGACATCCCAGCTAACTTCAATTTCTGCCATAAAAAACTGACTTATCTTAACATTTTTTTGCGGTCCTTCATCGGGGTTACGCATCGGTTCATTTTCAGGGCTACCAATTTTAAATGTACCACCCGGAATTGCTTTCATATTGAAGGAAACCGTAGTGTTTGGTATTGTTTCAGTAAAATCCTTAAACTCTGTTATTACTGCTGGTTCTGTATATTTTTCTTTATTATCATTCCCTGTATTTCCAAACAATACATTTTTCGCATGCAATGCATTTGGATCATAATGTCCAACATGAAGGTGACAGTTGATACAAAGTAGTTCCTTTTCCTTTTGCGTGTAATATAAATGGGCGTTTTGTCCATCTTTTGTTAATGTGAGCGGGAACAGATTTTTATGACAACCAACACATGACTCCTGAAATACATGGTGTTGCGCAAATTCAAGTGTTGATTTTTCTTCCCAGTTAAAATCGGCACTGTCTTTAAAAACCAATCCATATACATCTCTTGCTGATGCTTTTATCTTCTCTGCTAAATAATTCTGCCCCTTCGGAGGCAAGTGACAATCAACACAGCCAATATGAATTCCAACCCGGGTGTCATAATGAACCGATTGCTTCCATGATTCGAAAACATGTGGATGAACATGGCACATTTCACACGATTCGTTTGTTGAAGTGGCTTCAAGTGCTTTGTTGGAAAGGATAGTAATCAGGATTCCTATTACAAAACCAATGAATATAACGAGGAGAATTTTCTTACGCAGGAAACCAACAAATTTATGAATCATGATTAATGTTTAACTTTAAAGTTTAATAGTACTTAAAAAATGAACCCAAAAATAGCAATTAATTAAAAAGTAACTCAATTAACGCATGTTTTGTACCATATTTAGATTCATTTAATTATGTCATTAAAATTATCTACGCTGCAATCGTTAAATAAAATGACGCAAAAATTTCAATTTATACCTACAGGCTTATGTTTTATGATTAAATATTTGGTGCTGATCATAAAAAAGGCTGCCATTGGATAATGGCAACCCGGGAATGCTTGCAAAAGAAGATTTGAAGCGGGGAAATATCTGTATTTTGTTTGATGAGATGTTTTACATACATATCATGATGCAATTTTAAAACTTATTCATTACAAAAAGTTTAAGCTTTGATAAAACATAAATTAAAACTTATTATATTGGAACACTAGTGGTGCGTTAATTTTTAATATTTTATTATAATACATTAAAATACAAGTATATACAAACGTTCTTTGATTTTGAGATTTGAATTGACTTAAGGTTCAATTTTGCACTTAAAAAGTGTAATTTATGAATTCAGGCAA
>JBGSMW010000076.1:0-54573 GCA_041739985.1 Draconibacterium sp. | reverse complement strand
CGAAACAAAGAAATTGATTACTCAGGTAAGTGTTGCCAAAACAAACGACGAATTGGCTGAAACAATGAAACTTGCCTTGAATGAGGTGAAGTAAAGTGGGGGAGTTGAGTAAAAAGGCGGGATGTATGTTCCGCCTTTTTTATTGCATCTTATTGAAAAAAATCACTTTCAGTTGTCAGGTTTTACATTTGTTACGACTATTCAGGCATAAAACAAAAAACAGAATTGATGAACAGTAAAAATTAAAAAAAATGAAACGGAAAAAAATCATCAGAATAGGAATCATAACCGCCGTTGCCGGGATAGTAATTGCAGGTTCGGTCGGCCTGTACATGTTTAACATGCCACACCGCGATGTGCAAAATGCTAAAGCTGATTTTAGTTTGAACAGCTCTGATATTGTAGCTGAATATTTAGCCGATGCAAATGCCGCAAACAGCAAATACCTGGCTGCCGATGGCGATTCGAAAGTGCTTGAAGTAACTGGCACAGTAAACAAAATTTCGGAAGATTTCGATGGAAATAAAGTGTTACTCCTTAAAGCTGACAATGACAAAGCTGGAGTAAGTGCAACTTTTACGTCTGAAACCAATGTCAATGCAGCAACACTTGAAGTTGGCCAAAATGTAACCGTCAAAGGCGTAATCCGATCGGGTGCGGCTTACGACTCTGACCTTGAATTGTATGAAAATGTAATCCTCGAAAAAAGTGATTTAGTAGCAAATTAATAATCAGAAAATAGTAAAATATCATGAAAAAATTAGTCTTATTAACAGCAGTAGTTGCCTTATTTGCAACCATTTCGGCCTTTGGCCAGTCAAAATTGGTGAGTTCAAAATCGCACATCAAATTTTTCTCGACCACACCGGCAGAAAACATAGAAGCCAACAACACCACATCGGTAAGTACCATCAATCCGGCAACCGGCGAAATCGTTTTTTCGGTGCCAATGCAAGGTTTCGAATTTGAAAAAGCATTGATGCAAAAGCATTTCAACGGAGAAGATTTTTTGAACACAAAAGAGTTCCCAAAAGCAAAACTAACAGGTAAAATCACCAATACCGAAAAAGTGAATTTCAATACCGATGGAACTTACGAAGCCGATGTTGAAGGTGAACTGACCATCAAAGGCGTTACAAAACCGGTTAAAGAAAAAGGAACCATCACAGTTAAGGGTGGGAAAGTGAATGCAAACAGCAAATTCAACATTACACTGGCTGACTACGGAGTAACTTTTGTAAAAGGGAAACCGGCTTCCAACATTTCCAAAACCGTTGAAATTACCTTACAGGCTGAATATGCAATTCAGTAAAAAATTTGAATAAAAACCAGAAACAGCAGGTTCAAAACTGCTGTACTTTATCATTTAATCATCATGGAAAAAACAGTTTACAAAAAAATTAAGGAAGCCAGAGGGCTACTGCCAGGCGATACAGTTAATGATTTTTCAGCAACCGACCTGCAGGAAAATGTTTTTATTCTCAGAGAAGCACTTGAAAAAGGTCCGGTGGTGCTTATTTTTTATCGCGGACAATGGTGCCCATTCTGTAATAAACACCTGAAGAAGCTGGAGCAAAATCTGGATAAAATTTATGAGAAAGGTGCAAGTGTTGTTGCTATATCTCCCGAAAAATCAGAATTTCTGAAACGGACAGCCGATAAAACTAAAGCATCATTTTCGCTGCTCTTTGATGAAGATTACAAAATTGCAGATGCTTTTGAAGTAGCATTCAGGCCAACAAAATTCGAAAGAGCCATTTATAATAATATACTCAAAGCAGATTTGAAAAATGCTCACTCTGATGAAAGCCAGCAACTTCCTATCCCGGCAACATTTATAATCGGGAAAGACAGAAAAATTATCTGGCGGCATTTTGACCCTGATTATAAAAAGCGGTCAACGATTGAAGATATCCTTGAAAATTTATCCTCAAAAAAATCAAATTAGAATGAAGAAAGTGGCAAAAGAAAACCTGAAACAGTTGAGCGAAATGCTTCAACTCATCAGTAAAGAGCAATACACACAAAAGTCCGAAATACTTTCGGCTTCATCGGTAGGGCAGCACATCCGGCACATTCTGGAGTTTTACCAGTTGCTGATTTCCGGTTCATTTTCAGGAATAATCAGTTATGATAAACGTCAACGCGACCAACGGATTGAAGAAAATCCCCGTTTTGCTATTGAAATTATTAACCGGTTTGTAAAGGGTATTGAAACCCTTGATTTGAATCAGAAAGTAAAGTTCGAAGGTGACTTTACCACCGATGGTTCGCAGGATAATTTTACAGCGAGTTCAGTAGGCCGCGAACTGGTGTATTGTATCGAACACAGCATTCATCACCAGGCTATTATAAAAGCAGGTTTGATCGATTTGGGTTTGACCGCTGTTGTAAGCGAAAATTTTGGCGTGGCCTATTCAACTATCCGTTACCGCGAAACCCAATGTGCACAGTAAGTTACATACCCAAAAAATCGGCTGGAGGTTTTGTACTCACTTCGAACCGCGACGAAAAGGCATTCAGGACAACTGTGCCACCACTTTTATATGAACAGGGTACTACAAAACTGGTTTTTCCGAAAGATGAAAAGGCCGGTGGTTCGTGGATTGCAGCCAATAATAATGGTCGTATTTGCTGTCTGTTAAATGGCGCTTTTGCGGTACACGAAAAAAAATCAAAATATCTGCAAAGCCGCGGTAATGTTCTGGTTGAATTAGCATCTTCACCGAAAACCCCGGAACTTTATTTTACAGAAAAAGACCTTTCAGAGGTGGAACCTTTTACCATTATTTCAATTGAAAAAATGGAAAGCGAAATAAGTCATTTCAGTGAATTCATTTGGGATGGCGCCATTAAATATTTCCGGATGCTGAATTCAAAAAAACCGCACATCTGGTCATCGGTAACGCTTTATAACGAAGAACACCGAAACCTGCGCCGCCAGTGGTTTAACCAGTTTATTGCCGAAAACAACGGAAGCATTTCATCTGAAATCATCATTCAATTTCATGCCGGAACTCATACTTCCAACAAATCCATAAATATGTTAATGGAACGCGAAGGTGGTCTGAAAACCGTGAGCATAACCCAGGTTGTATCCGAAAATGGAAAGTTCAGAATGGATTATTTTGATTTAAACAACCGGCAAAACACAAGTATTAAAATATGAACCCGGAACAGAAAAAATTTGGTTTTGCCATTGCCATTGCCTGGCCCGAAACATGGTGCAAACAATCCGGTGCCTGGTACGACGGGTTTATCAACCGGCTTGGAATCAGTAAATACCATTATTACAAAGTGGGTCATGCTGCGCTGGTTTTGGTTGACGATAAAACCGGGAGTTGCCTGTATTTCGATTTTGGACGTTATCACACACCTTTTCAGTACGGTCGTGTCAGAAGCGAAAAAACCGATGACCGCTTGAAAATAAAAACAGTTGCAAAAATTTCTATTGACAAAAAGTTAATTTTGAATTTCGAAGAAATATTAACCGAATTGCAGCAAAACCCGGAATGTCATGGTGAAGGAGATATTCATGCTTCTTATGGCCGGATAAACTTTGAAAATGCCATGACAAAAGCTAAAGAAATGCAAAACAATAGTCCAATCAGGTACGGTCCATTTAACTATGGTGGAAGCAATTGTTCGCGGTTTGTAAATACAGTAATCAGGTACGGAAATCCAGAATGGTTGCCGGCTTTTAAACTTAATTTTTTTGTGCCGTTCACACCGACTCCCTTAAATAATGTGCATTCGTTTCCGCATAAAACAATACTTCCAGGATTTTTACCTTTCACTTTTTCACCAAAACCTTTATCGGATAAAAGCAAATTAAAAGGTACTTTAAGTGAACCGTTACGGTTCATTGGGATTCCACAATCTGCGCAGTGGCTGGCCGGTGAAGGTGCGGGTTCGTGGTTTGCAATTAGCCATATAGAAACTAAAAAATATGTCGTTTCACGCTTTTCTCCCGATGGAAAATTGGAATGTGAGGGAGAATTTATCATCAGCAATAACCAGCCATTTAATATTAAAAAGCCTTACCGCTTCGGGTACTTGAGCCATTGCGAAAAAGTGACGATTATTCAAAATGACATTCGTATACTATTAAAAAGAATTCATCGACATTCAATTACAATGGAAATGGAATGTAATGTTGAAGTGTCCAAAAATGTCAATTTCAAAAAATCGACGATAATTCAACCGAAGTTGCAGCCTGATTATACAGGATTTTAAGTTTCAACCTTAAGGAAATAAGGGAATTCGACATTTGGCAGTCGAATTAAAGGAATCACGGACTTTGGAAACCAAATAGTTATCGGGTCCGTTTCACTACTTTAAAATTGTTTCCTTACATTTAGACATGAATAATATTATAAGATTGTCGCCTGAAGAAAAAACTGAGATTGTTGAAGTCATCAATTCTGAAATTGAGAAACTTACAGTAAAAATTAATGAATTAAGCGAATTCACGGGGCCAATTGCGCCCGATGATGCCATTGGCCGCATTTCGAGGATGGACGCCATCAATAACAAAAGCATTATGGATGCCAGTATGCGCAATCTGGAAACCCGGATCGACCAGCTTCAGAAAATTTCGCAGGTGGTTAATAACAAGGAATTTGGACTTTGTACCAAATGTCACAAACCCATTCCAATTGAGCGGCTGAGGATCAGGCCCGAAATACGGTTGTGCGCTGGTTGTCTGAAGAGTTAGGAAGGTACAAACACTCCGCCAAAAGCGCCAAATTTTTTGCTTTAGCCATGCTTTAAATCTTTATTTCCAGTTTTGTCAACAACTTTTTCAAACCCCGATTTCAAATGAATGTCTTGCTGGGGAAAAGGAATTTCTATATTGTGTTCCTTAAACTTTGCGAATATTTCATAATACAATTCACTTCTCAAAATCCTTGGCCGGTCAATGAATTCTGTAGTCCAGACCATCACTAAAAAATTTAAACTACTGTCGCCAAACCCGTCAAAAAGAATATAGGGTTTTGGAGAACTTAAAACGGCAGGATTAGCAATGGCTATTTCAGTAAGCAATTTTCTTATTTTTTCAGGATCCTCGTTGTATGAAACTCCAACAGGGAAATTCAACCTTACTTCCTTGTTATTGTGGCTCCAGTTAATAACCCGTTTATTGATAAAATCTGAGTTGGGAACAATAACAACAATATTATCGTTGGTGATAATGGTGGTTGCCCTGGCCGAAATATCAATGATATTGCCGGCAAGGTCGTCAACTTCAACCCTGTCGCCAACCTTTATAGGTCTTTCGAACAGAATGATTAAACCACTAATGAAATTGTTTGTGATACTTTGCAGACCAAAACCAATACCAACACCCAGCGCGCCAACCAATAAACCCAATGCGCTCAAATCTATACCAGTGGTCTGAAATATAATTATCAAACCTATAATAATCAGCACATAACGCACAATGGTTGCCATCGACTGACTGACACCAATATCGAGATCATAACGTGGAAAAATTTTCTTTATCAAAACCTTCCTGATCTTTGAGGATATGTAAAACAACAAAAAAAGTGAAAGTAGAAGTAAAACTAACGTTCTGGTAGTAAATGGACTATCGCCCAAATTGAACAATTCAAAATTCCAGGTGGTTTTTAACCAGTAAAGAAATTCTTCAGCACTATTCATGATTAAATAATTTGCTTACAATTTACTAAATACTTTCATACATTACGACTGATACATTATTGTAACACAAACCTAAATACAATTAAGGGTAAACATCAATGGAAGTAATGAATTTAATTCAGGTGTATCAAATTGGCGGGAATGAAGCTGAAATGAAAAATATATTGAACACCAAACTGATGGGTTGTTTGGTAAAATAAAACCTTAAAATTTCAGCAAAGTTGTCAGTTGCAGTTTTTAATTTCAATAGTTTTGATGGCATAATTCAATTATAAAAATTAGATAATGAAAATCGGAATTATTCTTGAAACAAAAGAGTACGAAAAAGCCTGGAACGCCTTTAGGTTTGGTGTAACGGCTCAAAAAGTGGGTCACGAAGTAAAACTTTTTTTGATGGGCGAAGCTGTTGAATGTGAAGGATTAACGCACGAAAAATACAATGTCGATGAACAGATGAAAGCTTTTGAAGCAGTCGGCGGCGAATTGCTTGCCTGTGGAACCTGTCTGAAATCGCGTCAACTGGCAGATTCAACTTCTTGTCCGATCTCAACAATGGTTGACTGTGTAAACCTCGTGGTTTGGGCTGATAAAACAGTGACATTCTGAGAAAAGTCTTAACCGGGATTTATACAGATTAAAGGATTACCGGAATTTAAACAATCCGGGCAGTCAAATAAATCAAAGGAATCCCGGTTAAGACGCCTTACTTTATGTCCACCTGGACCCAAAACTCGATTTGATTTGACATTTCCATGTAATTTCCACCATTTTGGCTACTGGTTCCATATCCTTGCATTCCACCACCAGATTTACCTCCACCTCCTCTGCCACCCATTCCACCTTGTTTGCCCCTGCCAGAACCCTGCTTCATGCCTCCACCAGAATGTTGAGACTGACTATTCATTTGATTTGCAGCAGCACCCGATATTATTCCCAACGAAAAAACAATATTATAAGGATTTGAATTACCAAAAAATTCAGCTTTTGAGATGACAGCAGTATAATTCAGTATTCCCGAAAAATTCATGTCAGCATTAACCTGTACCGGGCTGTTTTTTACCGGATAATTTAAAACTTTTGTTGATTTTGGACCATCGAAGCCACCCAGCATAAGCTGATGATTATTCAATTGAAAAATCTGAAAAAGTTGCTGCGACTTTTCATTCTGATTAATTGAGAAATTGTTGGCAGAACTGCCGTTGTTGAATATTTCATTTTTGTTATAAGTTCGTGCCAACGGAAAAGTAAAGTATTTCTCCTTTTTCTTCTTTCCCGTTTCATCGATATAAACAGTTAATCCAAAATTTAAAATTTTTACCTGCGAACTGAAATCAGAAGTTGAAAGGTACAGGTAAATATTTGCGCTGTCGTGTTCAATGCTGTACCTTAGTTTACTTTCTGAATTATAATATCCTGAAAATCCGGAGATTTCGGCATCGCCTTTTTTAACTGCTGTTATTTTTGGCAAACTGGCGCATCCTTGTAAAAGCGCAATTGAAAGGAAGAAGATGAAATAATTTGTTTTGTTCCAATGGTTGAGAATCATTTCTTAAGGAATTTAATTTTTAATTTACATCACATATTATCAATTGGTATAAGACACGCTAAACCGTTAAAACCTGTGCAGCGGGTGAAACTTTTTCCCGGAAATTGTAATTTTCAGGAAATTCAAAAAATGAGTTAACCGATGGGCCGTATTTTATCGCCCCGAAAAGCACTGAACAAAGCGTTTTTAAATGTAAAACCCAACCGCAGCAAGGTGACTAATGTAAATTGAATAATTTGCTCAAATCATCCAACTCAAACAGCAAAACCCGGCAGCCGAAGCTACAGAGCTGGCAGTCAAAAATCGATGTAATGGTTTACCAATTGTAAGGTTTAATGGAAGTTGAAAAAAGGATTGTGGGAAAAAAACGGGTGATGTGCCCACTAGATTCTCGAACAGGAATCCAGATTCACATTTTTAGGTACAGCGATTTGGAAATCGCTGCACCGTTCGGCAGCTGACATCTCGGAGTTGGAAACTTTAATAAAGAATCCTAAATACAAAGTTGCTGTTGTTAATTGGGAAAAACATACTGTATTTATTTGCGAGTATATTTAAAACGTTTTCACTTAATGTCTCATTGCAAATACGCTAAATTATTTGCAATAAAAATTAATTTGTCTGAGTTATTTTTTGGAAAAGCAAATCAATTTTCAGAGGTTTTGTAATAAAATCGTTGCAGCCTGCATCCAATGCCTTTTCTTTATCATCGGACATAGCAAAAGCAGTTTGTGCAATAATGATAACTTTTTTGTTTGTTTTTCTGATTTTGCGCACTATTTCCAGCCCGTTTATATCCGGAAGTCCAATATCCATTAAAATAACATCGGGGTTATGTTTCTCAAAGGATTGTAAAGCTTCGTTACCGGTTTCAGCAAAAAATAACTGAGCAGAATGATTTGCCAATATCTGCGTGAAATAAAGTCTGCTAACCATGTCATCCTCAACCACAAGTATTTTAGCTATGTTGAATTTCACTCCATCCATTTTTTTGACACTTAATTCTACTTCACGTTTATTCAGTGAATTGGAAGGGAGTTGAAACCGAAAACAAGCTCCTTGTCCAGGTTCCGACTCAAGGGTAATTTCACTACCCATAAGTTCAAGCAATTTTTTTACGATAGACAAACCCAACCCTGTTCCTCCATAACTTCGGGTTGTACTATTATCGGCCTGCATAAAACGGTTGAAAATAATCTCATGTTTTTCTTTGGGTATTCCAACACCCGTGTCTATCACAAAAAAATCCACTTTATTGTCGATTATCGCTGATATTCCGAAAATAACTGAACCTTTTTGAGTGAAACGCAGTGCATTGTCGAGCAGATTTGAAAAAATCTGCATCAGCCTGTTTTCATCAGTATTCAGAAAAACATTGACTGGCGGTTTTTCTAATATTAATTTAACCCCCGTTTTACCTGAATCGGCCATTTTCTGTTGAAAAAGCAAATATAAATCATTAAGCATCGTTACAACATCGAAAAGTTTCTTGTCAATTTTCGAATTATCTGTTTCGAGCCTTGAAATATCAAGGATGTCGTCGATAATTTTGAGTAAATTTTCAGCACTTTTATTAATGATAGAAGCATATTCCCTTTTATTTTCTCTTGACAAGTCTTCATTCTCGGCAAGAAGGTATGTAAACCCAAGAATACCATTTAGCGGAGTTCGAATTTCGTGGCTCATATTTGCAAGAAAGGCTGATTTCAACCGTTCACTTTCTTCAGCTTTTTCTTTTGCAACAATCAGTTCGTTCTGTACTCTTTTTCGCTTTGTTATATCAGGCGCCATGCTGAGCATTATTTTCTTACCGCTGCTCAATTTCCCAAGCGGAGTGGTATAAAAGTTCCAAATCCTTTTTTCACCCGATTTCGAAATAATTTCAAATTCGCCACTCAAAACGGTTTTTTCTTCGTTAAATATTCCTGAAACATAATTTTCAACTTCTACTGCCTTATCTCCATACGCCTTTTCAGTCCATGTTTTTAAGTCGGGGATCTCCTCATGTGTGTAGCCAGAATAATGGGTCCATCCTTCGCTGATGTTTATTACATTCCCGTCTTCGTCATGAACCATAATCGGTATAGGTGATAAAATCATTGCTTTCCTGAAACGTTCTTCACTCTCCTGAAGCTGATTTTCAAAAATTTTCCGTTCGGTGATATCCTGAATAACCCCAAACATTCTGACTGGCTCACCATTTTCGTTAAAACTGAGTTCTCCATGCCCTAAAACCCATCGTTCAACTCCATCATTTTGCCTGATAATTATGTATTCTTTTTCAAACGGTTGTTTTGCCTTCACTACTTCATTTTGAAAATAGTCAAGCATCGCTTGTTGTTGGTCAGGGTGAATAATTGCATTCCAGCTTTCAAGGGTATGCGGATTTTCTTTGGATAATCCAAAAATTTCGTCCAATACAGCCGATGATGACCAGTAATTATAAACTATATCAAAATCATAAGAACCTATTTCTCCCACTCTTTGTGATTCGCTCAACCAAAATTCTCTGTCTTTTAATTGAATCTCAGCATTTTTTCTTTCTGTAATGTCGAACATCACTCCACGCAGTTTCACCGGTTTATTTTCCTGAAGTACAACTGTTACTACATCACGTATCCAAATGTATGAGCCATTTTTGCTTTTAAAACGATATTCCTGTGTATGTGGCTCACCTTTGGCTGCGCGTTCAAAATAATAATTGATTGCGTTTTCACTTTCATCGGGGTGAATGTTGTTTTTCCAGAAATCGAGGTTGGTCCATTCTTTGGGTAACCAGCCCAGTATTTTTGTAACCTGCGGGGCAACATAAATCCATTTGTCTTGCACAATATCGTACTCCCAGGCAATTGAATCAGTCGATTCCACCAATTCGCGGTATTGAGCCTCGCTTTGGGCGATTTTTTCAACGAATTCCCTTTCCTCCGTCTGGTCGCGGAAAACAAGTACCACCCCTGTTATTTCACCCTTTTCATTTTTTATTGGAGCGCCACTGTCGGCAATTGGTGTTTCACGCCCGTCTTTCGAAATCAGAAGGGTGTGATTGGCCAGTCCTACAACAATTCCTTCACGCAGTACTTTTTGAACAGGACTTTCAACAATCTGTCTTGTTTCTTCATTAATGATGTTGAATACTACTTCAAGGTTTTTGCCTGTCGCTTCTTTGTTATTCCACCCGGTAAGCTTTTCGGCAACCGGATTCAGGTATTCCACGTTTCCACTTTTATTGGTTGAAATTACTGCATCACCGATACTTCTCAGGGTGATATAGTAATTTTCCTGCTGTTCGTAAAGAGCACGGAAAATTGATTTTTGACGTGAATTATACAGAAAAGCCATCCCCATAGCCAAAAACAGTAGGAGGAAAAGAACCATAAGAATAATAATGGCCATTTCGTAATAAAGCGCAGAAAACAACTCTTTTTTATCGGTCTTTGACACCATTATCCAATCCGTATTAGGTATTTCCATAACAAAGCCTAACACATTGTTGCCAACATAATCAATACCTTCAACAAATCCCATGTGAGTTGTGTTTACAGCCTTTACAGCAACCACATTTGTTTCAGTTAAGGGTAGGCTAAAATTAAGGGCTGTATTTTTTTTATGTTTTAGTTCGTTTAAAAACAAAATACTATCACCCGTTACTTTATACAAGAGGGTTTCTGAAGTTTTACTTAATACTGGCCATGATTGAATAAGCGGGAACAGAAAATTGGAAGGGTTATACTGAAAGACTATCGCTCCATTTAAAACCTAATTCATTCCCGATAAAGGGGCAATAAAATCGATATGAACTGCATTATGAACAGTGCATTTGTATAAATCGGTTGTTAAGACTAAGTGGTTTTGAACCGATTGTTTCGCTTTTTCCTGAAGAAATGGAGCTATTGTATAATCCATTCCATCAGAAGATAATATAAGATTTCCTGATTCCCCTGTAATAAAAACATGTTCATACCCATGCTCTCCTTTTAAAGTTTCCAGAAATGAAATAACATTTTGTTTATTTTCTGTTGTAGGTTCAACCAGCCATGTTTCAATTTGTTTAACAAGATTCTCGTTATGTGCAATTGCACTTGCATCAAACATTTCGTCTGTAATCCAATCAGAAATCTGATTTGATTTCAACCTGGCAATTGCTTCCAATTCTTTCCCTTTGGTTTCATTGGCTTTACGTACCTCGAATTTTAAATAAATAAAACCTAATGCGATGATTAATATGCTTAAAATGAGAGTTAAAACAATCCAAAATGATTTTTCAGGTTTGTACATTTCGGTTTTTTTTGCAATGTAAAAAAAACATTTTGATATTTTAACCTAGTTGCTAAGCGTTGGTATAATTTAGAATAAATATGCCGGGAATTGTAACAAAAGACTATGATTTAGTTCAGGATAAGCCATGCACCTATCAGTTGTCGTCACCTTTTCGCTGGAAGCCAAAATCGATGAAATGGGTTACCAGTTGTATAGTTTGACAGAATAAGAGATTAAAATTGTGAAAATTGGATGAACCTTTCCAAAATTCTGATAGCAGTGCTGTCACATGTTTATAGAAAAACAAGACACAACGCAACATTCGACCCCGGGGTTGTACCTTATTCTTACGTCGTGCATTTCTATAAACATGGCAATCCTCCGGATTGGAAAACCCGATCCAAGCTTTATTTCCGCATTAACGACATCTTTTTAACATCACGGAAACTTTGGCTGCCGTTGATTTCATTTACTTCAATTGAATAAAAATAAATTCCTGCCGGAACACCTGAAACATACCATTCGAAATGATGGGTACCCGATGGTTGTGCTTCTGAATATTCCCTGACAACTGTTCCATTCATTGTAAAAATTCTTAAAGTTACGCGGCTTTCAAAAGGAATACTGTACTTTATTGTAGTTCTGTCGGAAAAGGGGTTTGGATAATTCTGATGCAACATAAATTCCTGCTGTTCTGTAAAATCAGCATTTGTCGATTGAGAAATAACGATAACTGCGCTGTCCGTAAGTTGTGTTTCCGGGTCAGTTACTTTTGCATAAAAGGTTCCCAAATTTGTTCCGGCAGTAAACATTCCTGAATTATCAATTGTACCACCCGAAGCTTCCCATTGGGCATTAATTGTATAGGAATTGTTTTCCTGATCAAGACCTGTGGCCGAAAATTGCCAGGTTGCTCCCGTGCTGATAAAAACCGTATCAAGAGAGATATTCAGGCTAATTAAAGTGGGTTGATATACTGAAAGGTAAAAAGTATCAGCCATTGAAAATCCGGTTCCGGTTTGAGCAGCCGAACTAATAATTATCCGGTTGGATGAATTCGGCTCAACTCCGGGAGGAACATTAACTAACAAAGGAAGAACAGCTCCAGAGAATTCATTTGTAAATTCAAGATTTGATTGTTTTTGCCCGGTAATCCAGTTCAAGTCATCGGAGAATTGAACACCAACCATTCCCGGATTTGCCTGAAAGTTGGACATAAATATTTCCACTGTATCTATCGCGCCGGATAAAACAAAAATTGTATCATTTTCAGCAAAGGCAGCAAATTGAATCATTGAAGATTTCCATTCTGCATAATCGACTCCTGTGCTTACTTTATCGCCTGAACCTGGTCCACTGCCGGACGGGCCACTGGCATTACCCCACCAGTTTTGCGTTGCATCAACCACTGGTGATGAATCAAAGTTTTGGACACCAAATCCTGCATTTCCAAAAATATTATTTTTTGTAATCACCGGATTTGAGCCGTTTTCAAGTGCAATACCATCACCGGCATCATCTGTAATGAGGTTGCCGGAAATTTTTCCGGTGCTGTTAAACAAGTGTATTCCGGTTGCCAGGCCGGTATTTTCAGTTATCTGGTTTCCGGCAATGTAAACTTCGGCATTGGTTCCCTCGAATGCACGAATATTCTGAATAACACTGTTATTCATGATGTGCATCTTATTTAAGAGCTTTATAAGCAATGAATCCATTTTAATAATCATGCCGATTTGATTCTTGATTATTTCGTTTCCAATAACCTTTGTTCCCGGTGAATTAATAATAGCTACTCCTGCCGAATCATGACCATGTACCAGATTACCAATATTTTTCATTATTCCGTAAACATTGTCAGATGATTTGCCTAAAACATTTCCGGTTGAATTTTCAATTTTTATTCCGCCGACCAAATTTTTAAGCGAGTTACTGATTGAATTTAAACCGCCAATTATGTTATTCGCAACCTGGTTTTGATCAGCATCTTTAATTATCACACCCCATTCCTTGTTGCCACTGAAATAATTTTGCCCTTCTCCGCCAATGGTGTTAAGAGTTGCACCATTCAGAATTGATAAGCCACGCAAGTTGCCAAGGTTTAGCTGAAGCAGGGAATCTGTACCAAAATAACTGTTAAGAATCTTGTTATATGTAGCATGAATACCTGTAATTACGCCGCCATCGTTTGTGTTTGCAGCAAATGTTGAATTTTTCACTGTTGTTTCAGGAGCATTTTCAATAACTAAACCGAATGAATTACCCAATGCAGTTGATATCTGTTGCAAATTCTTAAACATACCGGAAATTATGCTTTGAACTTCGTTTCCTTTTGTCTCTTGCCCCGAGATTTTTATCCCGCTGTTTCCGTTATCAACCGTAATAACTCCTTCACCGGAATTTGCTCCGCCAATAAAATTATTGCTGGCGCCGGCTTTCACTAAAATGCCGTCAAGTAAATTTCCCCATCCTGAGCGACCTGTAGAATCGGTTCCGACCAACGTTGAAAGAATTTTATTGGATATGGATTTTGAACCTGTAATAACTATACCTGAACCGTTATTGGCAGCAACCATATTGGGCATTTCGGGGATGCCAAACTGATTCTCTTCCGAGTTATCCAATACCACACCGTCGCCCATGTTTTTGATGACCGACATTTGTGATTCATTCACCTTTTGCATAATACCCGACAAAGTATTAAACATTTTGTTCAGATTAGATTCCTGCAAATAGAGACCGGCTTCCAAGTTTCCTCCAACTACAACCGTAGAATCCTTACCCATTCCACCGAGTACATTATTGTTTGCCAGACTATCCAGCAATATTCCGAATTTTGAATTACCCAGGTTCAGTGATGCAAAACCATCGGTTCCGGCAAATATTTTTGATAATTTATTTGATATTGACTGTTCACCTGAAATGTGGATTCCGTGCTGGTTTCCTCCAAAAAATCCGTTGTGAATATTCATATCCTTTGAATCTTTAATCAAAACACCTGACAACTGGTTACCGAGTTTCTTCAGGGTTCCATTCATCTCTCCGAAAAGTCCGCTTAAATTTCCATTCATCGTATTTCCTTCAGTGTTTAAAAATGTAAACCCATTTCCTTTATTGGATACGCTGATGTTTGCATCTCCCGGATTTTCGCTTCCAATTGTGTTTTCGTTGGCGCCATTCATAAAAATCATTCCGTCTCCTTCGTTGCCCAAATCTTCAGTACCCGTTTCATCGGTTCCAATCACGTTGGCAATAATTTTATTCAGGTTGGTTAAACTTCCATCAAAAATCATCCCCGGCCCCTGATTGGCAGCAATAATATTGCGGGCACACGAATCGCCAATAACATTTTTTGCAGCATCCAGAAATTTCATCCCCCCGAGTAAATTTCCCATGCCAACCATTGTCGCTGATTTTTCCGAAATATTTGCACTTTTACCTATATTTTTGATGACTCCCATTGTCATGCCATGTAATTTATTCAGGGTTGAATTGACTACTTCAAGGGCATATTTGGAATTACTAACCAGCGTTATTAATGAATCGCAACCGCCCAGTTTGTTTTCCGAAGCCAAACTATCGATTCGAATGCCGCTGCCCATATTACCAAGTCCCTCAGTACCGTTTGGATCGGAACCGATAAAGGCATCAAATATTTTGTTGTACTTCGATTCCGGACCTGTTATACGAATTCCATCGCCTCCTGCAGCTCCCAATACCAGACTGGAAATGACAGTTAGTTTTGAATTCATAATCTTGATTCCTTCCAGCAAACTACCCTGGGGAATGTAAGTATCCGAAGCAGGTTTTTTAAACACACCTACAATATTCCCGACTATTTTTGTTTCTGAAGTATTTTCAACTTTTATTGCATTGATGCTTTTTGTAATAACATTCCCGATTCCAAACATGGTTATACCCGTAGCGCTCTTCAGAAAGGCACTTTTTTCCAGCCCGTTGCCAATCTGATTATTTGTTCCCGCATCAATTATTTCAATACCCGACAAAGCGTTTCCCAGATTATCGGTTCCCAATGTATCTGTTCCGATGTAATTTGCTACAATCTGGTTTCCACTGGCACTATTCCCCGTGATGGATATACCGCTTCCACTGTTTGCAGCAATGATATTCAAGCCTTCCGACGTTGATTCTCCTATAATGTTGTTTGATCCATTTATGATGGAAATTCCATTCCCGCCATTTCCTTTTTCAAGCGAACTATTCTTGTCGGTCCCGATTACATTCCCCAAAATTTTATTGGTATTTCCATTTTGAATTAAAATGCCTGAGCCGTTAAAACTGTTAATCACCAAACCTTTTATAATGCAATTGTTCGTTTGAATTACAAAGCCATTAGCTCCCAGTCCGGCGTCCAAACCTGAAATCTCAACTTTTGAACCGATTTGAGTAGAACCATCAATTTCAACTTCCCCGGTTAATGCAGGCAGAGGCGACTGTATCATAATTTTCGGTTCAGTGGTTCCCGGAATATTGAAACCAATTTTGTCTTTGCCTGCGTTGTGGTTTGCCTGTTCAATTGCAGCACGTAAGGTAGTCTGGTCTCCCGGAGTGTCAGGGTCTGCATCTGCCACTTCATCGTTTAAATCAAAATCACTTTCGTCGCCAGTGACATTTACAGTGAAGTCGCCTTTCTTTGGATTAAGAATTAACCAACGGCTTGTTCCTGATGAATAATCCACGCAAAGCACCTGGTTATTGTTGTTTATTGCCATAATCGTTGAAATTGTGTACCCAGATTCAATCAAATCGTTGATATTATATACCTGACCATCGATCCAGATTACAGGAATGGAACCTGTACTGGTATTACATCTTCCGATGATAATATTGTTATTGTTAATATCTGACGCTTCAGATCTGGTGGCTCCTGCAATTTGGGGCAAACTTTCCATTGAGCCTTCACCATACCAAACAAAAGCGCGGGTAGTTTGCGGACTAACCAAGTAATTCTGGCTGTCGCCCACAACATAATCCGAGTCGTTAACTGCATAACCGGTACTGATAATATCTCCTGCCAGGGTACCCAGATCCTCCATTTTTCCGTTTCTGTATAGAAATGCATGATATATATTGTTTTCGCCCGCAATCACATTTGACCAGCCGGTTACATGTCCGAGGTTATTGATGTCGAACCCCCTGCTAAAATCATGACCGATTGTCCCCAGATCTTTCAAAGTACCGTTCTCATAAATAACAGCATGATATGGAGTGGAACCCCCAATACCAGTGTAACCGCTCAACACTCCCGAGTTGTTAATGCCGGTAATGCTCATGTGAGTTCCACCTAAAGTGCCGACATTGGTTATGGTTCCATTTTGATAGAAAAATCCCCGCGACTCAGAAATGGTTGATGACGAATGTGTTCCGCCAACCTGCCTGTTGTTGTTTAAACGGACGCCACCTGCACGTTCATACCCCGGCAGGAAAGGAAGTGTTGTTACGTTATTAAAGTCGTAAATGAAGTTGTAGTCCGTACCGCCAACCCGCATCACGCCGGCCACATATCCTGAGTCGTTTATCGAATACAACGAGATACCTGTGCCGCCGGGAATATTAATTTCAAACACGTTGAAGGACATTGGTTGTGCGTGCGAAGTTTTAATACCAATGATTAAGAAACAGGCAAAAAAAGTTATCAGATGTGACTTCATTTGGTTATAGTTTTATGTTAGACCCATATTTTTTGTAAAACTCATATCGGAAGTTTTACTATCGAATAAAATAAAAACACCTTTTGGTGTTTTTTTGTTCAATTGACTTTTTTGGAGTGTCCAATATGAAATATTTACAGTTATTATTGCAGAAGAGAAAATCAAGGTAATTCAATTTACCGGGATTGTTTCAGAAAAGTAATCAAGGTAATCTTGAAAATCCAATGAATCCTGGTTCAGACGATTTGCATGATTCAGGGATAATTGCAGAATTAAACATTTATATTACTTTCACGTTGTAGAGTAATACAACAGATTAAATTACAGAATCAATTCAAAATGAATAAATCCATTATTTTAATTACAGCGGTTGTTTTGGGAACAATGATTTCCTGCTCACCTGCGCAAAAAGAGTCAAAACAAGAACCTGTTCAACAACAAAATCAGGTGCCACAAACAATGTTGAAAGCGGATACTTCGGCAACAATTTCGTTGGTTTCTGATACGGTTCCTGCATCTGAAACACCAAAAGAACCGGCACTAGTAAATACAGCTGCAACTCCTCCTGAACTGAATCCGGCGCACGGTCAGCCATTTCATCGCTGTGACATTCCGGTTGGTAGTCCGCTCAATTCGGTTGCTCCAACCAAATCAGCGCAAACCAAACCTGTGACCCCGGTAAACAGAACAGGAATGTCACCAACTTTGGAAAATGCAGCCCGCCTGAATAATCAGCAGGTAAACAATCCTGCCCCAACATCAGTGGCAAGTGGAACTCCGCCAAAGCTCAACCCAGCGCACGGACAGCCGTTTCACCGTTGCGATATTCCGGTTGGCAGCGCACTCCCAGTAAATTAACTTCTGCAAAATAAAAAGGACAATTTTTATCTTCCATGTAACCTGAGTTAAGTATGGCAGATAAAAATTGTCCTTTCAATTTGAATTGCTAAAGCTATAACTTGAGCAATGAAATTCTTCAGGTTTTAATCCTCCAGAGAATTCACAATTTTAGTATTGATTTCTTTTACGCGTGGTTCATCCAGTTTTATCACTTTGCGGTCGTAGGTCATCAGGCCATTTACTTCGCCTTCCACATCAGTTGTTTGTGTATAAACGGCTGCAGAGAATCCGGCTTTTATCATTTTATAGAGTTGTTCGCCATATTTTACATATTCGTCAGTAGTTTCCTTTGAATTTTTAAACTGAACATATCCCCAGTTTTTATCGGTTTTCCAAAGGTGACCTTCCAGCGCGAGTCCAATTCCGCCATATTCGCCCAAAACAGTTGCACGTTGCGCATCATACAAATACATGTTGGGACCGGGATAATTGTGCAGGTCGAGCATGTCTCCAACTGTGTAATGATTTCCTCCGCTTGCCGGATTTACAAGACGGCTGGGATCGTAGGTTTTTGTCCACTCCACAATTTCAGCAGTTTTAAATTGTCCCCAGGCTTCGTTAAACGGAACCCAAACCACTATCGACGGATGCGAATATAAAAAGTCCATGATACCTTTCCACTCGGCGCGGTAATTGGCTTCTGATTCGGCAGTTCTTTTCAGCTCAGTTCCATCAAAATATTCATGCATTTGCCAACGTGGTGAGCGGTCGCCGCTGGGCATGTCCTGCCATACTAAAATACCAAGTTTATCGCAGTGCGTGTACCAGCGTGCAGGCTCCACTTTCACATGTTTTCGGATCATATTGAAGCCAAAATCTTTGGTTTTCTGAATGTCATATTTCAATGCTTCATCGGTTGGGGCAGTGTATAATCCATCGGGCCACCAACCCTGGTCAAGCGGGCCAAACTGAAACTGATCTTTATTATTCAACTGTAAGCGCACAATTCCGTTTTCATCACGTTTTGACGAAATTTTACGCATTGCAAAATAGCTGTTAACTTCATCAACAACTTTTCCTTCGCTGATTAATCTCACTTTCAAATCATACAAAAATGGATTTTCTGTATCCCACAGTTTTTGATTTGGGATTGAAATATTTACGGCCTGGCTTGTTGAAGCCTTTGCCGATGCTATTTGTTTGCCGCCATCAAAAACTATTACTTCATATAAATCAGCGTAAGTAGCAGCGCACGCATCTACCTTCACATTTAAGCTGCTGTTATCGATATTTGAGACGCTGTGTACATTTTTAATAAATTTTTCAGCTACCGGCTCCAGCCAAACTGTTTGCCAGATACCTGTAACAGGTGTGTACCAAATCCCTTCGGGGCGACTTGTTTGTTTTCCACGTGGCTGGAAACCTTTGTCTGACGGATCCCAAACTTTTACTACCAATTTTTGTTCGCCTGACTTATTAAGAAACGGTGTTGCATCAAATGAAAAAGGCGAGTAGCCACCCTGATGCGAACCCACTTTTATATCGTTGATATAGATTTCAGAACGCCAGTCAACAGCGCCAAAATTGAGCATAACTTTTTTCCCTTTCCAGTTTGCGGGAATGGTAAACGTGCGCTTGTACCACAATTCATTTTCGTCGCCAATTGTTTTCATTACACCTGAAAGGCTTGATTCTGCAGCAAACGGCACAAGAATTTTTCCATCAAAATTTACTGGTTCAGCCGAGCCGGCTTTTACTATTGCGTAGTCCCAAAGTCCGTTCAGGTTTTGCCATTCGGCACGTTCCATCATTGGCCGCGGATATTCAGGCAACACATTATTTACGTCAATTTTTTCTGCCCAGGCTGATTTGATTTTATCTCCGGCAGGTTGCCACTGTGCAAAGGCATTTGAGATTAACATTGCAAATGCAAAAAATAGAATTGTTTTCTTCATTGTTTTTTTAATTAAGCCCCTTCTAACTCCCCCGGGTGGGAGAATGAAAAGTTGCACGTTTATTAAGTATTCAGTATTCATATATTAGAATTTAGAATTTAGAATCAAGTATCAAGAATCAGAAATCTGGAATCCCTTAACTGTTCATTTTAACTCCCGTTTTGCAACTCCTTCCTTTGTGATTTTTACGGGTAAAATTTTTCCATCGCCATCAAAATACATTCTGTCGATACAGGTTTCGCGGTGGGCAGCATCGGTTTCGGTGAGCGGGCGGCGGTGGTAAACAATGTAATAATCATCGGTGCCGGGAATGTGGATAACTGAATGATGGCCCGCGCCGGTGGCAACTTCCGGGTCCTGCTGTAAAATTTTACCGATGCGGTTAAATGGTCCCAGCGGAGAATCAGCAATTGCATAAGCCACTGAATAATTGGGGCCGCCCCAGCCACCTTCGCTCCACATAAAATAATATTTGCCGTTGCGTTTAAACATAAACGGGCCTTCAACATAATTTTCCGGCGTAATTTCCTTAAAAGTTTCTCCATCATCAAAGGTTTTGAAACTTAACAAATCGGGGTTCATTTTTCCTACGTTACAATGCCGCCAACCTCCGTAATACAAGTAATATTGGCCATCATCATCACGAAAAATAAACTGGTCGATGGGTTGTGCACCGTTATGAAATTTCCCGATTAACGGTTTGCCCAGTGCATCTTTAAACGGACCGCCGGGTTTTTTGGAAACTGCTACGCCAATACCGCCATATTCGTTGTCATTTTGAATGTCGTTCGCCCCAAAAAACAGGTAATATTGATTATTTGCTTTTATAATTGATGGCGCCCAAAGTGAAAAAGCAGCCCATTTCACGTCTTTTATATCAAGTACGTGCGGGTGTTTTTTCCAGTTTACAAGGTCTTTCGACGAGAATGCATCCAAATATGTTTGCTCCAGATACTGTTTGTTGATTGTCTTTTTCTGAGCTTCCAGTTGTTGAGCGGTTAGTTTCGACGGTTTGTCGGGTTTGCCATAAACGCCTGACAGGGTAGGGTAGATCCAATATTCATTGTCGAAAATTATTCCTTCAGGATCGGCATACCAACCTTTAAAAACCGGGTTTCCCGCTCTTTCCTGTGCTGTAACAATTTTGCTGCAAAGGAGAATGGCAAGCATTATAAGGTAAAAATTTGCCTGTTGCATTTCTTTTTATTTGAAGTTTATGTATTCAACTTTTAATTCCGAAAAAGAGGCTGTTGAGCCTTTTTCGCCATTTAAAATAAAACCAACACGCGGAGAAAATCCCCATTGCGCGAGATATGATCCGTCAACCTGGTGATTTTCACCAACTTTTACAGGAATCCAATCTTCTCCGTTTTCAGACCAAAAAAAGTGAAAATACCTTCCTTTCGAGACTTCATATCTTAAATAAACAGCGCCACCTTCAGGGATTTTTTCCTGCGCCAAAATCTCTTTTTCACCGTTTATAACTTTTGTTAAAACCAATTCTGATTTTTCAATAGTCAACGAGAGTGAAGTATTTTGGTTACTGTAAATGCCAATTCCACTTTGGTTTGATGCCATTACTTCTGCTGTTAAAATGTAATCGCCGTCTTTTGGCCGCAATCCCAATAAGCTTATTCCATCGTGGTTTGAAGTAATATTTAATAGTCCGTTTGCAATTTCAGTTTGAGGTGCCGGAACAAGAACGTCCCATTCAAAAAAAGCAAGATTAGTCTGTGTCGAAAAATCATCGAACCAAATTGAATCGCGATTTTGCCGGTTATTTGCGAAGGGCATTTTTGCACTGTCGGAAGGTATTCCATTTTCAAAATATGGCCATCCGGTAGTTTCGTCCCAAAATAATTCATCCAGCATTCCCTGCCGTCCTATGTATTCAAAATCAACAGCGTTGTAGGAATGGTACATGTAAAAATCGCGGTTGTCGGGTGTGGAAACCAAAGTTCCGTGCCCGGTACATTTCCATGTTTCGCTGCCCTGTAAAATGGGATCGGGAAATTGCTCCCAGCTTGAGCGAAGGTTTCTGGAGCGCGCTACCTTTACTCTGTAATCGCAACGATTATCACAGCAGCCGCCAATGGAATAAAACATATAATAAAACCCGTTTCGTTTCACAATGCACTGTCCTTCGTCGCCTGCACCCTGCCAACCCGTTGCAAAATCGGTTAACGTAAAATGTTCTCCAACCAAACTTAATCCGTCGGCACTCAATTCCGAAGCAAGAATTTCGATATCGCGTCCTTTTGTTAATCCATAAGCTTTCCAGCTTATATATAATTTGCCATCATCATCCTGAAAAACAAAAGCATCAATAGCTTCTTCGCCCCATTCGATAAGTATTCCGTGGTCGGTAAAACCCTGACGAATATCTGTGGTTATGGCAACTCCAATACAGGCAATTCGGTTATCCCTGCGTTTTGTTGTGTAATACACATAAAAAGTACCGTTTCTGTATGACAATTCAGGCGCCCAAAAATCATCGGAAGTCCAGGCGGGTGGTTCTGAAAAAACTGAACTGATGCGTGTCCAGTTTACCAAATCGGTTGAATGGTAAATAGGGTAGTTGGGTGCAAAATCGCAACTTGTGCCCACCGTGTAATAATCATTCTCAACCCGAATAATCGAAGGGTCGGGAATATCTCCGGCAATTACAGGGTTTTTATAAAAATTTTCAGGCTCCTTTTTAGTTGGTTGCGTGCAGGATGTAAACAAAACGATAAAAAAGGTAAAGTAAAAAAATGACTTCATAATTGAAAATTAGAGAGAAAAGTAGTTTTCGTTGGCAAGGTTTTTTTGTGAAAATTTATCAAACTGCGAACCGGCAGCAAAAATCGCCACCGATTCGCAGTTTATTACAATCTATTCAGCTACGCTAAATTTATAAACCGAACTTGTTTGGTATTTTTCACCAGGAATTAAAATCACATTAGGAAATTGCGGTTGGTTTGGCGAATCAGGAATGTGTTGGGTTTCCAGTGCAAATGACTCACGATAATCAAACGATTTTCCATGTTTTCCAACATCAGCGCCATCCATAAAATTGCCGCCGTAAAACTGAATTGCAGGTTCTTTTGTGAAAATTTCCATTTTGCGGCCAGTTTCCGGTTCCACAACAGTTGCTGCCAAAGTCATTTCGCCCGGTGCAGTTTTGTTGAGTACAAAATTGTGGTCATAACCCTTTCCGTTTATGAATTGTTCGTCTTCGGTTTCCATTGGCAAGTCTTGACCAATTGCTTTTGGCGTTCTGAAATCAAATGGTGTTCCTTCAACCGGAACGTTTTCGCCAAACGGAATCAAAGTTGAATCTACCGCTGTCAGTGAATCAGCATTCAAAGTTAAAATATGATTGTTGATAGTGCCGTATTTGTCGCCTGCCAAATTGAAAAAGGCGTGATTGGTAAGGTTTACAGGCGTACTTTTGTCGGTTGTGGCAAGGTAATCAATTCTCACTTCATTGGCAGAAGTTAAGGTGTAAGTTACCTGAACATCAAGATTTCCGGGGTAGCCCATTTCGCCGTCTTTCGATAAATATGCAATAACAAGGCTCGTATCATTTGCCGATTTTACGTCCCAAACCTGGTTGTGAAAACCTTCGGGCCCACCATGCAACGAGTTGGGAGCATTGTTTATGGGAAGCGTGTATTCAACACTATCCAAAGTAAATTTTCCTTTGGCGATACGGTTTCCAACGCGGCCTATCAATGAGCCGTGAAAAGGAGTGCTTGCTTTTAAATATCCGTCAATACTGCTAAATCCAAGAACTACATCACCCAATTCTCCATTTTTATCGGGAACCATCAAACTCACAATACGTCCGCCGTAGTTGGTAATTGCAGCGCAAATATCGCCGTTTTGCAAAACGTATAATCCGGTTTGCTTTCCGTTAACAGTTGTCACGAAATCTTCAGCGTTTAAACCGCCACAGGTTTTGGGTTCAACCGGTTTTTGGGTGCATCCGAAAATCATAGTTCCGGCTGCAAGTGAAATCATAAATAATTTTGTCAGTTTCATTTTTCAAATTAATTTGGTTATTTGTATTATTTTTCAAAGTTAAGCTTTTAATTAAATCAACTTCTTTGTATTTGGAATGTGTTCAGTTTTTTCATGTATTTAAACGCTGACAGGTCTGACAACGCTGTCAGATTAAAGAAAAAAAATCATTCTATAATTTTCAGATCTTTTGCCCAAATTGTCCAGGCTGTGTTCATTTCATTAACTTTTTCAGGAAGTTTAACTGAATTTCATTTTGTTTCAGGTTTTTCAATTTCCACTTCTCCCGAAGGCCTGTCGATTTCTTTTCCTGAAGGAATTGCTTCACCAAAATTGGGAGAACCATCGGCATTCCATGTAAATGATTGGGCACGCACATTTCTGTCCCAGCCCGGTTCGGTTGTTTTTTTTGAATGATAAATAATCCAGTCTTCCGTGTTGTCGGGTGATTTTACAAACGAACAATGCCCGACACCGTAAACAGCTTCGTTTCCTTGAAAAACAGGGCCTTTTTTCGTCCAGTTTTGAGGATCGAGCAAATCAGCGTCAGGATTATTTAATTGAAGCATTCCTTGTCGGTAATCAACCAGCCACGATTCTCTGCAGGAAAAAACGATAAAAACATGCTCACCGTTTTTCAGAATTTCAGGTCCCTCGTTTAAATTCAACGGACCGCCTGTTTCCCAGCTTTCTTTTGGAGATGAAAGCAACACCCGTTTTCCTTTTAATGAATATGGATTTTCCATCTCCTGAATATACAAATGTTGAGGCGTTGCATCTGTATCCTTTTGTTCGGTCCAACCCGACCAAATTGCAAATAATTTTCCTTTGTGTTCCAGAATAGTCATATCAATTGCCCAAACATTTTTCGATAAATCATCAGGAAAATCGCCTGTATTCAGCATTCCCATGTCCTCATATTCGCTAAAAACGTCTTCGTTTGCAGAGCGTAAAACCCCCGTTCGCTGGTGGATAAATGGCGGTCCCGATTCTCCTGCTGCATAATAAACATACCAATGTCCATCAACAAAATGAATTTCGGGTGCCCAGACACAGTTACTGTTCCACCCGGTTGCAGGAGCACTCCAGATTGATTTTAACTCTCCTTTTTTTTGTAATGAATTTTGAGCGCGAAACAACAATTGAATTTTTTGATGAAAAACAATACATATATTCATCGCCGTGCTTTATCATCCAGGGGTCGGCACCGTCCCAAAGCGGGTTTTTAAAGGTGGTTTTTACCGTGTCTTCAGGCAATATTTCATTTTTTCCTAACACAGAAAAAAAAATAAACAGCAGAAATGTTAATACAGTTTTTGGCATTATTTTATTTCAAATTGTGTGGCATATTTTATATTAAATATTTTGTAGAAAAAGCAAACAGGAATTCAAACAAAATGAAAAAGCAAAGATTCTGATTTTATTCAAATATGTTTGAATTCCTGCCAGTTAGGTAAATCAATTTACTTCAATTTCCTCCCATTTTGGCAACTTCGGAAATTTGGTATGCGAATTGGTTTGATACCAGAATGCTACAGATGATATGTCCGATTTCTGTGGCAGATACCGACCTCCATGCCGCCAACCCAAATCCTGAATTGTTATTTTCAAATCTTTTTCAAAACGAATAGGGTCAAGAATATGCCAGCGGTAAAGCCCAAATCTTTGTTGTGATTTGTAAGCCCCATCGGGCCTGATTACCTGGTGCAAACCTGAATATGGTGTGCAAAATTCCTTGTATTGACCATCCCTGTCGAAATTGTATGATCCGCAGAAATAATCCTCTGTTCCGGTACCGCAAATGGTTGGAAATTCAGTATCGCCATCCATGAAAAACTTGATTTCGCCTTCGCCCCACCAGCCGTTGTTGTTAACACCCCAGGCCATATAAACACCCACAAACTGGCCTTTTCCTTTCACATTATCGAGAATTGTGTAAACAGAAGTTTCATTTGGATTCGACCTGCGGTATTGTGCATGAAAATATGCTGCATCATCAGGTACATCGGTCAATGTATAATCGATTTGATAATAAAGCCTCATTTCATCATTGTCGTTGATATTTTCCATAGTAATCCGGCATTTCTTGCGGAATGGCATCGCCCAGTAGCAATTGAACGCACTGCCGGGATTTACACAAATCGCCAGTGAATTTAATGGTGCATATTGGTTCCAGCCCATGGCAAAAAAATCGCCAATTGGGCATTCTACCGAAGGTTCGGTTTCATCGTCCCAATACATTCGGATAATTGAGAATTTCCAATTCCCTGTCGGAGTCATCCAAATGTGTTGAATTGCACCTGAACCATCAATTTTAGCAAGTGTAAAAGTTTCACCGGGTTTTATAATTATAAATGGATTTACTTTCCATCCTTGTCCCAGATCGCGTGCAGCATTTGAAGCATTGGCCTTGTTCCGTATATCTTTGTCATCCAGGGTAGCCATTCCACCTTTGCCTTTTTCTCCCGTGAAATTTTCGGGACTGATAGATCGGGTTTTTGCATCGGACATGCGATACAAATTCCCCATGTTCATTTCCAAACCATTGAATTTTGATTGCGAAAATGAAGTAACTGCATAGAAACAGATTGCACATAATAATACAAGATTTTTCATAATGTTTTGATTTTATATTAATTAATAACCGGAAAGGCAGAAATTCTCAAACGCGCAGCTCCCATAGGAATCAGCGTGATATCTTCAACTGGTTCACCGGTTTTTACAGGATAGAGCGGAATTACGTCAACCAGCCCAAATTTATCGATTCCCCACTGAGGAATGCGGCGTCCTTTGGCTTTTAATTCAATCGGTGTATTTTCAGGCGAAAATGGATAATTATCGGCCGGCCATTCTTTTTTTACAATCTGTAACGAACCGGACGGAGTATTTTTATCAACGATTAAACCATAATTCCATGGACTTTTAGCATCAATTGTAAAAGCAGGCCATTTTTCGGGATCTGCATCGGCTTGCCATTTTGAATCACCGATTGCTGATTCTATGCTGTTGATCTTGTTGTATTCCTCTTCTATTTTTAAAGAGAAAGTGAGAGGCCCATAATCTACCGAAACACTGTTCTGATTAACTTCCCAGGTACGAATGCCCAATTCCATTGGCAGGTTCAAAACCAGGTTGTCGTCGTCTGACCATTCCCGTTCAATGCGAATGTATTCTCCTGCTGTGGCTTCCACATTCAGTTTTTTACCATTTAGCTGAATTCCCGCATTTTTACACCAGCCGGGAACTCTGAAATAAATTGGAAATCTCACATTTTTTGTGGTTTGCAAAGTAAAACGGATTTCTTCTTCGTAAGGATAATTTGTTTCTTCAATCAAAGTAATTTCAGTGCCATCGCCAACTTTTGCTTTTATTTTGCATGAATTGTACATAATTGCAGCCAATCCGTTGTCGTTGCTTGCCATTACCAGATTCTGCAAATAGTAGGGAAGTGCGTGACTATGGTTATGCTGGCAACAGCGGCTGCTGAACGGGTTCATGGTAAGAAATGGTCCGCGGTTGTCGATGCCCGGACTGTGGTTTTCAGCATCAGCAGTAACTCCATTGGGGCTGGTAATATATCGCAAAGCTTTCATATCAGTGGTGAAAGCTGCTGTAAAACTATTAAACAGTACATCTTCGCAATTGTCAGCCCAAAGCGGGTCACCTGTAATTCGGGTCAGAATTCCGTCGGAAGTCATTTGCTCGGCAAAACCACAGGTTTCAGTTCCCTGGCGTGGATCGATATAACCCAAACGTGAATTTTCATCGGATCCAAACATGCCGCCCGGAACTTGTCCGAAAGTGCGGCGGATCAGGTAATAATCGTTATAAGTTGCATAAAGATGCACAGAGTCGCCGGTTTGCATGTACCAGGTTGCGGGTTCGCGAAAACACTGGGCAATGTTAACATTGTGCCAGTTTGGAAGGTTTGATTTCTGTGTCCAGTCGGCTGTGTTGCGGTGAATTTTTTCCGCCAGTTCGAGCAGCCATTTTTCACCGGTTCTGTTGTATAACCAGTAAACGCTGTACAAATTATCGCCGCCACGACTGTTTTGCCAGTAGCTTTTCAGGAAATCTTCATCAGGAACGGAAAGTTCATAAGCAAAATATTTTGTCATTAAATCGATTACGCGATTATCGCCTGTGTATTCGTAATAATTTTGAAGTGTAAAAAGCACAATCATATTCGACCAGAAATCAAGTTTATCATCTGTTCCGCGGGCAATATAACCCGGACCAAACCAGCCATTTTCTTTTTGACTGGCAATAATAGCTTCAATCCAGATCATTGCTTCCTTTTTCATATCCGGGTCATCGAAAATAAATGCCATGTCGGAATAACCACGTAACCAGTAAGGTACTTCTTCCCAGCCATGGTCGCCGCCTTCCGAAAGCCATGCATTGTCTTTTTTATCGAGCCATGCACTAATTTCGCCAAGGTTGCCGCACAAACCGTCTTTTTGAAGTTCGAGCAATTTTAAAATCCAACCATCGGGTTGAATACTTCCCATTGGGAGTTTGATGAAATTTGCAGGTTGGAGAGGCGCACGGTTCCCGGGATAAAAACTGTTTTCAGCATTTAATTCGGGTCGTGAAACGGTGGTTGCAATTTTGCTGTCGTTTTGCTTTTGTTCGCAAGCTGTAAAAACAAAAAGCAGAAGTGCGAAAGCTGGTAGAATTAGGTTTTTGAATTTCATGTTACATTGGTTTCAAATTTATTTTTATCATTTTTAGACGTTGTCAGCCCCGATAAACATCGGGGTCGCACGCTGACAAGTCGATTGTAGATTTTAAACCTGACAGCGTCCTCAGACCTGTCAGCGTTTAAAACTAAATGTTATTTCAATTTTGGTCCATTTTCATCCCAAATTACTTCTTTTTGAGAAATTAGCCATGTCTTTCCAAAGTCGTTATTCCCCTGAAAAAACAGATATGTCCGTCCGTCTTCATCTAAAAAAATATGTGGATGGCCTGATTCGCAGGCATTCCATTCGCCAGGATCGCCGTTTGTCAAGAAAGGTTTGTTACTCAGTCGTTCCCATTTTATGCCATCCTTACTTTTTGCCACACCAACCTGCTGTGGAGCATTGTTGTAGGCTCCTGCATAAAACATAAATAAACTGTCGCCGCGTTGGATAACCGATGCACCTTCAACACATTTTCCTTCCCAAGGATATTTAGGAGCAAGAATTGGTTCATCAGTCAGTTGAGTCCAGTCTTCCCTGTTGAAGTTTGTATTTGCAGGCGCGCTTGCCACACCTTGCATTTGAATTTGCATTGCTGTGTCGCGGGTGGCGAAATAAAGGAAATATTTATCATTGAATTTAATTACTTCCGCATCAATGGCACGACCACTTGTCCAATCGCCTGAAGGATGAAAAATCGGATTTGTCGGATTGGCTTCAAAATGAATTCCATCCTCTGAAACTGCGTGGCAGATTGCATCATTTTTCCCGTTTCCGTAGGTTTGAAAAAAGAGGTTTATCTTGCCATCGATGACCAAAGCACAAGGCGCGCACAATCCTTTTTTGTCGTATTCACCAAAAGGAGAAATGGAGCCAACTGTTTTCCATTCGATTAAATCAGAGCTTTTTGCAATTCCAATTCCCCAACCATTCATCGGATCCTTGTTGTTTTCGATTGAAGGGATTGAATAATACATAATGTATTCGCCCTTAAATTTTACGACATGGGGATCTTTTGAAAACGGCACACCACGGCGGGTTGTGTCGCCGAAAAGCATTTGTTTTGAATTTGGTTTTTCAGATTGCTGACATGACAGAATTATCAAAAAGCCAAAAGCCAAAATCATGTTTGCTACTACTTTCATATGTTTTAGTGAAAAGTTCTATTTTTCAGGCAATTTAATAAAATATGCACCAAATTGCGAGTTGAACTTTAAATTTAGTCGCCGGAATATTCGCAAAATTGAGATCAACTTTTATGCTGCAATGGATTGGTTAAATCTGATTACATTATTTTTAATTCGAATCGGGTTAAAACCTTTTCCGTTTTACCTCACACAATAAATCCCTTTTTCGCCACGGAAAATGTATGAGCTTTTAGAAATTGCCGTGGAAGCCCAGAAAATATCATCAAGTTTATTTTTTCCCAATTCCCTGAATTCCCGTCCGGCCTGAATAATAGAAAAGTCCTTTAGATGGATAATATTTAAAACAAAGGCTTGATTTATTTGATATAATTATGTAACTTTTAATTATTGTTTATCTGCTTTAAGTGAATCAATAAAATGTAATACTTTAAAAATTAATATCAAATTAATTGGAACAATAAAAAAGTGTACTAAGTCAGAAAGCAAATAAAAATTGTTATTGTGAAAGCTAAATCAAATGTTGAAGACCTTATTGAGAAAACTTCTGATTGGAGCAATATGAATGCTGCTATAGATGCATGTATAGATTTTATTGAATATCATAAGGACGATCCTCGCCTCTTAGACATTCAGGCAACAATAGGAATTCTTCAAACATATGAAAATCTTGGTGAATTAATTAACGATAAATTCCCTGATTTTAATGGTCAAGTTATTTATCAAAATAACTTAGATAGACAAGAATTGTTTGGAAACGGCATTCATGCTGTATTGGCAAATGGAATTGTAACAAGCGACAAAATAAAAGATAAGCTTAAAAGGGAAAATGCAAAAAAATTCCTGCTTGGTTTGCAAAACATTGGAGCTAAACAACTTTTTAAATTTTTCGATGTAGCACAAAAAGAATTGGAATCTTTTCTGGTTGAAGGAAAGGCTAAATCCCTCGTCAAAAAAGTAACAATTGAAGATGCGTACGAGGATGCTGGAATCTATTATAATGCTTATCTAGAAGGGGATATAGAAGGGGCACTTCAAGGAATGAGTTATTTAAAGAACCTTAATCCATATGATTCCTACTTTAGAAATTTCATGGGTGTCTTATTTGAAACAAAGGGCGAACATGAGAGAGCCATACAAGAATATCTTATTGGAATTCAACAAGATCCTGAAGATCCTAAAATAATGTATAATTTAATGAATCAACTTTCATTAATATCTCTTCATCCTCTTATTCTTGAGTTGTGGGTTTATTATAAAGAAAAAGGAAAGCCAGGAAAGGATCAAAATGTGGATTTGGAAATTCAAAGAATTGTCACAGTTTCAAAGATTTGCACCATGGGCTTACTAAGTAAATTCTTAAAAATAACAGAGGAAGATATTTCCAGTGAGGAAGAAAGCCTTTTCAATGAACTTGTAATTGCTGATAGACCATGGTTCAAAAATTAAAATAATCCTTAAAAAATATGGCTTTAGAAAACACGAAATTTTTTATTTCATACAGACACAAAGATTCAGAAGAGTATGCTTTAAAACTATTAAGCAAACTTAAACTTACTGAGCCCAGTTGCAAAGTTTTCTTAGACAAATCGCATATGCTGGGAGGTTTTCAGTATTTGGAACAAATAAAAACAGAGATTTCTTTATGTAAGGTATTGCTTTTACTTATTAGTCCTTATTGGCATACTGTAGAAGGAAAGAGAAGACTTTATGAGACTGATGATGTACTGTTAAGAGAAATACTATTTGCTCATCGAAATACTATTTTGGTATTACCGATTTTAATCGAAGGCACACAAATGCCTGAGAAAAAGGAACTACCGGAAGACTTAAGTTGGCTTAATGATTTTCAAGGTGTTCCATTGTCTTTGAAAAATCTTGACAATGATATACATGGAATCGTTAGATCCCTTGAATATTTAATCGCTGAGAAAGAACGAATTTCTGATGATTATGATGAAAGGATATTGAGATTAAACAAATTATTTGAAAAAAAAGAATGGACGAAATACGCAATAGAAATGCAGAAGGAAGTTGATCTGATGAAAAGAGAGAAAATTATCCCGCGTTTTACAGAGGTCAAGTCAGTTAAAAATGAGGGAATAAAAGAATCAGATGTCTTATTGTCAGGTGTTTGGAAAAGTGTCGCCACAAAACAATCTGGTAAATTAGAGTTCGAATTCATAATTGAAAACGTAGAAAGGTTCAGTTTTCATGGTAGTATAACTATCTTTGATTCATCGGGTTTTAAAGTGTTTAAGACCAAAGTAAAAGGTGATTGGGCCAAAGCCCTTGATACTGAAAAGAAATTATTTATGGGAATTCATCTCAATTATGTCACAGATGAATACAAACATGAAGAAATAATAATTCCTTTCCATAGTATTGTTGGCAATTCAATTATTGGGGTAGACCATACAGGTGTTCAATATGTATCTAGAAATGTCGAACCAAGACCTTTTGGTATTTAGCTCTAATTAAAGCGAATCAATTTTTATTAGAAAAAGTAATCGATAAAAGAAGTAGCCAATTGACCACTTGACATTTCATACCTATTCAAATAACCTCACACAATAAATCCCTTTTTCGCCGCGGAAAATGTATGAACTTTTAGAAATTGCTGTGGAAGCCCAGAAAATATCATCAAGTTTATTTTTTCCCAATTCCCGGAATTCCCGTCCGGCCTGAATAATGTGTGTTGTTCCCTTTTCATCGAGACAATAAATTTTACCGTCGAAAGCCCATGGTGAAGCCCAGAAAGCTTTGGCATCTGCCATTTTTGTTCCTGGATAAACCACATTTCCTGTAGCCGCTTCAAAGCATGAAATTTGTCCGCGGTTGCGATCAACCAAATAAAGTAAGCCTTTGTAAACCAGTGGCGATGCCATAGCAATTCCTGATTCAGGCACCGACCAGGCAACAAAATCGTTTGAAACTTCGCCTTCTTTTAGCGAAATATCACCTGATGCACCGGCTTTTATGCCAAATAAAGTCCCACCATCCCTGCGTTTTTCATTTCCAACAAAAATCAAGTCTCCTTCGGCAGTTGGTGAGGTGATATTCCGGCCTCCACCCATATCAATTTCCCAAAGTAATTCGCCGGTTTCGGGATTGTATGACCGTGTTTTTAAACCCGAAGTTACCAACTCATTTCGTATGCTGTTTTTCCAAATAATTGGCGTTCCCCAATTTGATTTTTCATCACGTTCAACTTGCCATTTCATATTTCCGGTTTTTGCATCAAGTGCCGTCAGAAACGATTTTTCTTCGTTGTCAATCTGCATGAATAATAAACCGTTATAAAGCGTCGGAGAAGTTGAAGTTCCCCAGTTTGATTGCATCGGATAATTCCCCAGGTCTTTCTCCCATATCAGGTTTCCATTCAAATCATAACAATAAACCCCTGTCATTCCAAAGTAGGCATAAACATAATTACCATCAGTAACCATGGTTTCGGGTGCGTAATTATTGTCGCGGTGGGTTTTGTATTTTGGTAGTCCGTGGTAGGCTACTTTCTTCCAAATCTCCCTGCCTGTATCAATGTCAAGACAAATAACTTCAAAATTGTAAATTGCACTATCCGGGTTTTCCTGTCTTTTCCCCGCTTCAATTTCAGGTAAAACTGAAGGATCTTCTAATACCGCATTTGTAACAAAAACCTGGTTTCCCCAAACAATCGGGCATGACCATCCCCGGCCGGCTAAATCATGTTTCCACAACAGGTTTTTTTGCATGCTCCATTCAATTGGAAGTAAGGTTTCAAGGGCGATTTGATTACTGTTTGGTCCACGGAATTGAGGCCAGTTTTCGGGTTTAAAAGAAGTTAAAATTATTATTAACAGAACAGGTATAAAAGGATTTTTCCTCAGAAATAAAGCTGGTTTTAAAATATTCATAATCGGCAGTTTAAGTTGTTTAAATTGTTTTATTTTTATTTAATTTTTAAATATAGAAAATTAAGTATAAGATAAAAATTGTCGATTCTAAACTTATATTGTATTTCAATGTTTTAAGGATAAAAAATAAATTAAAAAAATTAAAAATTAAAAAGATGAAAAGGAAAATATTCTTTATTGCTTGCTTAATGGTTGGATTCCTGGCCGTTAATGTACAGGCACAGTCGTTGAAAATTCCTAAAGTTGACGGTGCCAACACACTTGTTTTACCTGCTGATAAAGCCGGTTTTGAAAAGGACTTTCTGGCGGCTCTCGATCCCGGGACTGACCTTGGAATTTCAGCAGACAACCTTGGTAAACTGGCCACAAAAAACAAAAGTTTTGTTGGAGATGTTATGAATATAATGGGCGCGAAAGGCACCGACAATGAAAAGCTGGCAAAAATTGGTCTGAAAAATACCGATTTAACAAAATTTGCAACTGAATTGCTTGGTAGCAGTACAGCAGGAAAATACCTTGAAAAAGTTCAAAAACAACTTGGACCGTTAAGAACAAAATACAAACTGGCAAAATTGCTGATGTAATTTATTGAAGTAAATTCATTTTAAAATGGGCTGTTCGAAATATCCGAACAGCCCATTTTTTTGTTTGTATGGATTGTTATTTAATCCAATTGGCTCTGATAAAATTATAGTTATTATATCTACAGTGTTGACTTAAATGTATTAATACTCTATTTTTAATAAAATATTTGATTGATGGGAAATGCAAAAGCAAAATAAAAATGCCTTGGGAATGATAAGACCGGAAATAATGGCGATGAAATTATGGGCAGTTGGTAACAAATTACACTTTTAATAAATTAATAAGAAAAATTATGAAACTACTTTCTCAAATAAAAATTCACAGGGAACTAAATGACGCAGCAATTCAATTGTTGCATGGCGATCTTACTTCCATACCCAGGGAACATGCCGTTGATTTATTGGTTGTTTCGGCTTTTCCCAATGATTATGTGCCTTTTCCAAAAACGCTTATGGCTGCGCTTTACAATAAAGGTGTCAATGTTGGGGAGATGGCAAAAAATAAAGAAATTGATCTGCGCACACAATTGGGTTGCTGGCTTTCAAAACCTGTAAGCAACGATAAGCAGGAACAATTTAATTTTAAACAAATACTTTGTTTTGAACCTGGTGCAAAAGTACATGATGATAAAACAATTGTTGGCAATATTTTCAGGTGCATAAATGCATTTGCTTTTGAAAAGCAGAACAATGACATTGCCATGCCGGTAGTTGCAAGTGGAAATCAAAAAGTGGCGTTGGATAAAATTCTTCCGGCCATTGTTGAAGCAGCTATTTTTTGGTTGGAAAACGGCTTACCACTAAAATCGATAAAACTTGTTCTTTATTCTGATGATCAGGTTATGGAGGCGCTACCTCAGTTTAACAGCATTAAACAGGACTATGAAACAAAAAAATCGGAAATTAAAAAAACAGCCAAATCTCCTGGATTACATAAAGAACTTTTAAAGAATTCAGAAAGGGGGATTACTTCAGAAAGTTTTTCCGGAAGCCGGAGTTTAGAAACCAATTTAGGATCTTCCCATGAAGATGATATGTCTGATGATTTTTCTAATAATGAAACTGAAAATCTGAAACCCGAAACTGTAACGGACATGAGTTCCGAAAAAATGGAGAATTATGATTTTTTTATCAGTTATGCGCACACTCATTCTGAATTGATAAATAAGTTTGTTTTGAAACTAAAAGAAAAAGATGTTAAACTCAGAATATTTTACGATAAAGATTCAATTCCACCGGGTGGCATGTGGATTAAACAAATTTCTGATACAATCAGGAAATCAAAAAAAATACTTGTCTTTCTTTCGCCAGATTATGATAATTCACCGGTTTGCTGGGACGAATTTCAGTGCGCAAAACTGTTGGAGTACAACCTCAAAACCTCAGTAATTCAAACTATTTATTTGTACAAACACGAAATACCGCTTATTATGGGAATTTACAGTTACCTGGATTGCAGGGAAGGTGATATGGATAAGTTGCTCGAAGCCATTCCAAAACTAATTGCATAGAATTTTTTGATATTCACTCAGCCCAGTTCTGTCCGATCATTATAATCACAAAATCGATAAACCTCTAAGTGCAATTTCACTATTTTTTTTACTATTGGAGTTGCCATTTATTTTTATCAAAACAGAAAGTATATGCAGTTGCCAACGAGAATAACTTTGGTCTGCATATTTTTTGAGATAAAGAATTTAATGCTAAAAATCTCATTTTAAAGTGTATTTTAGACTTCTAATTTTAAACCAATTACTATGAAAGCAGCCGTTCTTGAAACTTACAGTCAATTTGTTTGGAAAGATGTTCCAACACCAAAAGTTAAACCGGGCGAAGTTTTGGTACACATAAAATTTGCAAGTATTTGTGGTACTGATATGCACATTTTCCCCGGAGATTTTCATCCGCGAACGCAGGTTCCATTTATCCCGGGCCACGAATTTGGCGGAATTGTTGCCGAAATCGGCGAAGGTGTTACTGGTTTTGCTGTTGGTGACAAAGTTGCTGTTGACCCAATTATCTGGTGCAATGAATGCCCTGCCTGCCAACGAAAACATTATCCGGCTTGTACAAAATTAAAGTTGCTTGGCGTTGATTTGGACGGTGGTTTTGCACAATACATTTCAGTAGAACCGCACATGCTTTTTAAAGCTGCACCCAGCACACCCGATGAACATGTTGCGTTGGTTGAAATTTATGGAATTGGGTTTCATGCCAACCGACGAGCCGGAACAAAAGCAGGAGATGTGTTGGCCATTTGGGGAGCTGGAAGAGTAGGGCAGGTTATTCTGCAGGCCGCACGTACAAAAACAAAAGGCGCCATTTTTATTGTCGATCCGCTTGAAAGCAGACTTGAAATTGCAGTAAAAAACAACGAAAATGTGGTTGCTATCAATCCGGAAAAAGAAAACCCGGTTGAGGCAATAAAACGATATACTGATGGAAAGGGCGTTGATATTGCATTTGAGGCAGTTGGTCATGCGCATGAAATTGAAGGTGTTTTTACTCCGGTTCGCAGTTGCATTCAGAGTTTGCGTGGCGGTGGAAAAGTTTGTGTGCTTGGCTTGGGTGACGATCCGTCGCCTGTGGTTTTTAAAGAATTGATCTGGAAAGAAGGTCAAATAATTACCTCGCGTGTTAGCGATGGTGAATTTGCCGAAGTAATTGAAAATTTGAATGCTGGAAATTTGAAACCAGATGCACTAATTTCAAAGGTGATGCATGGTTCGGAGATTCAAAAGGCATTTGAATTGTTAAATAATTCGCCTGAAAAATACCTGAAAGTGTTGCTTGATTTGAGTTAGTTTCGGATTCAGAGTTCAGAGTTTAAAGTTCAGAGTTTAAAGTTCAGAGTTCAGAGCTCATCCAGATAGCTATCGGGACAGAGTTCAGAGTTGAAGGTTGTAATCTAAAGTATCAAGTAACAAGTATCAAGTATCCAGCATCCAGTAACTAATCAATAATAATTTGAACAGCGATCCATATATATTAACCGCGGAAGCGGCAAAACCTGCACCGACAACATTTTTTGGGAAACTAAAATATCTGGGTCCGGGATTTATTTTATCGGCTTCAATTGTTGGTTCGGGCGAACTGATTTCAACAACAACACTGGGCGCAAAAGCCGGCTTTGTAACCTTTTGGGTGATTCTTGTCAGTTGTGCGGTGAAAGTAGCAATCCAGCTCGAATTTGGGAAACAGGCAATCCGCACTGGAGAAACGGTTTTTACTTCACTCAACCGCCTGGGCGGACCTCGTTTTGGAAAATATAACTCTAACTGGAGCTTGTGGACGTGGTTGTTTCTGTGGCTGTTCAAACCACTTCAATTGGGTGGTATAATCGGGGGAGTTGCCATTACACTGAACATGGCTTTTCCGGCGATAAGTATCACCTGGTTTGCCATAATAATTGCAGTTGTCGTTGCCTCAATGATTTCAAAAGGTTATTACTTTTTTATTGAAAAAACTTCGGTAGTAATGATGCTGATTTTTACCATATTCACAATAACTGCAGTTTTTTTACTTCAGGAAACCGAATATGCAATTTCAGGAAATCAGATAATTGATGGTTTTGGATTTAAACTGCCAAAAGCTGCAGTAGGATTTGCCATTGCTGCTTTTGGGTTAACCGGTGTTGGTGGCGACGAAATTGTGGCTTACAGTTATTGGTGCCTCGAAAAAGGTTATGCAAGATTTACCGGACCGTACGAAAACACCGATGAATGGCGGAAACGTGCCAAAGGCTGGATAAAAGTGATGAACCTCGATGCAGTTTTGTCGATGGTGGTTTATACGCTTGTAACGGCTGCTTTTTATTTGCTTGGCGCCGCAGTGCTTTTTAAACGTGGCGAAATTCCTGATGGTTTTGGGATGATTGAAACACTCTCAAAAATGTACACGGATTCTTACGGAATTTGGGCAAAAGGATTTTTCCTTTTTGGTTCGTTTGTTGTGCTGTTTTCAACTCTGTTTTCGGCATTGGCAGCCCGCACCCGCATTTTTTCAGACCTGTTCGGACAATTTCAGTGGATTGATTTTTTTAACCGAAAACAAAGAAAAAATACTATAGCCACATTAGCCTGGGTTTTCCCGGTTTTGTGGTTAATTGCTTTGTTTTTGGTAAAGTCGCCTGTGTTGATGGTAACCATTGGAGGTGTAATAACATTCTTAATGCTTTTGATAATTGTTTATGCCGGACTTCACTTTCGCTACAGACAAAAACAATACGGGCTTGAATCATCGAAATTTTATGATATCGCTTTGTGGATAAGTTGTGTAGCCATTTTTACTGTTGGTTTTTATGGAATGATTTCACTCTTTTAATTTCAAATTATAATTATACAACAGCAAAATTGTTTTTGATAGTTTAAAATATATCAATACTTTCGTGTTCGTACACGGAAAATAATTTTACTGCACAAAAAATTAAAAAAATCATACAAATGAAACTTGGAAAATACAGTTTAGGAATTGGTGATCGCTTTAACCACGAAGGGAAAGCGCAACTAAAAGCAATAATCAAAGCAAAAAATAATGGGGTTGATGTTACGCCGGTTTGGAATAAATCGAATCGTGAACATAACATTGTTCATTCTGAACCTGAAGGAACACGCATTGAAGCTGATGAAGCAGTTCGGATTCTTGAGTGGGAAGACACGTATTGTGTTGATGCCGACCATATAAATCTGACAAATGTTGACAGGTTTATCGACCATGCTGACTTTTTTACGCTTGACGTTGCCATGTATATTGGAAACGAATCGAACGCTGCTGATGTTGAGGAATTTTTTGAATTATGCGCTGTACTTGGCGACAAAGTTGAAATTCCTGGTATTAATGAACCAATTGAGATAACAGAGGATTTGCTGAAATCAGTTGCCGGAAAATATTTGGCGGCAGTAAAGGAGGCGGGTAAAATTTACCGCCACATTGTTGCCAGAAAAGGTGTTGGTAATTTTGTTACTGAAGTTTCAATGGATGAAGTTGAAACACCGCAAACTCCTGTTGAGCTGTTTTTTATTTTAAAAATGATTGCCAATGAACATATTCCTGTTCAGACAATTGCACCAAAATTTACTGGTCGTTTTAATAAAGGAGTTGATTATGTTGGCGATGTTGCTCAATTTACAAAAGAATTTGAACAGGATGTATTGGTGATTGATTATGCAATCAGTGAATTTGGACTTCCCGATGATTTGAAACTAAGTGTGCATTCTGGTTCCGATAAATTCACCATTTATCCGGTAATGGCCGAAATCATCAAAAAATACGATAAGGGAATTCATGTAAAAACTGCCGGAACAACCTGGTTGGAAGAAGTAATTGGTTTGGCAATCTCATGTAATGAAGGTCTTGAAGTTGCCAAAGAAATTTACACAAATGCTTTAGCCCGAAAAGATGAACTTTGTGCTCCTTATGCCGATGTGATTGATATAAACGATTCACAGCTTCCAGCTCTGGAGGAAGTTGAATCATGGAACGGTGAAAAGTTTTCAAATACTTTGCGGCACATTCCGGGTCACCCTGATTACAATCCTAACTTCCGCCAGTTAATTCATGTAGGTTATAAAGTTGCTGCTGAAATGGGCGACAAATACACAGGTCTGTTAAAAAAATATGCCGATGTAGTTGGTGGGTGTGTGGAAGAAAACATATACGACAGGCATTTGAAAAGATTATTCAACTTATAAAACTTATTTGTCCTATGTGCCTATGTGGTTAAAAAACAAACCACATAGGCACATAGGACACAATAGATAAAACTAAGAACAATGAAAAAATTTATGGACAAAGACTTTCTTTTGCACACAGAAACAGCAAAAGAACTATATCACAAACACGCATCTAAAATGCCTATTTTCGACTATCACTGCCACATCAATCCACAACAAATTGCTGATGATGTTCGCTTTGAAAACATCACGCAAATATGGTTATACGGCGATCATTACAAATGGCGAGGAATGCGCACAAATGGTGTTGACGAAAAATACTGTACCGGCAATGCATCTGATTGGGAAAAATTTGAAAAGTGGGCAGAAACAGTGCCTTTCACATTACGCAATCCGCTTTTCCATTGGACTCACCTCGAATTAAAAAAATTCTTTGGAATTGATAAAGTTCTAAGTCCTGAAACAGCCAAAGAAATTTGGGATGAATGCAATGCGAAGTTGCAAACACCCGAATATTCCGTGCGCGGAATCATCAAAATGGCTAATGTGCATACAATTTGTACAACAGATGACCCGATTGATTCTTTGGAACACCACAGGAAAATAAAAGCCGATGGTTTTGAAGTTGCAGTACTTCCGGCATGGCGCCCCGACAAAGCAATGGCTGTAGAAAATGTTTCTGCATACAATGAATATCTTGATAAGCTTTCCAATGTCGCAGAAATGGAAATAACTTCTTTTTCGGGTCTGTTAGCTGCTTTGGATAAACGCCATAATTTTTTTCATGAAAATGGGTGCCGGTTGTCGGATCATGGTTTGGAGACTGCGATTGCAGAGGATTACACAAACGAAGAAATTGAGAAAATATTCGCCAAAATAAGGGGTGGGGCAGAATTATCGCAAACCGAAATTCTGAAGTTTAAATCAGCAATGTTGTATGAATTTGGAATCATGGATCATTCGCGAGGATGGACCCAGCAATTTCATATTGGCGCTCTTCGCAACAATAGTACGCGGCTTTTTAAACAATTGGGTGCTGATGTTGGATTGGACTCAATCGGAGATTTTGAAATTGCAAAACCGCTTTCGAAATTACTCGACAGACTTGATATGAATAATAAACTTGCCAAAACTGTTCTTTATAATTTAAACCCACGCGACAACGAATTGATAGGGACAATGATTGGGAACTTTCAGGATGGTTCAGTTCCAGGCAAAATGCAATTTGGCTCGGGCTGGTGGTTTCTCGATCAAAAAGACGGGATGGAAAAACAGATAAACGCACTTTCAAACCTTGGTTTGTTGAGCCGCTTTGTTGGCATGTTAACAGATTCACGAAGTTTCCTTTCATACACACGTCATGAATATTTCAGACGAACATTGTGTAATATTTTAGGCAACGATATCGAAAATGGTGAAATTCCGATTGATATGGAATTAGTGGGAAAAATGGTGGAAAATATTTGTTTCAACAACGCAAAGGCTTATTTTAATTTTAGTTAAAAAAGGTGCTGATTTATAGTAATTAAGATAAATATTTTCAAGAAAGTTTTAGTTTAGCAATCGATTGCAATTATTATCCAAATTAGATTTATAAATGAATAAAAAAGTTGTCGCTTTTGGCGAAATAATGTTGAGATTGTCAACACCAGATTATTTACGTTTTTCCCAGAGCAATGCACTAAATGCCACATTTGGCGGAGGAGAAGCAAATGTGGCTGTGTCGCTTGCCAACTTTGGTATTCCTGTCGATTATGTAACACGACTTCCAAAAAATGATATAGGACAGGCGTGTTTAATGGATTTACGCAAATATGGAGTTGGGGTTGAAAATATTGTTTGGGGTGGTGATCGTCTCGGAATATATTTTCTCGAAACCGGAGCTGTAAGTCGTGGCAGTAAAGTGGTTTACGACAGGGCTCATTCTGCTGTTTCTGAAATTAAACCGGGAATGATTGACTGGAATAGAGTTTTTGAAAATGCCAATTGGTTTCACTGGACAGGAATAACACCTGCCATTTCGCAAAGCGCTGCCGATGTTTGTCTGGAAGCCATAAAAAAGGCCAACGAATTGGGTGTCACTGTTTCATGCGATTTGAATTATCGTAAAAACCTGTGGAAATATGAAAAAAAAGCCGGCGAAGTTATGCCTGAACTGGTTGCCGGAACTGATATTATTCTTGGAAATGAAGAAGATGCTGAAATGGTTTTGGGAATAAAACCGGAGGGAGTAAATGTAACGGGCGGACATGTTGAAGCTGCAGCTTACGAATCGGTTTCAAAACAAATTATGACAAGATTTCAGCGTTGTAAAAAGGTAATTACAACTTTGCGCGGTTCGATAAATGCCAACCACAACAGTTGGGCCGGGGTTTTATGGGACGGTAAAAAACTATATGAATCACCAACATACCAAATTACACACATTGTTGACCGGGTTGGTGGTGGCGACTCATTTATGGGTGGACTGATTTATGGTTTACTTACTTACGAAAATGATGACCAAAAAGCATTGAATTTTGCTGTTGCGGCATCTTGTTTAAAACATACCATTTACGGCGATTACAACCAGGTAACCGTTGACGAAGTTGAAAAACTGATGGGCGGAGATGCCTCGGGCAGGGTAGCGAGATAAGAAAGCCTCCCCCGACCCCTCCTCAGGAGGGGAGATAGGAAAAGAGGCCTACTTAAATCCCTCCACAGGAGGGGCTTAACGAATTTTTTAAAAAAATATTATAGAAAACCGGTTGCTCCGCCGGTTCTCCCTCTCGGGGGAGTCAGAGGGGGCTTTTAATATGTCACAATTTACAAGAATACAAGTAGCTCTTAAAATGAAGGAAACCGGAATGGTTCCGGTGTTCTATCATAAAGATGCAGAAGTTTGCAAAAAAGTTGTAAAAGCTTGTTACGATGGTGGAGCGCGCGTTTTTGAGTTTACCAATCGGGGTGATTTTGCAACCCTTGTTTTTGCAGAACTTAATAAATGGACAATCGAAAATTGCCCCGAAATGATAATGGGTGTTGGTTCGGTTATTGACGAAGGAACAGCAGCTATGTACCTGGCACTTGGGGCAAATTTTATAGTTTCACCGGTAATTGACGAAGGTACTGCAAGGGTTTGCAACAAACGAAAGGTTTCATGGAGTCCCGGTTGCGGTTCAGTAACAGAAATTAACCGTGCACATGAACTTGGAGCTGAGGTTGTAAAAATATTCCCGGGTCAGCAGGTTGGCGGGCCGGAGTTTGTAAAGGCAGTTTTAGGCCCGATGCCGTGGGCGAGCATAATGCCAACCGGTGGAGTTACGCCAACCGAAGACAATATAAAAGCCTGGTTTAATGCTGGCGTAACCTGTGTTGGAATGGGATCCCAATTATTTCCCAAAGAAGTTTTGGCTGCAGAAAATTATACTTATATTACCGCAAAATGTGGTGAAGCGTTGCAAATTATTAGGAAGTATCAAAAATAACTTAAATCAATCTTATGAACGAAATCAATCAAAAAATTGGAAACTACCGCTGGAGAATCTGTGCCTTGGTATTTTTCGCCACAACAATTAACTATCTTGACCGACAAGTAATCAGCTTGTTGAAGCCATTTCTTGAATCAGCCGGACTTTTTGGTGATGATCCTACTCATTTTGAATCAGTTTATGCCAATCTTGTAATTGTGTTTCAAATTGCTTATGCTTCAGGTATGCTTTTGGTTGGGGGAATTATTGATAAATTTGGCACCAAAATCGGTTACGCATTGTCTTTATTTGGTTGGAGTTTAGCAGCAATTGGTCACGCATTTGCTAAAACACCTTTTGGATTCGGGGTGGCACGTGCTGCACTTGGAGTTCCGGAAGCAGGCAACTTTCCAGCGGCAATAAAAACTACAGCTGAATGGTTTCCAAAAAAAGAACGAGCACTTGCCACAGGTATATTTAATTCAGGTACAAATGTTGGAGCTATTATTGCTCCTTTGGTAGTTCCTTGGATTGCAGTAACATGGGGGTGGCAGGAAGCTTTTATTATTACTGGTGCAATTGGTTTAATATGGTTGGGTTTTTGGTTTGTCATGTATGATTCTCCTGAAAAAAAGTTGGCAAATGGTCAGTTAAAACAAACGGAATACGACCATATTATGAGTGACAAAGAAGAAACAGTTGCTGCAGATGGTTCAGAATTGAAAAAAATTAGTTGGTTTAAGTTGTTGACATACAGGCAAACATGGGCATTCTTTATGGGTAAATTATTAACAGACCCAATTTGGTGGTTTTTCCTTTTCTGGTTACCTGCTTTCCTGAAAGAAGAGTACGGATTAACTGGTACCCAGGTGAGTTTTCCAATAGCACTTGTTTATACAATGACAACAGTTGGAAGTATATTTGGAGGTTGGTTGCCCAAACGGTTTATGGAAAAAGGTATGGATGCCAACAAAGCGCGAAAAACAGCAATGTTTATTTATGCGTTGTTCCCATTGTCGGTACTTTCAGCGCAGTATATGGGTGGATTTAGTATGTGGTATGCAGTTATTATTATTGGAATTGCAGCTTCAGCACATCAGGCATGGTCTGCTAATATTTTTACAACAGTGTCAGATATGTTTCCAAAACGGGCAATTGCTTCTGTAACAGGTATTGGAGGAATGGCAGGAGCTGTTGGTGGAATTCTTATAGCAAAAGCTGCCGGGTTGTTATTTGACCATTACAAAGCATTAGGTGATATTAAAATTGGTTATGGGATCATGTTTATGATTTGTGCCACGGCTTATATAATTGCATGGTTTGTAATGCATGCACTGGTTCCGAAATTCAAAAAGATAAGTTTGGAATAAGCTTATTTTTGTGCAGAATATGATGATTTAAAATATTCACTCCACATAATCATATAAAAATCCCGGGTTGATAATCCGGGATTTTTTGTCATAGAATTATTTCAACATTCTTTCCCTTTTAATCAAATGATATGAAATACTGGGCTTATGAAATTATAAAACCATTTACTCCTGACTTATCAATTTTTTGAATTATCAATTAAATCGGCATATATTCGGCATTTAATTGAAATAACAAGTTAAAAATGCAATCATTTATTTCACCAGATAATAATCTAGTTTTATTGTTCATTGTTTTAGGAGCTGCGGCTTTTGGAATTTATTCAGAGCACAAAAAGTGGTTTGGAAAAGTTTCAGGAATATTGGTGACGATGATTTCAATGTCTGTTCTTTCCATGACAGGAATTATTCCTGTGGCTTCCGATCCCAATATTAAAGTTGATGTATATTCCATGGTTTTCAGCTATTTTATTCCTGTTGCAATTCCTTTAATGCTTTTTAGTTCGAACCTGATTAAAATTATTAAAGAAAGTGGAAAACTGCTGACTGCCTATATTATTGGCGCAATCGGAGTAGTTCTTGGTAGTTTTCTGGCCTACCAATTTATTGATCTGGGCGAAGGTTCCGGAAATGCTGCCGGTGTTATTGCCGCTACATTAATTGGTGGAAGTGTAAACTTTGTAGCCACTGCCGAAATACTTAATTTTAGTACAAGCCCGCTTTTTACAGCAACAGTTGCCATCGACAATTTTGCCGCCAACATTTATGTTTTACTGTTGTTTCTTGTTCCTTCTGTTGGCCTTTTATCGCGCTTTTTTAAAAAACCGGAAATCGAAACTGACACTGATAATTCCAACGAAAATGAAACTGAAACCAAAAGCCCGATTACTTTGCAACGTATTGCAGTTTCAGCAACTATTGCTGTTTTGGTGGCTGGGGCAGGAACAGTTTTGTCGCCTGTGATTGAACGGGTAATTCACACCAAACTAAATCTTAGTATTTTACTCATTACAATACTGGCAGTTGTTGTTGCCAACCTATTTCCAAAATCGCTTAAAAAACTTGAAGAAACTGCATTCACACTGGGATTGTGGATGATGTATATATTTTTGGCCGTAATTGGCGCTGCTTCAAACCTGCAGGACATGCTGAATGTTGGTTTGCCTGTTCTGGGATTTTACCTGATAATCATGTTTTTTCATTTCGTTTTCCTGCTTTTTCTGGCAAAATTATTCAAGCTTGATGTTTATGAAGTTATCGTTTCATCGGCTGCAAATATAATGGGACCGTCGGTAGCTGCTCCAATGGCAGCTTCGCTGGGACAAAAGAAAATGGTTACTCCGGCAATTTTGGTTGGAATTTTAGGCTATGTAATCGGCACTTTTATTGGTGTTTCAATTGCAATGTATTTGAGTTGAATCAATTTCATTTTTTGAATTAAAAATATTGTATTAGGCGTTTAACAGCTACAAATAAAAATGCGGCTAAAGCCATGTTCAGCAGTAACTTATTGAATCCGTCAGCTCTCCCGATAATTATCGGGAGACGGCAATAAAAAACTAAAAAAAATAAATTGATAAATTAGTTGCCGTTCACTTAAGTGAACGGATTTGTGAAGTGCAGATAGTTAGGTGGTTTTAACCCCATTCTCAAATAATTAAACATATTTACAAATTGCCTAATTCAAAAAAAATAAATTCACCGATGAAACTGTTTGTTTTTGATTTGGATTTTACTCTTTGGAATGCCGGAGATACCTGGTGCGATGCAACAAATCCGCCATATTTTTGGAAAAACAATAAGCTGCACGACCAGTCAGGCAGGTATATTCGACTGTATCCCGATGTAATTGAAATCATGAATTTACTAAAGGAAAACAGTAAAATCATTGCGGCTGCATCCCGAACTTATGAGCCCGCGTGGGCGCAGAATTTGCTTCAACTTTTGGATATCGGTAAATACTTTGATTTAAAGGAAATTTACCCGGCAAGCAAAATTCAGCATTTTAAAAATATTCAGAATCATTTTGGCATCCCTTATTCCGAAATGGTATTTTTTGATGATGAATACAGAAATATTGAAGAGGTGGGAAAATTGGGTGTTCATGCGCAATTCGTTAAAAATGGAATTACTTTGAACATGGTCTTACCTTTTTTGAAATAAGCAAAAAAAGGGCGCCCGCACCAACGCGAACACCCCTTTATGAAATAATTAAACAGCTTTCATAATTTTACGGTTGTCTTTACTTCATTCGCTTTTCGTGATTCATAGCTAATTGAAATTTCCCCATTACCTTCAACCAGAAACTGGTATTCAACTGTGCCGTAACCCGGAACAGAAAGGAATTGGATTTCTGGTTTGTTATCTTTATAAGTTACTTTATTTAGCCTGAAATCGCTGATTTTTCCGCCGGCAACAACTTTTGCCCCCGAAACTTTTAATATATCAGGTGTAAAAAGTTTGTTTTTATATGAATCAGTTGTCATGGTAGGCAAGCCATTTTTGTTCTTCAGTCTTACCCTGACCTGTTTGAGATTTTTACCAATTTCTTTTACTTCAAACACTTCCATCGAAATTTCGGGCGTATTTTCGGCAGCAAGAAAAACCACCGAAGCATTGCGGTGAACAAGTTCCTGTAACATAAAAATCTGTGGCAGGCGTGAAGTCAATTTCACCCAACCGCCAATTTCAATTTCGCCATAAGTAGGGTGGATGTAAGTAAGCCATTCTTTGTACATTTCTCCCTGTGCCAAATGGTCGTTAAATTTCATTTGTTCACGGGCTTCTTCCGGATTTGCACCTCTTCGCCCGCTTTCTTCAGACCTTTGTGCAGGTTTGTCAGTTTTTTCACGGTAGGTTTGCTGTTCCTGTTGAAAAAGTTCACCTACAAATGAATAAATTCCATAGTTAAAAAACAGTTGCGCATCCGAATCACCGTATGTTGGATAAAGATCCAATGAAGCATGATAAACATATCCGGGTGTAATTTTAATGGCATTTTTACCAATAACGTCATAAGCTGCAATGTCTGAAGGGTCGATTATTACTGATTTATCAGAAGGAACACGCAACCACATTCCTCCGCTGTTGTGAAATGAAAATGCCACAATAATATTGGGGCGATTCATGATATATTCGCTTACAGCTTTGATTCCAACTCCTGAAAACGGGAAATTTCCTGCACCGCTTTGCACATAATTTGGCATCCAGTTGTTTCCCCAGTTGCGGTTCGGATCCAAATATCCCTCGGCATCTTCGTTAAGTTTACCATCTTTGTCGTTATCAATTCCTTCAGAACCCAATAAAGTATATTCTCCTTTTTTGCCCGGTTCAACACGCACTAATATCCTTGGATCGTCAGGGTCTGCTTTGTAATTACCATTCGGATCTTTTATCCGCATTTGAGTAATACTGCCATCTCCATCCAAATCATCAGGGGCATCTTCATCAAACAGTCCGTCGTTATCATCATCTTTCGGAACCCTGATGCTGCGGCTTGAACTGGGCGTGTGTGCATCTTCAAAAAAGTGGTAACGCCCGTCAACATTTACAACCGGTACAATATAATGAGCATTCCGATCAACTGCTTTAGTTACTTTTTCGTTTTCGCCATATTTTGTGAGCAACATGTTTGCGTAATACAAACAAACTTCGCCGGCCTGAATTTCATTTCCGTGGATATTACCATCGACATAAACGCCTGGTTTTGATTCTGCTACTCCTGTTTTAGAATTATTGATTGTGAGTGCATAAATTTCGCGGCCTTCTTCGCTTTTGCCAACCATTTCAAGTTTTGTGAGTTCAGGATAAGCTTTGTTAAGCGCCCTTAATGCTTCGTTAACTTCATCGTAACTGTAGTACCTGTCGAAACGGAGCGGAACTTCAATTTTTCCTTTTGATTCTGATTTTGCAACAATTGCAAAGGAAATAAGCAGTGTAAATATGAGTATCTGTTTCATGATTAACCTCCGATTTTAATTTGTTTTTCAGTGCTTCCGAAAATTGTTGATTCGATTTTGGCGGTGATTTCAGGTTTTTTATCAGCCTGAATCATCCATGTCAGTTTTTTAACTGAGTTACCGCCAATCGCGCCAAGTGGTGTGCGTTTTATACCTTCAAGAATTTTTATTTCGCCATCAAGAATTACTACAACCGGCGCGGGCTGGCTGTTTCGCTGGCCCATTGCGATTGGGTAGGGGAGATAACCTTTGTTTTCGATATACAGTTCCAACTTGTACACCCCACCGCCGAGATCTGTGATTTTTTCATCAGCAATTGAAATTTGCGGCAATTTTGTTGAAAGTTGCAGTAACCACGGTAGTTGGGTTTGCAACAAAGAATCAATCTGCTCAGGTTGTGGCGTTGTTTCGAGGTACGGTATATAACCGCCAATTTCAACTTCGCCCAAAGTTGGGTGCTTGTAACTTTGCCACTGAACAAAACCTTTGCCTTCCCAGTCTTTATCGGCATAAGCCAGCAGGGCTTTGTCCTTTTCGTCCAGTTCCCCATCTTTCTCCTTTTTCTGACCGTTTTTCATCATTCCTGCCATTTGTTTTGGACTGATTTTTCCTGACTTCATCATTTCTGTAACTCCACTGGCTGTAAAGCGTTCAGGTGCATTATTGGCTTTCAGAAAGGCAGTGATTTTTTCATCACCCAAAGCAACAAATTCATCGGCGCTCATTTTTTCAACTTCTTCAAGTGAAACAACACTGTCTCCGGTTTTCTTTTCTTCCTTCACTTTTGGCACTGTAAACAGGTTCATGCTGAACGACGGTACACCCAAATGATAATAGGCCCACAATTCAAAAGAACCGTCTTTGTCTCCCGGTGCATCAAGTCTTTCAGTGTTGATTTTTTTTGCTTCAAGGTATTTTTTATAATCCTCTGAGAATTTTGTATAGAACTTTAAATCTTCATCAAGCGGGTTTACTGCAGCACCCAATCCCAGCATCCCTGCCACCATTGACGGCGTAACTTCCATTCCGGCAGGAACCTGCTGTTTTACCATTTCAACCACTTCATCCATCGAAAAAGATTGGTTTGGATCAACATTCAACATCCGGGCATAACGACCGGGAATTTTTATGTTTTGCATGTTGGCTCCTCCTTTTCGTCCCCCTTTTGGCGGCGCTTTGCAGAAATCGGAATTACCAAGTGTGAAAACCATTGCAATTTCGGGCCTGTCATAAATAAACCGCATTAAATTATATACTTCGGGTGTTTGTCCCGGCCACAAACCTGCTTCCTTTTTATCACGCGGAAAAAGGTGTGGAAATCCAATTCCGACATTTATTCCACCTTCGCTGTCTTCATTATACTGGCCGTCTTTATCATTGTCAATTCCTTCGTCATACAACTTGTATTCGCCTTTTTCGCCTTTTGTGGCATCGGCTTTAACCATAATCCGCGGGTCGTTTTTCGAAACAATGTAGGTTCCTTCCAAATCTTTTACCCTGATTTGAGTAATATAACCATCACTGTTTAAATCATCAAAACCATCTTCGTTCACTGTGTCGTCCACATCGTTGTTGATTTCGAAGTCGTTCACAGTCCTGTCGTATTTTGTTTTTGCAAAAAAGCCGGAAGCTGCATCAGGATTGGGTTGTGCCAAAATATACCATTTCAGGTTTTTTGTGTGTTGCGATGAATCAAGCAGCATCTTAGCGAAATACAGCGCGCCTTCTGTTGAAAGCGGCACATTTCCCTCGAAATTGGCACCCACAAATACAGCAGGAACTCCTTTTAGATTCGCCCCGATCTCTAACACCTGAATGGCTTCACCACCGGGACTTGTGGCAAGGTTGTGTAATTTGGTGGCAGTCGGATTTTCCTTTTGCAGTTTTTCCAAAATTTGCCTGACTTCATAGTTCGGGTGGTAGTTATCAAATGAGATACCCGATTGCGCAGTTGCGTAAAAGACTGAAAAAATCAGTAACCCCAGCAACATAAAATTTAGTAGTTTTTTGACCATAGGATACGTTTTGTTTAATGTATTCGTAATTAAAAATATCTATTTTCGGTTCTAAGACTAATTCAACTGTGGGTAGTTTAGTTTTAAGTTGATTTTGGTTTCGAAAAATACATTTTTTATTTTCATTCGTTTACAATTGAGTTTAATTTTTTTGAGGTATTAAATTATTGAAAATTGCTGTTTTTTCTACAATCCATCAGCTGACGGATCGCAGCGCTGATGCTTAAAAATGCTGCAGAGCAGCAAAATATTTATAGACAGCAAATTACATGGATTACATAAAGCTGCAGAGCAGCGAAATATTAGTTATATAAAAATTTTGATGTTTAACTGGACTTCAATAGTTTCAAAAATATTTAATTGATTAATTGTCTGTATTATAGGTTCGTTAATTCTTAAAAAACCTTATTCGCTATTTTTTAACCTTAATAGAAAAATTACCTCCACATGGAATTAAACCTTATTAATTATCCTTGATTTACCCATACAAAACGTCAAAGAACCCGTATTCTATAATTATCTGAATCAAATGATAACTTTTTGATATTGGGTATCAAAGTTACATTTCGTTACTTTGGAAATTAGTTAATGTATTGTATCTGCAAAAAAATAAGAATATGACAACTCAGTTTAAAATAAGGAGAATATCGGTTCAGGTAATAAGTGTAGTTTTGTTTTGCTTTTGCAGTATTTTTTCCACTGCACAACAAACAGAGATCAGGGTAAATTTGGGTGGCTATGCTGTTGATATGCCAAAAAATGCTTTGTTGCTTAGCAAAGTATCATTCGACAAACCGGTTTTGCTTCTGAAAAATGAAAATGGGGAAACAGTAAACGAATATCCCTGCCTGTTAAATAACAATGCCTGGCCTCCATTTTCATACTATTACACGGTTGATTTTTCGGATTTTAAGGTAAAAGGGAAATATTATGTCGAACTAAAAGGCAGCGGAATTACAAGCAAAACATTTCAAATTGGGCCTTACCCGAAATGGCAGGAAGATGTAATTGATTTTATAAGAACGCAGCGTTGTGGTTTTAATCCGCACACTAAACAGTTTTGCCACCAGCACGACGGGTTGAGCTTTTTCGGAATCCGCCCCGATTCAACAAGGATTGACGCAACAGGTGGCTGGCACGATGCAGCCGATCAACTTAAATATTTGATAACAGGCAGCAACACAACCGCCCGCATATTGATGGCTTACCAGATGAATCCCGGCAGTTTCAAAGACGAAGTGGATGCAAGAGGTTTGCCCGGCGCCAATAATCTACCCGACATACTTGATGAAGCCAAATGGGGACTTGAATGGATTTTAAAACTGCACCCGGCTCCCAACGAACTTTATCATCAGGTGGCTGACGACCGCGACCATCGCGGGTTTAAACTTCCGCACGAAGATAATGCCGATTATGGCTGGGGAACAAATAGTTTCAGACCTGTGTATTTTGCAACCGGCAAACCGCAGGGACTTTCGAAATACAAAAGCCAGGCAACGGGAATTGCAAACCTTGCCGGACGATCAGCGGCGACTTTGGCTTTGGGTTACGAAGTTTTCAGCACGATAAAAGGATACGAAATATTTACTAAAACCTGTCTGCAAAATGCAAGGGAACTTTACACCATGGGTCGGCAGCAGGAAGGTTATCAGCAGGGAAACAGTTTTGGCGCTCCCTACCGTTATGAAGAAAATACATGGGCCGATGACATGGAATGGGCAGCAGCAAAATTATTCGGGATTACCGGGGAGAAAAATTTCCTGAAAGAAGCCCGTGCTTATGCAAAAATCATTGGAACCTGGTCGTGGATGGAACGCGATACCGCCCGCCACTACGAAATGTACCCTTTTGTAAACATGGGGCATTATGCACTTTGGCAGGTTGGCACAAAAACCGACAAACAGGAAATGGTTCACTATTACGAACATAATCTGGAGCAAATTCAAAAGAAAGCCGATAATAACCCTTACGGAATAGGCCATTTATTTATTTGGTGTTCAAATAATCTTGCCGCGGCAGTTGCAACACAAGCGATGTTGTTTGAGGAAATGACGGGTTCGCAAAAGTACCGTCCGCTTATGCAAAACCATGTCAATTGGTTGTTGGGATTAAACCCGTGGGGTTCGAGTATGATTACAGAAATACCCGAAAATGCGGATACGCCCGATGATGTGCACATGCCGTTTTGGGGAATCAACAAGGAAAAAATAAAAGGGAGTTTGGTCGATGGTCCGCAATGGACAACCATACACGACAAGATGCTTCAAATTTCACTTACCGAACCCGATGAATATGCCCACTTACAACCCGATCACATTAAATACTGGGACGACTGTGCCGACTACAGTACAAACGAACCTACCCTCGATGGCTCGGCTGAATTACTTCTTATTTTAACATGGCTAAACCATGAGTAGAATCCTCGTTATCCTTTTGCTTACCCTGTTATTTGCAAAACAACCCGATGCCCAAAATGTAACTGATCCGCAGGGCGCAGTAGTCAGAACCGACACACTGCAGAAAAACATTTATCTCTGTTTTACAGGGCACGACTTTTACGAAGGTTTTGAGCATGTGCTTGGCGTTTTAAACAAACACAAAATAAAAGCTTCATTTTTTCTTACAGGTGATTTTATCCGCCAACATGCCGCTCTGGTAAAGTCAATTGCCGGAGACGGACACTATATTGGCGCTCACTCCGACAAGCACCTTTTATACTGCGACTGGATAAAAAGAGACAGTTTGCTGCACCCCGCCGAAGAGATAAAAGCTGATATACTACATAACCTGCAGGCCCTTGAAAACCTTGGTATCAGTCCAAAGTATTTTATGCCCCCCTATGAATGGTACAACCAGAAAGTTGTGGATCTGGCAACCGGAATAAACCAGGTAACAGTTAATTTCTCGCCAGGCACTCTATCAAATGCCGATTACACAACACCCGGCCTGTCCAACTATATTTCAACCGAAGACATACTAAAAAGCATTTTTGAATACGAAGAAGCCAATGGAATGAACGGTTTTCATCTGCTCATCCACCCCGGAACAAGCCCGCTCCGGAAGGATAAACTCTACTTTCATTTGGATGAGATCATTACACAATTAAAGGAAAAAGGCTACAAGTTTGCGAAGTTTTAATTAACAGAACCCAAAGCGTTTTGACTGATAAAAAGGTTATTTTAGAACTCGTCCCCCTTTAATTGCAAATCACGAACCGGAAAACTCAAACAATCATATTAAAGGGGGAACTGAAGGGGGATTCAGGAATATATTTTTTTGATAATTACAAATCATGATGAAACAACAAATTATAAACAGACGAAATCCCCCTTAATTCCCCCTTTGAAAAAATAAATGCATTTCGAAAATTTATATAGTCAAAGGGGGACAAGTACCGGACAACATTGGTTTTTCGATGAAAATTTTGATAATAAATGGGTTTGTCAATTTTTCTACAAAACAATTAAAAAACTATGTTTTGACTGATAAAAAATTATTTTAGAACTCGTCCCCCTTTGAAAAAATAAATGCATTTCGAAAATATTAATAGTCAAAGGAGGACAAGTACCCGACGATATTGGTTTTTCGATGAAAATTTTGATAACAAATGGGTTTGTCAGTATTTCTACAAAACAATTAAAAAATTATGTTTTGACTGATAAAAAATTATTTTAGAACTCGTCCCCCTTTAATTGCAAATCACGAACCGGAAAACTCAAACTGTGTGGTACTGAAAAAGTGATACAGATTTAATAATACAAAAATAAATGTTTTAACAGATGTTTTCAAGGCTAGCCTTGAAAACATCTGTTTTTTTATAAGTTCTTATTTTGACTGTTCTTTGAAGGTGCATCTGCTCGGG
>JBGSMW010000028.1:0-58598 GCA_041739985.1 Draconibacterium sp. | reverse complement strand
TTGCCTTGATTCATGACTTTGTGTTAATAAAGACGCAAACCTATTCAATCAAATCGTCACGCACTAAAAAGGCTTTTAACTAATAGATAATCAATATTTTCAAAGAACAATTTTTATTTTTTAATGGACACTAATGATATTGAATAATAATAATAATTTCTGATTGCGAATTATTAAAGGTTTCATAATTTTGAATAACCATAATACCATATTTTTTATCTTACATACTTAATATAGATGAAATGAAAAGATTGGTAATGTTATTTATGATTCTAGGAATACACTTGAGCATAAATAATGGATGCTCCAATTCGTATGATTGTTATGAATGCAAAAAAGCATTACCCCCAAAGAGAATTGATGATCTCTACAATCCTCCTACCTACGATTATCAAACGGTGTGCAGTGAAGAGGAAGCAATACAATTAGAACGAGAGGGTTGGAATTGTAAAGATTTTCAGAATCCTAGAGATGAGATTTGTTATTCCTGTAAAAAATATGATTTTAGCACTTATAAAGTTGTATTTGATACGGTATGCGGTGATAATCTTTATGATCTTAAGACTAGTCTTGGCTATAAATGTACCGAAATTCAACCATAAATAGTATTTATTAAATTCAAATCTAAAGTTGGTTTTATTTAGGTATAGTAACCCAGTAAATAAAAATCAATTACCAATTTAAAACTACCTTTCATGGAAAACACCCCCGTTACTGGGCAATTGCATCGCGTTGAAATCCATCCCAAGCAACCACCATCAAAGCATTGTTTCCTTGACAGGATTTGCAAACTTAAAGCTTCAAAATACAGATTATGCACCAAAAGCAGTGGGTGGCAGTTTTCAAAATTCATTTATTTCATAATTGGTACTCCGTCCTCCTGATTCTTCCTGTTTTAGAATTCCCTTGTTAATTAGATCTTTAATATCTCTCAAGGCTGTATCGGGTGAGCACTTTGTTATTTTTGCCCACTTTGATGATTGCAATTTCCCTTCGAATCCGTCAAACAGTTTATTTAGCATCAATCGCTGACGACTGTTAAATTCAGTGTTTTTATGCTTATCCCAAAAATTGGCTTTAAAAAGTACATTTTCAACTGATGTTTCAGTGCTTTCCAACGCTCTGAACAAGCAGTTAAGAAACCAAATTAACCATTCTGTTATATCACCGTTTTTGAATTGAACGTTTTGCAATACTTCATAATATGCTTTCCGTTCAAGTAATATTTGATTTGAAAGACTATAAAATCGTTGAGAGCTATTGTCGGACCGGGCAAGTAACAAGTCGGAAATTGCTCTTGCTATACGTCCGTTGCCGTCATCAAACGGATGAATGATTATAAACCAAAAATGTGCAATAGCTGATTTAATCACCATATCCAATTTAGTCTCCTGATTAAACCAGACTAAAAATCTGTTCATTTCAGATTTTACTTCTGATGCTGGAGGAGCCTGGAAATGAATCTTTTCTTTTCCCATTGGACCTGAAACAATCTGCATTTCCCCGCTTCGATAACCAGCTGTCTCAATTTTATACATACCACTCCTACCTGTTGGGAAAAGAGCAGCATGCCATCCAAATAATCGTTCATCATCAAGCGGTTTGAGATAATTTTGGGTAGCATCAAGCATCATTTCAACAACTCCGTCAACATACCTGTCTGAGTAAACCATCCCGGCAAAATCTAACCCTAATTTTCGGGCAATTGACGAGCGAACCTGCTCAAAATTAAGTATTACTCCCTCTATCTCTGAAGATTTTAACACATCAAGTGTCAAAGTGGAGAGCATTGTTTCCTCTTTAATTGAAAATCCAAACGTACTTATTTGTCCGAAAATTTTTCCCTGTAAATGTCTAACCTTTCCTAATAGCGTTAAAATCTCCTTTTCATCCCAGGTGAAATTTGGCCAGTTGCTGTATTGATAGATGTATTTAACCATTTTACTCCGTTAATACGGTAAATATACAAAACAATCTCCGCACATATAATGAGAATATTGTTTTTATTCGCCGCATGAGTTTCAATGGTTCTTACATTTTTATACCCGCATTGCGCTGATAACTTACAAAACCAGGCACTATCAAAACCATTATTTCCCATTCGCCCCGGGGCAAACCCAATAAGTATAACCTGTTTTTGATTTAAACGAGGGATCACGAATTCCCTGTGTTTCGGAGATGTGTTTTTTTGTATGCGCCAGTTGCATGTGGGCATTATGATCGCCTTTTGTTGCCCATGCTTCGGTGAGACAGAAAAAGGTGCTGTCATTGTATGATTGAAACAACGAATAGTCTAAACAACCGGGTTCCTGTTCCAAAACTTTTGCACGGCATTCATCAAATGATTGTTTTAAAAATGAAACATATTCAGGTTTTACCTTTATCTCAAACCGCATAACAACATTCATTGAATCTTTGTTATAACTGCATTCATGCTGAGATGAACTGTTTATCAAACCGCTTGTAAAGAAACCAATGGCAGTAAGTGCCAGAATACTTAAGATTAGATTTTTCATTGTATGATTTATTAAAATTTAGTTGGTAAATATCAAACACGAAGATATCCAATTTCCTATATAAACAGCTTTTTTATTCAATTTACCGGTGGGAAAAAACTTCTCCGAAAAAAAAGGATTCATAAAATTTAGTAATAGAAATTGAACTCCCTACTCACCCGTTTTTGGCGCAAAAATTTCGCCTGTATAAGTTATTGCCTGCCGGTTTAAACTCGACGCCACAACAGTTGCATCACCCATTTTTGAAATATGAAATACCAGATCTATCACATCATTCAGGTTTTTCACTTTAACATTTACTTCATAACCCGATTTGGTTTTTACCCTTTTGTAGCTTTCCATGAGTTGCGCAAAACCCATCGGACTGTCTTTGAAACTTGAATAATCACGTGAATAGGTATTGCCATAATAGGGCAGGTAAGAAAAGATAGAGTCATTTCGCACTTCGATCCCAAAATCGGAGATAAGGGTTTTTGATATTTCATTTTTGGGAACAACAGAATATGCCTTAAAAACAAAAGTTTTATTATCAACAACTTGTTTAATGAGTTGTAATTTTTGTGATTTCCGTTCGGCTTTCAATTGTTTTTTACTTTTCCTTTCCTGGGCAGATAATATTGAAACTGAAAGAATCAATACAAAAATCAATGCTAAGTTTTTCATGTCAGTATAGTTTTCATTCAGAATAAATCATTGTAAATATAAAGCTTAACGCAGACATTGCAATAACCGTTACGGGAATAAAAAACTAAAATATTTGCACGGGAAAGTGGCATTAAAACGGTTCTCACAAACTTGTTCGTGACCCGAATAATTAAATCGCTTTATTTTCTTTCCTCATTAAGGCATACAATTTATTGGCAAAAATAAAATCGTTCAGGTATTCATTATTGCTGTTCAAAACTTCCTTGTTTGTTCCCACCCATTCTTTTTCGCCTTTATTCAGAAAAAATATTGTTTCACCTATTTCAATCACCGAGTTCATGTCGTGGGTATTGATAATTGTTGTCATTTCAAACTCTTTCGTCAAATCAATCAGCAGTTGATCGATAACAGTTGAGGTTTCGGGGTCGAGTCCGGAGTTGGGTTCATCGCAAAACAGGTAACGCGGATTGAGCGCAATGGCACGTGCAATGGCAACCCGTTTTTTCATACCTCCACTTATTTCACTGGGTGAAAGATTGTATGCCTTTTTATCGATATTGACATGGCTCAGGCAAAATTCAACCCTTTTTTGTTTCTCTTTAAAATTCATGCGCGTAAACATATCCAATGGGAAACGCACATTTCCTTCAACCGAAATACTGTCGAAAAGCGCTCCACCCTGGAAAAGCATCCCGATTTCCTGTCTCAATTTTTTACGTTCCTTTCGACCTGTTGCAGTAAAATTCCTGTCGTTATACCATATTTCACCACTGTCGATATCGAACAAGCCAAGAATACATTTTAACATAACAGTTTTTCCTGAACCACTTCGCCCGATGATCAAATTGGTTTTTCCCTTTTCGAAAACTATAGATACATTTTTAAGTACTTCATTGCCATCGAATGACTTGTATAAATTCTTAATTTCAATCATGTCAGTAATAATCGGGTTAATACTAAGTCGAAAAACAGTATGAGAATGTTGGTGTTTACAACAGCCTGTGTGCTGGCTTTGCCCACATCGAGCGCACCTCCCTGTACGTAATAACCAAAATACGCCGGCACCGAAGCAACAAGAAACCCAAAAACCAGCGATTTTATAATGGAGAAAGTTACATAGTACGGCACAAATAATGTTTTTATCCCTTCCACATATTCGGGCAAAGTAATTGTGCCGGTCAGCGGTCCTGTAACCAAACCACCAACAATGCCGAAAAAAACGCTGATTATATATAAAAACGGGAAGATGAAAACCACAGCAATAATTTTTGGCAGAATAAGATAGCTTGCCGAGTTGACTCCCATTATTTCAAGCGAATCGATTTGCTCAGTAACACGCATACTACCAATTTCAGAAGTAATATTTGAACCAATTTTACCGGCCATAATAAGTGCAAGCATTGTCGATGAAAACTCAAGCATGAGCGTGTCGCGGGTGGCCAATCCTATTAAATATGCGGGATACAGTGGATTCATTAAAGCATATGCAAACTGTATTGTCATGATCCCACCAATAAAAACCGAAATGATAATAACAATACCAACCGAATTTACACCCAGATTTTCGATTTCGTAAATCAATTGTTTCAGGTACATTCTATGCTTTTCGGGCCTGGCCATAGTCAATTTTAGCATCGAAAAGTAGCGGCCTATATGAAAGAAAAATTTCATCCTTTTACAATTTAAAGTATTTAATTGCGATTAAAACGCAAGGCTAAAATTACAACTTAAAAAACCCTAAACAAAAAGAATCAATCACCGAAAAGTTGTGCAATCAAAAAAACAACTAAAACCACATTGAATGGTTTAATTTTAATATTTTTGAAAGAACACAAACTTAATCATGATGGACAACAACTATTGTATTATTATGGCTGGCGGCACCGGAAGCCGTTTTTGGCCTCTCAGCCGAATGGTAAAACCAAAACAATTTTTAGACATTCTGGGTACAGGCCGAACATTTCTTCAACAAACCTACGACCGTTTTTCGAAAATAATTCCTGATGAGAATTTTTTGGTAGTAACCAATACAAAATACCTGAATTTAGTTCTCGAACAGCTCCCTCAATTAAAAGAGGATCAAATATTACTGGAGCCGATTCGCCGAAACACAGCACCGTGTATTGCATATGCAACCTATAAAATAAAAACAAAAAACCCCAACGCCTATTTAATTGTTGCACCTTCAGATCATGTTATCCTGAAAGAAGATGAGTTTATACACCAGATAAACAACGCGCTTGATTTTGTGAAAGAAAAAAATGCACTTCTAACTCTTGGCATCAGACCATGCCGGCCAGAAACTGCTTATGGTTACATTCAGGTTCAAAAACGGGTTGATTTTAAAAATCTTGACAACCTCTACAAAGTGAAAATTTTTGCTGAAAAACCAGATTTACAAATGGCTAATGTTTTTGTTGAAAGCGGGGAATTTTTCTGGAATTCAGGAATTTTTATCTGGTCGTTGCCAACCATTATTGAAGCATTTAATTTGCACCTCCAAAATGTTTCATCTCTTTTCGAGAGTGGTATGAAACTTTACAACACTGCTGATGAAATTCATTTTATCAATAAAATTTACTCAGAAATGCCTGCTATTTCGGTTGATTACGGAATAATGGAAAAAGCTGGTAACGTGTATGTTTTAACCGCTGATTTTGGTTGGAGCGATCTTGGAAACTGGAGTACCCTGTACGAAAACCGAAAAAAAGATGAGGATGGAAATGTAATCAGTGGCGACAATATTTTAACATACGACACCACAAACTGCATAGTGAACGTATCAGGTGAAAAAATAGCTGTACTTCAGGGATTGGATGGATATATTGTAGCTGAATCAAACGACACACTGATGATTTGCCGAAAGGAAGATGAACAGCAAATCAAAAAATTTGTTACTGATGTGCGAATTATTAAAGGTGATTCGCTGGTTTAAAAACATTTCGCCTTGTTGATTTCTGCGAGCAATAAAAATTAAGGATTTATAACTTTCAGTCATTGATTGGTATAAGTAAAATTTAACTTTTTGAAAAGATGAAACATTTTATATCCAAATCAATCTATTTGTTTGCAACCATAGCAATAACCTTTTTAGTCAATGATATTTCGGCGCAATCGACACAAGCAAAAACCTATTGCAACCCCATCAATATTGATTACGGTTACACGCCGATTCCCAATTTCTCGGAATGGGGACGACACCGTGCCACTGCCGACCCGGTAATTGTAAATTACAAAGGCGATTTTTATCTGTTCAGCACAAATCAATGGGGTTACTGGTGGAGTTCGGATATGCAAAACTGGAATTTCAAAAGCCACAAATTCCTTCGTCCCTGGAATGGCGGAGTTTACGATGAACTTTGCGCACCTGCGGTTGGAATAATTGGTGATACGATGCTTGTTTTTGGTTCCACCTATACAAGCAAATTTACTATTTGGATGAGCACAAACCCAAAAGAAAATGAATGGAAACCACTTGTTGATTCCTTTGCAATTGGTGGTTGGGATCCCGATTTTTTTACAGACGATGATGGCAGGTTTTACATGTATAACGGCAGTAGCAACAGTTATCCATTGTATGGCATCGAACTGAACCGTAAAACGATGGAACCGGTTGGCACAAGAAAAGAGATGTACCTGCTCGAACCCTGGCGATATGGCTGGCAACGGTTTGGTGAACATATGGACAACACCTTTCTCGATCCGTTTATGGAAGGTGCACACATGACAAAAAATAACGGAAAATACTATTTACAATATGGCGCTCCGGGAACCGAGTTCAGCGGTTATGCTGATGGGGTTGTAGTTGGCGATTCTCCGCTTGGACCATTCACTCCACAATCGGATCCGCTGAGCATGAAATTGGGTGGATTTGCCAAAGGTGCAGGACATGGAAGTACTTTTCAGGATAACAATAGTAGCTGGTGGCATGTAAGCACAATCATGCTTTCGGTAAAAAATAATTTTGAAAGAAGAATTGGAATCTGGCCTGCCGGATTTGACAATGATGGAGTAATGTGGTGTAATACAGCGTTTGGCGATTATCCGTTGTACTTGCCTGCAGAAGCTTTCAAACAAAAATCGCCACGTCCTGACTGGTATTTGTTAAACTACAAAAAGCCGCTTTCAGTTTCGTCAACTTTGGGCGGGCACAATGCCAACAACGCCAATGACGAAAACATGAAAACCTGGTGGAGCGCTGTTACCGGAGACACGGGAGAATGGATTCAGTCTGATTTGGGGAACATTTCCCTGGTTAATGCCATACAAATCAATTATGCCGATCAGGATGTAGAAAGGGATCATCTTGGGAAAATTAACGGTGGGGAACAATTTCATCAATACAAAATATATTATTCAACGGATGGGAAAAAGTGGAGTATTTTAATCGATAAAAGCCAGAATAAAACCGACATTCCACATGATTATGTGGAAGTGGATAAACTGGTGCAGGCGCGTTTTATCAGGCTCGAAAACATACATATGCCAACCGGAAAATTCGCATTGAGTGGATTCCGGGTTTTTGGAAATGGTAACGGAGCAAAACCCGATCCTGTAAAAACTTTTATGGTTTTGCGTACAGAAAAAGATAAACGGAGTGCATGGATAAAATGGAGCCCTGTTGAGAATGCTTATGCGTATAACATCTATTATGGCACAAATCCCGACAAATTATACAATTGTTTTATGGTTCACGACCTGAACGAATACTGGTTTAAAGCAATGGACAGCAAAAAAACCTACTGGTTTACCATAGAAGCCATAAACGAAAACGGTGTTTCTGAAAAGTTCAAAAAAGTTGAGGTTCAATAAAGTTTTTAAAACTTACTTAACTTAATCTAACATCATTTTAAAAACCTGTATCCGATAAACAAACCTCAAAATCAACTACAATCCCGATTTTAAGGTTGCTGCGAAACCATCAAATGGAAGAATTTCAACTTTCAGTTTTTCTCCTGTTTTTACTTCTGATTGGAAAGTATGAAATGACGTATTTGTTCCACTATTGGTAATGATTGAAGCTGAAAACCCGCTTTTCGTTTAATCGCGAAAGATCAATTTCACAGGAAAGTTTTTCTTCTGTACCGTTGATTCCGCCAATGTTCCAGGTAACTCCTGATTTACGTGCCATTACACAATCTTTACCGGGATATCATGATAGCAAATCAATACAAAACTAAAAAGCTCCGGCAATACCGAAGCTTTTCTATTTCAATTTCATTTATTTCTCTCTCCTCCTCCGGGGAGGCCGGGTGGGGCTTCCTTTATAACACAGTTACCCATCCGTAATTATCCGGTTCGTCGCCATATTGAATAGCGCGAAGTTTATTGTAAAGTTTTTCGCTGACTGACCCGGGTTTGCCATCTTTTGAAAATACATACGACACATTTTCATCGTAATCATCGATTCTGCTAATCGGACTAATTACAGCTGCAGTTCCGCATGCACCGGTTTCTTCAAAAGTTGCCAGTTCTTCTACCGGAACCCGACGTTGTTCAACTTTCATCCCCATTTCTTCGGCCAAAACCATCAGGCTTTTATTGGTTATCGATGGTAAAATTGACAATGATTTTGGCGTGATATATGTGTTGTTCTTTATCCCAAAAAAGTTGGCCGCACCACATTCATCAATATATTTTTTCTCTTTTGCATCCAGATAAAAAATATTTGAATAACCCAATTCGTGTGCTTTTTTACCTGCAACCAAACTTGCCGCATAATTACCGCCTACTTTGTATTTTCCCATTCCCTGCGGTGCAGACCGGTCGAACTCGCGCATAATTACAAAAGGTGTGGTTTGAAATCCGCCTTTAAAATAAGGACCAACCGGCATTACAAAAACCATAAACATATATTCATCGGCTGGTTTTACACCAATTTGGGGACCGGAGCCAAACAAAACCGGACGGATATACAACGAAGCTCCCGATTCGTATGGCGGTACAAACTTTTCGTTTAGTTTCACTGCTTTAACTACAGCTTCCATAAATTTTTCAACAGGAACTTTTGCCATTAAAGTTCCATCGGCAGAATCAACCATTCGTTTTGCGTTTTCATCCATTCTGAAAATACGTATTTTCCCGTCTTTTCCCCTGAATGCCTTCAGTCCTTCAAAAGATTCTTGTCCGTAATGAATTGCCGTTGCAGCAATATGCATTGGAAAGTATTCGCTATCACTAACTTCAAGGTCGCCCCAACTTCCATTTTTATATGTACACCTGATATTGAAATCGGTTTTTATGTATCCGAAATTCAGGTTGTTCCAATCTATATTTTCCATTTTTTGAAAATTTATTATCGATGGTTTTCGCCAAAATTAGCTATTTAACCAAACTTCGGGCAAATTAAGAAAATTTTACGTTTTAGAAGCAAGAGTTTTGTCAGTGAAACAATGAAAGTCAAAAAGTTTAAAACAGTTAAAAACAGAAAGTTTGCAATCTGTGTTAATCCGTTGTGTGATTTTTTCAATTTCGGGAGATTATGATTGACTTTTTATCTGAATAAAATATCCGTTGTGTTTTCGGATATTTAAAACTGAATCATCCTGAAAAATAAGGTATTGACCCTTAATTCCTGTTAGGATTCCTTCAATTTTTGAAGTTTTATCAAAGCCAACACTTTTAAGTTGATTTGGATAAATTTGTATCGGATAGTTAATTTGGGTAGTTGAATTATCTGCTTCAATATATTTCCTAAGTTCTTTGGGCAACAACTGAATTACTTTTTCCTTTTCTGATACAAGGTCAATATTTTCAATTATTTCATTTTTCAACATTGCACGCCAGTTGGTTTTATCGGTAAAATGCTTTTTCAGAAAAACTTCAATTATTCCGGCAATGTGCCGGTTTGGCGTGGTAGCCAGTTTTATAGCCAAACTTGCACCCTGGTCGATCCAGCGTGTCGGGATTTGGTGGATTCGTGTAACTCCCACTTTCATCTCGCTTGAAACGGCAAGATAAACAATATGTTCGATGAGGTCATGTTTTTCAGCCCATTCCATGTCGCGGGCAATCCCAAGATGTGCTTTTGAAAGTTCAGGACGCATAACCGACTCACTGGCTTCGGGCGCTGTTTGCAGACAGTTGTAACAAAAACCTTGTCCAAAGGAGGTTTTGGTTTGTTTCCCGCATGAAATACAGTTGATTTGCCCGGTAAAATTCATTGAAATTTCTTTGCCGATTAAATCATTCATTGCAAGCAGGTTTTCACCTATGGGCAATGTATATTTCACTGGTTCTGCCAGCTCTGTGCGCATTTTAAGAATGTTTCCTTCGAGTTGCATAGTTTGTTTTTTAGTTTAAAGCAGGGGAAAAGTACAAAAGTTTTGCGAATTGTCAGGAGCCGGAGTTTCCAACTCAGGATTATGTTTGACTTGGAAAGTCAAACTCCCGTTAAAGATCATTTGCCACGCCCAAAACACCTAAATACAGCAGTTTCGCTGCATCTTCCATAATTTCGGGAGTCAGCACATCAGTTTTATCTTTTGGGTTGTGGTAAAATACAGGGAAAACAGAATTGCGTGTCCACATTCCAAGAGTTTTAATGCCCGCTTTCTCAAAGTTTGATTCGTCGGAGCGTGGTCGTCCGTAGTTTTTGCTCCATTCTGAGGCATCCATCTGGCGGTGAATAAAGTTGTTGTTGGCACTTTCAAAATGTTTATATAACTCAGGAAAGCTTTTCCCGTTTGCCAAATAAAAACCTGTGCCGTTTCCAACCATATCAAGGTTTATCATCAGTTTTGTTTTTTCGATGGGGAAAAGCGGATTTTTTACATAATACTCACTTCCGTATAAACCAGACTCTTCGCCGCCAAACAGAATGAACAAAACCGAGCGTTTTGGTTTAACTTCTGAAGTTGCCAATGCTTTTGCAGCTCCCAGAATATCGGATACACCCGATGCATTGTCGAGCGCACCTGGGAAAACTACATTTCCCATGCTTCCCTGTCCGTCAAGATGTCCTCCAATTATAATTACTTCATCCTTTAATTTCGGGTCTGAACCTTCAATCATCCCAACAACATTACAAGCTTTGGCATCGGGAAAATATTTTGTTTCAGATGAAATGCTGATTTTTTGATTTTGTGGTAAAGCAAACGAAGGAATTTTCATCTCCTGTAAGTCTTTTTTGATTGCTACATAATCTTTCCCTGCATCAGCCATAATCCGGCTGGCAACGTCACTACTGACGTGAGCATAAATAAACCCTTCGAGATGAACTGTATTTGGATTGGCAATGGTGTTTGTATAAATCATTCCCGCAGCTCCATGTTTTACAGCGTTTCTGAACTTATAGCGGTGGTATGCATAAGGAGTCCATTTTGCCAGTGTTGTATCGTTTTTGGCATATGGAATTCCCGACTCCAAAATAACAATTTTGCCCTTTACATTAACATTTTTGTAGTCATCGTAATCCAATTCAGGCGCAGTAATACCATAACCCACGTAAATCAGATTCCCGGAAACTTCTCCCGAGGCAGAATTTGAACCGGGCAAATAATCATCAGGGAATTTCAACGTGGTTTTGTTGCTTCCATTTGAATAAACCACTTCACCCAACGATAAAACTTCAGAATATTCGTTGGGGAATTCCTGAAAATAACTACCGTTGTTAGCAGGTTTAACGCCCCATTCAGCAAATTTTCCGGCACACCACTTTGCAGCATCCAAATATTCCGGCGAACCTGAAAGCCTGCCTTTATATTTATCAGAACTCAATTCATTTGCAAACTCCAACAATTCATGACTGGAAATGGAATGAAAGTTTGACAGAATTTTATCTGTTTCACCTTTTTGTGAAAATCCTGAAAAATAAAAAAGGAATAAAAAAGATACACTTATAAGAATTTTCAATCTCATTGTTCTGAAATTTTTTTGAATCAGCCGCTAAAAGTAAAAAAAATGAAGTTGAATTGCCCGGGATGAATTTCATTTTAAAATTATGCAGTAAATTTCTTCATCATTAATTTAAATCAAACGAATATGAACATGAAAATTATCAGAGGAACTTTATTTGGCGGAATTGTCTATTTCTTAATGGGTTGGCTGGTTTGGGGAATTTTGTTGATGGATTTTTACTCGGCAAACTTCAATCAATGCGCAAGCAGACCCGAAATGGAAATGATTTGGTGGGCTATGATTGTTTCGAATCTATCGATTGCTTTGTTACTGACACTTTTTCTAAAATGGTCGGGCGCAAAAGGAATTGCTGATGGTTTGAAAACCGGTGCTTTATTTGGATTTCTGTTTTCGCTTAGCCTTGATTTGGGGTATTATTCCATGACAACCATGTTTAACAATTTTACTGCAATTATTGTGGATGTTGTTGTTAACACTGTGGTAATGGCAGTAATCGGACTTGTTATTGTTTTACTTTGGGGGAAAGAAAAATCCGCCTGATTCTTTTCAGAAAATTACTTCTAAACAGATATTTTAAAGCCCCCGCGAATAGCGGAGGCTTTATTATTTTGTACTTGAACGGAAATTATTTTCTGGACAAATTGTAAATATTATTACAGTATTCCCAATGCACTCACCAAATATTTAAAAGCAACAAGGACTGATATAAATACGAGAATTCCTATCAGCAATTTCATAAAATCCTTTGTTGATTTCTTATCTTCCGGTTCAAGAATTTGATTATTATTTTCCATTTTATTTTTCTATTAATTCGTTAAAAATTTGAACTTTTTGTTGTCTGCACTATCTGCCACAACGGGATAATAATTCAGACAAAATATTGAATCTTAAGAGGTTTCAATAACTGAAGCATTTACACCAAATGTAAACACTGTAAAATTTGTTTTGTATTTTTTTTGGAAATGGAAGTGGCTATAACCTAAAGCAGGCAGTTCTCAGGTAGATTTGAATAAAAGCTGAGGAATACCTGCTAAAAACTGAAACCTGATCAAAAGATTGGTTAAAAATTATTTTTGTCTTCGATTGGAGGAATACCCCAAATGAATCTTTTGTTTTTGCATTGGAAGAGAATGAAACAGGAGCTTCAGGAACTACATTGAAAAACACCTGCCCGGCTGGTAAGATTCCCAGCAGGTAATTGTAATCATCATTGGTTTCAAAACTTAATTCATCATCTCCGAAGAATTGAATCGTAAGATTTCGTTTCAAACAGTTTGATTCACTATGTACCTGCTGTACAAAAAGTGATAAAAGAAGAATGATGATCAAAGCAATTTTTTTCATTAAAGAATATAAATTCATTTCATTCTTAAACAGCGCAAATGTAATTGGTAATTGAATTCGAAATACGATGCTTCAGATTATTTTTATTTGGGGAAATACTATGACTTTAGGAAAAATGTTTGATCGTAAAATAACCCGACAGAACTAATTCTGCCGGGTTTTTGTTAAACATTTCAAAAAATATAATGGTTGGGTAATTAATCCTGTAGCGTGGGTTTTAAAGCATTTTACAGCATTGGCGGAATGGCCATCGGAACTGCATTGTTAACCGGTTTTACACTTTTCAAATAAGCAAAAATGGCTTTTAAATCCTCATCTGTCATTTCGCTGTAACCTTGCCAAGGCATTGGTGGCAGCAGATTTCTGCTGTTTTCAAGCCCTTTCCATTTTCCTTCCTTCATTGCCCGTAGAAACTGTTCTTCAGTCCAGTTTCCGATTCCGGTCGGGTCGGGTGTTAAATTGGCCGCAAATGAAGTCCCCCACGGACCAGTTGTTGCTGTGCTGTTCATATTAAACAATACATACGATTTCAAAATTTCTTTGTCATAGGCTGCCAGTACTTCATTTGCCTGATGACCTGAAAGTAGCCGTAGTGAATCGGGAACTGGTCCGAGTGCGGTCATTATTTTTGGAGAGTGACAATCATTGCAGCCTAAAACTGTAACAAGTTGTTCTCCCTTCGCAATCTGATCAGCAAGAGAAATTTCTGTTGTTTTAAGCGGTTCTTTTGATTTTGGAGTACAGGCAACTATAAAAGTTGCAAAAACAATTGAAATAAAATACTTTGTTTTCATGATTTGTAGTTTTTAAAAAATTAATAAATCAGTGTTTCAAAATAAAGGCAGTTTTTAACCTGCTCGTAATGCATCCTTGCCTTATTTTCTATTCCTGCCAGTTTGCAACGTAGCGGCATAAATCACGTTTGAGATCTGTTATTTTAAACAGATACGGACCAAATAATTGTCTTCCTGCATTAATGTTTATATACAAGTATGTATTATTATCCGGTACATAGAAGAATTGAGTCGAGCATCCAATTCCATCGCCTTCGTGCCCAAACTGTGGTGATGAACCGGGGTTGAACTGCCAGTATTCAAAGCCTTCTCCATATTCAGGTTCGGTTGAATTTACACCCGAAATCCAGTTTTGCATTTCTTCGAACGAACTTTCCGAAACCAATTCGCCATTTAACAGAGCCTCATGAAAATGGATAACGTCGGCGGGTGTGGCGGCCAGCGCTCCGTAAGCATCACTTGCATTTGCCAGCGCATTGTTCCATTTGGTAATATTTTCAAGTTGTTCGTTTGCATGGCGGTCGAAATAGTAATTTGGAAACCCCAGGCTTACTGTTTGCTGTTCCGACAGATTGTTATAAGTTTCTGTTAACTGAAGTGGCTGCAGAATTTCCTCGTTTAACAATTGCCAATAGCTTTTTTCTGTAACATTTTCAAGAATCAACTGAAGTAACAGGTAATTTGTGTTCGAATACATAAAATCTGTTCCGGGTTCAAAAACAAGTGGCTTTCCTTCAAGCATTTCGAGACGCTGAGAAATGGATGGCTGGTTCAGCGGGTCGTTTAGCTGACTTACGACGAATTCAGGTAGTTCCGTAACATTGACAATTCCCGATGTGTGGTTCAGCAACATGCGGACAGTTATCTTTTCGTGTCCCGAAATTTTGATCAGAATATCATCAGGAAGATAATTTGAAATCATACTATCCGGATTGATTTTGTTTGCTTCCTTTTGAAGCATTACAAGCGTTGCAGTATAGGTTTTTGTAATGCTGAATAACCACGCAGCTCCTCCGGACTTAAATGATTCTTCTGTCTCAACTTTGGCGTAACCTCCTGAATAATAAAACCATCCATCGTCGTTTTTAACAACAACCTGTGCTCCGGGAATACCATTGGAAATGTATTTGTTAACCAAAAACTGAAGTGAGTCTTTCATCGGATGATTTGGATTTGAATCCACATTATCGTTTCCAGGCTGATAATCCATGTTAAGCAGGTCCTGTCGGCATGAACTTGTCAGCGCCAAAATGGAAACTGCAATAATTAAATGTTGAATTGTTTTCATTTTGATACAGTGTTAATTGTTATTGAAATTAAATTTGAATCCGATCATAAAGCTTGAATCGGGAAGTGGATCGAAATCCGGGTTGTAACCAAACATAGCCTGTAACTGGTATGAAAAAAAAGGAGTTACACTAACCGAAGTGAATTGAATTGCGCGGTAACCGGCACTTAACTGGAGTGGTATCTGAACTATTCCTTTAAAGTTTTTACCTTCTTCCCACAATTCTCCGTTCCATTTTAGTGGTTGAGAAGGATATCCTGAAACCCTGTACCCGATGCCGGCGCCAATTCCCAATTCTATCTTTTTCAGGATAACAGGAATAAATTGTCCAAGAATTTGCAGGCTGGTGGCATTTCCCTGGTACTTGTTTTGCCCGTACTGAAGATGCAATCCGGCAGAAAATAATTGTTTTTGACCCAATAACCTGTTAATTCCACCGGAAATTATAAAACCCGGATTATCCCACTTCAGATTTTCAATTGGCGCGTAAAACGAATGAACTCCCGATGAAATAGTAAATTGCCATGACTCCTTGTTTTCATTTACTTTTGCATTTAGTTGCATAAAAAGGAGAAGTAGAGAAATAATCATTAAGAACTTTTCCAGCCTGTAATTCAACGATTTGTTAAGGGTTCTGTTGTGCCTGGCCGCAACATGTTGTTTTTCTGTTTCTGTTTTAATTGTTTTCATGACGTTTTTGTTTGATACAAAGTTCAACATTGCATGTGTGTTGTGAAATCGCACAGATGTGTGAAAATGAATTGAAAAATGAGAAAAGATGTGGTTGGGGATTCACATTTTCTAACTGGTTAAAGATTCGTACCGATGCTCAATCCGGGTTTCTTCGGAACATAACTGATTGCATCCTACTCATTTGACTTAAAGAAAAGAATGCCAGTAAAAGCAACACGGGTACTAATGCAAAACCAAATTCTCCGGTGAACCAGGCAGTTTTTCCGGTATCAATGGTGATTCGATTAAAAAACATCTGGATAACACCGTTATGCGTGGCATGAAAAATTACTACCGGCCAAATACTTCCCGATTTCATTCGAAGCCAGGCAAGCACAACCCCTGTTGAAACTACAAGGATTGTAAAGCATGTCAACCTGAACCACAATGGTGTTCCTGTTTGGCCATAATTTCCAAATAAAATCCCGGGTAAATGCCAGGTTCCCCATATTATACCACTAATTAAACCAGCCTTTTTCAACCCAACCCATTCCGATAATTCAGGAACAAGAAATCCGCGCCAGCCTATTTCTTCACCCAATGCCATAAAAGCTGACGGAATAACATTAATTATTGTGATATAAAAGAAAGCTGAAACAATAATCAATGTATCCGAATCAGAATCCATTCCCAAAGTAAGTCTTGCCCTTTCGAGAAAGGTTGGACTGGGAACATCGCCCAAACCAAAAATCCAAATGGCAGAGTAAGCAACTGTTGCGTAGGCAACCGGGAGAATCCATCCAACGGAAATCCATTTAAATGAAAACTTCCATCCGATAAGTTTCAGTGAACGATTGGTAAACAAACTTACCACCAAAGCTGCTAATCCCGGTGTCCACATAATAAGCATGGATGCCATGTTTCTGTTTGGGGTAAAATTTTTTATGGCATATACTATTCCGGTTAGTATTATCAATATGATGATGAAAAAGTAAATTCGTTTTTGAACTGTAAATTTCATGTCAGATTGAGTACTTTAATTCTGATTGCTAAGTTCAAACACCCGAATTTTTAGACTTGAAAAATCCTCTTCGGGCATGTTTTGCTCCAGATTATCCAGAAGTGCTTCGAAATTTTCTGAAAGCATATTTCGGAGAATCGCCCCAAGCATCATCAGGTTTTCTGTTTCATTTTGAGCCGGAATAATGTGTTTGAGCCAAATCGCGTATGTTTCAGGTTTCATTTTTGCAACAATCGATATCCGAATAGCCATTTGTTCTTCTGGTAGGAAATTCTCCCAAATCAGCTTTTGCGTGACTTTTTCTTCCTCATCAATATGTTCAAGATAAAAACTGAAAAAAGTTGCAAAACCTAGATAGAAATCATGCGCTTCATTTTCGGAAACCGATGTATTTAACCGGTTTAACTGAACTTCGAGTTTATGTTGTAACTGATGGATTTTAATGTGGTCGTTTTTGTCGTGTTCTGAAGCGCCGGGTAATTTTTCTTCCAGCGCATTCAGAATAATCCTGTCTTCAGTTTCTGCATGAGAAGTCAAAAGAAAGAACATTTCATTTCCGGCAACTTTGAGTTTTTCAACTGCTTTTTCGTTTTTAAAATTAGTTTGTCCGGCCAATACCAAAAATGCGGCCATGGTTTTTCTGAGCGCTTTGTGTGGTGCTGAAAAAATTCTGATAGTTTCCATAATAAATAATGATTTTTGTTTCTGTATTTGAAATTGTTAATGCTTCAATAATTTACTGTTGTACATTCTTCCATCATCAGTTTTTATATTCAGCAGATACATTCCAGTGGTAAAATTTTCGGTATTTACTGAGATGGAAGGATTTGAGTAACTCTTACTAAAAACAGTCTGTCCGGCAAGGTTGACAATATTTACCTGGTAATTTGAGGTTTGGTTTTCGCTTATTTGAATAGTAAAAGTTGAGCTTACTGGGTTGGGGAAAACTTTCACATTGTTTAGAACATTTACTTCAGGAACTTCAGTTGTAAAATGTAGAAAACTGCTGAAAACATATTTTGAAAGATTTTCAGGAACAACTAACGAAGGATTCCATGAGCGAACAACCATTTCCACTACATCATTCGATCCGGTGTAGGTCAGGTCTAAAAAGAGAACCATTTCAATTTCCCAACCGGTGTCGTACCACGAGCTGTATTTCATTCCTGTAGGATTCCCGTAATCATCGAACGTACCCTGGTATTTTTCTGTATTCTGCCATCCCTGTGTGGTCCAGTTTTCCATAATTAACTCTTCTTCGGTGTTGGTTAGTGTATAAGTTTCTCTTGTACTGTTTACCCATTGTTGGTTTTCCCAGATTTCTGTTGTTACGGTATAGTTGTCACCATCGAATTGTTTGGAAACTCGTTCGGCATTAACCCAGTTGTATCCCTGCATATTTTGCTTTGTGTAGGCTGCCAGCTCGCGGTTTGGCCAGTCGGCCCAGGTAAGAAGACCTGTTCTGCTGCACGGAATCCAGTTGTTTCTCTCCCAATGGTTTTCTTCCAATATCGTTGGAATTCCGTAATCATTCAGTATATACTTAATCCAGGTTTTGAATACCCATTCACCATTTTCAAGGCTTTGGTATAATATCCCGTTGTTATAACCCTCAAATGGACTCTCCCCGCTAAGTGTATTAGACGTTTTTTCTCCGGCAACAGGAATCCATTCGTCTATTGCCCATGTGTATGACACTTCTTCTAAAATGTAGTCTGGATTATCTGAATACGTATTTCTGGTAAGGTAATTATTCGTCTCTGCATCCTGGACAATTTCTTCTGTTAACTTTCCGGCATTGTTGTAAGAGTATGTGGTGTTCGACACATGTTGCCAGTCGTTTAATTCCTCATTCCATGTATAGTCTTCGCTAAACCCAGGTACTGATAATTGATTTTCAGTAAAGGAAAGATGTTTAAACTTGTCTGTATTTTTAGGATTTGACAGCAAAGCTTTCTTCGCATCTAAAAAATACGATTTCCCGATTTCAGATTTTGTTTGTTTCGCATTTGCAGCGATTCCTAAAATGAAAAGAACAAACATTGTAATTGTTGTAAATTTTGTTTTCATTGCTTCAATTTTTTAAATGATTAACTGTTAGCAAAGTAACGTCCATTTACAACCCCGGACAATCGCATGAAAATGTGAAATGGTTGGTATATAAAGCAAAAAAGATGTGATAAATAATCACACCTTTTCAGAGCTTGTCGTCTTTTATTAAAAACAATTGGATTTGATAACTCGTGAATTACAGCAGCTTGTCTTTAAAAGCTTTGGCCACCGCTTCACTTTTGCTGTTAACCTGAAGCTTCTCGTAAATCTTTTTGATGTGTGATCGAACCGTATCAATAGCTATAAACATGTCGCTGGCAATCATTTTATAGCTGTATCCGTTTACGAGCAATTGCAAAACCTGCTTTTCGCGGTCGCTAAGATTGTATTCGATGTTACTGCGCTGGGGCAATTCTGAAAACATTTTTAAAACCTGGGTTGCAATGGAAGATGTCATAGGAGCGCCGCCAGAGGCAACATCATCAATATATTCCAACAATTTGGCAGGGGGCGTTTTTTTTAGTAAATATCCGTTGGCCCCGTTTTTCAGGGCTTCAAAAACGTTTGTATTATCATCGAAAACGGTTAGCATCAGCACTTTTACCTGCTGGTTGATTTCCCTTATTTTTTTAAGGCCTTCAATTCCATTCATCACCGGCATGTCAATATCCATAAGTACAACATCAGGGTTCCACGTTTTAAGTTCGGCAACAATATTTGTACAATTCTTATAGGATGCAACAACGCTGAATCCTTCGCTTCCATCAATCAGCATAGTAAGTCCTTCTCTTAGCTGAGGATTGTCTTCATATATTAAAACCTTTGTCATTATCAATGTTTTATACAAAATTACATAACTGAATGGATTTAGTGTCCACATAAATATGTGAAAAATCAACCGTTTACAGGTACAATAAGTGAAATTTCGGTTCCCTCGTTTTGGGTACTTTTAATAGTAATTGTTCCGTGAAGAGACTCTGCCCTTTTTTGCATATTTCCCAGCCCGTTTCCGGTATCCGCTGTTGAAACATCAAAACCAACACCATTATCAGCAATGCGAATATTCAGTTTTTTATTTTCGTGTGTTATTCGAATTTCAATTTTTGTACAATGGCTGTATTTCGCACTGTTGTTTACTGCCTCTTTAAAAATAAGGAAAACATCACGTCGCATTTCCATATTGAGTTTCAGGTCGTAAATATTCTCGCCAACAATGAATGAAATTACAATGTCTTTCGGTTCGAGAATGGAGGAAGCGTATTCCCGCATTCGGGCTACAATTTTCTGCATGTTGTCGTTATCGGGTTTAATGCTCCACACAATATCATCCATAGCTTCCATCATATGCTGGCTGTTATCGGTAATTTTCGAAATATACTCGCTTGTTTTAACCGGGTCGGTCAGCAGTTTTGTTTTAGCCATCGAACTTAAAATATTAATTGTACTCAGAGTTGAGCCAACATCATCGTGCAGGTCGCGGGCAACTTTATTCCGAATCCGTTCAACGGCAAGTAGTCGGTTCAGTCTGAGCCGGTAGATAAGGTAAGTGATGCCAAAAACGGAAAAGAAGATGACGATCATAAACCAGCGGGTCTGGTAAAAATGCGGTGAAATATCAATCCGGAGTTTAGTTATGTTTTCCGATTCAATACCCTGCATGTTGATACATTTTACATTAAATGTATATTCACCTGGAGCCAGTGTTGTATAATTGGCAGCCAAATCCTGTTCTGCCCGGTTCCAGTCTATATCCACGCCATCCATTTTATAAAAATACTGGAGTTTGTCCTGTTGTGTAAAACTGAGTGATGAAAAATAGATGGTAAGTGAGTTTTGATCGGGTTTTAACCTTACTTTTTCAAATGTGAGAAGCGAATCAAGGGGAATAAATTTGTTGAAGAGCTTAAAATCAGTGAGAGTGACATCGGGTGGAGCTGTTTTGAATTTTAATCCTTCGGGCCAGAATCCAAATAATGCGTTTTCACCACCAAACCAAAACTCGCCGTTTTTCATTTTGAATTTTGCGTGTATTGATTTGTCGGACATAATTATTCCGCTTCTTTCGCTGTATGAAACAAATAAGTTTTTTTGATAGTTGTAGCTTCCAAGTCCGTTATTGTTGTTGAACCATAATACGCCCTCATCATCCAGCAACAATTGAGTTATACCGGCACCGGGCAATTCGTCGTATTGCGTAAGTGTTTGAATTTTACCTGAATTAAGATTCAGAATATTTAAAAAACCGGTACTCACAAAAAAAATGCTGTCGTTGTATTGTACTACATCATATACACTGTTTCCCATGAAAGTGAACGATCCAGGCTGTTCATTAAATTGGTAAAGCACATTTTTCCCGTTGGAATCCATAACAAAAAGACCCATGTTGCGGGTTCCAACCCAAATCCTGTCAACTTTGTCTTTGAAAAGGAGAAATATCATAGAATTAAAATCTCGGATAATTTCAAAATTTTCATTGGTAATTTCTGTTCCGTATTTCCATTTTGCCAGACGACCTTTTTGCGTACCAAAAAACAAATTTCCTTCTCTGTCTTCCAGAATTTGCCGTGCTGGAGCGTTTTCAAAAACTGGTGGTTCAAGCAACGCAACGGGTTTTTTGGTCTGCGTATCAAAAATGGCCAAGGTTCCGTTTTGGCATCCCGACCAGATTATACCTGATTTTGAATGCTGATATAAATCCCATACCTGTTTATAATTTGCAAGGTTCTTGTCTTGAACCGTTTTATAAAGATCGAAATCGGTTTTCCTGAAATATTTATCGTACACCAAAATACCATTTTCCCAGGTGCCAATCCAATTCTCCAAATCATTGGTTTCCTGTATTGAATTGATCACAATGTCTTTGCCCTGGTTCAATTCTTTAAGAACCACATTGAATGCACTTTTTTGTTCTGTAGCAACAACATAAAGTCCATTATTGGTTGATAGCCAGATGTTACTCTCCCGATCCTCATAAATATCCTTTATTTCCCTGAAATTAATATCATATTCAGCAGGATTGATTTTTTTGTTTTGAACAAAAGCATTCAGTTTGGAATCAAAGCAAACGAGGGTGTTAACACCACCAAAACAGAGTTGGCCTTTGCGGGTTTCAACAATCCGAAATATCCCCTGAAATTCAGGGCCGGAAGTTTGGAATGCAGCAATATCTTCCAAAAATCTGTTTTCCGATAGATTGTAGTGAATTAAAACCGGTTCAATCTCGGGACTAAAATCCCATTGGACTATCCAATAGTTACGATCCTTATCAATCAAAAATCTGTAGATAAAAGTTAAATCATTGCGTTCAAAAATTGGCAGAAGTTTGGGATTGTTATTGCGCGAAATGAGTGTTTGTGTTTTGCTTTGATAAACAGCCAAACCTTCATCGCTGCAAATCCAGTAATCTCCGGAAATAGTGTCTTCAAACAAACTGTTGACAGTCCAACCTTCAGGAATCCTGATTGGAATATTTTCTGCAGTAAATTGGTTTTCAGTTTTATTATAATACAACAAACCGGTTTTATGGGTGCAAAGAAATGTATTCCCTTTGCTGTCGGAAAACAAGTTTAATTCGGATTGAACGGGTAGTTGATTTTTGGGATCGATGGGAACGCCTGAATAATGGAACGATACCGGGTCGAATAAACCTATCTGATTACTCTGGCGAAGCCACATTTTCCCGTTGCCCGCATCCAGGATTTGATCTACACCAAAAGGCGGCATCGAATGATTTAATCCGTCTGTTCTGAAACTGATAAATTTCCGGCCATCAAAACGCTGGATTCCGTTTTGTGTCCCTATCCATAAAAAACCTTTCTTGTCCTGCCACACACAGTTGACAATGTTTGTATTTAATCCTTCCGTGCGCGAAAAGCGATTAAAAATAAACGATATCTGACCGGATAACGGTAGATAAAACATAATAAGCAGGAAGTAAAAAAAAACCCTGATCATAAACTTATTTTCCCTAAAATTACAAAATCCTTTAAGTTGAAAACACAAAAAAGGAAAAACCACATGATTATGTGATGTTTAGAGGCTATCCAATTTTTTTTTGGACAGCCTCATTTAAGTCATCTTATAACGAAAATCCAAAGTGCAAAGTTTTTCTCCTTTCCTGTTTATTGCCGATCATTCCTTTTTTGAAAAATATTTTCGTTTTACGATTTTATTTTTGGCCTGGTATTTATAAAACAATACACAGGATTTTATAGCTGATTGATTTTACCTTTTAATTCGTTAAATTCAGTTTTAATACCAGAAGTCCTGAAAATATAAACCAGATTTCTATTTATCTACTGGAAAAGGTTGGTGTTGTGGAAATTCATAAGGATTTTCCTTAATGTTCTGCAGCAATACTTCAACTCCTTTCATAAGCTGGGTATCATAACCTTTTGAAAGTTCCAGTGAATTTTGCTCAAGAATTATATCAGGTTCAACACCTTCATTTTCCACAACCCAGTCTCCATTTTCGTTGTAAATACGATAATCGGGAGCAGTGAGGCCGCTACCGTCAAGCAATTCAAGGAACATGGAAACTCCGACCAGTCCGCCCCAAGTGCGGGTTCCTATGATTGGGCCCATTTTATTCCATCTGAATTCATAGGGAAGTTCGTCGCCACCTGATCCTGCATAACGGTTGGTAAGACAAACCATTTGTGCAGTTACCGACAAAAACGGTATGGGCTGGTCGGCTGAGTACCTGCGGGTCCAGTAACCATGAGGTTTTTTCAATAAACGCTGAAAGAATATTTCCGGATCAAGACCACCTCCGTTAAAACGCCCGTCGATAATTAACCCTTTTTTCCTTGTCTGAGAATAAAAGTATTTCGGGAAATCGGTTGCAGATCCTTCATAAGTATCAGGAAAATAAATATAACCAATTTGTCCGTTTGATGCTTTATCCACCGCTTTACGGTTTGATTCAAGCCAATCGGTATATCGCAGTCCCGATTCACTTGAAAGTGGAGTAACTGTGACTTCACGAGCTCCTTCAGTTGTTGGTTTTTCGTTTACAAGCAGTGTAACCTGTTTGCCTGCCAAATCAACAAAATAGCTGTAAATATTTTTATCTGCCGATACATTTTTCCCATTTACTGCCAAAAGATAATCAGCCTCTTTTATATTAACTCCTGGTTTTGCCAGAGGAGCATAAATTTTGCGTGACCAGTCGTTTTCGCGGAATATTTTCTTAAACTGATAAAGGTTGTTTTTACTGTCGGTTTGCCAGTCGGTACCCAGCATACCAATATTAACTGCATCAGCTTTTCGTTCGTTGCTGCCACCGTAAACATAAGTATGCGAAGTATTTAACTCGCCAATCAGTTCACCTATCAAAAATTCCACATCCTGTCTGCAGGTTGCATTATCAACTAGGTTACCATATTTTGTTTTCATGGCATTCCAGTCAATTCCGTGCATATTTTTTTCATAATAGAAATCCCGTTCCATCCTCCAGGCTTCATTAAATACAGCTTTCCATTCTTTTTTGGGATCAATGTTCATTTTTAATCCTGAAACTGCAAGAGAGGATCCTTTGCTGTTTTCTTCATCAGAAGAGATAATTCCTGGCTTACCATCTTTCAAATAAATTACTGATGAGCCATCAAATGATATTCTAAATCCATCAATGCCTTCAATTACAGTTTTTTCCTGTTTTGCACAAAATGCATAGGAATACATATTTCTTGGGCCAATTGCCCTGTAATCCATTTTATTATAATCTCCTTCATTGCTGTTCAGATAAAACAAATGGGTTTTATTTACAGCGAGGTCGCGGTAATTTGCCGGCTGAAGCGGTAAAACTTCACAACGGTCAGCCAATCCATCAAAATCTATTCTGAAAGCTGATTCAGTTTTACTTTTTCCAATATCAGGAGTTTCCGAATCGTTTTTAAATGGAAGTATTGAAATGCCATCGTTTTTGAGATTTAATGAAACAATAACTGCAATGTTTTTGTAAACCATTTCCCATTCCATATCGCAGAAAGTTGGACTAAAACTTCGGTTCGAAACAAAAAGAAGATGCTCTCCGTCTGGTGTAAAAACAGGGTTGAAATCGTAAAAAAGACCGTTGCTGGCAGTGTGTACTGTTTTTGAATCCAGCGAATAAATATAAATCTGGTAAACAAGGTCTTTGTTCATTTTCGAATAAGCCAGAAATTTACTGTCGGGCGACCATGAAAAATCGTAAATAGGTTTTTTATTCAGCGAAATATCTACATTTTCATATTCTGCGTGATCAACTTCGGTAATTTTTTTTGTGGCTACATCCAAAATATAGCATCTCAAAGTCTGGTCGGCAAACGCAATTTTTTTACTGTCGGGCGACCATCGCAGTGTATGCCGGTATCCATCCTTGTGTGAGGTAAGTTTTATGGCCTCTTCATTTCCTTCCGGCGTTTGCAGATAAATTTCGTATTCACCGCCTTTATCAGAAAGATAGGCAACCGTTTTACCATCAGGAGACCACACAGCATCTTTGTCCCTTGCACCGCAATTGTTGCTCAGATTATAACTGATTCCTTCAGATTTTGGAAGTGAAAACACTTCGCCACGTGCCACAATCAATGCTCTTTTTCCTGTGGGTGAAATGTCAAATCCCTGAATTTTATTGCTCACATCAACCAAATATGGCCGGGTTTCAGGCGCATCTGAATCAATGTTTATATCAATTTTTTGCGTTTGTTTTGTTTGGGTATCCAGCATCCAGATATCTCCGCCAAGTTCATAAACAATTTTTCCTGTACCGGCTGAAGGTCTTCTGACATCAAATTCCGCGTGTTGTGTAATTTGCGTAATCTGCTGATTTAATGTGTTATAACTGTAAATGTTCAGTTTTCTGTCTCGGTCGGAGCTAAAATAAATTTCATTTTCAATCCACATTGGCATCCGGTCGGTTCCGTTGAAATTCGTTATATTTTCTTCGGTGTTTGTTTCAAAATCGTAGATATAAACTTCCTGTGCCAGACCACCGGTGTATCTTTTCCAGGTTCTGTTTTCGCGGGACACTTTGTTATATGCGATTTTTTTCCCGTCAGGCGAAAAACTTCCCCTTGAAGCATCGTACATTATAAGTTCTTCAAGACCAGTACCGTCGGGTGAAATAAGGAATAATTTTGTGTAGCGTGTAGTGCTGTTTCTTCCCGAATTAAAAATAATTCTATTTTTTAACGGATCCCAACCAACAACTTCATCTACTCCGGGATGAAAAGTTACACGACGAATTTCACCTCCTTTGCTGTTCATTACATAAACATCGCTGTTTCCGTCATATTCGCCGGTAAAAGCAATCATGCTGCCATCTGGCGAAAATTTAGGATAACGTTCGTTTCCGTCATGCAGTGTCAGCCGAACAGCATCGCCTCCCTGAACCGAAGCAGCCCAGATATCATCGCCTGAAACAAAAACAACTTTGTTGCCATTAACATCAGGAAAACGCTTCAATTGGTCGGCTATTAAATTTTGGCTGAAAACAAAAGTTAAAAGCACAACAGAAATACAGATGCGAAAAAAGTTTTTCATATTTTTTTGTTTTTAGTTATTATTCTGAAAAATTCAGCCGAATTGAAAAGCAAACATAGAATTCAAAAATACAATTAAGTTTGTTTGCGGGAAATGATTTTTACCCACCCACCTCCACTTCAATTTCAAACTGGTTGAAAATGGCGACAGATTTCAAAATACTTTTTTCACAGCGGAGGTATATTTGGTTCATAAATGCCATTGTTAAACAGGACAGAATCAAATACTTCGGAACAATTTCGCAGTGATTAGGGACTTTAGTTTAGTTTGGTTGTATGTTCAATTAAAGTCAAAAAATAATCCACACCCAAATAAAATAAGACTTTATAGTATTTAATTGACAAAAAAGTTTAACTTGTAAAGCGAATTATAATAATTTATAATATTAAACATCATTATGCCATTATTCATGGACATTCATTTGGTTGGTGAGGTTTCTGTGGAGGATACACGGAAAGCCCATTTGGCTGATTTGGCCGTTCAGGAAAAGTATGGCGTTAAATACCACCAGTACTGGTTTAATGAAAAAGCGGGCACAGTTTATTGTCTCATGGAAGGCCCAGACAAGGAATCGTGTGCCGCAACTCACCTTGAAGCCAATGGAATTACGGCTTGCCAGATAATAGAAGTGGAAGGCGGAATGTACGATATTTTTATGGGCGAAAACCAAAAAATAGATCATGGTTTGGTTAGACATGAAGACGGTGAGATAGATTTGGGATATCGTTTTGTTCTCTCAATTGATATGATTACAAAAACAACAAGTAAAGATTCAATAGACTTCGACCAGCTAAAACTTCCCAAAAAACCAAAGAATAAAGCGTTACAGTTAATCGCTGAATGTAATGGCAAAATAATCAAAACTGCAGGATTTGATACAATAATTGCTGTTTTCGAAAATCCGGATAATGTACTCCGATGTGCTCATGAAATCCAAAAGGAATTTCTTCAATTACAAAAAAACACCGACCCGTTACTTGATGATATTTTGTTTAATATGGGTATTAGCGTGGGACAGCCTGTCACTGAAAACGAAGGATTTTTTGAAAAAGCAATCCAAATGAGCCAACGATTGTGTTTTATTGCGGGCGACAATGAAATTATTATTTCGAAGTTGTTTGAAGAACTTTGCGATGCCAATGAAATTATCAGGAAACATATCAAGCTACGTATTGTAAATCCTGTGGAACAAGATTTCATTGACAACCTTTTAGACATAACTGAAAACAAATTTTCAGAATATGAATTTGGTGTTGACTGCCTGAGCAGGGATCTGGGTGTTAGCCAGCCACAATTATATCGAAAAGTTACGGCAATTACAGGTCGCTCACCGGTTAGTTTTATTCGCGATATCCGCCTGAATAAAGCCCTTTCTCTGATAAGGGAAAACAAATACAATCTCTCTGAAATTGCTTTGGAAGTAGGTTATAACAGTCCTTCTTATTTCTCCAAATGTTTTCAGGAAAAATTTGGCATTAAACCTTCAAAGATTGCTGTTTAGTTTTCCAAATGTTTTCCCTCCTCAATCTTTTTCTGAATGAAAATTTACATTTTTTGAATTAAAAACGGTGGACTCACATCGTTTTAGCCAGTAACTTTGCCATGTAGAATTAACTGTATCAATGTGTTAATACAGCATTCAATTTTTAATCATTTAAATTTTAGTATTATGAAAACAATTAAAACAATGAAATTACTGGTATTTCTGGTTGCAATTTTCATGAGTTTATCAGGAGTATCGCAAAAAAAAGATTCACAAAAACTGGTGTTGCATCCGCATGAATTTACAGGTCCCATACACCTTTCACCTGACGAATTTCCTAAAGGGAATATTATAAATATGGTAGGTGGCTGGGGTGGATTGGCTGTTGTTATCAATGAAGTACCAGCCGGAACAGATTACACCCCGGTATTAGTTGGACTAAAGGATGACCTTTGCCAGGTTCCGCACTGGGGATATGTCGAAAAAGGAAAACTGCGGATCATTGATAAAAATAAAAAGACTGTGGTTGTCAAAGGCGGAGAAGTGTTTTACATGCCACCAGGACATACAGTAATAATCGATGAGGATTCGAAAGTCATTGAATTTAGTCCCGAAGAAGGTATGCATGAACTGAATAAACATGTACAAAAGAGAGTGGCTGAAATGCAAAAAAATCAATAAAAATCCTAAATGAAAACAATTTTCAGTAAGTTAAAGAATCAGGTAAAAGGTAGAGTTATTCTTCCGGAAGACGAAAATTACGATGATGCGCGGAAAATTTACAATGCCATGATTGACAAAAAACCAGCGGCTATTCTAAAATGCAAAAATGCTGATGATGTGGTCATCGCTGTAAATTTCGCATGGGAACTTAAGCTGGAGGTTTCCATAAAAAGTGGTGGTCACAATGGCGCCGGACTGGCTCTGGTGGATGACGGACTTGTGATTGACCTTTCTGAAATGAATGAAATTCAGGTTAACCCTGAAAATGAAACTGCAAAAATCCAGGCAGGCTGCCTGCTTAAAGAGGTGGATAAAGCCACGCACGAATACGGACTGGCACTGCCTTCTGGAATAATCGGCACCACAGGGATTGCCGGATTAACTCTGGGAGGTGGAATTGGATATCTAAGCCGGAAAGGAGGTCTGACGATAGACAACCTTTTGGAAGCAGAAGTTGTTCTGGCTAATGGAGAACATGTAATTGCCAATGCCAGTTCACATCCCGATCTTTTTTGGGCCATTAGGGGCGGTGGCGGAAATTTTGGTGTTGTGGTTTCTTTTACATTCAATCTTATTCCGGTAAAAAATGTTTATGCCGGGCCTATGTTTTGGCCCCTGGAAAAGGCTGTTGAAGCCATGAAATTTTATGATGATTACACAAAAAATGCATCCAATGATTTGTATGGTTTTTTTGCTTTTCTGATAGTACCACCCGGACCTCCTTTCCCTGAACATCTGCATAATAAAAATGTATGCGGTGTAGTTTGGTGTTACACAGGATCCTCTGAAAAAAGAGAAGAAGTTTTTAAACCCATCCGTGAATTTGGTCCTCCAATACTCGATTTTGTAGGGGAAATTCCAATGCCGGCGCTCAACGGAATGTTCGATGAATTATATTCACCGGGGATGCAATGGTACTGGAAATCGGTTTACCTGAATGAACTTTCTGACGCCGCAATCCAGGCTGCCGTTAAACATGGTTCAACTATTCCATCCATACATTCCACCACACACTTTTATCCCATCGATGGGAAAGTACAGGAAGTAGGTGCTGATGAAACAGCATGGTCTAACCGAGATGCCCGGTGGGCGCAGGCAATTGCAGGAGTAGATCCCGATCCGGCCAATGTTGAAAAAGTTACAAAGTGGTGCAGTGACTATTTTAAAGGTATGACACCCCATGCATTCGGCGGGGCTTATGTAAATTTTATGATGGAAGAGGGGCAGGACCGAATTAAGGCATCATACGGTTTCAATTTTGAACGGCTTACGCGAATTAAAAAAGAATACGATCCGGACAATTTCTTTCATATAAATCAGAATATAAAACCTGGTTAATAATCATTTAAAATTTAACATCATGAAAAACAATAGTACTAAACTGATATATATATTTTACTCGCTTTGTTTGGTCATTCTTTTTGCTCAATGCAAAAAAGACACACTGACCGACAATGAAGATACAGCACAAACAGGGTTTTTGACTATATCTCCCCGCATTGATATAACCCTGTTAAAATCTGCTCAGGCGGTGAATACTGACAGTTTTAAAATAGAGATCTATTCTTCGACTGACGTTCTGGTTCAGGAAATTGAAAATTTTAATGATTTAAATGTTCCTATTGAATTGCCAGTCGGAGTTTACTATGTGATTATTCATTCAAACAACCTGGTTCCCGCTGCCTTTAACAATCCTTATTATGAAGGCCGTTCGGAAAATTTTCAAATAATTAAAACCACAACCACCAATGTAGAAGTTGTTGCTGAACTATCAAATGTAAAAGTCACAGTACAATATGCTGCTCAAACTCAAGCTGATTTTATCGGGTTCAAAACAGTGGTGAGTACGGGAACAGACTCATTAACATATCTGGAACAAGATACCACAGCTGGATACTTCATTGTAACGCCTCTTAGTGTAAGGGCTCAACTGCTATATACTGCTGTTGGTGGCTCAACTGATACCCTTGTGATTTTTGGTGAAATACCCAATCCACAACCAAAAGATCATATTGTCATAACTGTTCTGGCTTCTTTGAACGGAGGAGGTATAAATGGTATTACTTTAACTGTGGATGAATCCACTAATCCGGTTAATATAACCATTCAAGATACGACTTTCTCAGGAACATTTTCAGGGATACTAATAGATCCAAGAGATTTACAGGAATATACAACAGTTCAGATCGGTAATCAGGTTTGGATGGCTGAAAATTTGAATTTTCTTCCTGACGCTTTAAACTTTCCTTCCGATGGGTCGCAGACTATACCTTTTTATTACCAGATAGATCCGGCAAAAGGGATTTTATATAACTGGCCTGCAGCTATGAATAATACTAATTTCGAAGGTTCACAAGGAGTTTGCCCAAGTGGTTGGCATTTACCTACATTAGCTGACTGGAATGAATTGGCAAACTTCATCCAACTTGACAATTCCACACCTCCCGATGTAGGAACTGCTCTCAAGACAACAAATGGATGGAATGGAACCGATGATTATGGATTTACAGCTCTTCCAGGGGGATTACGTAATCCAGAAGGTGGCTTTAGTGAGCTCAACACCCGTGGATTCTGGTGGACAAGTAGCGAAGCTGGATCATCTTTCGCTAACTACCGAATGCTGGAAAACAATGTAAACCTCATTTCCAATTCTATGAATAAATCTGCTGGATTGTCGGTTAGATGCATTCAGGATTGATCTGAATCTTTTTTCGATAACAGAATAAACAAAAATTTGGCTGTTCAGAAAAAATATGGTTTTATCAGTCATCAGCCCTGGTTAAAATTAATCAATTAAAAATTTTACATCATGAAAACAAAATTGACATTTTTAGCGGTTATCATCTTCAGTTTTATATTCACAGCCTGTGATAATAATGATGATGAATTTCCTGTTGAACTAAAGGAATTTGACATTATTGAAAATGAATTTCCTGAATCAAAAGCAGAAATACAAACGGTACTCGACGGAATATTTAAAAGCATACATGAGGGTGATGCTAATAAGCTTATTTCGTATCATGTGTACGGGCCAAAATTTACTGAATTCAGGGATAGTCAACAGCGCTTCGATTCTGCCGGAAATGAAGCGTATGAACGGGAATTTGTAGGAGCAATTTCCGGCTTCGAATACAAACTGAATGACTTAAAAATTAATGTATTTGGTGATGTGGCTGTGGTCACATTCCACGCGGATTTTCGCCCTACAATTGGAGGGGATGTTCATCAAATTTGGGGTTCAACAACATTGGTTTTTGTTAAAGTTGAAGAGGAGTGGAAAATTACCCATGAGCATCACTCTCCCCTGAATGTGGAATGATATTTTGTCTGATAAATACTCATCTGATGAAAAGTTATAACATCCTTTTTCTAATGGCGATCGTAATGGCATGCGGTTGGTTTGCATACGGATTTACACAAAATAAAACAAAAAAGGGTAATCAATTTACAACTGTCTTTTGTGTTCCTGTAACTACAAATCCGGAATGGTATAATTCAGAAAACATAGCGCCGTTATTTGTAGGACTTGATGTTCTTGACTTTCCAGTTTCAACGAACAATCCATCGGCTCAGAAATATTTTAACCAGGGACTGGTATTGGCCTATGCATTTAACCATGCCGAAGCAGCACGTTCCTTTTATTATGCCTCAAAACTCGACCCGGAATGTGCAATGGCCTGGTGGGGATTCGCATATGTTCTCGGCCCCAATTACAATGCAGTAATGACGGAAGACAACTATCTGCGGGCTTACGATGCAGTTCAAAAAGCAGTCGAACTGTCTGACAATTGTACCGAAAAGGAAAAAATCCTGATTCGTGCAATGGCTGAAAGGTATGCGCAAAATCCCCCGGAAGACAGAAGAAATCTGGATGTTGCCTATTCAAAAGCTATGAAATCGGCTTTTAAAGCTTTTCCGAGTGATGCGGATATTGGGGCATTGTACGCCGAATCGATGCTGAATCTACATCCATGGGATTTGTATGATAAGAAAGGGAATCCCAGAGAATGGACCCCTGAAATAATTTCAGCAATTGAGCAGGTTTTGGGAATTGATCCAAAACATCCGGGAGTACATCATTTCTATATCCATATCATTGAAACATCGGGTGAGCCGGAAAAAGGACTAAACAGTGCCCGGTTGTTTGATGAAGGGCTTGTGCCCGGTGCCGGCCACCTGGTGCATATGCCGGCCCACATATACATCAAAACCGGTGATTACCACAAAGCCACACTTGCTAACATCCGTGCCATAGAAGTTGACAGTTCATACATAACTTCATGTTCTTTACAAGGCGCATATCCAATGATTTATGTTCCGCACAACTTTAATTTCATGTCGATAACAGCAACACTTGAAGGGAATTACGAATGGGGAATTAAAGCCGCGAATAAAATTTCTGAGGATGTATTCCTACTGTTAAAGGATTATCCCCTGTCGGGGAACTTCCAATATTATTATACCATTCCGTACTTTGTAAATATAAAATTTGGAAAGTGGGAAGAAATACTTCAGATGAAGAATAAAGTTAATACCCTCATTTTTCCGGATGCAATCAGAGCTTATGCCCGTGGCATGGCTTTTCTGGGAAAGAATGAAATTGACAATGCAAAAAAGGAATTGCTGAGGTTGGAAAATTACCTAAATGAACCTGCGCTTAAGGAAATAAAAGTTTTTAATATAAACCCTCTTGCCAGTTTGACGGTGCTTTCCCATAAAATTCTTAAAGCCGAAATTCTGGCCAGTGAAGCTGATTATGATGAAAGCATCAAATTATTAAGAGAAGCAGTCATACTAAGAAATGAACTCACTTTTAGGGAACCTCCAAGTTTCTATTTTTCTGTAAGGCATAATTTGGGAGCGGTTCAGGTTGAAGCTGGAAAATACACTGATGCCCTGGAAACTTTTGAGGAAGACCTGCAGGAATTTCCTAAAAACGGCTGGGCGTTGCATGGAATGAAATTGGTATATAACAAGCAAAATGAATTCAAAAAAGCTTCTGAAATTTCGGAACGTTTAACTGAAGTCTGGGCAACAGCTGATATTGAAATAACAAATGCCCGGCTTAAATAGGTTGCTATGATTAACAAATACGATTTTACCCTGTCATATCCTGACACATTCAAGGTATTTTCTGTAAAAGATATGCGTCTTCTGTAATGGTGTAGTTTTGGCAAAATCTCTTAATTGAGCTTTTAAGAAAAACTGAAATCTTAGTTCGGTTTACTATTGAATCACAATTGAATTATTCACTTAAAAAGTTGGTATTAATGGCTCACGCAAAAAGGCTTGAATATGCCAGGCAGTTCTTAATTACAAGCAAGCGGGGAATTAGTGAAATTATTTATGATTGCGGCTTTGAAAATCAATCGCATTTCAGCCGCATTTTTAAGGAAAATTACGGTGAAACACCAATGCAGTTCAGAAAAAACTATCAGTTGCAAATAGCTGGCTAAAAAGTAAGAAAATGCAATTTGGTTAAAATTTTTCCTCGGTTATGAAATGAGGAATCAGACCATTTTATTCCCATTTCGTTTTTTGTGTTGAAGTATTCTCATCGGTAATTATGGGTTGCTAAAGTAATAAAGTTGCTACTGCTTTGGAATTTTCTGTTTCTGGTGAGGAAGTTCCCAAAAATATTTCATTAATAATAAAGGAGTTGTTAATCTTATATTTTATTTTTAACTTACATTGATTTCATTTTGAATAAGATATGACTTTTATATTGTTTAATTAAATAATGAATGAAATGAAAAGTATAATTATTGGAACTGGCATCCTTCTGGTTATTGCGTGTGGATGCACACAAAATAAAACAAAAAAGGAAAATCAATATACCACGGTCTTTTGCGTTCCTGTAACAACCGACCGGGATTGGTATAATTCAGATAACATAGCGCCGTTATTTGATGGACTTGATGTGCTGGAGTTTCCAATTTCAACGAGCAATCCATCGGCACAGAAATACTTTAATCAAGGACTGGTTCTGGCCTATGGATTTAACCATGCGGAAGCAGCCCGGTCGTTTTACTACGCTGCCAAACTCGATCCAAAATGTGCAATGGCCTGGTGGGGTTATGCTTATGTTTTGGGGCCGAATTACAATGCCGGTATGGAGAGTGATAATTATGAAAGAGCTTATGATGCCATACAAAAAGCTTTGGTATTATCAACTGAAAATTGCACTGCAAAAGAAAGAGCATTAATAAATGCGATGTCAAAACGGTATGTTAAAGAACCTGTTGAAGACCGCAGCGAACTTGATATTGCCTATTCTGAAGCAATGAAATCTGTGTTTAAAGCATATCCCAACGATGCAGATATTGGTGCCTTTTACGCTGAGTCGATAATGAATTTGCACACATGGGATCTGTGGGATAAAGAAGGGAATCCGAAAGAATGGACTCCAAATATTATAGCTGCACTTGAGCAGGTATTTAAAATTAATTCCAAACATGTCGGTGCACACCATTTTTATATTCATGCAGTGGAAGCATCAAATAAACCTGAGAATGGATTGCACAGCGCTCAGCTATTTGATGAAGGACTTGTGCCAGCGGCAGGTCATCTGCTCCATATGCCATCGCATATTTATATTCGAACAGGCGATTACCACAAAGGCTCACTTTCCAATTTCCAGGCAATAAAAGCTGATGATTCCTATGTTTCAGCATGCAATGCTCAGGGTATTTATCCACTGGCCTTGTTTCCGCATGTTTACCACTTCCTGGCGGCAACAGCAACACTCGAAGGAAACAGCAAATGGGGTATTGATGCAGCCATGAAGGTATCTGAAGTTACCAATAAGAATACGATGAAAGAACCCGGATGGGGTACACTGCAACATTACTATTCCATACCCTGGTACGTGCTTGTAAAATTTGGCAAATGGGAAAAAATACTTGAAATGGAGAATGAATTTAAATCTCTGGCCTACCCTGAAGCCATTCAAGCCTACGCAAGAGGTATGGCATATCTTGGTATTGGAAAAATTGAACAGGCAAAAAATGAACTGTCGAAGTTAAACACGATTGCTGATGATCCATCTATAAAAGAAATAAACATCTGGGAACTGAATGACGCAATTAACCTGGTAAAAATTGCTCAATGCGTTTTGGAAGCTGAAATACTTGCCAATGAGAATAATTTTGATGAGGGTATCAATTTGTTAAAAGAGGCAGTAAAAATAGAAGATAACCTAAATTACAATGAACCTCCTGACTGGTTTTTCTCGGTCAGGCACCATTTGGGAGCAGTGCAAATTGAAGCTGAAAAATACGAAGATGCAATTCAGACTTTTATTGAAGATTTGAAAATGTTACCAAAAAACGGATGGGCCCTGCACGGATTAAAGCTGGCTTATTCAAATTTAAATAATACCGAAAGAGTACTGGAAATTGAAGAAAGTTTAAAGGATAGTTGGGCAACTGCCGATATTGAACTGACTAACTCCCGATTGAAATAAAAAAGTAATGCTGGAATTATACTCTTTCAAAGATTGATATGCAAATAATCGAAATGGTAACTTTATATTCTTTCAAAAAATCGGTGTTGACCTGAAAGTTTTATTTCCACGCAAATTTTCGCCCTACTATTGGAGTAGATGTTCTACAAATCTGGATTTCAATAACGTTGGTATTTGTATAAGTTGACGGTAACTGGAAAATAATGTACTAACATCATTCGCCGCTGATTGTGGTAATTTCTTATTTGACAAATATTGACAAGAAGAAAACAGGACGTTTGTCCCAAATGGTATTATACATTGCTTGTTTGTTCGATCAAGAGTTTATAACCGGAGTTTTGAATTTGAAAAATGAAATTATAATTATCCGCCAATTTCAACTTCAATCCCATATTTCCCAAAAATTTCCGCAGCGGTTTTCATGTCATCAGTTGTTGGTTCATCCATTCCATCCGAATCGTAAAACAACTCCAGCTTTTTGTACTTACCGCGGGCAATGTTGTGGTACGGCAATATGTTCACCTGCGGTATTTTGGGTGACGCAGTTTCTGAACCGCGTTTTTGCGATGTATACAATCCAGCAATAAACTCCGCCATTCCAGTAATCTCTTCAACCCCTGAATTCACATTTTTGATAAATGGAATTCGGATGTTGATATTTGCCCCGATATCAGCTAATGTTTTCAGGTTCTTCAGAATTAGCCGGTTGTCAACACCAGTCCATTTTTTATGCTGAACCGGGTCCATCAGTTTCAAATCGTATAAAAACAAATCTGTATGTTTTGCAACTTCCAAAAGTGTTTCGGTTGAAACAAAACCACAGGTATCGACAGCACGGTGAAGCCCTTTTTCGCCGCAGACTTTTAACATTTCAATCAGAAATTCGGGGTGCATCAAAGGCTCACCTCCCGAAAAAGTTACCCCGCCACCCGATTGGTCGATGTGCACCCGTTCGCGTGCTATGATTTCCATCAGCTCCTCAATTCCATACAATTTTCCAGACATTTGAATTGCTTTTGAAGGACAGGCTTCAGCACATTTTCCACACAAATTACACAAATCGAAATTTGTAATAATTCCTTCAGCAGTTAAAGTGAGTGCATCATTTGGACAAACCTCAACACAATCCTGCGCGCCAATACATTTCGAAGCGGTGTAAAGTTTCTGCATTTCCGGCGACTGGCTCTCGGGATTGTGGCACCAGGCGCATTTCAGCGGACAACCCTTTATAAAAATCGTAATCCTGATACCAGGTCCATCGTTAATAGAGTAGCGGCGAATATCGAAGATGAGTGGCTGTGTCATTTATTTAGTCCTGATTTTTTAGTATAAGAAATGAGATAAATTCCAAAAGATAAAAAACAAATTTCAAATAAATTCCAATAAACAATATTAAAAAATCCAAACCCTTCGAATTCCTTTGTTTTGAACATTGAAATTTTTAGAAATTGATTTTTATTTGTCATTTGTTTTTTGAGATTTGGTGCCAGAATTAGTTTCATTTCTCAATACTCTGTGCCGGTTTTCTAAAATTAAAACCCTTCATTCTCCGTCCGTTCAATCACTTCATTCTGCAGATCGGCATTCATATCGTTAAAATAGTCGCTGTAACCGGCCATGCGAACAAGCAAATCGCGGTAATCTTCCGGGCACGCCTGCGCTGCAAGCAAAGTTGCAGTATCAACCACATTAAACTGAATATGGTGGCCACCCAGCGAAAAATAGCTACGGATGAGGTGTCCCAGCTTTTCGATATCTTTTTCACGTTTCAGCAGACTGGGTACAAAACGCAGATTGAGCAAAGTTCCGCCCGATTTTACCTGATCGAGTTTCCCCAGCGAGCGAATTACATTTGTAGGCCCATGAATATCGCAACCGTGCGATGGCGAAGTTCCATCGGAAATGGATTTACCCGAAAAACGGCCGTTGGGCGTGGCTCCCAAAACTTTTCCAAAATAAACATGGCATGTTGTTGAAAGCATATTTAGATGAAACGCTTCGCCTTTTGTGTTAGGTTTCCCATCAATTGCCGCCAATAAATCATTATAAACGCGCACCGCAATTTCATCGGCATAGTTATCATCGTTGCCAAAAAAAGGAGTGTAGTTAATAATACGCTGACGCAGTTTTTCCTCGCCTTCAAAGTTTTTTGAAATGGCATCCAGCAATGTTTTCATGCTAAGTGTTTTTTCTTCAAAAACGTGTTTCTTTAATACGGCAAGACTATCGGTTGTAGTTCCTAAACCCGTGCACTGAATATAGTTTGTATTATAACGTGGCCCTCCGTTATAGTAATCCTTTCCTTTCGCAATGCAATCATCGATAACTACTGAAAGAAAAGGAGCAGGTGCATATTTAGCAAACATTTGGTCGATGTAGTTGCTTACCCTTATTTTTAAATCAACAACAAAATTGAGTTGTTTTAAAAAGGCATCATATAATTCTTCGAAATTTTTAAAATCGTTTGGATCACCTGTTTTTATACCAGCCACTTTTCCTGTAAGCGGGTCGATTCCGTTATTCAATGTAATTTCCACTATTTTCGGGACATTCAAATAACCCGTCAGCAAATAGGCTTCTTTACCAAATGCGCCAACTTCGATACAACCGCTGCAACCTCCTTCGTAGGCATCATGCAATGATTTTCCTTGCCGAAGCAATTCCTTAATATACGTATCAGGATTGAATACCGAAGGGTAACCATGTCCCTGACGAATTACATGACCCGCAGCATTAAGAAATTTATCAGGGGTTTTATGGCTGATGTGCACTGAATTTCCGGGTTGCAAAATGTGAAGTTCTTCAATAATTTCGAGCATTAAATATGAAACTTCGCTCACCCCGTCGGTTCCGTCAGGTTTCAATCCGCCCAGATTGATATTTGTAAAATCGTTAAAAGTTCCACTTTCACGGGCAGTGATTCCTACTTTTGGCGGTGCCGGGTGGTTATTCACTTTTATCCAAAAACAGCTGATTAACTCTTTTGCTTCGTTGCGGGTAATTGTCCCTTCATCAATTTCCTTTTCATAAAAAGGAGTTAAATGCTGGTCGAAATGACCTGGATTCATGGCATCCCAGCCATTTAATTCAGTAATTGTACCGAGGTGAACGAACCAGTACATTTGAATGGCTTCCCATAAATTCCGGGGTGCATTTGCGGGTACGTTGCGACAAACTTCAGCAATTTTCAGAAGTTCTTTTTTGCGTTTTTCATTGGTTTCAGTAATAGATAGTTCCTCGGCTAAATCGGCATGGCGTTCTGCAAAAAGAATAACGGCATCACACGAAATATTCATGGCTTGCAGTTCTTCAAGTTTTTCTGTGGCTTCCGGGTCATTTAAAAAATCGAGATTTTGAATATGTTGGTTGATTTCTTTTTTGAAATCAAGCATTCCTTTCCTGTAAATTTTCCCGTCGAGAGTGGTGTGACCGGGTGCACGTTGTTCCATGAACTCGGTAAAAACGCCAGCTTCGTAAGCAGCTTTCCATTCGGCAGGTACGTGACTAAAAATCCGTTCACGCATTGTTCTGCCGCTCCAGTAAGGAATAACTTCGCGTTCATAAATATCAATATCTTCCTTCGGAATGGTGTATCGCTGCTGGTCGCGTGAGTTCAAAACATGAAAATCTTCCACGCTGTGGCAGGTAAGTTCGGGGAAAGTGGGAACTGATTTTGGTGCCGGCCCACGTTCACCAACAATCATTTCCCCGGCACCGATATAAATTGTTTTTTGTCTGCAGATTTCAAGAAAATTCAATGCCCGCATTACAGGTTCCGAATATTTGCCATGGTTTTCCTTATAAAAACGGGTGGTAATCAAAGCCCTTTCAATGGAAAGCGATTCTTGCGTTTCAACACTTTGTTTGCGCAAGCGGCGAATTCGGTCATTCATTCCGGGCAGTATGCTATTTTTTTTGGGGTTGTAAAAATTACCTTCTGCACCGGCAAGACGTTCAGGAGTTTTAGTTGTTTTTATTATTGTTGCATTCATATTAGAATGAATTTAAAATAAGGAATAACGAATAGGAAATCAATTTAAGTGGATTTTTTATTTTTTCCTCACCTGCGGAGAGGACGGGAGGGACTTTTATAACATTAAACAACTGAACAGGCAGCGGTAGGTTCCGGTGAGATTATATTTTTGTGGTTTTACTGTCATTTTCAGCTATTTGAAAGAAAGTGTAAACTTAAAACATTTATGTAAGTTTTTGTCTTTTGTATTATGATTTTTTTAATCCAAGGTTTGTTGAGGATGTTTTTATTTTTAAGGTCTGAATTCAATAAATCGACAGTCAAGCTTAACTATATATAATTGCGAAAATAATGTTTTGACTATTCTACACTATAATATTCAGTAGGTAATAGAATAAATACCTACAATCAATTAGACCTCAAATTTGAGTGGCGTAAACACTAAAATATTTTTACAGGCAAGGTAAAAACAAAGTGGTTCGTTATGTTTTTACTGAAAACTAACTGTAAAAAAGGGAGGTTTTTATGATCTTCTTGAAAGTGCCAGCCAATCATCCGAAGCAGAAATTCCACCATCTTCGTATGTCCAGGTTATATTCTGATACACAAAAGAAATATGCTCCCGTTCTTTGTGTTGCATGTTTTCCGGGTATTTATTGTTCAACATTTCCTGCCTGATATCGCTAATTGTTGCATTTAAAAGTTGAATGGTGAAAAACTGCAATTCTTTGCCACTTCTAGAAGGTTGCCAAAAACGTAAAGTAAACTCGGTAATATTCTCATTATTAACTAATGCGTTCATTAACAATGGCGAAGATTTATCAATTTCTTTTGTAATGATTAGAGGCAGGTGTTGCCGTTTTCCAGTTGCAATTCCGGAAGCTGCATCTCTTGGTGAAACTACTTCATGACTAAATCCAATTACCATTATTGAATCTTCCCGACCGGCCTGAGTTACAGAACCTTTAATATTACCCTGAATTTGACCTTTTAATTTTAAATATGCATTTAATGCCATAATTTTTGTTTTTAAGATTGATAATTGAAATGAAATTCTATTTCTCTAATTTAAATTCATTCCAAGTTAAGGCAAATTTGATAAAAAGACAATAGCTGGCTGATTTATAAGAAATTATCCTTTAGTTAAAGTTGAAAAATGCAAATATGTTTTGTAGTAATGAAAAAGTAAGACTAGTACCATTTTCACCTTTTCAAATTTTATTCGTTCCCGCCTTTAGTTTTACTGATTTACCATTCCACACAAAATCAGCCTCCATTTTTTCAGGAACAACAATTTCGCCCTGTACATTTTTCCCATCAAATTTCAATATCTATTTAATATCACCTCCCTGATGAGGAATTACATTGTGCTATTCCAGTTAAATATCTTCAACAGAAATCCAGCTAGCGCTGAAAGTTACTTCCTGAGCGCACAGGTTTATTGATAGAATTGTGAGTAAAAGAATTGCGAATATTTTCATTATAATCTGATTTAAGTCGGTTAAAGTTGTTTTGCTGCATCAAAAAAAGCTAAAATATTTTCTATCGACGTGTCATCCTGGATATTATGTGCCGGTGCAACAATGTAACCTCCATTTTTGCCAAAAATATTTTTTCTACGAATGATTTCAGCTTTAATTTCAACAGGTGTTTTATTGGGTAGCAAATCCTGAACACAAACACCGCCAAAGAATATAACTTCATCTCCGAATTGTTTTTTCAGGATTTCAGGTTCCATTCCGGCGGCCATCGGCTGCAACGGATTTACAATGTCGAGACCAATTTCGATAAAATCGGGAATAAACGGACTAAAAGCGCCGCATGAATGCCAGGCCAGTTTAACGTTTGGATTTACCTTCTTGTATTCGGCAAACATTTGTTTAAAGCGAGGCTTAAAATATTTTCTGAAAGTTTCAATGTCCATTATCTGGCTTTGTTGTGTTCCAAAATCGTCGCCACACCACAAAACGTCGGCACCCAATTCAATCATTTTTTTACCGTAGTAAGTATGTATTTCCTGTATTTTATCAAGTAGCGGATCAATATATTCAGCTTCAAGCATCAAATCCATCAGAAATTTTTCGAGGCCAACCAAATACCACGCCGTTTCGAAAAGTGTGGTTTCCAGGTCGGCAATAATTCCATGTGTTTTGTTGTATTTGGCAACGGTTTTGTCTGCTTCCCGCCAGCGACCCCCGGCAAGTGGATCAGGAAATTTGTGTTTTGAAATGTCTTCCGCAGTTTCTGCATTTGCGAGCGGGTAAATATGGAATTCGTTGTACAAACCCAACGGTTTAAAAATCATTCCCCATTCGTTTTCAATTAATCCGTTTTCAAGTGTTTTTGTAGGAAAATTATCAGGTGCACAGGTTGCAATTCCTACTGCATCGTTTCCAAGTTTTACAAGCAAATCCATGTGCGAGGTGCGGGTCGAAAGCATCGAATCCAACGGTTTTTCGTAAGGTACATTTAAATATTCCGACATTTTTTGTGCTACCTGCGGTGTAAAAGTGGCAAAAACCGGAGTACGATCCGGAACTTTTCGGTTAATGGTTTGAAGAAATCTTTCTTTCGAATTCATTTAATTTAATTTTAAAACCTGATGTTCAAACCCGAAAGTAGTTATATTCCACCGGAAAGAAAAGAAATGCAAACGATTGCAAAACATTATTTCGGTTGAGTTGGCAAAGGGTTATTTTCTTCTATTTTTGCAACGTTTATTTATTTTATGAAAAAAATTCTTTTCCTTTTCATCATATTTGGCTCAACGCAAAATCTTTCAGCACAAAATGAGGTTGGCCCCGATGGCGGTAAATTACTTTGGTTATTGTTGATTCTTTTAGCCATTATTATAATTTCTATAGTTTTGATGAGAAAGGGTAATAAAAAACGGCCATTGTTCGCTCGCGAAAAAGTTAACATTGAACTGGGTAAAGATCGAAAGTATTATCCCGATTACCTTACTTTGAACGTAAAAAACGCCGGAAACATTGATATTGATTTAGATCGTCCTTTGCTGGTTTTTGACAATTTCTGGCTAAAGCGAAAATTCAGGTTAAGCGGAACGAATAACAGGGTTTTTTATCCGCTTTACATGTCAAAAGGATACAACCACACACTAAATATCGATTTAAACCATTTTTATTCTTACGATAAAAAATTGAAAAGATACCCTAAAGTGAAAATTACAATTTTGAATGTAAAAGGAAAACGTTTGGGAAGCAGTTCGATTTATTTACGAAAAACACTCATAAAATTTTAAATGCGTAACTGGAAATTTAATCATATCGATTTTTCAACTTATCCATTTTATGAAGGGAGTGATTTGGGTGTAACCTGGTCACCCGAAAAAACGATGGTGAAAATTTGGGCGCCAACAGCCCAAATGGTTGAACTTCGGCTTTTTAAAGACGGGGAGATGAGTGAAGCTTATCATAAAACAAATTTGCAACCTGCCGGAAATGGAACCTGGACAACAATTTTGAATGGCGATTACGAAGGAAAATTTTATACATTCAGAATAAATGACGGCGACTGGCTGGCTGAAACACCTGATATTTATGCACGTTGTGTTGGCGTAAATGGCAAACGCGGTATGATTTTCGACCCGCAAAAAACCAACCCCGAACACTGGATTGAAGACAAAGGACCAAGATTTTACAGCTTTACAAATGCAGTAATTTACGAAACCCATGTACGTGATTTTTCCATATCAGAAAATTCAGGAATTCAAAATAAGGGGAAATATTTGGGTTTTACTGAAGAGGATACAAAAACAAATAACGGTGCTTCAACCGGTTTGGCTCATCTCAAGGAACTTGGAATTACGCATGTTCATTTATTACCAGTTTCCGATTTTGTAACGGTTGACGAAGAAAAACCACTTGAAAAATACAACTGGGGTTACGACCCGCAGCATTTTAATGCACTTGAAGGTTCGTATGCAACAAATCCATTCGATGGAACTGTTCGCATAAAAGAATTTAAACGACTTGTTAAATCGCTGCACGAAAATGGAATTGGCGTTCTTTTGGATGTGGTTTACAATCATACATATTTTGCAAAAGAATCGGTTTTAAACCAAACTGTACCAGGCTATTTTTACCGGCAAAAGGCCGACGGTAGTTTTTCAAATGCCTCGGGTTGCGGAAACGAAATTGCTTCTGAACGCACAATGGTGAGGAAATACATTATTGACTCGCTGAAATTCTGGGCAAAAGAATATCATATTGATGGGTTTCGGTTCGATTTGATGGGCATTTACGATTTGGAAACGATGACAGTAATTCGAGCTGAATTAGACAAAACCAATCCGGGATTGTTTTTATATGGCGAAGGTTGGGCTGCCGATCAAAGTCCAATGCCCGAAAATATGCGCGCTGTTAAAATCAATATTCAGCAAATGCCCGGTATTGCTGGTTTTAACGATGATTTTCGTGATGCTTTGAAAGGAAATCATGGCCTGAAAAAAAGCAAAGGTTTTGTAAGTGGACTTGAGTTGCGCGAAGAAGCTGTGAAATTTGGTGTAATAGCTGCAACCGACCACCCACAGATTGTGTATGATTATGTGGAAACGGCAAAAAAACCATGGGCTGCTGAACCAGATCAATGCATCAATTATGTTTCGTGCCACGATAATTACACGCTTTTTGATAAGTTGAAAATGAGCTTGCCAAAAGCTACCGATGTGGAACTTCGGAAAATGGTTAAACTGGCAGGAGCTTTAATTTTAACCTCGCAGGGAGTTCCTTTTTTACACGCCGGTGTTGAGTTTTGCCGCACAAAGAACGGTGATGGTAATTCCTATAAATCGCCTGATTCGGTAAACCAAATACAATGGGAGCTAAAAGAACAATACCACGATGTTTTTGAATATTATCAAAAACTCATTCAGCTTCGAAAAAATCACCCGGCTTTCAGAATGAAAACGGCTGAAGAAATACGACGTAACCTTAATTTTTGTACTCAATATCAACTTGGTGTAGTTTCATACTGCATTCAGGCAAAAGAAGTTGGAGACAGTTGGGAGAAAATTATAATGATTTTCAATGGACAGAACAAACCTGCACCGGTTGCACTTCCTGAAGGAACTTTTCAGATAGTTGCCCAAGGAAATGAAATTTCGGAAAACGGGTTTGGCATATTTGTTACCAATGAAATAATTGTGGAAGGAATTTCGATGACGATTTTAGTGAATTCTGTTAAAACAGAAATTTAAACCCTTCATCTTTCTTTCTGAATTTTTCAATTTCAGCTTTAAAGAATTTGATTTGCTGCGTAGCAATAAAACTCCTGAAAATATCAGGGTTGTTTGTTACTTCGGTTTCTTTCAATACGGCATTGAATTTTGATCTTTTTACTATGAAATCAAATTTTTAATATCGCCCAATTCCTTGTGTTTAACAATTAACAAAAAAATGTTCGCGTTTAATTCAATCATTCATAATGAAATTGTGGATTTAAAATATGGAACCTTAGATTCGTGAGAGAGAGATAATCGAACATAATAATTTACACATATCAGTCATATGTCAAAAACAAAAAAAACATGAAAGAAAGTTTTCATTCTAACCCTGTTTTAATCCTTATTCAAATCGTTTTTAAATAGATAGCACAGATTAAACTTTCTTCGAATTTCAATTTTATGTGAAATTTAAAAAATTACATTTGCGCTGTTTTTTTCACATATCCAAATATTTAAATAAACCGATATATGGAGAGTCAATCTTTAATTCTCTTTTTCCTGATCGCACTTGTTCTGGTTAGTGGTGCAATTGTTTTTTCAACCCTTGTAGCTCCAAAATCATTTAATCTTGTAAAATCCGAACCATACGAATGCGGTATTCCATCCGAAGGTCCGGCATGGATTCAGTTCAATGTTGGGTACTATCTTTTTGCCATTATTTACCTCATTTTCGATGTTGAAACTGTATTTCTTTTTCCGTGGGCGGTAGTTATGAAACAAATTGGGTTGAGAGCATTTATTGAAATCATAATTTTCTTCGCAGTACTTGGTCTTGGCCTTTTGTACGCCTGGAAAAAAGGAGCTTTGAAATGGGTGTAAAAATCAAATCGATGAAAAATGAAGATTTTGGCGACAATGAAGCGCTGGAACTTCTGAATACGTTAGGTGACAACGCATTCCTGACAACAATTGACAACTTAATAAACTGGGGCCGCTCGAATTCTGTTTGGCCGCTTACGTTTGCAACAAGTTGTTGCGGTATTGAAATGATGGCTGCCGGTGCTTCGCGTCATGATTTTGCGCGTTTTGGCATCGAAGTTTATCGCGCCTCGCCGCGCCAGGCCGATGTTATTGTTGTTGCCGGAACAATTGTTAAAAAGATGGCGCCGGTTTTAAAACGACTTTACGACCAGATGCCCGATCCAAAATATGTGATTGCAATGGGAGCCTGTGCGGTTTCCGGAGGTCCGTTTTTTTACAATACCTATTCTGTTGTTCGCGGTGTTGACCACGTAATTCCTGTTGACGTGTACATTCCCGGTTGTCCGCCCCGTCCCGAAGCTCTGCTTTACGGTGTTATGCAGCTTCAGCGAAAAATCAAGGGAGAATCGTTTGTAAAACCTGACAAATCGGATAAACTGCTTTAAACTGAACCAAATGTTAAACAGAGAAGAATTATCAAAAATTGTTCTGGAATTAGTTCCTGAAGCAGAAATTCCCGAAGGAACGCAATACCCTGAAGCAATAATACCAGCTGAAAAATTGGTTGAATTAACCGAAAAACTGAAATCGGACAAAAGAACACAGTTTGATTACCTGATTAGTCACACTGCCGTTGATTTCTTGACGCATTTTACAGCTGTTTACCACCTCGATTCTACCGAATTCAGGCATCTTCTGGTTTTGAAAGTAAAAATTGAAGAAAGAGAAAATCCTGAAATTGATTCACTTACAGGGTTATTTCCAACATGCGAATTTTTTGAACGCGAAGTTTTCGACCTTTTTGGAATAAAATATAAAAATCATCCCAATCTGAAACGCCTGTTCCTTGAAGATGATTATGGATTTCCGTTACGCAAGGATTTCCGTGATGAAGTAAACATAATTGAACGCTAAAACCCGCGCAATGAGTGAAGAAATAATCAAAGACATAATAATTGGCGAAAACGAGGAGTACATTATCAACATGGGGCCTCAGCACCCGTCAACCCACGGGGTTTTAAGGTTCGAAGTTTGTTTGCAGGGCGAAACGGTGAAATACCTGATTCCGCATATCGGTTATATTCACCGCGGTATTGAAAAAATGTGTGAGGCGATTACCTATCCGCAAATCATTCATCTCACCGACCGTATGGATTATCTTTCGGCTCACATTAACAACGAAGCGGTAAGTTTGTGTGTTGAAAACGCCTTGCAGGTTGAAGTTCCTGAAAGGGTGAAATACATTCGCACCATTCTTGCCGAGCTAAACCGAATTGCTTCGCACCAGTTGTGGTGGTCGGCTTTCGGAATGGATCTGGGCGCTTTAACTACCTTTTTCTACGGACTCCGTGACAGGGAGAAAATTCTCGATATTTTCGAGGAATCATTTGGTTCAAGATTACTGCACAGTTTTGTGATGCCCGGCGGTTTAATGCACGATATTCATCCTAATTTTCAGAAAAGAATAAAAGAATTTATAACCTATTTCCGCAAAAAACTGCCTGAATACGACCAGCTTCTTACAGGAAATATAATTTTTCAGAACCGTTCAAAAGGAATTGGACTTATGAGCCGCGAAACTGCAATTGCTTACGGCGTAACAGGTCCATCGGGCAGAGGTTCAGGATGGTCATGCGATATCAGGAAAATTGCGCCTTACAGTGCTTACGATAAAGTTCAGTTTAACGAAATGCTTGAACCCGAAGGTGATACTTTTGCTCGTTACAAAGTGCGGATGCGTGAAATGTGGGAGTCGATGAATATTCTGGAACAATTGGTTGACAATATTCCGGAAGGCGACTACACAGCCAAAATGAAACCAATTATAAAACTGCCGGTTGGCGAGTATTTTCAAAGGGTTGAAACTGCCCGCGGCGAACTTGCAGTTTACATTGTTAGCGATGGAAATAAAACGCCTTACCGTATCAAATTCCGCACCCCAAATTTCAGTAACCTTTTTGTAATGAACAAAATAACTTCGGGATACAAAATAGCTGACCTTGTTGCTGTCAGCGGTTCGCTCGATCTTGTAATTCCTGATATTGACAGATAAATGAATACAGATATGTCATCAAACTTATACGATTTTTCAACGCTTACCAGTTCCATTCACGAATGGCTTTCGGGATTTATGTCCGCTGGTTGGGTTGTTTTTACCGAACTTGTGCTGATTGGGTTGCTGTTCCTCCTGTTCTTTGCATTGCTTGGCCTTTTCCTTGTTTATCTCGAACGGAAAGTATGCGCCATTATGCAAAACCGCGTTGGCCCGAACCGCGTGGGTAAATGGGGACTTTTACAAACCATTGCCGATTTAATTAAACTACTCATTAAGGAGTTGATACCTATTCGTAAATCAGATAAGTTTTTATTTAATCTGGCGCCTTTTATAGTAATAATTGCTTCTCTGATGGCAATGGCAGCGCTACCTTTTGCAAAAGGACTGCAAGCCATTGATTTTAACATTGGAGTATTTTATATTATGGCGGTATCATCACTGGGAGTTGTTGGAATTTTGCTTGCCGGCTGGGCCAGTAACAGCAAATACTCGATTATTGGCGCCATGCGCAGCGGTGCACAAATTGTAAGTTACGAGCTTTCGGTTGGGTTATCGTTGATGGCAATTGTGGTTTTTTCAGGCAGCATGCAACTTTCGACAATCATTGAAAGTCAGGCAAACGGCTGGTGGATTTTTAAAGGCCACATTCCGGCGTTTATTGCATTTGTGGTTTTTTTGGTTGCAAGTACTGCTGAAATCAACCGTGGTCCTTTCGATTTGGCCGAAGCTGAATCAGAACTAACAGCTGGATTTCATACTGAATATTCGGGAATCAAATTTGCTTTTTTCTTTTTGGCTGAATATATCAACATGTTTATTGTAGCCGCACTTGCTGCAACTATTTTCCTTGGTGGCTGGATGCCGTTTCATATTGGCAGCTGGGAAGGATTTAACCACATTATGGATTTTGTTCCGCCAATTGTCTGGTTTTTTCTGAAAACGTTTTTCATCATATATATCATCATGTGGTTTAAATGGACTTTCCCTCGTTTGCGAATCGACCAGTTACTCACACTTGAATGGAAATACCTCTTACCCATAAGTTTGGTGAATATTATGCTCATTGCCTTTCTGGTTTTAATGGGCTGGCATTTTTGATTGATTAATGATTAGTGATTAATTATAAATATACAGGAAAAGTTACACGCTTCGGATTTCCGGACTTTGAACTTTGAACTTGAAACTTTGAACTGATGAACAGTATATCTAAATATTTCAGCGATATGTTCAGTGGGATTTCTTCTCTCTGGGCAGGAATGCGCATTACCGGAAAATACTTTGTGAGCCCGGGGGCAATTGTGACACAGCAATACCCCGAAAACCGTGCCACACTAAAAATGGAAGAACGGTTTAAGGGTGAAATCATCATGCCGCATGATGAAAATAATTTGCACGCCTGCACAGGTTGCGGAATTTGTGAAATGAATTGTCCGAATGGTTCAATCGAAATAATCACCAACCGCGTTCCCAACGCCGAAGGAAAACCGGAAAGAGTGATAGACAAACACATTTATCACTTGTCAATGTGCACTTTTTGTGGTTTGTGTGTGAAAACTTGCCCATCCGATGCACTCGCTTTCGGGCAGGAATTTGAACATGCGGTTTTCGACCGTAGCCATCTAACCAAAGTTTTAAACCAACCGGGCTCTTTGCTCAGAAAGGAGGCAAAAAAATGAGTTTCAACGTAATCATGTTTTATTTGTTTTCAGCTGTTATACTTGTTTTTTCGCTTATGTCGATAACCACAAGGCGTATTCTTCGTGCTGCTGTTTACCTTCTTTTTGTTTTGATGGCCACGGCTGGACTCTATTTTTTACTTCAATACCAGTTTATGGCAGCGGTTCAGCTTACATTGTACGCCGGTGGAATTGTTGTATTAATCATATTCAGTATTCTGCTTACCCACCATATTTCACACCTTTTTAAACACCCCGATACGATTAAACTGATTATGGGCGTGAGTGTCGCAGTAATCGGCAGCGGAATTACTATTGCCACAATTCTTACATATCCTTTTCAGAACAGTACTGTTGCCGAAATACCTGCAACAATGGAAAATATAGGGAACCAGTTGCTTGGAACGGGAAAAAATGGTTACGTTTTACCGTTTGAACTCATCAGTATTTTATTGCTGGCCGCAATGGTTGCAGCGATAATTGTGGCCAAAAAAGAAAAAAATAAAAACTCAGAAATATGATCCAGGGAATTCCAATACAACATTTTTTAATTGTCAGTACAATCATGTTTTTTATCGGGATTTGCGGATTTATTATCCGCCGAAACCTGATTACCATTCTGATGGCAGTTGAATTGATTCTGAACTCAGTAAATATAAATTTTGTGATTTTCAACCGGTATTTATACCCCGACCAGTTACAGGGACATTTCTTTGCAATTTTCGTTGTGGGGATTGCCGCTGCGGAAGCTTCGGTTGCTATTGCGCTGATTATTAATATTTACAGGAAATTGAAAAATATTGACGTTGAGAATGTAAACGAACTTAGGTATTAAAGCCCCCCTCAATCCCCCCGGAGGGGGGACTTTAAAAAAGGGTGGCGCGGTTTCCGAACCGCGTATAGTAGTTGAAAGTGGACGCTAAAGGCGTCAAACAATAATAGCCACGGGTGCAACCCGTGGAAAACAAAAAAGAGGAAAACAGAACCCGGAAAGGGTTCAACAAAAACAAAATAATAAAAGGCGATGGAATATGCCAAAGGCGATTAGAAAGCCGCCAACCGCAAATAGCCAGCCGCTAAAAAATTTAGGATATGTATAATTACACATTACTAATTCTGATAATCCCGCTGGTGATATTTCTAGTTACCGGTCTTTTGGGAATGAAATGGAAACCCATTGTTTCGGGAGTATTAGGTACGACTGGTATCGGGATTACATGGGTTTTGTCAATGATAACAGCCATTACCTATTTCTTTGGCGGTCATCACGCTGAAGGATTTCAGACAATTATTCCATATGAAGTACTCTGGCTGAAATTTAACGAAACGTTACAAATCAAAATGGGTATTTTACTTGACCCCATTTCTGTGATGATGCTGGTGGTGGTTACCACCATTTCTTTCATGGTAAATCTTTACAGCGTTGGGTACATGCATGGTGAAAAAGGATTTGAAAGGTTTTTTTCATTTCTATCTTTATTTACCTTTTCAATGTTAGGGCTGGTTGTTGCAACAAACATTTTCCAGATGTATATTTTCTGGGAATTGGTAGGTGTAAGTTCATTTCTTCTGATTGGATTTTATTACCAGAAACCTTCGGCAGTAGCTGCATCGAAAAAAGCCTTTATTGTTACCCGTTTTGCCGATTTAGGTTTTCTCATCGGAATTTTAATCCTATCGGTTACAGCCAAAACCTTTGATTTTGGTATTCTCACCAATCCTGACGGGGCAGTTTTTGCAAATGCCGCAGGAATGAGTTTTATGGGCATGTCGGCAATTACCTGGGCAATGCTTTTGATTTTTATTGGAGGTGCCGGTAAATCAGCCATGTTCCCACTGCACATTTGGTTACCCGATGCAATGGAAGGCCCAACACCTGTTTCGGCTTTAATACATGCAGCAACAATGGTTGTAGCTGGTGTTTACCTGGTAGCCCGAATGTTTCCTGTAATTCATTTTCAGGCGCCCGATGCACAGGAAGTAATTGCTTATGTAGGTGGATTTACTTCGCTTTTTGCGGCCGTAATTGCAATTACTCAATACGATATTAAAAGAGTTCTTGCATTTTCAACACTCTCGCAATTGGGTTATATGATGCTCGCTCTCGGAGTTTCAGGATATGGTGGCGAAGAAGGCCTTGGTTATATGGCTTCAATGTTCCACTTGTTTACACACGCCATGTTCAAGGCTTTGTTGTTCCTTGGTGCGGGTTCAATTATACACGCGGTTCACTCCAATTATATGTACGACATGGGTGGATTACGGAAATATCTGCCAATTACCCACATTACATTCTTAATTGCATGTTTAACAATATCAGGAGTGCCACCACTTTCGGGATTTTTCAGTAAAGACGAAATTCTTGTTGCAGCACTTCACCATAATAAACTGCTTTTTGCAGTTGAATTTATTGTTGCCGGGTTGACAGCATTCTACATGTTCAGACTTTATTTCAACGTGTTTTGGGGAAAAGACAGACATTATCACCACACTCCACACGAATCGCCGCTGACAATGACTATTCCGTTAATGTTCCTTGCTTTTGCTTCAATTTTCTCCGGATTTATTCCATTCCACAGTTTGGTTACTTCCGATAAAATGCACTTTGCCACCGAGATGAATTTTGCTGTTGCAATACCTTCAGTATTAATTGGACTTTTGGGAATTGCGATGGCCTGGATTCTTTATAAAAAAGAGAGTGTTATTCCTGAAAAACTTTCAAAGAGCTTTGGAATTTTATATACAGCCACATACAACAAATTTTATTTCGATGAGATCTACCTGTTTGTAACTAAAAAAGTCATTTTCAATTTTATTTCGCGACCTGTTGCATGGTTCGATCGGCATATTGTTGATGGTTTTATGGTTGGAATTGGTACTGTAACCGAAAAAGTTTCATACAGAATAAAAGGAATGCAGTCGGGACAGTTACAGCACTATGCTTTTATGTTTGTGGCGGGTGCACTGGCTTTGGCGCTTGTGATGATTTTTGCGATATAGAAGGCCAGCCCCCTTCCCGTTCCCCCGAAGGGGGAATGATAAGAAAGGGTTGCAAATTTTTAAGCTCTGAAAGAGCGACAATATAATAGGGGAAAAGAGGGAAAAGAAAAATCGTCCGCGCAGGAAATTCGAACAAAGCGTGAAACCAATTGCGGACGAAACGGCAAAACAGTTGCCACGAGTTCATTAAAAAGATGAAAAGATTAAACGCTGATTTTAAAGCTTCAAAGGAGCAAAATTTGAATAACCCGGGGTTTCAACCCCGGGATTAAAATGAAAAGAAGAAAAATCGTCCGCGAAGAAAATCGATCAATGCGCAAAAGAAGTTGCGGACGAAACGGAGCAGATGCTCCAAAAGATAAAACGATAATAGAAAGAATAGATAAATAAATATTCAAATGAATATACTCACATTACTAATTGTTGTTCCGGTGCTGACGATGGCCGGCATTTTGTTTACGAAAGATATGAAAAGCACCCGGATGGTTTCTGCCATTGGAATGGGTATTCAATTGATTGTTTCCGCAGTTCTGGTTTTTATGTATCTCGGCGCACGCAAAGCCGGGGCAAGCGATGAAATGCTGTTCGTAGCAGACTACACATGGTTTAAAAGTTTAAATATCCATTATACAATTGGTGTCGATGGAATTGCAGTAGCTATGATAATGCTTACAGGAATCGTGGTTTTTGCAGGAATTTTTGCTTCGTGGGAAATGGAATATCTCACCCGCGAATTCTTTATTTCGCTCATTTTGCTTGCAACCGGGGTTTTTGGGTTCTTCATTTCGCTTGACCTGTTTACCATGTTCCTTTTTTACGAAGTCGCGGTGATTCCAATGTATTTGCTTATAGGAATCTGGGGCAGCGGACCCAAAGAAAGTTCGGCAATGAAACTAACTTTAATGTTAATGGGAGGTTCGGCGCTTTTAATGGTAGGTATTTTTGGTATTTATTTTAACTCAGCGCCCGATGGTGGCCCGTTAACTTTTAACATTCTCGAAATTTCAAAAATACAGATTCCGGTTGAGGCGCAACGGTTTTTCTTCCCGTTCACTTTTATCGGGTTTGGAATTCTTGGTGCGTTGTTTCCATTTCACACCTGGTCGCCCGATGGTCATGCTTCGGCGCCAACTGCTGTTTCCATGCTGCATGCTGGGGTTTTGATGAAACTTGGTGGTTATGGTGCTTTCCGCGTTGCCATGTTTTTGATGCCCGAAGCGGCACACGAACAGGCCTGGATTTTTATTATCCTGACAAGTATCAGCGTTGTTTACGGCGCATTTGGAGCAATCTGGCAAAAAGACCTCAAATATATCAATGCCTACTCTTCGGTTAGTCATTGTGGGCTTGTACTTTTTGCCCTGCTGATGATGAATGAAACAGCCATGGACGGCGGAATTTTACAAATGATTTCGCATGGTTTAATGACAGCACTTTTCTTTGCATTAATCGGGATGATTTACGGACGCACACACACCCGAAACATTAATGAAATGGGTGGTTTAATGAAAGTTATCCCATTTCTTTCTGTTGTATATGTAATTGCCGGTCTGGCTTCGCTTGGATTACCCGGATTGAGCGGATTTGTTGCCGAAATGACAGTATTTGTAGGTGCATTTCAACACCCCGATATTTTTCACAGGGTTGTAACAATTGTTGCCGCTTCGTCGATTGTGATTACAGCGGTTTACATTTTAAGGGTAGTTGGAATCCTGTTACTCGGGCCTGTTAAAAATCCGCATTTCGAGCACCTGAACGATGCAAAATGGTACGAAAAACTGAGTATGATCACATTGGTTCTGGCAATTGTCGGGATTGGTGTTGCTCCTCTTTGGCTTTCAAATACAATTCTCGACAGCCTTAAACCGATTGTTGAAAAACTGGCTATGGCGGTAACTTTTTAATTGAATAAGCAAGAATTATGAGTATCGAACAATTTTATTTCATGCGCCATGAACTGGTGCTCACGCTCGCAATAATAATTTTATTAATTGCTGAAATTGCCACAAACGATAAAAACAAGAAAAAGCTAATACCTTTTTCAATCTGGCTTTTTGGAATAATAACAATTACCGGATTTATTCCTACCCAGGCAGGAACTTTATTTGGTGGTTCATATCAGTCATCGGCACTTACTGATTTAATGAAAAATATTCTGAATATTGGGGTTTTTATCATTTTCCTGCAAGCCGAAGGATGGTTGAAACGCGATGAAAATGCCGACAGAATCAGCGAATATTTTCTGCTAACACTTGCAACGCTGATTGGAATGAATTTTATGATTTCGGCAGGCGATTTCCTGATCTTTTATATCGGTATTGAAACCGCAACCATTCCAATTGCGGGTTTGGCAGCTTTCGATAAAATCAGAAGCCGATCGGCAGAAGCTGGTATTAAACTCATTTTATCATCGGCGCTTTCTTCTGGAGTTCTTCTTTTTGGCCTTTCATTGATTTATGGTGTAACCGGTTCTATTTACTTTACTGACATTGCTCAAACCATCACTTCAAATTCGATGGTAGCACTAGGTTTTATCTTTTTTGTGAGTGGAATGGGTTTTAAAATCTCACTCGTGCCATTTCATTTCTGGACTGCCGACGTTTATGAAGGAGCGCCAATCAATGTAACTTCCTATCTTTCGGTAATTTCGAAAGGTGCAGCTTCATTTATTTTTGTGATTATACTATTTACGGTTTTCAAATCGATAACCGAAATGTGGAAACCGCTGATTTACACGCTTGCTGTTTTTACAATGACAATTGCCAACCTATTTGCATTGCGACAGAATAACATTAAACGATTTCTTGCTTTTTCGTCGATTGCACAAGCCGGATTTCTTTTGCTTGGAATTTTGGGAACCAGCGATTTGGGAATGTCTTCGGTTGTTTATTTTGTTCTGGTTTATGTATTTACCAATCTTGGCGCGTTTGGAGTTGTTGAAGCAATTTCAAATGCTTCGGGCGTTGAAACAATTGACGGGTACAACGGTTTGTACAAAACCAATCCAAAACTCAGTCTTTTAATGACACTTTCGTTGTTTTCGCTGGCAGGAATTCCGCCGGTAGCAGGATTTTTTGGGAAATTTTTCCTGTTCACTGCGGCAGCTTCAAGTGGTTATTTTATTCTTGTTTTGATTGCCGTTTTAAATGCAACTATTTCACTTTACTACTATTTAAAAGTTATACGGGCCATGTTTATTGAGAAAAGTGAGACTCCGGTTGCAACTTTCAGAAGTTCAAATTATATGCGTGTTGCTCTTGTAATTTGTGTAACGGGTATTTTTGCAGTTGGTTTTGCCAGCGGTATTTTCGAAATTATCCGCGAAATCAGCGGGGTATTTTTGTATTAGGGAATTGAAAAGGAAGTGATTTTATATCACCCCAACCTCCTCAAAAGGGGCATTTACTCCGTCTAATGGAGGGGAAGGGATTGGAATAATTTAACGAATAAACAGATTAAAAGATGCCATTAAATAAAGGAAAACATATTGTTGAAGAGTTTGACGGAGTTCGTTGTACTGTTGTTGAAACAGGAGCAACTCAGGAAAGGGTTGACTTTCTTAAAAAACTCCTTGAAATCAACAATTACGAAGTAAAAACAGCGCCCGACAAAGAGGAAGGTTTATTCAAAATCGGCGTTACCGATATTTTATTTAACCCGGTTATTGATGTTTACAAACGAAATCTGAAAAGCTTGTCGGGTAAAAAAGTAACGCCTGCTTATTGGCTGCAGCAATCGGACAAAGAAACCGAAGCCGAAGTAAATTACTGGGACCTGGGAAAGTAAAATTGGTAAAATAAGAATAATCCTTTTAGGTGAATAGTTTATTTTGAAAGCCCAACAAACATCTGATTACCTTGGATTTTAGCCAAAAATGATAACAAATACCCTTGGATTTTAGCCAATTTATAGTATTTTTAACCTTGGATTTTAGCCAAAACCAAGAATGAAAAGAGATATTTATACAAATCTTTTAGAATGGAAAGATTCAAAAACCAGACAACCCCTGCTTCTTAGGGGAGCACGACAAACTGGTAAAACTTTTATAATCAACAATTTCGGCAAAAACTTGTTTGCAAATTTCATTACCCTTAATTTTGAAAGAAATCCAGAGTATAAAGATATTTTCAACACGCGGTTACCGAGAGAAATTATTGAGAAAATAACCTTGTTTACCGGACAAAAAGTTGAACACGGGAAAACATTGTTGTTTATTGATGAAATTCAGGAATGTCCAAACGCAATTATTTCGTTGAGGTATTTCTTCGAAGAAATGTCCGGATTGCATGTAATAGGTGCAGGATCGCTACTTGAGTTTGCTTTATTGTCGGAAGAATTCAGAATGCCGGTTGGCAGGATTCAGTATCTTTACTTGTATCCAATGTCATTTGGCGAGTTTTTGGAAGCTCTTGAAGAAACAGAGTTACGTAACTATATTAGTAACTACAAAAATATACAGAAACTTCCTGCAGGACTGCACGATAAGTTAAACGAATACATAAGAAAATATTACATTATTGGAGGAATGCCAGCAGTGGTAAATGAGTATATCTCATCAAGCGATATGATAAATTGCCAAAGGATACAGCGCTCAATTATTGATACATACATTGATGATTTTGCCAAATATTCAAAGGTTTCAAAACACAACAACCTTCGAAATGTATTCAACGCCGTACCCGGAATGGTTGGGAAAAAATTTGTTTATGCACAAATTGACCGTTTAACCAAATCGAGAGAACTTAAAGATGCACTCGAATTGCTTGAAACTGCCGGCATTTTAACTCGTGTTTGGCAAACAAATGGAGCAGGAGTTCCACTTGCGGGCGACATCAACGAATCGTACTTTAAAGTTATCTTTCTTGACATTGGCTTATTTCATTCTATTAGTGGAATTTATGCTGAAACGGCTATGGAGAAGGATTTAACTGCTATTTTCAAAGGAGCTGTTGCTGAACAGTTTGCAGGGCAGGAACTGATTGCTCTACAATCGCCCTATACAAAAGCACGATTATTTTATTGGGGAAGACAAGCTAAAAACAGTTCGGCCGAAATTGATTATTTGATTGAAAAAGACGGAAAAGTTATTCCCATTGAAATAAAATCGGGTTCAAGCGGACGAATGAAAAGCTTATTACTTTTTATCGAGAAATATAAAATTACAACAGCTTTAAAAATATCCCAAGCGCCTTTTTCAAAAGGGGAATTCATAATTTCTCTACCTTTTTATGGTATGGAAGGTTTTTTAAGAATTTAGTTTCTCCGGCTTTCAAATGGAAATGCTTCAGATTCTATTCTTGCTGAATTCATTAATTCAAATAATTCTTTAACGATTTCAGAA
>JBGSMW010000107.1:0-5085 GCA_041739985.1 Draconibacterium sp. | reverse complement strand
CTGTTGCAGTTACTTCTCCATTTGGTTGTACAGCTTCTGATAACGTTCTTGTTACAGTTTCTCCTTTAACCGTAAGTGTCGGTAATGACAAAACTGTAATATGTGGTGAAAAAGTACAATTAGGCGTTGCCTCAACAAATTATTCTGGCACATTTCCATTGAAGTATAAATGGACACCTTCTACGGGATTAAGCAACGATACGATTGCAAATCCTTTGGCTACTGTTGAAGCGAATACGACCTTTAATCTTGAAGTAATATCTTCATCAGGTTGTATTGCTACAGATAATATTGCTGTAAATCTAATTGGAATGACAAAGCCATCAATAAATTATGTTGGTATCAATGATGAGAATAAAAACATATTAGTTTGGACAAAACCTGCTTCAGGAGATATCAATTCATTCAATGTATATAAGGAAACTAATATAACCAATTCATATACTAAAATTGGCTCAGTTTCAATCGATTCGGCAACTGTATTTGTTGATGAGAATTCTAACCCTGATGTCCAATCAAACAAATATAAAATTTCAATTTCTGATGCCTGTAACAGCGAAACATTATTGAGTGATTTTCATAAAACCATGCATGTATCAATCAATAAAGGAATAAATACAATTTGGAATTTAATATGGGAAGCTTACGAAGGATTTCCTGTTTCGACTTATAATATTTACCGTGGAACTACACCTGCTAATATCCAGATTATAGGTTCATTATCGGGAAGTAATACGCAGTTTTCTGACTATACCGCACCTGTAGGATACATATATTATCAGATTGAAGCAGTAAGTGCGAATGTGGCTGGGATTAAAAAGTATACATCACGAGTAAATTCATCAGTTGAGACTGCATATTCATCACGTTCCAATATAGCCACTAATAAAAGCGGTATAGATGGTTTGTTTGACTTAATTGAAATTTCTAATGGATTTACATTGTATCCAAATCCAGCAAATAATTTTGTCACCCTAGTACTTGATGACAGTAATCTGTTTAATAGTCAGTTATATATCTACAATAGTCAGGGTCAATTATTGAAAACTCAAGATGAGATTTTCAACCATCAAAAAATTGACATTAGCTGGCTCTCAGAAGGTTTGTACATGATTGTTATAAAATCAGACAAATTTTCAGGCAAACAAAAATTATTGATTAAAAAATAACCGGAAATCAAAAGGCACAACTTTAAAAAATACCTGATTTTGAACATATTAGATTGTATTAATTAATACTTTTAAATCACTTTTAATATATTTGGTTAAGTAATTAATTTGAAAGAAAGTAAGTGTTTTACAATGATTTTTTATTCATCCATTTAATTCAATTCAAAATGAAAAAGTCAATAATTGCATGTTTGCTTGTGTTTTTAATAATACCTGTTTTTTCACAAGATTATGTTATAAATTTTGACGGACAAGGAGCTGCAACAAATGTTGAAAAAGTAACAGTCGACAACCTTACACAAGGTACAAGTTTGACATTTAACGGGACGGAACAATTGCACTTAAAAGCTGACATAAATAGACTTGATGCTGTATTCGCTGGATCTGAATATCTGCATGTTAGTTTTCAGGATAAAAATTTAAGTTATATTCAATTACAATTTATTGTTCCCCTATTGAATGAAGTTCAGATTTCAGTTTTTGAACAATCAGGCAGAGTCGTGCTTCAAAATCGCTATCAACTATCATTCGGAGAGCATACATGCGAGTTAAATGGCTTAACAAGTGGGTTTTATACTGTGAGGGTAAGTTCAAAAGATTTTGATTATGCTGCCAAATTCTTATGCAAAAATAAATCATTTGCTAAACCTTCAATGAGTTACAAGGGGTTTTCAACAACTACAACAATTAAAAGACAAAAAGCAGATTCTCCTCTTGTTCAAATGCAATACAAATCGGGCGATTTATTAAAATTCACAGGTTATTCAGGAAGTAATAGTACGATTGTAACGGATATTCCAACCACAACAAAAACTATTTCTTTTTATTTTGCTGAATGTAGAGATGGCGATGGGAACAACTATCCAATTGTTAAAATCGGGTCACAAATATGGATGGCTGAAAATTTGAAAACCTCCAGATATAATACAGGTGATACCATACGATATGAATCGAATAATACAAATTGGTATTTAAATAATGTAGCTGCTTTCTGTTGGTACGACCACGATGAAGTGATAAACAAGAATAAATATGGTGGACTTTATAATTGGTATGCACTGAAAACCAATAATCTTGCACCTGTTGGATGGCATGTACCAACAGATGCTGAATGGATAACTCTTGAGAATTATTTAATGAGCAATCGTTTTAATTACGATGGAACTACATCTGGAAATAAATATTCAAAATCCCTGGCTTCCACAAACTTATGGAATCCATCAACTGTAATCGGTACCGTGGGAAATACTGATTATCCTTCAAAAAGAAATGCCACAGGTTTTACTGCCATCCCTACTGGATATAGAAATTATAAGGGATTGTTTTCAAATATTGGAAATGCTACTTTTATTTGGAGTTCAACTCAAACGAATGAAAGTATGGCATACTCACGTTCCATTAGTAATGTCGGTTATCTTGTAGTGAAATCTGAAGCTACAAAAAATAGTGGTTTTACAATTCGCTGTCTGAAAGATTAATTTAAATTCGAGCGCAATAAACAGCAGGATATTCACAAAAACCGCCACAGCTTTGTAACCATTCCGTCACCTACATCTTCATACACACAAAAGCCCATAAACAGATTTCAAATCTGTTTATGGGCTTTTCAATTTTAATGGCCTTGATTATGGTTTGTTCAATTTCCACTTATGTGGAAGTAATTCATCCAGTTTTTGGATATTGTGGTCTTGTATTCTACCGAGCACATCGGTTAGCCATTCTTGAGGGTTTACTTGGTTTACCATGCAGCTTCCCATCAGGGAATAAATAATAGCCGTTCGTCCGGCAGCTTCGTGGTTTCCGCAGAAAAGATAATTCTTGCGCCCCAGAGCCATTGGTCTCACTCCGTTTTCGGCCAAATTGTTGTCGATGCGGTATCTTCCATCCATCACGTAGCGAACCAATTTTGGATACATCCCGTAAGTGTATAAAACAGCCTTGCCAATGGGACTTTTGGGCAATACTGTTGGAATCACTTCCAGCAACCATACTTCAAATTCCCTGAGTTTTGGGTACGATTTGGTTTCACGCAATTCCTTTATTTGGTCATACGTATAGTTGGCATCTTTTGCAAGTCGTTCAATATCATATAGTTCCTGTATTTTCAACAAGGCATACTGCGCCAGCGCGGGGTCGTTGCCCAACGCCTGTTCAAACTTTCGGCGTGCATGAGCCCAGCAGCCAATGGTAATAATACCCTTCACTTTTTCCAAATCGTCGTATGCGCCATAGCCGTCGCATTGCACAGCTCCTTGAAAGCCGGGCAAAACTTCGTGTAATATGTGATAACCGCGTGAGCCTTTGTTGTAATAAAAGAAAATCAGGTTGGGGTCAATGCCTTTAAATATCCAGTGATACCCCTTGACCGTGCCTCCAGGCTTGTCCACATTGAGCACCGGAATAGTGCTTTCGTCCACAAACAAGTGGTTGAGCTGCTTGATTTGCTTCCATATTTCATTGTAAAGCGGCTTGAGCAAATCGGCTGTATTTGCAAACCAATTGTTAATGGTTGATTCAGCCAGTACAATGCCATCTCGTTTAAACATTTGCACTTGTCGGTAAAATGGCAGGTGGTTTACATATTTGTTGACGATTAAATGTGCCAATAAGCTTGGTCCGGCATTGCTGCGTGGAAGTGGAAGCGAAGGCAAATCGGCAATTATAATGCCAGCCTCTTGTGGCAACGCATATTTTGGGCGAACAATGCGGCGAACATAAATTTTGGCTGATTTAATTTCCATCACTTCTGACACCTCTTCACCAATCTTTTTTGAACCTTCGGGTATGTTTTCCGGCTCAATAACCTCTGTAATACGTTCCAAATGAGCTGGTATGGCTAGTCTGGCGTTTGGTGTGGCGGGCTTTTTGGCTTTTTTGTGACGTGTATAGGTGATTTGTTCTTTTTCGGACACTAAGGGCAGTTCTTCGCCCATATCGAATGCCAGACGCAATTGGTCAGGGTTTTCGGGCACGAAGCGTTCCGATTTTGAACCAAACATAGCCCTGCGAAATTGTTGCAACTGAAAACTAAGGTCGAAAATGATTTCATCTTTTTGCGAAATGATATTTTCTTTTTGCGAAATGATATTTTCCTTTTGCGAAATGACTTCATCCTTTTGGGAAATGACGTTTTCTTTCTCCAAAATCACTTTTTCATTGGCCGAAATTATGACACGAAGCAGCTCGATTTCTTGCAGTAAGAAATCGATTTCCGGAGACGCAGCAGATATGTTTAGTGCTTGATTCACAGTGTAAAAGTACAAAAAATATCTGACATAAACACTATAAAATCCCCTTTATTTACTGGAGTTTTAGCACTTTTTATATCTTTTTTTCTGCACCCTGCCCTGCATGGAAATGCCCTGAATCATCATCACCAATTCTGCCCATTTTAGGTGGCAACTTTTGTCTTGGTGCGTATAAACCGGTTCCTCAAAACGACCTTGTTCCAGCCGTTTGTGGTAAATTACCAATCCGCCCGATTCCCAGCGAAGTATCTTGACCGTATTGCGAATACGGTTCATAAAAATAAATACTTCACCACTCAATGGATTACGCTGCATTTGAGAGCGAACCAGTCCGCAAAGTGCATCAAAACCTTTGCGCATATCGGTGGAATCCCTGAAATAATAGTAACTCAGCGAATCATTTAGCGAGAACATAGACCAGCACCATAAATGTGAACAATACGACTTAGATCTTCATTGCAGGGAAGTGAACTCATTGACAGGCTTACGCCGTTGGGGTACCGAAATTCAAAAGTGGGACTAGCCTCCACCAAGGGGGAATCTTCAATTTTCAAAGGAACCAAAACTGAGGGCTTAGCCTCATTGATTTTCTTTGAACCGGTAAACTTGCCTTTCTTGGACTTGGACTGCCCAACTGGTCGACTCATTTTCTTTATCCAACCATCAAA
>JBGSMW010000100.1:0-62861 GCA_041739985.1 Draconibacterium sp. | reverse complement strand
GCCTTTGCCGTTTGCCCTTGCCTGCCCAAAACGCTCTGCCAGGCTGTCAAGTTTCAGGTTATACTCTGGTTCCATTATTTCCCATGCCATTTTTGCCAGTTGATCCGGTGAAACAGACGAAGGATTTATTGTAATACCATTTGGTAACAGAAATGGATTTTTGCTTACCTTATGAAAAAGGTTGTGGTGTTCGGGCAATGCAGCAAGAATAAGTGGCCAGCCAGTAGGCTTCGAAAAGTGTTCATAAATCACATTCGCAACCACACGAAAAAATCTTTCAGCGTCTTTTTCGGTTTCTTCTTTTTTACCGCCAGAACCATGGTGCATAGGTGAACTTTCACCTCCGATGCCGCCATAAGAATCAACAGTTGTATGACTGTCTGTTAATTCATTACCAAGCGCTTCTTCTATGGTTTTTGGAGTGTCGGCAGTGAGTTCAATCTCAGTGAGTGAGTGGCGGTTGCCTTCAAAAAGTTGGATGTCATGCAGGGTTAATCCCAAAACGTGAAAATGGTCAACCGATTGTAAATATTGCCGGAGTGGTTTGGTGTGGAAACTATCGGCTACCATTGCCAGTTCTTCAACCGATTTATGTAATCCAACAACTTTAAATAATCCTTTTGCACTAAAAACAGCCAGTCCACCTTTTGTGTAATTCCAGATATCAATGTCGTTAACAATTGCTTCCAGTGGTACCAGATATTCATGTACCTCACTGGCTGAATATTTTTGCAGCAGTGATACTTCCATTTGCCGGACAAGATTTTTAAAAAGGATGATATCCTTAAGATTTTCAGGATGTTTTCGATGCGTAGGCATGTATAATGAAAGACATGGCGCCTGATCGGCTGCCAAAAGTTCCTGAATCAATTCTTTTGTAAGTAATTCCATTGTGTATTTTTTTTGTATTCTATACGTTCGGAAGTTTGAAGTCCGAAATCCGAAGTTTGAAGTCCTAAAACTTAAACTTCAGATTTCTTTCTTCTGACTTCGGTTTTCTGACTTCCGACCTTCTCTCCTAAAAATTTCTTTATATGTTCATTAAATTGGTCCGGATTTTCCAGATTGCTTAAATGACCTGCATTTTCTATGATGGACATCACTGAACCATTTATTTCTTCGTGCATAAACTTCGCTGTATCCGGAGGTGTTATTTTATCCTCTTCTCCAACCAGAATCAGAACGGGTACTTTTATTTTCCAAAGCGTGGTGCAGGTTTCTTTTCTTTTTGATAATGCAAGCAATGTTCTAATAACCGATTTTTCGGTCGTGGTTACTATTATTTCCTTGACCTCGGCAACAAGTTCCTTCTTTGTTGTATAAGATTGTTGAGCAAAAAAATTCTTTAAACTGTCATCAGCAAATTTTTCAATTCCATTCTCCCGGATACTTTCAATGGCTTTCATTCTTTTTTCCTTTGCTTCAGGAGAATCTGCTTTGCAATTTGTATCACATAATACAAGGGCATCAAAACGGTGCGGGTGATTTTCCATAGCTTTTAATGCAATGTAACCACCCATAGATAAACCACACAGTACAGTATTTTCAATATCAAGGGCATCCATCAGTGAGAGTAAGTCTTTAACAAAAAGTTCAATGGTGAAATCATCAGTACCTAAATAGGACTTCCCATGTCCACGCACATCGTAAGCTATCACCCGGAAATTCTCTTTGAACGCTACCACCTGTTTATCCCACGTCTCCTTATTAAAAGGAAAGCCGTGGATGAAAATGATAACGGGCAAATTGTCTGCTCCTTCATCAGTGTAACTCACCGTGATATTGTTAACTGTAATTTTGATATTTTTACCCGAGTTGCGCATACGTTTTTTGCTATTAACTATTCTGTATCTCTCTTATGAAATGAATTTCTGAATTCATCGCGGTCATAAAATCCGTCAACAACATTCAAACTCTGAATTGTGTTATCCCCCCTGTAGTGGCTAAGTACATTTAATTCGTATCCAAAATCAATAACATCTCCTTTTTTGAACCGTTTTGTTTTCGCAAAAGTTGAACTATTAATTTGACTTGTATTCACCAATTTATTCTCCTCATCAATCACTGCCATCCCAATAGGAATGATAAGGTGATTTTCCCCATCCTTATTTAAAAACTGATGCACCCCTTCGCTTACCCGGTTTTGATAGGTATTATGCCCATCCTCTATCACCGATTCGTCAACTTCAACATCAAGATAAACTACTCGTTCTGCAGTTTTATTTACAAGTAAATGATCCACTTTTCCTACGGTGCGGTTATTTGCATCTTTTACATCCCAGCCTCTTACATCGCTGTAATTTTCGGCCACTTTATAACCTGATAATTCATCCAGATTAAAAAGATTTTTATTTGTATCAGTCATCATTTTAATTTTTAAAAGATTAATTCATTTTTTGAAGAAGGTCAGCAGCTTTTGCAAAGTAATTCTTCACTGCATCTTTCTGTTCGAGTGTCAATGTCTCCGGACTAATTGCTGCTGATGCACTTTTTAATTCTTCAACTTCCTGAGCCAGCCAGGGATATTTAGATTGTTGCATATTTTGCAAAGCTGTTGCAGAATTATCAGCCGCATTTCTGATGTTATTGGCATGAGAAGTTTCGAAGGGTTCATTCTCAAACAGCATTGCTGATTCTTTTACCTTTTCCAAATCTGCCTGAATATCATAATCAATTTCACCGGCCATAGCTTTTGTTGCAGCCGTTAATCTTGTGAGTGCTTCATTTGTGTAAACATGATCCAGACTCATTTGGGCGGTATCGTTTTCCACAAAACTTACAAAAGCAGCAACAGTGCTGTTATTTTCTTTTACACCCAAAAGGTTGGTGTCATTCGTCCCCGAAATATAGTCTTCTTCAGTTACTACCTCTGTTGAGTTTACATTATCGCTGTCACGAAACATCATGAAATAAATAAGCACTGCAGCTATAATGAGGCCTACAAGCAGCCACGGCCAAATCTGTTTTTTCTGTTCAATTTTAATTTCTGCCATAATAATTTCTTTTTAATTGTTATTAAAGTGTAAAGTTGGGGATCTTTATTATGACAAGTATTACACAACTTGAGTGAAAGTTTACATCATTCACACATTTAAAAGGGGAAGGATTATTTTGAAAACCGCTTTTTTACTTTTTCCCACCAAACTGCAATTTTTTTAGGGGCATCGTTGTCATTTTTATTTTTCTCGCCGATAATTAATGCAATGGGTTTAAGTTCTTCAAATTCTTCGCAAATAACCCTCAACATTGCGGTAAACGGTAAAAACAAAATCATTCCCGCCAGTCCCCAAACCGCAGCACCAATAAACAAACTCAAAATAGCTGCAAAAGCATTAATTTTTAAACTTCCTCCAACAATTTTTGGCGTTAGAAAATTATCGGAAACCAATTGAACAGCCCAAAACAATAAAGCAACTGCAACAGCTGTCCAAATTGAATCATAAGAAACAAAGGCATATATTACCGGAATAATTGCACCCATTGTAGTGCCAATATACGGGATAATGGCCAGGGCAGCGCCTAAAAATCCGAAAAGGAAGGGATTGTCAATACCAATTATCAATAAGCCAATACTGTTGGCTAATCCAATCACAAGGGTGAGAAAAATCATTCCGAATAAATATTTTTGACCTACCTGTTGAACGGATTTGAACATCTTTAAAACCTGCGGTCTTTTTTCTTCGGCAGAAAAAGCCAGGAATGCATCTTTTAATCCGTCTCTGTATATCAGAAATAGAAATGTAAATATGATTATGGCCAGTAGTCCGGCCAAAAAAGTTGCAGTACTATTTACGGTTTTTTGAACCAGGAAGCCAGTTGAACTTGTTATCCATTCTTTCATCCGGTTAAAAAGTTCATCCCTTTCCAGGTTTTCAACAAAACTTACATTATTGTTGATATAAACCGTAACATCTGTAAAAGCATTGATAATTTTATCTTTAAAATCAGTGAACTCTTTCGCTACACTAATAATTTGAGTTGAAAAAAAGTAAATCACACCTGCTATTATTAAAACCACCACCAAAATGGAGAGAAAAGCAGCAAGCGTTTTTCCAATTTTTCCGGTTTCAAATTTCCTTGCCAACGGGAAAAGTATAAACGAAATAAGCAAAGCAATACTTAACGGTATGAGGATGGATTTGGCCAAAACTAATATTGCAAAAAGCGCAAATACGGTGGCGATCGCGTAAAACAGTTTTTGAAATGACAGGTTCATATTATATTATGTTTAGCTGCATTGTCCAAGAATAACCCAGATAATTATAAATACCACAATTGTGCCCAAACAGCCACCACCTAATTTTTTTGCTCCGTAACCTGCTAATAAACCTCGGAATAAATTGTTCATTTTACTTTTTGTTTGAAATATAAAACTCTTTAAATTAATATCAAAGATCGGTAGTTTTTAGTAAAGGAAAATTACACAATTTTGAGAATGAGTTACATTATTCCCACTTTTTTTTGGGGGGGATTTTTGTTTTCAGAATACCACAATAGGCACATAAGCCACATAGAAAATGAAATATAGGTGTTCAGAATATTTTTAGAATTCGCAGAAATTGCAACAACCTGATTGACAATAAATCTATGTGATTATGTGTTTTTAGTTTTTTCCTGATTTCTTAATTCTCCTTTACAACTTCCCGAACCTGACTGAGTTGGATAGTCAGTTTTATAAAATATTCATTCCGAACAATTTGTACATATTGCTGTTGGTATTTACCAGTACATGTTAAAAATCCCTTTCATTTATTTCGAAAAATTAAAATTAATAATCATGAAAAAATTAACAGAACAGGAAGTTTCAATATTCCTAAAAGAAAATTTAAAGAACTGGACTTTTGAAAAAGATACCATTGTGAGAGAGTTTAAATTCAAAACATTTGTTGAGGCATTCTCATTTATGACAGCAGTTGCCTTTGAAGCTGAAAAATTAAACCACCATCCCGATTGGAGCAATTCATACAACAAGGTGAACATCGTTTTAACCAATCACGAAGTCGGTGGTGTAACTCAACTTGATTTTAAACTGGCGGAAATTATTGATGGTGCATTTACCCGAAAATGAATTAAGGTCGGTGAAGGGTTAATTTTAGTATTCTGACTTTTCAGAATAGCTCAAACATCAAAACCAATCTTACTTTCTGTATAATTTGTATTGCACTTTTTGTCAGTTTTTGCGATATCTGTAGGAGCCACACTGCCCGAAATAAAAACGGCATAAGCACGCGTAAATTCAGCGCCGTAAAAAACGATCATTGAAGAATATGAAACCCAAAGCATAATTAAAATAATAGAACTTGCTGCACCATATCCATCTCCGGGATTTAATTTTCCAAAATATAATCCCAAAGCAAATTTTCCAATACCAAACAGAAATGCGGTAACGACAGAACCAATCCAAACGTGCTTCCATTTTATTTTGGCATCGGGTAAAAATTTGAACATCAATGCAAACAAAACTGCAAGGATGGCAAAGGATATAATGAAATTTACCACTTGCAACACCACATAAAAAGTTTCGGAAAAATGACCTGATAACCAATTGCCAAAAGCCGAAAGCAAAGCTGAAACAACAAGCGAAACAATCAATAGAAATGCGATGGTAATGATTAGCCCGAACGAAAACAACCGAATCCTGACAAAATCCCAGATACCAGATTTTGAATTATCAATCTTGACTTCCCAAATTGTATTTAATGATTTCTGGAATTGTGCAAAAACGCCTGTGGCACCCACAAACATTACAATAACTCCGATAATAGATGCTAAAACTGAGTTTTTAGCTTTGCTGGCCTGTACAATAATATTCTGAACCTGCTGGGCAGTATCGCCGCCCATTGTAGATGCGAACTGGGCTGTAATAACATTGTTTATTGCATCGTTTCCAAAAAAATAACCGGCGGTTGTCAGAATTACTACCAGCAATCCCGGCAATGCAAATATCGCATAGTAGGCAATAATTGCACTTTCGCGAAACGGATCTTTTTCCCACCATGCTTTAAGCGCACTTTTTAGGATTTTTAAAATTTTTCTAAAAGGTATTCCCATTTTTCCCCATTATTTAAGCGATTTAATGATGAATAAGCTGGAGACTAAGTTGGTCAACTTTAACCAAATAAGTGTTACACAACTTTTGTAAATAGTTACATCATTCACACATTTGGGTTATGGATCCTCCGGAATAAACAGATTTAGTTTTGATTCCGAAAGATTGAATTGTTTGCTGTATTCTCAGCACTAATGAGTTTCAAATAAACAGCTCCAACTACACGAATATTCATTCTCACCTGCACCGGGATGCAATTGTCATCGTCAGTTAACCAAATGGTCAGATCGTCAGGTTTTTTAAATATGCGTCCAACTTCGACTACAGGTTTGATTTTATGACATTCAATTTTACCGAATTTGGTTTTGATGGTTTCTTTTCCTGAATAAATAATCCGGAATGGAAATATTTCGTCGGAAAAATACATGTTTACAAAGATTACATCGCCGTCATTCACTTTTGAAAAATCAACTCGTCTCAGGTAATAAATGGTGGAGGTTAAATCAAGGATCTTTGCCGGGACATTATGAACGCCGGAAAGTTTTGAATTCACTGTGTTATTTTCGCGGTTGTAGATAACCTCATTATATTTTTTGTAATTACCTTCACTGATGTCACGTACTGATTTATATGGCAAATTGGTTTCTTTGTTGAACCAGCTTTCATAACTATCCTTAACACCATAAATAGTATTGGCCAATCCGGTAGTTTGCCCAATAGCCAAAGCATGGAAGACCTTTTCCCCATCGTAAATAGCCTCGTTAAGCGAAAAAGTTGTAATTCCGCCAACCATGAATTTATACTTAATCTGATAGGTAAGTTTCTCACCCTTAATAAATGCTTGATTGGCTTTTACCGGAGGGGTAAATATTTCCTGGGCATCTACATTCAAAAACATAAGAAATAATATGAAGAGTAAACCTAAACGGATTTTCATATATCAAAGGTGAATTAATCAGGTCAAAAATAGTTATACAATTGCAGAATGAAGTTACATAATTCACACATTTTGCAGAGAGTGAAGAGTGGAAAGGTAACAGGCAAAGAACAAAGTTGAGTATAATTCGAAATATCTGAAACAGAAAAAGCTGACCTGAAAGGATTGAATATGAATTCATACTTGTGTGAATGATGTAAATTTTCCCTGAAATTCTGTAACACTTTGGAAAACAAATTGTGACAACTTTGTTTGGAATGAAACGAAAAATAGTTTTGAGAATATTATTCGGGATAATAGCTTTCGCGCTATTGGTAATGCTCTTAACCAAAGTGGTTGTTGAGCCGTGGATAGGGAATAAAATTCAGTCTGCATTAGATGAAAATTCCGGTGCATACCATATAAAAATAGAAAAGGTTCATGTATCTATCTTTCGTTCGGGTGTTGAATTTGAAAACATTACACTGCTTTCGAAAAATGAAAACGAAGGGAAACCTGATTTAAGCGGAGAAATTGAGTCTGTTAAAATCAAAGGCATTCATCTCCTGAAAGCATTATTCAAAAAGGATATTCACATCAGGGAAGTAGATATTTTAAACAGTAGTTTAACAGGTAATGTTGCATTTCAAAAAAAAGATGGGCAGTCAAAGGTTTCACCGGTAAATATAAGGATTGAAAACCTGATTTTTGATAAGCTGTTTATTGCTTTAAATGATACATCAACTGCTCAATCTTATTTTTTAAAAGACGGCGGTTTAGAAATGTATGATATTACGGTTGAGAAACAAGACACCTTATCTCCTGCCCTCATTCGTCAGTTCGATTTTGTTGTGCCGGAATTCAAAATGGTTACTTCAGATAGTCTGTACACATTCACAATTTTGGGAATAAACTATTCAGCAGCAACGAATACACTATCGACTGACAGTTTGGTCGTCCATCCAAATTATTCTGAATACAAATTCACAGCCCAAAATCAATTTCAAACGAATCGTTTTGATGCCTATCTCAATGGAATAATTTTTCATAATTTTTCTGTCGCCGACTATATCAAATCCAGGAATATCATAAGTTCATACATCGAAATAGGGGAGTTGGAAATGCAGGTTTTCAAGGATAAACGCAAAAAGTTCAGGCATACTGAAAAACCAATGTTTCAGGACATGATTTATAATTATCCCGCGGCAATGAACATTGATTCCTTCGCTATTTTAAGCGGAAATATTGTTTATATTGAACACTCTGAAAAGGCCATTGAAAAGGGAAGTATCAGCTTTAACGAAATTGATGCCCGGATTTATAAAATTACAAACGACACGATTTACAAAACTGAAAAAGCTTATTTCGAGCTGAAGGCAAATGCTTTACTGATGAACAAAGGTAAAATCGACCTTACGTTAAAATCGAGAATTTTTGATAACCAGAACACTTTTGCAGTGAATGGAACGCTTTCAGGAATGGAGGCATCTGAACTGAACCCAATTTTGGAGAAAAGCGCTTCAGTTACTATCACTTCAGGGAAAATAAATAACATGAATTTCAGTTTTTCAGCAAACAATACAAAAGCTATCGGCAATATAAAACTGCTATACGAAGGATTGAAGTTTGATATGATGGATAGACAAACAGGCGAAACCAAAGCGATCATGGAACAGGTAAAATCGTTGATTGCCAATATCATTGTGATTGAATCGAACCCCATGCCGGGTGAAGATGTGAGGCCGGGAATCATCGAATATGAAAGAGATCCCGAACGATTTTTACCGGGTTATTTTTTTAGATCCCTCTTGTCGGGAATTAAAACAACTGCTACGAAAATAAAGAGCTCAAAGAAGACTAAAAAATAGAAACTGTTTTATTGCTTAATCCCTTTCCAAAAGAATACAGAATATAATCCCGCACATTTTTACAATCTATCATAAAAAATATAAAAATGCCTATTATTGTAAATTATATGTTGAGTTAAGCTTATAACAAATAAAGTACAATGGAGACCGGACTTCCACGAAAACTGAAACAAAAAATGCAAAAGGTTGGCGTGCAAATAAAGTTTTCCAGTTGGAGACGAAAAGTTAACATTGCCCAAATTGTAAAACAAACCTGAGATTGAAAACACTAAAAGACCTGCAAAAAAATGAATACAACACATTATGAATAAACTACAAAAACTATTTAAAATAATTGGAACCGGATTTACCAAAGACCAATATTACGAGTCGATGAATATGGCGCTTAAAAGATTGGACAATGAGTACACAATGCTTCATTATCCACTTTATGTAAAAGACTCAGATAGTTTTATTCAGGCGCAGAGAAACCTTACTGATTATTGCATTTCATTACTTAATCCCATAAAGAATAAAGAAATTCTTGAAATAGGGTGTGGAAATGGAGTTCAGGCACTGTACATAAATGCCAACTATTTCCCATTAATGATAACCGGGATTGATATCAATAATGCCAATATTGAAATAGCCAATGGAGAAAGGGAAAACAGGAATATACACAATGTGAAATTTCTTGTGGATGATGCTCAAAACCTTTCGCAGATTCCATCAAATTCTGTTGACGTTTTGATTAACATTGAGAGTGCTTTTCATTATCCTGATAAACCGGCATTTCTAAAAGAGGTGCACCGCGTTCTAAAACCAGAGGGACAATACCTTATTGCCGATATTTTAACAACTCGTATTAAAAGAGATGGTTTGATGAAGTTTTGGGGAAAATCAATGGTTTATCATTTTTGGAACAAAAAGCAATACGAGGAAGGATTTTTAAAATCGGAACTTGTTATCAATTACAGTGAAGATATAACTCAGCGTGTGATAAAAGGCTGGAGCAATTACCGGAAATGGATCCCAAAAATAAAAAGGGAAATGTTTTTTCAAAATGTGGTGTACAAAATATTTTATGTTATTAATGCCAAAATCAATATCTACTTTTTAATGAACCGACAGCAGTATGTGATTTATGTTGGAAGCAAACCGAATAGAAACAGTACCAATTTGTAAAGATCAGAATCCCTGTATTTTTCTATTTTCCAATTGAATCCTTTTTTGCAGCCTTTTCCTTATCCTTGAAAAACCCGCGCAATAAAAAATTGTGCTGAACGGCTTACAGGTATTCATCTAATTTCATGGAACTGCTCTACAGATTTTTAATCGTTTCCTTTATACGTCCGCCCAATTCTTCGTCGTGAAGTAAAAGATTTGTCTTTACAGATATGAGGACTTTCTGTGAATTCGGTAAAAAATCAATCAACATAAATTATGTCAACTTAAAAAACAAAAATAATCTCAAACTATAGCTGATGATTGAGAGTTTGAAAGTTTTTTATTTGAGTAATATTTTGTAATTTACTATACTGAAAATTAATTAATTAGTTAACACAATCCATTCTGGAATAGTGTATTAATTGTATAGAAATTATCTTAAGAAATACACCTTTTTAATTGATTTTTTGTGAAACTAAAAGCTGTTCAAAACAGAAAGTAACAATATAAATTTTTGAATTATGAGTAAACTAATCATTCTGGCATTAATACTAATGAGTTCAATCATTAATGCTCAGGTACAGGTAGCCTGGTATAATTTTCCCGGTGGGGTAGGTATTGCCACCGATGCTTCAAACAATGTATATACAGCTAACTGGGATTATAATCCGGGAGGTGACATAACATTGACAAAGCGTAATTCAGCCGGAATTATTCTATGGGAAGTTGCATACAACAATACCGACCTTACCAGGCACGAAGTTGCCACATGGGTTGAAACAGATAACCAGGGAAATATACTGGTTTCGGGTACTATACGCTCAGGGTATTCTAACCCCGTAAATGCAAATAGTATTCTTATGAAGTATAATCCTTCCGGTACACTATTATGGAGAGTGGTTTATGAAACAGATTTCGATGGATCATACACAAGGAATTGTTTGGTTGATGCCCAAAATAATATTTATGTGCTGGGACTAGGATACAGTGGAACAGGAATGATGACAAAGGTGAAGAAATTCAGTCCGAATGGTACAGCAATATGGTCTTATTTTGATAATACAGGAATAGGTGCTCCCATAAATTTCAAATTTACACCCGATAACAATATTGTAATAACAAGCAGAGGAATTACAGGAAGTATAAACGGATATGCAAAAATTGACCTTAATGGCAATCATATCTGGAGCTATGCAGGGGTAAACAGTCTTAGTATAGGAGATGCTGCAGGCGACAGTTTTGGAAACACCTACATCATTAATGGTGAGTACGTCGTGTCAAATGCCGGAAGTATTATTACAAAGTTATCACCTTCTGGAACGGTTATCTGGTCGAAAACAAACACGATGAAAGGAAGTAAGGTTGAGGTTGGGACTGATAACTATCCTGTTGTTGGCGGGAATCCAATTATTGGGTATGGTGCAGCTTTTATTAAATATGATACTAATGGAAACTTACTTTGGCAAAACCTCGATGCCGATGGTCCCAGCCTGGCACTGCTAGCGGTATCGCCAATGAGACTGGATGCACAAAATGCAGCATATATAGCTGGAAGTACCATGTCGGCGATGGGTTTATGTAAAGTGAACAGCGATGGCACTTCTACATGGGCCGCCACAACACCAAGCGGATACCCGGTTTGGTTTGAATTTGGTACCGATAACAGTATATATGTTGTTGGAGGGACAACAGCGAAATTTACGCAGTCGGGCACAATACCTTCTCCTCCGGCTGCACCTTCCAAACTGGTAGCAACATCTGCAGGAACATCTTCCATAAATTTAACCTGGACTGACAATTCAACAAATGAAACGAGTTTTGTACTCATGCAATCATCCACTTCAGGTGGCATATTCAACAAGCTGATTACGATACCTGCGAATACAACATCGTATACTGATGTGGGACTCGGCAGTTCAGCAACGTATTATTACAAAATTCAGGCAACCAATGCAGGAGGAAATTCGACATGGAGTAACGAAGCAAGCGCAACAACAAATACACCGCCTGCTACTGTTCCGGCTGCCCCATCGAATTTAGTTGCAACTGCTTCCGGAGCGACAGTAATTAATCTTTCATGGATTGATAATGCTTCAAATGAAACAAGTTATATTCTTCAGCGATCATTGACTTCGGGCAGCGGATTTACAAACATAGTAACATTGGCAGCAAATACAACAACATATTCAAATACAGGTTTGAACAGTTCAACAACCTACTATTACAGGGTACAGGCATTAAATTCAACGGGCAGTTCGACATGGAGTAATGTGGCATATGCTACTACAGCAAATGCTGCTCCACCTGCTGCTCCTTCCAGTCTTACAGCAAAAGCAACCGGATGTAATTCCATCTTACTAAACTGGGTTGATAAGTCGGTCAATGAAACAAATTTTGAATTAAGAAGAGCAACATCACTTTACGGAACTTATTCAATTGTTGCAACTTTGCCTGCAAATACAACTACATTCACCAATTCAGGATTAACAAAAGGCAGGAAATATTATTACAAGGTTAGGGCGAAAAATTCCGTTGGATACTCTGCATATAGCAATACAGCTTCTGCAACTGCAACCTGTACCACACTGAAATCAGGAGAACTTGCCGAAAGTGCCGATATAAACTCTGAATCCGCAATCGAAAGTATTAAACTATTCCCTAATCCGGTTTATGGCGGATGGTTCAATCTCAATTTGTCCGCTGAAACCAATTTGCCAGTTACTGTAATCATGAATTCTATAACCGGTCAAAAGGTATTGCAAAAGGAATTAAAAGATTACAATAATATAATTGAAACCAATGATTTGAAGAATGGAATATATATTCTAACCGTCCAAAGCAACGGGGAAATTCAAATGCTAAAACTTCAGATAAATAAATGAGATTGATTTGACATTATTATAACTGCCTCATTCCTCGTGCTTCTCCTTTGAAGTGTAAAGAATGGGGCAGTTATCAGAAATTAAAAACAACTGTCGCGAAAACGAAAAGCCAAAAGAAATTATAAAATAGAACCTCATAAAATGACTTTTAAATAAGTATTTTTGATTTTTACAAAGGGAAACAGTTAAGAGTTACAGCCTTTTAAAATAATTGAAATGGGGAATAGCTTGGCAAATAAATTAATCGAAGAAAAACAAAGCAGGTTTCACGGGGGATTGTATCATAAAACGCAGGTTAATCTGACTTACAATTCTAATCGTATTGAAGGTAGTCGCCTCACTGAAGAGCAAACCCGCTATATTTTCGAAACTCGCACCATTGGCTTCAAAGACGAGGAAGCAGTTCCCGTGGATGATATTATCGAAACAACCAATCATTTTGTAGCCTTCGATTATTTACTCGATTCGCTTTACCAACCATTGTCTGCCGAAATTATCAAAGAGTTTCACCGGATATTGAAATCAGGTACTGCCGACGCGCGTAAATCGTGGTTTGCTTTAGGCAACTGGAAAAAATTGCCCAACGAGGTTGGTGGCGCTGAAACCACAAAACCCGAAAATGTTGAAAACGAAATAGAAAAACTAAACGATTGGTATTTAAAAAGGGAAGACACCACTTTTGAAACCATTGTGGAATATCATTATCGTTTCGAAAAGATTCACCCTTTTCAGGATGGGAATGGTCGTGTGGGGCGTTTAATCCTGTTTCGCGAATGTTTGAAAAACAATGTCGTGCCTTTTATTATTGATGAAACATACAAACAGTTTTATTACCGCGGGTTAAAAGAATTTGAACGAGTGCCGGGATATTTGACAGACACCTGCCTTTCGGCACAGGACACCTATCAGCAATGGATCAATTATTTCTATCCGGAAGGGTAGGAGTTTGAGAGAGGTTTCATTCACCGAATTCGATGATTTATTTCCTCTCAGCTTCCTTCTTTGCTGCCTTTTCCTTTTTCTTGAAAAACCCGCGCAATAAAAAATTGTGCTGAACGGCTTCAAGGTCTTCATCCAATTTTATTGAACTGCTCTCCAAATATTTAATCGTTTCTTTTAGGCGTGCACCCGATTCTTCGTCGTGAAGCAAAACACCAATGGTGCTGTTTGGGTTACTGCTTGCCATTTTCAGATTTGATACAATAGCGGTTGCCGTATCCGCAATTTGCTGCAATTGCATTACCGAGGCTTTCACCGAGTTAAAAACAACTGTATCGGTTGTCAGTTCGTTTGCCAGCGTACCTTCTTTATTCAGGTTTGAGGTAAAAACTGCCAATGAACCCACCAACTGGTCTGCCTTTTTGGAAGCGCTTTGCAGTGATGCAGTTGCGGCATCAATATTGGCATATACAGAACTGTCGGTCAGCAGTTTCCCGATGGTTCCCTCGCCGGCAACCAGTGATTTGCTGATGGTTTTGAAATCATCGGTAATCGCCTTAATATTTACATTGTTCTCCTGAAGCGTGTTAATCATATCTTCGGAAGTAAATGTTTTTTCAACGCCCAAAGTGTCACCTTCCTGCACTTCCGGGTATTGGTCAGTTCCACCGTAGATCACAAGGATTTTATTTCCGATTAAACCATCGCTGCTCAATTTTATCAGGGCATCTTTCCTGATATAGTTCTGTACTTTTTTGTCAAATTTCAAGTGTACTTCTACCTGCGATTTTCCATGAAATTCAAGACTGCTTACTGTACCGATTTTCACTCCTGAGAACCATACATTGTTGCCTTTTTGCAAACCTCCCACATCGTCGAAATGTGTAACTATTTCCATTTTGTTTGTAAACGTTTCATGTAAATTGCCAACCATAAGTGTTCCGGCAATCAGAAAGGCAAAGCCCAAAAAGACAAATAGTCCAACTATTACCGCTCGTTTTTTTGGTGATTCATTCATTTTTCCTGTATAAAATTGTAATTATAAAAACCTTTTATATGTTCTTCATCCGATTCAAAAACGTCCTCAAAATTGCCGTCGATTATAAACTTGCCGCCAAACAGCATGGCTATCCGGTTACCCGTGTTTTTTGCACAGGTGAGGTCGTGTGTGATAATGATTGAACTTGTATTGTATTTTTGTTGAACTTCGTTGATAAGCTCAATAATTTCAGCACTTGTAATAGGATCGAGTCCCGAAGTTGGTTCGTCGTACAACATGATTTCGGGTTTCAGTATGAGGGTGCGTGCAATGCCTATTCTTTTGCGTTGCCCACCCGAAAGATCGGAAGGCAATTGATTGATTTTATCTTTTAAACCCACCGCTTCAAGCACTTCTTCCACTGCATCATCAACCTCCTTTTTACTTAGGTTTTTAACATTCATGGTTAACGGGAATGCCAGATTCTGATATACATTCATACTATCGTACAATGCGCTGCTCTGAAACGAAAATCCAATGCGCAGCCGCAATGCATCCAGCTCTGTTCTTTCTAATTTATCGACCTGTTTTCCCAAAACAAAAACGTCTCCTTTATCAGGTTTTAGCAATCCTGCAATTATTTTTATTAATACCGATTTGCCTGAACCCGATTTGCCCAAAACGGCAACATTTTCACCTTTAAAAAGATTAAAATCAATTCCTTTCAGCACTTTCAGACTGCCAAATGTTTTGTATAAGCCCCTGATGGAAATCACCGGTTCTTCTTTCATGATTGTATGTTGTTCTGTCGTTTCCATTTTTAAAAATATCGTATCCAATTGGCAACCTGTACAAAAAACAGTTCTTCAATAAAGATCAGGAACATGGAAAGCACAACTGCCTGGTTTGCCGCTTTACCAACGCCCCGTGTTCCCTGCGTGGCATTGTATCCTTTGTAACTCCCAACAATACCGATTGTAAAACCGTAAGCAATTGATTTAGCCACCGCTGCAAATATGTCGAGAAAGCTGATGGATGAAAAAGCGTTTTGATAATAGGTGAGCAGGCTGCTTGTTTCCTGTGCATGTACATTCATAAAAGAACCCAGCAATCCGAAAAAACTGCAATACAATGCCAGTATGGGAATTGTGATCGTAGTGGCCAACACACGCGTAACAACCAAATATTTAAACGGATTGATTGCCGAAACTTCCATTGCCTCAATCTGCTCTGTTACTTTCATGGAGCCAAGTTCGGCGCCAATTCCCGAGCCCACTTTGCCGGCACAAATAAGCGCTGTAACCAATGGTCCCAATGCCCTTACAATTGCAATTCCAATTAACGACGGCAGCCACGATGTTGCCCCAAAATCCTCTAACGAAGGGCGTGATTGTTTTGTAAATACAACGCCAACAATAAAACCGGTGAGGGTAATTAAGGGTAACGCTTTCAAACCTATCTCGAAACACTGGTGAATTACTTCGCGCATGTGAAATGGTTTTTTACCCACTTCTTTAAAAAAAAGCGCTGTAAATTTCCATGCGTCACTTACTCCTGTAAAGTATTCGTCGATTCCTTTTGAAAATACGTATTTTTTGGTTTTTGTTTTTTTCATTGCACTGATATGAATTTCGAACCTTTGGACATATTAATGTCAAACCAAAAGAATGATCTCAATCGAATAAGTCAAAAGTTATTCTTCGATCTTTGGATAATCCACTTTGTATTTCTTCAAAAGCGAAATCAGTGATTCGTAGTAAGATTGTAATAGATTAAGATTCATTTCCGGATCATTTTCTGAAGGAACAGTCACGGGCATTTCTTCCAGATATTGCGACAACTCCGGATAATGATCCATTATCATCATTGTAATTTTCAGAATCCTTGCATTCAAATCCTTCTCAAGTTGTTCATATGTGCTATTTGTCTTTTCCATGTTATATTTTTTCTGTTATTATTACTTTTTCACTTACCCCTAAATTAGCCAGTTGCTTTTTTACTGCATCCATCATAGGAGGTGGTCCACATACATAAAATTGCTGAGCGAAATCGCTTATGTTTTCTTTCAGAAAGTCTTCGCTGATAAAACCATGTGCATATTTGTCTGATACTTCATCTGATAAAATATTTATAAAATTATCCCCAAGTAATTTTTCAAACCCGGTTTTAAGAATGATATCATCTTTTGTTTTATTTGCGAAAATCAGCTTGTTTCCCCGAATCTCATTCTTTAACTGAAGATTCCTTAAAATGGAAATAAATGGCGTAATACCTGCACCTCCGGCAATAAACAAACCCTCGCCATTGTATGCAATTGCACCAAAAACATCGTGCAGAATCAGTTCATCATCCACTTTTAGGTTCCGAAGTTCATTGGTTACACCTTTGTGTGACGGATAGGTTTTAATTGTAAATTCGAGATAATCATCGACAGATTGGGAAGTAAATGAGAAAGGTCTTGTTTCATCCTTCCAACCTGTTTTATTTATCGAAATTTCTGTAGCCTGACCGGGAGTAAAATTAAATTCAGGAGGTTTCTCCGTTATAATTTGCAACACATCATGATTAATGTGCTCTATTGATTTTATTCTCACCAGTTGTTTTTCCATGGCAATGTGTTTATTTTGAATTTGTGTTGCCGTATTTAATCAACAGCATATAAGTGAATTCATTTTTCCATAGTGCTGATAATGAAGGCATAAATTTTATATTACAACTGTAAAAATTGTTAATTATGAAAGAACTAAAATACGGATCCGTAATCAGGATATTGTTACAAAATATTGGGGAAAAGTTACATCATTCACACATTTTGTAGGAAGCAGATGACATGGAGCTTATTGCCTGGACTGCGTTTTAAAAAATCACTGAATATTTCTTATATTACAGAACGGGAAAGTATGAAACGTGAAATTATAAAAGAACGGAAAAAATTGCTCATTTCTATAGAGCGGGTTCTTGAAGGGCCGATGATTCTTCTGGGATTTGTTTGGCTTGTTCTGCTTGTTATTGAGCTGGTGTGGGGAATAAACAAGATACTTGAATATGTAGGTCTTGGCATCTGGGGAATATTTATTGTTGATTTCGTGATTAAGTTTTCGCTTGCCCCGGAAAAACTTGTATTCCTTAAAAAAAACTGGCTTACTGCCATTTCATTGTTTATTCCTGCATTACGTGTATTTCGGGTTTTCCGTTTTGCAAGACTTTTACGCGGCCTTCGGGGAATAAGGCTTGTGCGTATCGTGTCGTCGTTCAACAGAAGCATGAGTAGTGTGGGCAAAACCATGAAGCGCCGTGGCTTTGGCTATGTGATGATTATAACGCTTATCGTAATCTTTGCCGGAGCCGCCGGTATGTATGCCCTTGAAAATCCGACCCCCGGCTTTACAAGTTATTGGCTTGCGCTTTGGTGGACAGCAATGCAGGTGATAACGGCAGGAAATGGATTTAACCCATTGACACCTGAAGGCCGCGGTTTAGCTTTTTTAATTACCATATTCGGATATAGCATTTTTGGTTATGTAACTGCTACTTTTGCCACCTATTTCATCGGTCGTGATGCCGAGGAAAAAGATGCACCGCTTGCCGGTTCGAAGGAAATTGAAGAACTGAAATCAGAAATCATTGCACTTCGTAAGATTATCGAAGAGCAAAAAGAGGATTCTTAAAACTTTTGAATTGCATCGATATAGAATTCAACATTTTTTTCGAAATGTAAAAGTCAATTAAATAAATACTGCAGAATCTCCGCCTGATACAACCAATTTTCTTTTATTTACGCCGTTTAGCACTTTCTTTAAATGCTTTAAACCTTTCTTTTATATCTTTCAAATCGCGCTTTTCCGAAAATACTTCTTCAGCGGCATTCATTATCATTTTTGCATGCTGTTCGATGAGTTCCTGTTGGTTTTTGTTTTTTGCATATGTGTTTATGATGTTCATTGCCTCCATAAGCCTTATCATTACCGATGGGCTGCCTTTGCCATACTGCCTGATTTGGTTAAATGCTGCATTCAACATACCTGAAAAAGTATGATTATCGGTTATTACCCTTAATTTGTCTTTTGTGTCGAATCGGTAGGGAGAAGGAAACTCTACTCCGGCAAGATAGCACATTACAGAAGTTAAGTTATCAATACAGGCAATGGCTGTGTAGGGGTCGTTCACTCCGGGCGATAATGCCCTTGCAGCAACCTCAACCATCTGATGAATAGAAAATTCAGCATCCTGCAAAGGAGTTCTGACTTTTCCAATATTGAAATCATTCTGTATCTTTTCATACACATCTTTATCGTTTTCTTCATTGCAATGTACCTCGCAAAGTACCATGTCCTGAACCAGAAAGTCGCCGGGGCGGTGTTTCAAAATAATTATACCATCGATATCCTGTGCGATATTAATTAGCCCTTGTCCATCTATCGATTGTAAATAGCCGCTTCTTTTGCTCCATACCTCCAGTTTTAAAGCATATTTAAGATGCAGAGAGTCGATATCGGGAGTCTGCTTCTCTTCTGCATGGCCAATTCCTTTGGGAAAGAGTTTTTGAATGCTTTTTGACATAGCTTCGGAAATATCGGAAATTACTTTGTCAGATTGAATACTCATGGAAACATGATGAATAAATACTATAAGTAGAATAATTCCTGCAATAGCCGATGCAAGGGCAACCAAAACAGATATTGCCGGAACAAATTGAAAACTATCATTTTCCTTCAGCGAACTCAGAATAATAAGGCAATACACAAAAGATGAAACATAGGAACCCAAAACAACCTGATTCAGTTTATCGTACATAAAATTCCTTACCAGGCGTGAACCCAGTTGAGAAGATGCCAGTGTAAGCACCACAAGTGTAATGGAGAAAACAGTACCGGCAACACCCATCATCGCCCCGGCGATGATGGTGAGTATGCTTCTTGCAGATTCAACACTGGCAGGCAACAGATACCGTAAAACACCATTATGAGGAATTTGGATCCGGCTATCAAGGTATATGAATCCAATGGCCGAACCGATGGTAATCAAAAGCATCAGTATGGGTATAAACCAGAAGCTTGCTTTGAGTTTTTCAAATAAATATTGTGGTTTTTTCATCCTTATCTGATTAATTAAAATAATTCCGGCATCTTTTTTCAGCCATCGAATTGGTTAAATTAGAAAATTGCAATCAAATAAATCATTCAGATACATTAAATTTCTCAATTTCTTTCTCAAGGAAATAGCTGACCACTGTTCTGATGACCACGATGCTGGCCAGAATGGCAATCTCCTCAAATGATGGATGTATTACCGTGGCAATGATATCAGCCGCAATCAGAAACTCAAGCGCCAGCAACAGGTAGGTGGCAAAATATTGAAATATTTGTTGCTAAACGTGGATCGCTTTGCAGAATGCCGGGAGGAAAGCTGAGTTGAATGCTGTCTAAAGCTGCCTGAAACATTTGAAAGTGGACAACTTCTATTGTCATTAAAAAACGCAAGGATTCAAGTACTAAAACATCATCGGCAGCATTTTTTAATTCACCATTTACACCTGTAAGTAACATTTGAACAGTTGCACCTACAATTTCGAGGTGACTAAATTCTTCGGTTGCAATATCCATCAGCATGTCATATTCTGCAGGATATGCTTTTCTACAGCCAAATGCGTGTACAAAATACTGCATGGCTGCTTTGAGTTCTCCATTTGGTCCGCCAAATTGTTCTAACAGAAGTTTCGCGAAACGAACATCGGGTTTGGAAACCCGTGCATTAAACTGTAATTCTTTTACGTGATGAAACATATTTTTTCCTTTTAGAGTTATGTAACATGCACTATTACAGATTACAACGCAAAAGTATGGTTGATAATCAGGTAAGGTCTTACACAATTATTGGGAAACTTTACATGATTCTCATATTGTAATAGCGTAACCCATATACATAATTCATTGTCGTTTAGTTAGTAAATTTTGTAATTCATATTTGTGACGTTGTCAGGAGATGCGCACGCTGACAAGTCTGCATTTCATTTAACCTGTCAACGTCTTTAGACTTGACAGCATTAATTTAACTAAACGACATTGATAAATAATTTTTGAAATGTGTGAATGATGTAAACTTTATCCTCAATCATATAATACTTTTCGGCTGAATTCGGCTGACCTTTACCATGTGAGAATAGTTTCACAAATGCGCCGCCAGTGTGGAAATCTAAATTTAAAGTTATGAATACAACAATAACAAAAGCACTCATTGAACATCATGATGAAATGCGAAAATTGGTTAAGGAAATTGAAAAAGATCCATCAAAATTTATTTTCCTGAAGAAACATCTTGACGTACATCACGAACTGGAAGAAGATTTGCTGTAGAGCAAATTACATGTCAGGAAAGAAATTAAAGACGAATCACTTGAATCTCAGGAAGAACATTTTGTGCTGAATATTTTACTGCTGGATTTGGCCGATTTCCCGAAGGACAATTCAAGATGGATGGTGAAGTTTAAGGTATTTGAAGAAATTCTTGAACACCATTTGAGCGAAGAAGAAGATGATTTGTTTCCTGAAGCCGAAAAAATTGTACCTAAAGAAGAACAATTGACTTTAGGCGCACAATTCATGGAATTAAAAGAACGGCGTTTATCGTCTGCTTTGGAAACAAAACCTGTGAGAGAATTGGAGAAACCTAAAAAGGAATAAAAAAATGGACCTTCGATCAAATGAACCTTATTGGCTGATTAAAAATGCTTTCAATCAGAGTTATCCCTCCTTGGATAAATCAATAGAAACCGATATTCTGTTGATTGGCAGCGGGATCACAGGTGCACTGATTGCCTACCAATTGATAAAAGAAGGCAAAGAAGTTGTGCTGGTTGACAGGCGTGATGTTTGTAACGGAAGCAGCGCTGTAACAACCGCGATGTTGCAATACGAAATCGATATTCCACTGCACCAATTGATTGACCAACGAGGTGTGGAAACAGCTGTATCCAGCTATAAATGCTGTGAAAATGCGATTTACGATCTCAAAAAAATTGTTGACGAAATTCAAAGTGAATGCCATTTTGAATTCAAAAAGAGCATCTTTTTTACTTCTCCAGTGAAGATATTAAGATGTTGGAAACCGAATTTAATTCAAGAAAAGTACATGGATTTTCTGTAAAATGGTTAAATGAAGATGCTCTGCAGAAATTAGGATTAAAAGCATATTGCGGAATAGAATCTGCTTCGGGTGCGGTAATAGATCCTTATCGGTTCACACATGATCTTTTGATTTTTTGCGCAAAAAGAGGGGTCAGAATTTTCGATCGCACCGAAATAACAGATATCAAACATGCCAATAATAAGCTACTGGCTGTAACGTATGAAAAACAGACTATTCAAGCCAATCATATCATACATTGCACCGGTTATGAAAGCGAAAAAACGTTATCTGAAAAAGTTGTTAACCTGAAAAGTTCGTATGCTTTGGCTTCCGAAGCATTTGAAAATTTACCTGTAGCATTCCAGGATCATATTTATTGGGACACTTCATCGCCCTACCTTTATTTTCGTGCAACTTCCGATAATAGGGTGATTGTTGGAGGTGGCGATGAGAATTTCAAAAATGCCAGGAAACGTGATGCATTGTTAGATAAAAAATGGAATTATTTGGGCAAACAATTCCATAAATGTTTTCCCGCCATCGATTTTAAACCTGATTATATCTGGGCGGGAACATTTGGAGAAACAAATGATGGGTTGCCTTTTATTGGCCGGCCAAAACCGGAAATTAACGAACATTACGTTTTAGGTTTTGGTGGAAATGGTATCACCTATAGCGTTATGGCGATGGATGCTATCAATGATTCTATCCACCACAGGAACCATGATTTTCTGGACTATTATCGTTTTGACCGATAAATATTACTTCGTTACACATATTGGTAAACTTTACATGATTATTATATTGTGATTTTCTATTGAAATCATATACTGTTATTTTTTAACAGCGTAACCCATATACATAATTTGAGTACTGCTACTTTCAACCATTCGGAATTTTTCACCAAATTCTACATAGCTTAATTTTCCGGTGGCTCTTTTGCGGAGGTAGCGCAATATTTTAAGATACGCGATGTTTGGTTTTGCTCCGCAATGTTCTTTCCAATCCAATTGGTTTTTGAGGAGTAATGATTTTATTTCTGCGGGTTTGATAAACATTTTCCAAACATGAAGGTTTGGCGGCATAATAGCCCATCTTTTCCACTCCTGCAATATTTTAATAACACCAATTTTACTAAGGATTGTTCGGTTGAAAGTGTCATAAATAAATATTCCTTCGTTTTTAAGGACACGCGAAATCTCAGCAATCACTTTTGGCAAATCGGAAACATGTTCCAGCACATCGCAACAAAAAACCACATCGAAAGAATTATCCTGAAATGGCAAATTCTCTCCGGTTCCTCTTTCATAATCTATTTTCAGGTTATTATACTTTGCATGCTTTTTGGCGCTGGCCAATGATTCTTCTGAAGGGTCAATTCCCGTTGTGATAAATCCCATTTTTGCAATCTCTTCTGTTAAAATCCCACCTCCACAACCAACTTCCAATGCACTGAGTTTATCTAAATCCATTTCAAGTTGTTCAAAGATCCTTTCTGCATAACCTGTCCTGAAAGGATTAATCACAGCTCTTATCAGATTAAGAGAGAAGTCGGGTTGCCACCATTTATCTCCTTCCAGATTATAAATGTGGTTATCAATGCGCTTGTAAATTTCTTCCGGAACTCTCTTCATTTTAATTCGCTTTGGCTTGTGATTTTTTTCTCCCCGATAATCGAAAAACCGTTTGAATTTCGACTTTTCTTTTGGGTTGAGCTCATTTTTAAATCATAAAGATTTCTTTTTATCCATCCCATTCCCAAAGCCCACTCAATCCTTTTTAAAAGTATGAGCAAACGCCAAACCGGTTGACCGGAATGAAACACTTTGATTAAAGAATTGCCAATTACCAAAAGCCACCCGGGAATGATATGTTCTTTTTCGTACAAATAAAAATTTGGGAACCGAAATGAGAAGTGTTTTGCCATTTCATGAATTTCCGCCAAACTTATTTTCGCCGGTTCAATTTTTACGGGATGCAGAAAATTGTCAGTTGTACAATGGATATCATGTTTCAAAATCTCATCAGCAAGCGGAGCCCCGTTATAAACACGCACACCCGTAGAAACGAAAACCATATCCCATTTTGATGCAATTATTCCTATGGTATTCAAGGTCTCAAGCACAGTTTCACGGGTTTCTACCGGTGCGCCAAGCATAAGGAACCAGGTTGCCGGAATGTTCTTTTTCCTGAGCAGATTTGCTGTATTTATAATATCTGCACTTTTAAAATTTTTGGAAAGGCTTTGAAGGACCTCATCACATGCCGACTCAGCACCTATATCCACCTCATTGAAACCAGCAAGTTTCATCAGGTCAAGAAGTTCTTCATCTACAGCCGCGGGAGATAAACCCATAGTGTGCAGCCTGAGGTTCAGATTTTTACCGATGACTTCCCTTAAAACCTCTTTTGCATGAGCGAGGGGAATATTAAAAATGCTGTCGGCAAATTCGATGTGATGAATGCCGGTTTCTTTCGTAAGAATTTCAATTTCATCCGCTATTCGCCGGGGATTTATCAGTCGGTATTTATGCCCCTCAATTTTATTGTATGTGCAGTACGAACAGCTTAATGCACAGCCGCGCTTGGTCTGTATCAGAAGCGGTGTTCCAAAGCGGCGATAGTGGTCAAGGTTCAGATATCGTTGTGGTTTTGGGAAAGGGAGGGAGTCTAAATCATCTTCACGGAAAGGTTCATTTTCGTGAATAATTGCATTTTTCCGGCGAATAATTAACCCTTTTAATCCTTCCAATGGCTGGTGGTTTTCAATGCGGTTAACAAATTCAAGCATCACGGTTTCACCGTCACCACGAACTGCATATTCAAGATCAAAATATTTAAGCATCTCCCTGCCACTTATACCGACAGAAGGACCGCCAATGACAATAGGACCTGAGAAATTATTCTTACAAGATTCAACAACATCGTTTTTAACATCTTCCAGCAGAAAATGAACATTATACCCTCCTGTATCATCAATGTTTCTAATGCTGATGCCAATGACATCGGGGACAAAATTCTTTATTGCATTCTCTATTTCCTTCTCACAATTTGTTGAAAAGCACAGATCGAGAAAAAAGACGTTATGCGCCCCCGTACTTTCCAAAACTGTAGCAATACAACAAAGTCCAAAAGGCATAACTGGCCAGGGGTGCTTGAATCTGTTGGAATTGATGAGTAAAACCTTAGCCATACTGAATGAATATTTCGAATTAAAAATTGAACTTACTCCGAAAAGTCCGGGTTCATTGATTTTCAACTCCTTTACCCCTGATCCGCCAGTTGGCGGAAATTCGCTGAAAATCAATGAACTCTTCAAAGTCTCCTTTAGGGGATTTAGGGGTTATTCATAAATTCCTCTGCAAATATTGCTGCTCCCCAGTTAACTTTGACAGCATATTCCATGCAGGTTTTAAAGATATCATAAGTAAACTCCGGAGGATGATGATTATCGGTTATCAGCATTGCATTCGTACGGTCGAATTCCCTGTTATCAGACAAATACGGCCGGTAAGGTTCAACAAAACGATCGAACAGTTCTTCAGCCGGATTTCTAATTAAATCGTTGGGCATCGTACCGTAAATAATTTCTACTCCCCTCACTTTCATTAGCTGTTCGTAATACTTCGCCACCATTTTCATTGTTGTACGTTTGGGGTTGGTCAGGTGGTAAATACCATTAACGGAACAATTCTCTATTATTGAAATGGTACTGTTTACAAAATAATCCACCGGGATAATATTAATATCTCCTTCGTGCGGCAGGTATATTTTGAGAGGTAAAAACAGATAACCATCATTATCAATGAAAATACCGTTTTTAGCTGCTTTCAAACCACCGTTATTCATAATATCATTCAGATAAATATCCCTGATGGACTGTGCGGACCGAACAGGGAAATACAAGGCATTGAACTTAAGCGAGCGTCCCGTCTGCGAATCACCATAAACAATAGATGGTCTTATAATTGAAAGCGGAATATCGTTTTTATCGCAAAACCCTGAAATGATATTTTCGGCTGCAGCTTTACTCTCCTCATATACATTGGTAAATGTTTTTGCCGATGAGAGCGTTTCCTTGCAATATGTTACACCGCTGCCGGCAACGTAGGCTGTACTTATATAGTGGAAGAAATTAACATGCGCATTCTTTGAGAATTCAAGGATTCCCCTGAGGTTATTAATGTTTGCAGCCATCACCTTTTCGCGTTTGTTTTCGGAAAAACTGGTATCTGATGCGCAATGAATTACTGAATCGACATTTGAACAGAGCCGGGAATATTCTCCGGTAGAAATTCCCAGATTATCCTGCGACAAATCAGTATCAATACAGGTAACCTGATCGGACATGCTGTCAACTTCAAACCATTTTAATAGTTTGAAGATACGCTCCTTCAAAGATTCGTTTTTTGCCGGACGGCCAAGTATTATGATTTTATAGCCACTGGTAAGCATCGAAGCCATCAGGTGACTACCCAAAAAACCGGTTGCACCGGTCAAAGCAATGGTTGGTTTGTTGTTGACTGACAAAACTTAAGGATTTTATTTTATGAATATAATAAGCTTTCTTTTCTGCAGAATCCCTGGTACAAAACATAAGGATGCCCCTTTACAACCCCGGTTTTAACTGAATATTCATCAATTAACATATTCGCTTCCATCCCAACTTGTCTTACTCTCTGTATCTCATCGGGATCATTATAGTCATAAAAGAAATCATATTCAAAAATGCACCTTTTCCCATTATCGATTGGAGTGATAAATCCAAAATCATTGTCAATATGATATTTTTCACCGATGAGTCTGAATTTGTCACAGAATTCATTAATTAATTCCTTATCTATTGGCAAATAAAGGAGTGCCGGTAAAAATGGTTTTTTACGTCCAACACGGACACTCATTATCCTAAATGTATTCAGCCATAAAATATCAGTCATTTCAGGACGTGAGAAAAGCTTTTCAAAAAACGGACTTAAATCTTTATCAACTTCCTGAGCATACAACTTTGCAGAGGGCGAAAGAGCTGTTTCGAAAAGCTCTGCGAAACTTTTAATTTTTAAATATGAATAAGGTTCATCCTCAGAAAGTTTTTTAGCCAATTCAAGCCATTGAGCATCTTTGAGTGAGGGCAATCCAAGATAAAGCGCTTTAAAAAGATGCTCGTCAAAGAATGGAAATCCCATTTCGCCGATGGTACGAATTGCATATTTATCTCCGATTACGACTACCATCCAGGGAATATTTAATTTCTCAGTGAAAATATTTTTAATCTCGGAAGCCATTTTTTTTGTAGGAGAAAGAAATGTTGAAATATATTCGACCCCGATAACTCCTAAAGCCAGTCCGATGTGCCTCACTGAACAGTCTTTGATAAAATCGAGCGCATTATTAAGCGTTTCAAACGGAACAAGAATTCCTCTTTCGTCTTCAGTAACAGGGTGAAGTCGTATATCAGCGGAAACGCAAATGCCCGGAGAATTTTTATGTTCCAGATTTTTGTATGAATAAAGATTTGGAGACGAAATATCATTCAAATTAAAAAATGAACCGTCGTGATTAACAAATTCAGCATCAACAAAATTGTCGGCATTTATACCGTAAGTTGTTGAAAACGTTGACATTATTCCGGAACACATGATATTGGCACAAACAAGCGCTGCCGGTTCGGCTGCATTTATCCGGTAACCCCTTTCCTGGGCTTGTTTCTGAAGGTCAAATGCTGCAATACCGGGACCCACTTTCACCATCCAGTTCTTTTCGTCAAATTCAATTATTTTCATCCGGTTAAGGTCCATAATGGCACCTTCATGAACAGCAAAACCAAGGAGATTCTGACCATTGCCCCGCATGGTGTATGGAATATTGTGATGGTTAAACAGTTTGACCAGCGATGCGATTTCTTCTTTTGTATTTGGCATCACCACATAATCAGGCATTTTGGGTTCAGATATTGCGCTCATGTCATGAGAATAGGTTACTGTAATTCCTTCATCGTTAGTTGCCCATTCGTCACCTACAATTTCTCTTATTTCAGTAAGAATTTTGTCATCTTTTGGAAGTTTAATTTCGCCTCCCTCTTTTAAAAAAGTCTCAACATGATTTTTTAGCGCCTCCATAACTTTTGTTGGCCGCAACTCATTAACGAAATAACACTGGTAATCGCATTTTCCGCATAAGTTGCAAGTATCAGCAATTTCAACACACTTTTCTGTTACCGGAATTCTTTGCTCTGCAAGGGCTTCATAAAGTATCATCCTTCCCTGCGGATAGAAACTAACATAATGCTTTTCAAGGCCGGATGCGCATACACCACTGCCCAGAAAATCAATTTTACACATGGCATAATGACGGCAGTTTTTGGCTGTTTTTAGATTCTCATTCATAAGTTATATCGATTTTCAATTTTAGATTAGGTTTTCTTTGCCGATTTTTTTTACGTTTTCCAATTGAAGTAGGTTTTAAATTATGGTTAATAAAAGATATCACTTCGAAAATAAGGCCTTCAACTCACGGATGTGTTACATAATTATTTGGAAAAATTACATAATTCTCACATTTTCATCTGCAATTTTAAGCTGATTTATTTTTCTTACCTGCTGAACTTGCTTTTAGCATCACCAGTAAATTGTCATTTAGCTTTTGTACAACTTTCATTTTCATGAAGCAAATCGTTAAAGTTTTTTTAAGTTTTCACCCACAGTAAATTTAAAAAGCCTGTTCCAAATAATTTTAGAACAGGCTTTTATGCAATAGGGTAATCTCCACCCTATTTAACTTTACTTTCCATTGCTTCGTATTACTTTTTGAAACTGGATTTATTGTCTATGGTTTTAAAAATCAGTTCCACTATGGTATTTCATCCAAAAACTATTTTGTTTCAATTTTCTTATTTTCGGATACCCGGGGTTCTTTATTTTTTATAAGGTTTAAACCATAGGTATGATTTGCAGAAAGAATTACATCGTTGCAATCAAAATGTTTGATAATTCCATCTTTCACAAGCGCAACCACCCAACACGTATTTTGGTGCATGCCGTAATCGATAAGGAAGAGAGCCTGCCCTGTTCCCAGGGGAGTCTCAACCAATATCGAAGGATCTAACTGTAGTATCATATTGTTGTTCAACTAGTTTATCAATAGAATGAACTATGCATCTACCAATGCATCGCGCAATGATTTTACATGGTCGTGGTCGGCTCTAAGTAATGATTTTTGAGCGAAAATCATGGTTTTTTGTCCAGCACTTAAATGTTCCAAATCATCCTCTAATACATCTTCATAAGTATCTAATGCCTCATCTTCTCCATACTCGCACGAGTCGAGAATTGTTTTGCGGTCATTACCTGTGAGCGCCGCCTTAACATCCATCCACGCACGAAAGAATTTGCCTGAAACCTTTGTACCTTCGGCTTCCTCGCCACCCAGCATGTTTACTTCCCTAACCAATTCCTGTTTGCATTTTTGACTTGTTGCAATGAACCGTTCAAACAATGTTTTTAAATCAAATTCATCAGTTTCTTTTGATGCGGTTTCATAACCTTCTATTCTATCGTTGTTGATAGTGATGAGTGTGTTTAACACTTCAATTGTTTTTTCTTTTTCCATTTTAAATTTTTTTTATTTTGTTATTTACTTTTAATCTACTTGTTTTTTCCCTGAGAAAACTTTTATCAGGATTGAGATTAATGCTAATACAAGCAGCAAGTGAATAATAGCTCCGATGCTATAGATAAAAAAACCTATAGCCCAAACGATAATCATAACTACTGCAACTATATAAAGAATATATCTCATGATGTTTTATTTTAAAATTGTTTTATTGGGAACTGAATAATTAAGATGTTACATGATTAATATCTTTCGCGACATCGTTTTTTAAATTTGCCGCTGCATTTTTTAAATCCCTTTTTACATCATCGTATTTTTCTTTTCCGTTTGCCGCTAAATATTCGGCATCATTTTTAGTGCTTTCAAATTGTTCAGTAACTGAATCCAAAAGTTCATCAAGCTTTGATTTTAGATTATCCAGAAAATCATTGCTTTTATCCTTGATTTGTTTGCGTGTTTCTGAACCTTTTTCGGGTGCGAATAAAATACCTGCCAATGCACCAGCGGCAAGTCCTGCCAATGCACCTATAACTACTTTTCCTGTATTCATGTTTTTTTTGTTTTAAGCTCCACCAACCTCCGTAAAGGGAGGCGGTGAAACATGTTTTTAATTATTTTGAGAAGTCAAATTGTTTTGTAAGTCAACTGAGTGATTAAGATGTGTGCGCAAGTCAGGCAGTGAAACTGTAGCCCAATTTTTAATGTCTGAATCATTGCTATCTGTTGATGCATCTTCAAATGTCTCAATAACATCTTTGTGTTCACTTACCATCATATCGATATACGCTTTATCGAAATCATTTCCCGATTTTTCATTTAATTTCTGATAAGCATCCTGTGCATTGTCGGTTGACGAAGTCGGAATGGTAATCATTTTACTTTGAGCAAGTGCAGTTAAATCATTGAATGACTTAGTGTGTGCATCTTCCATCATTTTTCCCAATTCCTTAACTTGTGCTGTTCCTCCTTTTTGCTGTGCCAATTGACCTAACTGAATTTCTTCAAGGTTAATTTCGGCAGCGTTGACAAGGAACTGTGCATCATCTTCCAGCTTGTTGTTGTCAAATCTTTCTTCGTTTTGTTCTTCGGCAACAACTTTTGTGTCATTCGGTTTTTGGCTAAAACCGCAAGAAGTAATTAAAAATATGGTGGCAACAAAAGTTACCGGAATCATTGCTTTTTTTATATAATTTATGTTTTTCATTTTCTTTTTTTTATTGAATTATTATTTACTTTTTGGTTTTAAAACGGAATGACTTTTTATCGTCATTCCGTTTTCATTTACATAGAAATTCTAACTGTGAATTTCTTCAGCTTTGTTTGCACGCCAGTTGTTTTCAAAGTATTCAGCATCTTCATCATTACGGGGATGAACTCCAATAACGATTTGACCTTCTTCAAGTCCTGATTCATATAACTTAGCGCGAGCTTCAGGAATTCCTGAACCTACAAGTGCTCCGATTACTCCACCTGTAATACCACCTGCACCCGCACCTGCCAAACCTGCGGCAATGGGACCTGCTATTACAATTCCAAGCCCGGGAATAACCAAACTTGTTCCGATTGCTGCAATAACGCCAGCAATTGCACCTACTGTGCCGCCAATGGCAGAACCTTTTCCTGCACCTTCAGCGGCTTTGGTTCCTATTTCAGTATCTTTTACATCACCTGAGAATTGTTCTTTACGCGTTTTGTCCGACATGACTAAATTGATGTCGTCTTTTGCGTAACCTCTTTCCTGCAAATCGTTGTAAGCCTGTTCGGTGCTCACACGATCACGAAACATTCCTGTTAACATGCCACGGTCTGTGGTCCTGTTTTCATTTTTTTGATTTTGAAAATCTCTCATTTTTTAATTGTTATTTAAACTATTAATTGTTGAACTGTTAATTATTTTACAAAGGTGATATAGATAAAAAGGAAAGTCTTACACAATTTCAGAGATATGTTACATGATTCTCAGATTCCCTTTTTGAAGAGAATATCAAATTTGCCTAAGAAGTGATGGCGTTTTGTGCCAAAATCGGATTGGAGAATTTGCGATGGGACACGACAAGAAATTTAATTTATGCCTTGGTATTAAAAGCTATATCGGGGGTTGTCCTAATTCAGAAAGTTAAGCCCGCTAAATATTTTGAATGGTTATTCTTCTTTTTTCCTTTAATGCTTTAAAATGAGAGGGAGTTAGCCCTGTTGCCTTTTTAAACTGCGTTGACATGTGTGCAACGCTGCTGTAATTTAGTTTATATGCAATTTCCGAGAAGGTATCTTCTTCAAATATTATTAACTCCTTTATCTGTTCAATTTTTAATGAAATTATATATTGTTCGATTGTAGTGGCTTCAACTTCTGAAAAGAAATTGGACAAGTAATTGTAACTTAAATCTAATTCCTGGCTTAGCAAAACAGAGAACTTAATGTTTGACTTTTTATCTGAATTGAAAATAGATTCAATTATAATTTTTTTAATTTTCTCAATCAGCACACCTTGCTTTTTTTCCAGCAACTCCATTCCGGCTTTTTTGATTTGGCTGTTCAGTTTCTTTTTTTCATCATCAGAAACATCTTCCTTCGTCTCTATTTCCCCTAATTCAACTTTAACTACTGATATTCCAAGATCATTTAAAGTATCCCTGACAAGAATTTTGCAGCTTTCACAAGCCATATTTTTTACATAGATTTTCATAGTGATTTCGTTTGATTTTCGATTATTTTATTTCCTTCCTGTCTTCTTCAATTTTTTCTTCAACTTCAGCTTCCTCCTCAGCATTTGTTTTTTCCAAACCTTCCGTATTATCCTCATCTGGTTCATAATTTAAACCAATGAGAAGTGGAAAATGGTCGGATCCAATTTCCTTAAGTTTTTCAAGGGTTACCAGTCCAAATTCTTTGGAGTAGAAAACATGATCCAGCGGATACCGGAACAAAGGCACAAAAACATTATACGTATTGTATAATCCTCTGCCTTCACGCGGGTCAACAAGCCCACTGTACTTTCTGAAAAGCTTTGAAGTACCAGACCAGCCAACATCGTTCAGGTCGCCTGCTACTATGGTTGGATTTTTTGATTCTTTGATTTTTTTGCCGATAATAAGAAGTTCTGTATCTCTTTCATAGGTATCGGAACCGGGTTTTGGCGGTTTCGGGTGAACGCCATAGAAATCAATTTTGCTTCCTGATGGCAAGGTGATTTTGGTAAAAATTGAAGGTACATCATCATCTACCAAAAAATTTACGGTACTTTCAGTCAGAGGTAGTTTTGAAAGCAGCATCATTCCGTAGGTATTTTCCAGCGGATATTTGATTGAATACGAATAATCCCCGTCAAGCCTGCCAATTGAGGCAGCCCAATCCTGATCGGGTTCGTTTATCAGCAGAAAATCAGGTTTGTACTTTTTTACACGTGCCTGGAAACGCTCTTTATCGTCATTCTCCATGCGCACATTTGAAACCAGAAATGTAAAACTGTTATCCGCAATCGGCTTATTACTATCCTTAGCCTGCGTTTTGTCAAGCGGTGTATATACCACAACAAACTTTAGCTGATATACAAGAGAAACTGCCAGAATGAACAACAATGCTAACTTAAATTCCCATTTAAAATCGATAAAAACAAATGCCAGAATTATCGCTAATAAAGTTAAAACAGCAATCTGAATTCTGGGAAAATCAAATATTCTAATCCACCATGCAGCCGAGTTGATCAGGGGCAATCCGGTGGCAATGATAACAGCAGTGCATAATATAAGAGTAAGTATCAGCATTTAAATCAATTCAAACTTCAACAGGTTGTCTTTTAAATCTATAAGTTAAAAAAACTATTTTATTGTTATACTTAATTCTATCAAATCAATATTGCTATATCGCAATAAAGGTGCCCCTGAGTTCTGCTCGAATGGGGCGATTCTTAATTAGGTATTTTCTCATTGCATCTATTATCCGTTCTGACTGGTTTTTCCGGTTTCGCCCATATTTTTGAGGCACACCCTGCATCGTAACAAATGCTGCTGTATAATATTTGTCAGGCTGAATTTCTTCATTGCCAACAAATAGTTCCTGAATTCGGAAGCCAGCAGGGTTTTCTATCTTGAAGTACACATTCAACCCCAAACAACGTTTTATATATCCACCCATTTGGTTGTAGGCGTTGCACGAAAACGTCCGTTCGAGATTCTCCTCCAGCATTTCCCTGAGTTCCTCTCCCGATATCTCTGTTGTTGAAACTGGCGGGTTACCGGGGATAATATTGTAAAGATCATTCAGTGTAATGTTACCCGGAATTATTGGAGCGCCATATCGCCAGCCATTTGAAAATGCGAGTTGCGCACCTGTACTTTCAAGCAAAGCCTGCAGGAGAAAATTGTCCATGGTGGTTTCCATGGTTGTTCCCCTGTTAAGCGCTGTAGCTGTTTCTCCAACAACCTCTGCAAGTTCATTTTTGTAAGGTGCAAGAGCCTGTTTTACAAGTTCGGCTACTATTGGGTCAGATTGAGTGGTTTCTACAACCTCAATTAATTGATGCTGATAACCGACGATTTTTCCATCAAGCATTTCCAAATCCAGACGGCCCAAAAAAGAACCATGGCAGCCAGACTGTATAATAATTGTCTTTCCGTTAACAGCCGGTTTGTAAAGCCGGTTATGGGTATGACCGCTGAGACAAACATCAACGCCTTTAACTTCTGAAATAAGCTTCATATCCTGCGCGAAACCAAGATGCGAGATCAGGACAATCAGGTCAACTTTTTCCTTTGAACGAAGTAAATCAATAATTGGCGGAAGTTCATCTTTACCCAATGTAAAATATATTCCTTCACTGAAGGATGGCGGCATGGTTTTGTCAACAATGTTTGAGGCAATTCCTATCAAACCAATTTTTACTCCTCCAATCTCTTTAATTGTATAGGACTTATAAACCAGATTTTTTGTTGATTTATAAAAGATATTGTTTGCCAGCATCGGATAGTTAAGTTCTGAAAGCCGCTGGTTGAAAATCTTTGGGTCAAAAGCAAATTCCCAGTGCGCTGTCATGGCATCAATCTCCAGTGAATTTAATATGGGGATCATCACTTTTCCCTGAGTGTCAAGGGCTGGATAAGTGCCATGCAGGGTATCACCACAGTCACAAAAAAGACAATTTCCCTGACTATCAGCCCGAATTTGTTTTACTATTGTAGCAATGCGGGCGTATCCTCCGGCCTGGCGGTATTCTGCGTGATCACCCTGCCAGAACATTTCCTGATGGATATCAAAGTAAGCATGGGTGTCGTTCATTTGAACGATGGTTAAACATATCTTTTCAGTTGAATTCATTTTGATTTTCAGTTTATATACTTTGAATAAGATATGTTATGAGGAAAACTCCTACACCAAATATCGACACAGTAAGAATTATATCGAGTATCGACGAAGGCTTGAATGTGTCAGCTTCTATTTGTCTTTCAACTTTTTTATACCTTATAAATGCGAGCAAAACCAGTAATGTACCCAAACCAACAAGGAATATCCCTATAAAAGCCGGGTATTCCTGAGAAGGAGTTAAGGTATTTTCAGTTGTTGATATTTTCAAAATAATTGACATTTGTTTCAGGAACAAGGCAAACTTTTCTACAACAAAACCAAATGCCATTATCCCAATACTTGTTCTAATCCATGCCAGAAATGTTCGTTCATTTGCCAGGTGAACCCGGCGGTTACCAATCTTTGTTGATTCCTTGTTTTCAATTCTTTCTGTCATAGTTTTAACAATATTAGGATAATGGCAAATTCAATTATTTGTATTATCAGTTTACAGCCTTTTCATATCTTTTGGCTACTTCTTCCCAATTTACAACATTCCAGAATGCATCGATATAATCTGGTCTCTTATTCTGATATTTTAAATAATATGCATGTTCCCAAACATCCATTACAAGCAGCGGAGTTCCCTTCTTTTCAGCGAGATCCATCAACGGATTATCCTGATTTGGTGTAGAATGAATAAAGAGTTTGCCCGATTCATCCAAACTTAGCCATGCCCATCCACTGCCAAACCTTGTTTTCCCTGCATCCGAAAATTGCTTTTTAAACCCATCAAAGGAGCTAAAATCTTTTTTAATGGCTTCTGATAATTTTCCGTCCGGTATTCCGCCACCGGAGGCTTTCATGCCTTCCCAGTAAAATGTGTGGTTGTAATAACCGCCACCATTATTTCTGACTGCCATAGGGTATTTGCTCATATTTTTAAAAATATCCTTAATATCCATTGATTCCATTTCGGTGCCTTTAACTGCCGCAATGAAATTTTCATAATAGGCTTTATGGTGTTTGCCATAATGGATTTCCAGTGTTAGCTTATCAATATAAGGTTCGAGCGCATCATACGCATAAGGCAGTGCTTTAAATTCGAATGTGTTAGTTGAATTCATGTTGTTTTGTTTTTTTGTGTCAATTTTTATTTGATTTTTATTTATCTGGAGTGATGGTGCCGTTGAAGTAAACAGCAACCCAACAAATCCTAATACAATTATTGTTAGTGCAAATTTCATTTTATTCATTATTTATTTTTTTTGATGGTGATTTAATAATCTTTAGAGAATATTAAATTTATATTGAACCCACTCCGGGGTTCTTATTCCAGTTCGTTCGTTTGCCTCCGGTGAAACCGGAGGTTATTCAAATTCAAGTCCTTCGGACTTTGGCTTTTAAATCCCTGAAAGGTTTGGTGACTCAAGGCTAATTCTCTTTACTTTTCCAATATTCGGCTGCTTCTGTTTCCAATTTTGCCAATCTTGTATAATAATCAGGAAACTCCTTTAAATGAGCCCAGGCAATTTTTCCCGTCAACTTTTTATCATCATTTGTTACATCAGTTTCAGGAAACTTTGTTCCATGTTCGAACTCCACATTTATACCTTTTGTGAATTCATCCAGTTTCACCTCATTCCAATCGATACCGATATCATCACCGATCTTTTTTGCATCCTTTGAATCTAATTTCTTCATTTTTAGCTGATTTTTTTGTCTCATCTAAGGAATGGAGTTTGCCCAATCACAAATAATCTTTACTTCATCTTTGGTAGGGGCAGCGCCAGGATTTTTTTCTATGAAGCCCTTTGGTGGCATCTTGCCTTTTGAAACCATTTCGCACATGGCACTTGCTTTTTTTGCCTGTTTTTTTTGTGAGTATTTATCCCATTTCGATAAATTAAGATGCATCATAGCCTTACATTTTCCACCTTTTGTATGGCATTCAACACATGATCTTTCGGCTATTTGCATTACACTTGCCGGGATCGGCGTACTAATTTTGCTGTCTTTCTGCGACGACAAGGCAGGTTCGTCATTCAATTTCATGGATGTAAGGAAAACGATTCCCAATACAGCAAGGGTGATACAGATTAATTTTTTCATAAATAATTTTTTTTAAATGATTAATGCTTTTTATACTATGCGAATACAATTACAAAACGCGCATATACGCTACCAAATCTGTCTTTTCCTTTGCTGTCAGGTGTAATTGCTGAACGAGGTTGAAGTATTCAACTATATCTTCTAACGTAAAACATCTGCCATCGTGCATATATGGCGGCGAGTCTTTAATACCTCTTAACGGAAAAGTTTTAATCAAACCATCATGCGCCATCATCATTCCATTGTCCATTTTCTGTTGGTAAAAACGTTCCGCCTTTAAATCGTGCATTGTATTGTCGGTGAAGTATGGGGCAGGATGACATTCAACACATCGTCCCTTTCCATTAAAAATTGCTTCTCCCTGCAATTCCGACGGAGTTGCTTTGGTTTTATCCAATGCACCATAAATATCAAGCTTTGGTGCTGGTGGAAAATCAAGAATAGCCTGGAATTCGGCCATAAAATGAACTTGCGAACCACGTTCAAGAACGTTAACCCCCTTTTTTGCTGCCATTACATGATCTGCATCAAAGTAGGCTGCCCGTTGTTCGAATTCGGTGAAATCTTCAACTGACTTAAGTGCCCGTTGTGAACCAAAGAGCCGCTGAATATTTACTCCCCGCAATGACGGAGTTTCTATCCGGTGTCTGAACTCCTGTGGCCGAATGTCGCCAACCAGGTGGTTTGCCCCATTACTGTGTCCGTTGACATGACAATCGAAACAGGCTACACCTAACTTGCCATCGGGCCTGTCCGTTCGCCGGTCTTCGGTAGCATTAAACTGTTGTTGAGGAAACTGGGTAACAAGCAATCGCAATCCTTCCAATTGTTTTGGACTTAAAAGCCCATTAAAAATTTCATAATAATTATCGACGGTAATTAATCTGCCTTGCGATACATCACCCAAATCGGGACGGGTTGTCAGAAAAATGGGAGGTGCCCGATCGGGCAGAATATGCTCAGGAAGATCAAAATCCAGATCGAAACGAACAAGCCTTGGAAGCGAATCGGTAATCATTGCAGGGAAAAGCATACCACCCTCGGCATGGTCGGCAAAGGGCAAAGGTTTGTATGGAAAAATGTCCTTCGCTTTAATTTCCCCGGGACTTAACTTATCCAAATCAGCCCAGGTTATACCCTGAAGCTTAGCGGTAGGTCCCACAGGTATGGGTTTTCCTCCCGACATTTTAACATCCGGAGATGTTTTTACTGAAAGATCATACCTGGCATTCAGCAGGTCATTGTGTTCTTTGGCGCGCTCAGCTTTAACCTTCATCCTGTCAGCTTTAATCTGATCAAAGGTTACATCCTGATTGACCGGCCCGTAAGAAGAAACAACTTTCGCTTTCTGAGCAAAAGCAACATCGAAGTTGAATACTAAAATCAACGAAATGCTAAAATAAATTAACTTTTTTGTGAACTGTTTCATTTTTTAGTCCTCCATTTTATGAGTAATAAGTTTATAATATGATGAGTAACAAGTTTCTGCGGTTTTCTTTAAGCAGATGATTTTTATTGGTTTTAAATGAACCAAGTTATGAAATGGAGTTCCTGAAAGTGTTACAAAACTTTTATGAAAATTTACATGATTCACACATTTGGCGGGAAAAGTTTTTTATCAAAAATCATGTTCAATGTAGTTTTGTTAAAGCTGTCAAGTCTATGGACGTTGACAGGTTAAAAAGAAATTAAAATTGAATAACTTAGCAATAGTAATCGAAAAATAAACTGGCTGGGTAACTTCAGATTTACGACGTATGAAAGATCACTATATTTTGCTCGCTAATTTGGGTTTGGCAACGCTTATCATGGCGTGGCTGCCTTCCATTTCCAAAAAGATAAGGGTGAGTTCGCCTGTAATGCTTTTGCTTATTGGTATTTTGCTTTACATGGTGGGTACACCTTTGGGCTGGTCTGAATTCCTCTGGAGAGATAAGGCCATGATGGTTTTTTCTGAGGCCATTGTAATCATCTCACTCATGGGTGCCGGTTTGAAAATAGGAAGCAATTATTCATTCAAGGCCTGGAAGCGGCCGCTTTTGCTTATTGTATTCACCATGCCACTAACCATGCTGGCAGCGTATCTGTTGGGGGTGTATTTTTTGGCATTGAGCATCCCGGCTTCACTGTTACTTGCGGCAGCGTTAGCACCTACTGATCCTGTTCTGGCTTCTGATGTTCAACTCGACGATCCACAGCGGGAATATAATTTGAAGGATAAATTGCGCTTTTCACTCACCGCAGAAGCCGGACTAAACGACGGTATGGCGTTTCCATTCACCTGGTTGGCAGTGCTGGTGGCCCAGGCAGGGAGTTTTGCAGCCTTTAATTTCGGTAACTGGATTTGGGATAAACTACTGTTAAAAGTCGTTATAGGTGTTGTGGTGGGCGTGCTCGTGGGACGCGGCATCGGGTTCTTACTCAACTACCTCAACAAACAGGCCGGTATAAAAACCAACGATGGCTTCCTCGCACTTTCCCTAACTTTTGCAGTGTATGGCGTTACTGAATTGTTGCATGGCTATGGTTTTATGGCTGTTTTTTTTGCAGGGTTGAGCTTGCGCTATTCTGAAAATGTGAGCGGCAATTATAAAAAGAAAATGCACGACTTTAGTCACGAGATTGAACGGCTGTTGGTTGTGGTATGGATAATTATCTTTGGCAGTACAATTATGAATGGCATTCTGGCCATGACCGACTGGAAAGGCATTTTGTTTAGCGTCATTTTTGTATTGGTGGTGCGCCCGGTGGCAGGCCTCATCAGCCTTGCGGGTATCAGGGATACCTTTAAAAGCAAACTTGCAATCAGTTTTCTTGGCATTCGCGGGGTTGGCTCGATATTTTATCTTTCGTGGGCGTTTTTACAAACCGATGTGTTTGAAAACAAATTAGAGCTTTATTCCATCAGTGGGTATATCATCCTTTTTTCGGTTATTTTGCACGGACTTACCGCCCCATCCATTATTTCATACTTTCGGAAAAACCGCGAAGAGCATAGTTTGGAGGATATTTAAAAACAATGAGTGCGGAGGTTTTTAACCTTCGGTTAAATCGATGGTAAAAACCGCGACACCCGGGATAAGCGCCCAAATATTTATAAAAATAGTTTTTTGAATTTCGGTGAGGTTGAGGTAGTAAAGTTTCAACAAAGCACTACAAATGCAAAACAGCTTATCTCTCGTTGCAAAAGAAGGATAGAGTGGAAAACCACCATCGAAACCAAAGAAAGCAAAAACAACGAAGGCCCGGACTTTGATATTACATTCAAACAAACACGTTTATAATACGAACAAATTGATAAACAATGTCAATGAGAATTCCCCAGGGTCAACATCTTGTTTCTCAGAAATGTCCGAAACCTTAACAAAAGAGTTTTGCCATTTTTTTTCAGATAGTCGATTCCTTTAAAAATTCCGGCAACCAGGAGAAGGAACACGACAATGGTCAAAACAAATTCTTTCTCGTCACTTGCCATCCCGGTTTTTGCAAATGATTGATAGGAAAGCCCTAACAGGAGAACCAGCCAGATTAATATTGTCTTTTTCATTTCACCGATTTTTCCAATAACAGGTAAAGTTATTTAATATTTTAGCCAATCGCATCAAAACTTTAATCTTTTAAGAATGCTTAAGCTGCTGTTTTTGAATAGCAAAAAGTTAAAAACTATATCCATTTACATATTTTTTTTGGATTCTCTCCTGACGCTCAAACCTATGGATTACACACCGGTTGTAAACCAGCGCGAGCGGGGTAAAAGATATATTTTGCTTTGCAAACCACGCGATAAATAATCGCGCGGCAGCGAGGGGTTTACCGAATGCTTACAAATGACATATTTTCAAAATATTTTACTAATCTATTTTTATAACTTTTAGACAAATCTGCCAACCTCTTTTCTAGCTCAATCTTTGATTCCTGAAAATCAATATTATCTGATAGTTTCTTATCTGCATTTTTTAATGAATTCTCAATAGTTCTTATGTCGTCAAAAGTTAATGTATCAAGATGTTCAATTGAATAATCTAAAATGTTGTTTAAAATTCTTATTATTTGTTTGTCTGATATGCCAAATGATATTTCATTGTAAAAATCGGAAAACAGTTTTCTTAGTCCTTTTGTATCATTATCAAAACGATAATGATCTTTGTTTTTGTCAAGTTTATCTTCAATATTTCTGAAAAAGGAATAATCTTCACGACTAGTGACCAAATTTGGATTAAAAAAATCATAGATAAAAATAGATAATTGTTCAGCATCAGTATGCACTGATTGAGAGAAAAAAGTACGAGCTTTGATATTTGTAACTTGAATTATATACTCTATTCTTTTTTCAAGTTCAGAAATATTTCCAATCTTATTATTGTTATAATAATAAGGTTTCAATTCTAAACAAATTTTTAAAAAAGGAATATATTCTTTTAGCTCAAAATAATTTTTCATAGAGATTTCATAATATTTAATAGCTTGTCCTTTTTTAAAACCATTTTTGTCGTGATTTTTTTTTGCAAGTACAAGAGCAGTACTTGCAATCACATATTTATTTGGAAAGTTATCTCCTTGAATTTTGGATAGGTATTCATAACGATTGACAAAATCGTCAAGTTCTTTTTCGAGTTCTTTTATTTGATCATTATCTTTTAAACTAATAATTTGTCGCTTGATATATTCAAGATCCTTGCTTATAGAATTTATTTTTTCATGATATTCCATTTTATTATCAGCAACAATAAATTCTTGAATGTCAGTTCTTATTTCATCATTCTTTATCTTCTCTACCCACAAATTATGCTCCTTAATTTTTTCATTATATGTAGTGTTTAATAATTCTATTTGCTTTTCAATTATTAATGGATAATATACATCAATATAGTTTCTTAAGAATTGGATATAATAGAATTTATTATTTTTAAGTAGTCTTTTTGCCTCAGGGATAGAATTATTCTCTATTAAAACATCAAATTTATTTATTTCACACATATACTCTATAAAGCGATAGTAATACAATCCTTTTTGATCATCATTTAATTGATTAAAATCGCTGTCCAGTGCTTGAAACAAACTTTCAATTTTATTTTTATTTTCATCTATCTTAGAGATAAGCAAAGATAATATAGATAAATAGATATTGAATTTTTGATAAGGAGTGATAAATTCAGAATAATTATCCAATAAATCATCCTGTATTGCAATACTTTCCTTCGTCAATAAATCTTTATCCGCAAATTGCCCATTATGGCAAATTAGATGAAGACTGTTTAATAATTGAAATTGAATGAATTTTGGAATATTTCCCTTTTCACTTAAAAATTTGTGAATCTTTTCATAGGCAATAGGCGGTTCAATAACAGAATCAGAAATGATGCCAATATAAATTAGTCCACAATCAAAATGAACATATCCAAGTATGTTTTTAGTATAAGTTTGTATTTTCTTTAAATTATCTTCAATTATTTTTTTATTCAAAAAACGCAAAGATTGAATTTGGTTATCTTTACTAATTAGCTCAGTGAGACTTAGTCGCGTTTCAAACCAGCATTCCCAAAACAATGTGTCAAGGATGCCGAAATAATCATTAATGAATTCAAACGATTGAACTACAACTTTAAACTTGCTAATGTTATATATCTCTTCTTTGTTATAGTACTTAAAATCATATTTTAATTTACATTCTTTAAATAGGTTAACGATTATGTAATACTTAGTCTCATATAGAGTATAATAACAATATTCTTTATAATTCAATGATTTTTTCTGTTGAATTGCTATTAAGGTCTCATATTTAACCAGTTTTTCAATCATTAAGCTTATTTCATTTTCGTTATAATTATTTCTTTGAACATATTCCTTGCCATTATTGAAAAAGTTATTATGAATTGTAACTGTTATTTGTAAAAATAAAAAGTCTAAATCTGGTGTTTCTATCTCAAAATATTTGGAAATATTTAACGTAGGTATTTGACTCACAAAATTTTCTTCAATCAATGGTAAAAGAATAATTAACTCATCTTCAATTTCCTTCATCAAATTTAATACAGGAAGTTTTTGTTGTTCTGATTCAAATTCAGAGAGATAAAATCTATGTCTTGCAATTATTTCGTTGTATTTGACAATGAAATCATCTAGTTCAACATTAAATACAGGATGTGCATTTGAGTTTAGTTTATTGACTATATTTTCAATTTCAGAAATGGATATATCGATATTTCTAACTTTGCCTAAGCTGTCTGAAATGATTTGCAATAATGAATTATACGGATTAATATTTAATGACTTAAATTTAATCTTCATGCCAAATATATCTATTGACAATTCATCATCAAATCTTTCTATATTTATCCATGCACTTTGTGCAAGTGAAGAACTTAATAAATACATTTCCCCAGTTCTGTCTTTCTCAAATGGTATTTGAGAAAATTTTGAAGAAAAATATAACTGATAAAAAAAGATGTCTTGTGGATTGAGATATAATAATAATTTTTGAGCTAAAGAAAAATCAAACTTATATATGTCAAAGAAAAATAGGAAATATTTTACGTACTCATAAAAGGAAGTGTAGTAATTTGTTTTTAGTTTAAGTTTTCTGAACAAATCATCTCTATTGATAATCACATATTTGATCAGCCATTGTTCAATTTTTCTATTGAACCCAAAATTGTCATCATCAATTTCAACAGAAGATAAGCTAGAAAGTCCTTCATATAAGCTATTTAAAATTTTATTATTCACATAATCAGAAATGTTTTTGTTATCGTTTTGAATCAAATGTTGTAATATCTGTTCTGTATTTAATTTTAATATATGACAAATGTTTGGACGGTCATAAATTATTAATACTTTTTCCAACAGATCTTTACAAACTGGTCTTTCAAAAAAATAATAATGGTATAGAACAGTAAATAGTAATATTTCTTTATTTTTATCAGTATTTTCATTGAAGCAATTATAATTATTAAAAAATGTATCAACTAGGATATTATTTTTTCGATCTTTAATTGCATCGTCTGAATTAGAAGTTTGAATATACTTTTCAATTATAATATTCTTCTCCGTTTGAAAGTCGTTATAAATTAATTCAAAATTTTCGGCAATGCTTTCTATCTCAAATTCATTGGGATTGAATGAGTTAATTATTGTGAGAAAACCGTTATAGAAAATTGCATCATTTTTATTTTTAGCCTTTGTTAATAATTCGTTCTTCGATGGTTTCAAAATTTCAAATTCTGTAAATTTCAATTTATTCTTTTCTAATTCGCAACCTAATGCATCATTTTTCCTGAATATTCCATCTGCTTTATCAACACTGAAAATTAATTTTAAATTTTCATGACGTTTTAGCAACTCAACTACTAAATTATTTATATTATTTTCCTTATCCGTATCTATTTCCCAATTCAAATAGTGAAGAATAAAAACATATGACTTTCTTTTAATAAACCATTTTTGTGAAAGTTCAGAGAATCCATTAATACTTAAATTATTACTATCAATTATTTTATTTAACTGATCTAGTTTACTTGGCGTAATTAAATTCTTTATTAGTTTAATTTTTGGACCCAATTCAAATACAATTCCTGATATGATTAATACAACAACTGCAATTCCAGCAATCGTTATTGTAGTTTGATTTTTTGAATATTTAGAAAACGATTCGAATAAACCTTCAATTCCAGTTCCAGTAATTGTTAAAATCGCTAATAGTGCTATCGTTAGAAAAAACAGAAATATTATAAATACAAGTAAAAACTTTTTATATGCTGAAACTGGATTTTTCTTATCAAGAGTGCTTGCAATTGTATTACACAATTTCAAATATGGTTTTATATTTTTAATATTTGAATATAATGTGTTGTATTCTATTATAATACAATTATCCTTGTCGATAATAAGATTCTGAATTTTATTATCAGCAATATCTCCATTAGTGAAAATTTTGAAGATTCTATTTTTACTTAAATCAATTTCCATTTTCAGTTTAAAGATTTATTTAAAAAAATTAATACAATTCAAATACAAAAGTGCTTTAATCCTTATGATAGATTTTTTGAGTATTCCTCTTGCACATTTTAATAGAATTAACTATTAAGTCTTTACCAAAATTCGTCTCTTTATTAATTTTCTGTCTTTTCTTGTTTGCTCTAGTGCCATAGCATGACCGCTAACTAGTTAATAACCCGAAGTTATTATACTTTTTTGTTATTTTTTCACCTGATTTCTTTGAATTGTAACTTGTTCGGAAAACTATTTCTATTGATACTTTTTGCGGTTGCCAGTTCATGTCAGGTTAATTTTTTTTCGAAGATAGGAAAAAGCTGAATAGCTGAGGTTTGCGGAGAGTAAAAAATTTATGTTATATCGTTTTTTCTCAAATTACCATCAGAACCTTAAATTAGTACCTCTGAGTAACTAATTAATACCTTGGAGAAACTAATTAACTTTTGGTATATGTTGTCGTTGCGGATTTCGAAGAGCGTTAGTCCCGACAAGTCGGGATGACGGTCAAGAAAGGAGCAGAGACAACGCACACCACTGCATCCGCAATGCAATTTGCAACTTGTTAACGGCTGGTTTTTATGCTTCTCCTGCAATATTAAGTTCAGAATACTCATTTTTAGTTAAGTTTATTTTCAAGCTTATATTACAATTTCCACCATCATTCATTATGATTATGGAAGTTTTATATCTTGTATTGAGAGAATAATTCTTACAAAAGCAACTTATCCAAACTTCTCTTTCTCCATTGGAATTAATAATTGGAATACATTGTTTTATATAATTATTGAAATCATTTAATTCATCCGCATTTTCATGGAAACACTTCTTCAATAGTCTGTCAATTTGCACTAAATCACTTTGCTTTAAGTCATACGCTTTGACTTTGCTTGGGACATCTCCAAAATATCTCGGATTATAAAATTTGGGATTAAAAGTAAAAATTGCATAATCCATAAAATTCTCGAAATCTAATTCTCCCTTTAATCCTAATTTATTCTTTTTTATCCTTATTTTCAATGGACTTTCCCCATCGATGAATTCTACGAAGTTGTTCTTAATTATTGCTTTTGTGCTTCTGTTGTAATCGAATCGAAATGGGTAAAAGTCAACCGTATCGTCACTTTGAATATATCGTCCATTAAATTTTTCAATTTTTACATAGTTAGGTCTTTGTAGTTTAACAACGAAAGAGTAAGTGCTATCAGAATACAAGTTTAATGTCACATCTTCTCCCAAATCATAATTATTCTCAGCGTTGATTTGAACTATTTTATTAGACTCCTTATTTACATTCTTTTGGCATTGACTAAAAAGTCCCATGAATAAAATTGATATCAGAATATGTTTTTTCATATTTTTCAAACTTGCCGTTAACTAGTTTATATATACACATTAAGTAAACATATCCCGCCATATTAGTTGAATATGTGTACCTTTTGGGTTCTTATCATTCTTTTTTGGCCAACTTCCCGGGGGTCGGAAATATAAATGCTGATTGTTTTTTCAGTATGGCAGTTCATGTCAGGTTAATTTTTTTCGAAGATAGAAAAAAGCTGAATAGCTGAGGTTTGTGGAGAGTAAAATATTTATGTTATATGGTTTTTTCTCAATTTATACCCTCCAGCACTAGCTATTATTCCTTTATATTCTGTTTACACAATATTCTTTATACTACCTCAAAATCTCAAATTAGTACTTCAGAGAAACTAATTAGTACCTCAGAGAAACTAATTAGTACCTCAGAGAAACTAATTAGTACTTCGGAGAAACTAATTAGTACTTCAGAGAAACTAATTAGTACTTCGGAGAAACTAATTAGTACCTCAGAGAAACTAATTAGTACTTCGGAGGTACTAATTAGTACTTCGGAGGTACTAATTAGTACTTCAGAGGTACTTTTCTCATGATTTCATGTAGTTGTAAAAGGTCAAAAAAAAGGGGCGCCAGCAGTGGCGCCCCTTTTTTCAGTTTTTAAGCAACAGGTGGAGTAGGAGTAACTTTTGGTTTTTTTGTTTTTTCAAAGCGTTTGCTTAAATCATCGTAAATCGATTTGGCTACCGGTACATTATTTTTGGCTGCCTGTTTAACCGAGTTGTAATAATTCAATGCATTAATGTAAGCTTCGCTGCCGGCTGACATAACTGTATCGTCAAGGCCATCGCTCAAGCCTTTAACAATCCTGAACAGCGGGGTTAATTGCTGTGTTACTTTTACATCGCCATACAGGGCTTCACAATCCATAAAAGGTGGTACAAACTGTGGTGCAGAACCACAGTACTCAAGGTTTTTTTCAACAAAAGGAACAGTTTTGTCACTCATTTTTGCCATTTCCTTACGTTGGTCAGGGGTCAGTGCAATTAAATAAGGTTGCAGCGCTTCTGCCGCCTCATTTAACCTTTGGGTTGCTAATGTTACAACCTCTTCAGGAATAATAAATCTAATTTGATTTTCCATAACAGGAGTTTTTAAAATGTGAATAGATTAAAACATATTTTCAAAAAGCTCTGGAAAATTAGTATGAATATCAGACATATACAAGAAAACAAAAAAAAATAACTGAAAAACTGCTGTATAACATAATTTTTGTGATTTTAGATTGTTTTAAACACGGTTGCAGTCAGAAACAAATAGCTAAGAGGTTTCGAATTGAAAATTACCGGATGTTATTTTGCTCCTTGTTTTGAAGATAATTTTTGGCTTCGGTGGGTGTACCCAAAAGAATGGCAAGCCAACGGGTTTTTTCGTTTTGTTCCATGATTATTTTAATTGTGAGTGTGAAAGGAGTAGCAAGAAACATTCCCACAGGACCCAGAATAAAACCCCAGAAAATAAGAGAAAGTATTACAACAAGTGCCGATAAGTCTAACCCTTTTCCCATGAGTTTAGGTTCAATAAAATTACCCAGAACATTGTGGATAACCAGAAACGAACCAAATGTCCAGAGTGCTCCGCTTATTCCCAGTTGTACAAGTGCAAAGAAAAATGTTGGAATTATTGCGATAATTGAGCCTACATTCGGAATGTAATTCATCAGCCCTGCGAGTAAGGCCCAAAAGAGCGCATAGTCAACACCAATAATTAACAGTGAAATATAGATACAAATTCCTGTTGCAAGACAAATCAGGGTTTTTATGGCAAGGTAGTGACGTATATTTTTTAGAATGGTTGAGAAATATAAAATTGAATGATATGATCCATTTGTTATTGCTTTTGCTTTGATATAAAAACTGCCGAATTCCATGAGAATGAATAAAATTACAAGAACAATGAGAAAAGAACTCCCCAGTATTTGTATCAATACCTTTACTCCATGTGTTGTAAATTCCTGGATTTTTTCAGGTTGAATCAGTTTTGATATTTGATCTTCAGGGATATTGAAACCATTTTCGTTTAAAAACTGAATGGTTGAATAGCTGATGGCTGTAATGGTTGATTCATACTTTGAAACATTGCTCAGGAAAAATGATAATGTTCCGCCAATTAGTGATGTAAATCCGAAAAAAATCAGGATCAACCCCAATATTACAATGATAATTGCTATCCATTTGGGAATCCTCTTTTTCCCGAGCCACGAAATAGGCTGAATACAAATGATACTAATAAAAAGCGCAAGCAAAATGGGAGCGATGATTACTTTTGCATAAATCACTCCTGCGAAAATAATAATCAATGCAGCGAGTTTTAAAAGGGGTGAACCTTCTATTGAACGTATGCTGTGCATGATTAAGCCAGATACTTTTTTCTTTCAGCTATTTTTTTATTTATTCCCAACACCCTCATTTTTGCAAGTCGCTGATTGGTTGGAATGCTTGTGACACAGTCGGCATTCAGAAAATTCATCACTTTCTTTTTCGACAATGCATATCCCTTGATTTGACCTCCGAGACATCTGACGTACAAATCTTCATCTCCAATTTTCACACAAAAACCAGATGGTTCGGTAATTAATGCTGCACAAATACCGGGTATTTTATTCACTTCAGTACATGCTTTCATTCCATTCAACCAGTCTGATCGGTTTTGTTCGTCATTCCCATCCGTAACCGCATTTGCCATTGGAACAATAAAATCAGGATAATTTTCACCTGCAATCAGTTCGTAATCTCCAATGTCTGTCAACTCATAACCAATTGCATTTAACGCCTGAATTAATTTTCGTTTCAGTTCAAACCAGCCATAATCCGTGGAAATTCCAATACGCATCATCAATCTTTTCCCTTCGGCGTTTAAACTATTTATGTTTTTTAGTGCTTCCATTTTGTAGTTTGTATTTTGTTATCTGTTATCTGTTCTCCCTGTTTTTCTTTAATTATGACATATGCATAAATGCCTCACAATTAGATTTATTCTTTGACTGAAATCAGTTTTGTAAATCCACATTTCTTCTTAAAGATAATTTGACTGATAAATAGATTCGTTACAAAATTCCTGTGAATCTTTACATTATTCACACATTTTTGAAGAAGTTGAAGGATGGGATGTTTCTCAGTTGTGAACAACTGAAAAAAAGTATGCACCTGAAATTTTTGTCTGTTTTGAAAATTATCTCAGGGATAAAATGTTTGCAAAGGCATTTAACTTTATCACTGAGGTTAAAATAAAACTACTCCAGTTATTCGACAGATCCTGAATAGTTGTAAAATAATAATCACAACTTGCTATTTAGCCGCGGATTCTTTATTTGCAATTTTTATAATTTCATGAGCAATCTCCTCTGGTGATAGAACAAAATCAATGCTTCCACTTTCAATTGCGCTTTCAGGCATATCCGGTTGTGCAGCTGTTTCTGGTTTTTGCGCAATGGTAATTCCACCAACTTCCTTAATATCACTAAGTGCTTCTGCGCCATCACCATCAAATCCTGAAACAATAACAGCGACCAGTTTACCATCCCAGTTTTCTGACATTGATCGCATAAAAACTGTAATCACATCAGGCCAACCCCAGGGTTTTGATATCGGTTTTAGCCGGAACTCTCCATTTAGAATATGCAAATCACGTTTTTCGGGAATAATGAAAACATGGTTGGGCTTGACATTCAATTTTTCCGTTATCAATTCAACAGGCATTTCTGTATATTTTGGAAGAATCTCGTGAAGTAAAGTAGCCACCGTTCTCAGGTGGTTAACGATGACTATTGCCACACCCATATCAGACGGCAAATTTTTTAGCAATCTGATATAAGCGTCAAGTCCACCGGCTGAACCGCCCACACAAACTACGGGGAAGTTTTTTATATTTTTCTTCGTTTTCATTTTAGTTTAAATGTTATTTTCTTCCTGTTCCTCATCCAGATCAATATGGTCGTCTCCTCCTATACTGTAATAATTGTTCTCTTCATCTTCGCTTCCAATATTTTCCTGTTGGTCATCCAAATCTGAGCCGGGAATATCGAGGTCATTTTCACTTTGCTCCTCATCCAAATAATTCTTCCTTATTATATTGTTGCTGTTAGGATTTTTCGTTTTAGAAGTATCTTCCGGATTTATCTCTTCTTCTTCCCGAAAATTTTTGTAAATATCTTCACTATCGGGATAAACCGGATATCCCGGAAGAATGTTCTCCTCTTTGCTGTCAGTCTGATTATCAGGCAGATTTAACTTTTTGTCTTGCTTTTTCATTTTATCCGTGAATTTTGAGAAAACTAAGTTAAGCGTAGTAGAACTGGAAAGTGTTACAGAATTTATGAAAGAAATTACATCATTCACACATTTTTGAATGAAATTTTGGTAACTATTTAGGTAGCTCAATATAAGGTCAAAGGTGGTGCAGAGGTTTAAATTCTTGTTATGAATATTCTTATAAATTAGAACTAAGCTCCTCTCACGCTCACATTCCCTCACTCCACCAGATATACAAATGTGAGAATATTGTAAATTTTTGAAATAATTTTGTAACACTTCTCCATATTCATCATTGTACCTTTGATTTGTCACAGTCCAATTTCCTATGACTGTGTCAGGTTTAAAACTAAAACAATGTTAAATATTTAAATAAGTCATTAGTATGAAGCCGCAAAATGTTACAATAACTGGTTCCAATAATTTTGAATTCCCTAAATCTAAAAGCGGCATTCAAGGGTTGGATGAAATTACAAGCGGAGGATTACCTAAAAACCGTCCAACTTTATTGTTAGGTAATACCGGATGTGGAAAAACCTTGCTGGCAATGGAATTTCTTGTAAATGGAATTGTTTTGTTTAATGAACCTGCCGTATTCATGGCATTTGAAGAAAAAAAAGATGAACTGGTGCTTAATGTAAAATCCTTAAACCTTGACCTTGAAAAACACCTGGCAAATAATAAAATTTACATAGAGAATATGCGGCTTAGTCCTGATGAAATGCTTGAAACCGGAATGTACGATCTCGAAGGATTATTTGTAAGGCTCGAACAGGCAATTTATAAAGTAAATGCTAAGCGGGTAGTGCTCGATTCGGTAGATAAACTTTTTTATGGCCTCGACGATAAAATTCTTCGTTCCGAATTTTTACGGCTTATCAATTGGTTAAAGAAAATGGAAGTAACGGCTATTATTACTTCCGAAATCGGAGATCCGTTTCTTACACGTAAAGGAATAATTGAATACGTGGCCGATTGTGTTATCGTTTTAGATAACCGTTTAACCAATCAAATTGCAACCAGGCGGTTACGGATTTTAAAATACCGAGGTTCAGATCATGGCAATAATGAATATCCATTTACGATAGATGAAACCGGGATATCAGTTTATCCTGTTATAAGCGAAGCATTCCAACAGGAATCCAGTTCAAAACGAATCTCCTCGGGAATTGATGACCTTGACGAAATGCTGGGCAAAAAAGGCTTTTATGCCGGCAGCAGCATTTTGATATCGGGCACGGCAGGTACCGGGAAAACAAGCATTGCAGCTTCTTTTGCTCATAGTGTAAGCATAGCTAAAAAAACCTGCCTTTTTTGCGCGTTCGAAGAAGCTCCTAACCAGGTAATTCGAAATATGTCATCCATTGGGTTTCATTTAAAGCCGTTGGTTAAATCAGGAATACTGACTTTTTACTATGCGCGACCTTCTTTGCAGAATCTTGAATTGCATTTTCTGGCAATTAAGAAAATAATAATTGAAATAAAACCTACAGTTGTCATACTCGACCCTATCACAAATTTAATGACTGAAGGCCCTAATAGCGATATCCGTTCAATGCTTACGCGATTTGTCGATTTTTTAAAAACCAAGCACATAACTGTGTTATTTACTGCAGCCATCACAGTAGGATCAATAGAACGTAATCCGAGCGACGAAGGAATTTCGTCCATGGTCGATACCTGGATGATGGTACAGGATATAGAAGTTGACGCTGAACGCACCCGAAGTTTATGTGTAATGAAATCGCGTGGTATGGCTCACTCAAACATGGTAAGAAGGTTTACTATTTCAAGCAAAGGAATTATTCTTAGCCCCATTATTATTAACAAAAAGGAGCTTTTAAATGATTCCAAAAGAAAAACAAAAGAGCATGAAAATTTAGCAACTTCAAAAGAATCTATTGGAAATAAAGAAACCGCCAGGTAGCAGAAATACAGAGTAAAAAAATCTTATATAACTTTTGATTTGAAAATAAGCCAGAAACAATGCCGATAAAAATAACTGAAGTATGAAAGTTAAAAAAGAAGCCATAAATGCCGGGCGGAAAGAATATGTTCTCCGGTTATTTGTGACAGGCATTTTACCAAATTCTGTCAGAGCTTCACTAAATATTAAAGCTATTTGTGAGAAATATCTGAATGACAGGTATGAATTAGAGATAATTGATATTTACCAACAACCGGATATTGCAATTACAGAAGATATACTTGTTGTACCTTTATTAGTAAAAAAATCTCCATTTCCTGAAGTTAGAATGATAGGTGATTTGTCAAATGTAGAGAAGGTACTTACCGGACTAGGTATTTATCATTGAAACATTTCAAAACCAGAGACAGTATGAGAGTAAAACAAAACAAGGAACCTCTGGATGAAAATGAAATTTTAAATCAGAAAAATAAATCGGCACGGAAGGATTCGGGCGAAGTTTCGGAAGCTTATAAGCAAATTGAATCCTGGAATATCGATGCATTGGTTAAATCCAACGAACAAGGTCTAAATGTTTATACTGACAAAACAGCCGATAAACCATACCGGCTTTTAATCGAGAAAATGCACGAAGGGGCGGTAACGCTTAATGAAGACGGAATAATTCTGTATTGCAATTCGTATTTTGCAAAATTGGTAAACCTGCCTTTGCAGAAAATTTTAGGAACAAATTTCGAAAAGTTTATTAATAAATCTTTAAGGAAACACTTCGCTTCCTTGTTTAAAAGCCGGGCGATTGTTTTTAAAGAAGAGCTTTATTTAAATGCAGCCAGTAGCCAGAAGATACCCGTACTGATGACTATTAATTCTTTTCTGTTGGAAAATATTTCTGTTGTAAGTATTATTTTTACTGATCTTACAATTCAAAAAGAAAACCAAAAAAAACTGGAAAGCAGGACAACACAATTGGAACATAAAAACCAGGCACTCAATAAAGCTAATATAGAACTTGCATTTCAAATCGATGAAAAAGAAAAACGGGAAACTGAGTTACATGCTGCTAATAAAGAACTGAAATACTTGCTTCAACTCAATGCTGATAAGGATCTTTTCATGTCAATTCTTGCTCACGATTTGCGAAGTCCATTTAATGGGCTTTTAGGTTTATCGGAATTATTAATAGTGAGTAATAATAAAATCGGTGCTGAATCAACTGAGAATCTGGCAAATCATATCCATAAATCAGCGCAAAAAGCCTTTACTTTACTCGAAAACTTGTTAATGTGGACTCGATCACAGTCGGGAAAAATTCCTTTTGAAAGGCAAAAGTTGAACTTTACAGATCTTTGTAATAATGTAATTGAAACTATATTCCCTAATCCCGATTCAAAAAACATAACAATCAATTTCATGAAAACTGATAATATAATTGTTTTTGCTGATTTTGATATGTTAAAAACTATTTTGCGAAACCTGATTTCGAACGCATTGAAATTCACCAAGCCCGGCGGGAAAATTGATGTTTTTGCAAAGCAAGATAAAGCAAATGTTACAATTACGGTTTCCTACAACGGAACTGGGATGAATAGGGAAACTGTAAACAAACTTTTTGATGGAAAACTACATTCAGCCAAAGGTACAGCAAATGAAAGTGGTACAGGCCTGGGATTGTTTCTTTGCAAGGAATTTGTCATAAAACATGGAGGTAAAATCTGGGTTGAAAGTATTGAAGGCGAAGGCTCATCTTTTTTTTTCAAATTACCGGTAGAGAAATCAATGGATAAACCTGATACCCCAGAAAAAATTTAGGTTTTTTAAATTACATAATGATTATTTCCCTCATTATTAACTGGCGAATTATAAAAATCATCAAAATAAGCGAATGTACTTCCAACATTTCCCGCACCGACAATTACAATCTTTGGTTTTAAAGATTTCATTTAATATTACTTTTTATTTTGTCATTTACTGAACTGTTTTTCTGCTCCTGAATCAAACGAATGATTTTGTCTAATTTATCCAGTTCAATTGACTTCAACAGGATTGCCAATGCTTCTATTTCCTTTTTTGCTTCTTTATTTGTTTTGTAATCCTGCTCAGCATGCAGCCTGTCACGTTCGTTTTGCCTGTTTTGAGACATCATAATTATAGGCGCAGCGTAAGCAGCCTGGGTTGAGAAAAGCAGATTTAGCAGGATAAAAGGATAAACATCCCAATGAAACATAAATCCTACAAGATTTAATCCCATCCATATAACAACCAAAACTGTTTGGAGGATGATGAACCTCCATGAACCCATCCCTTTTGCTACAGCGTCAGCGATACGACCACCAAAACTTAAAGTTGCATGATGTTTTTCATGCCAGGTTTTTTGAGTTGCCATTTTTATTGAATTTAAATTTCAAAATTATCTCATTCATTTTTTACCAGATTCTTCAGTTCGCTATACTATTTGTGGCTGATATGTTTATTTCTTTTCCATTTCGCTATTGTATTCACCCTGACGCGCAGCACGGTTACACACTGCCCGGTGATATAAAGCTTTTTGTGCTTCAGGCACATTCTTTTCATTTCCATTCCAGATATCCAATGCCGGCTGTTGAATAGCCCTGCCAAATGAAAATGATAATTCCCACGGAAGTTTGTTTTTAAAACGCACATTCATTGCATTCAGACGAGCCGAAGCCAACTCTGGAGATTGGCCGCCTGAAAGAAATGCAATGCCCGGAACTGCTGCCGGAACTGCACGTAACAGACATTTGACTGTTGCATCTGCAACTTCATCAATCGAGTCTTGTTTTTTACAAGCCAATCCCGGTACTATCATGTTTGGTTTCAGAATCATGCCTTCGAGCACAACTCCCTGTTTATAAAGTTGATTGAAAACCGTATGAAGTACCTGTTCTGTCACTTCAAAACAACGTTCCATCGTATGATCGCCATCCATAAGCACTTCCGGTTCAACAATCGGGACAATCCCTGCTTCCTGACACAATGCAGCATAACGTGCCAAAGTATGTGCATTTGCTTCGATACATATCTGTGTTGGAATATCCTTGCCAATAGTAATTACAGCCCGCCATTTGGCAAAGCGGAGTCCCATTTTAGCATATTCGGTGAGTCGGGTGCGTAAATTATCCAATCCTTCGGTAATTTTTTCTTCGGGATGCCCTGCCAAAGCTACAGTACCACCATCAACTTTTATCCCGGGAATAATTCCGTTGTTTGTCAGAACATTGATAAACGAACTTTCATCTTTTAACTGTTGATGAACGGTTTCATCAAACAAGATGGCTCCACTTATACTTTCATTCAATCCGGCAGTTGAGACAATCATTTCGCGATAGTCACGCCTGAGTTCAGGTGTCTGTGGAATTTCCAGTTTAGCAAATCGTTTGTTGCAGGTTGGATTACTTTCGTCCATGGCAAGTATGCCTTTGTTGTTGGCAACCATTGCCTTTGCAATTTTTATTAATTCTTGTATTTTCATCTTATCTGATACTTAAATTATGAATATTTAAAGAGCCCGTTATATTCAAAGTTTAACTACAATTGTCAAAGAGGTGCAAAAGCGAAATCAACACTTATTATATAATACATAATACCAACAAACATTAAAAACAAGAAAATCCAAAAAATCCAGGAATGATGTATCTGCTTCAAGCGTCGTCTGTGACTGTGTTCAGGCAATATGTGATCTTGTATTTCCTTCTTATTGTGTTCGTTTTTACTCATGATAATCAATCCTTTTTTTATTTCAATTTTCAGTAATCCTGATTTAGTTTTGTTACACTTTTCCCTTTTCCAGCGCCGCCACTTTCTTCAAACGGCGAATGTATTTTTCTTCTGCTTTGAAATCAGCATCCAGAAAAGCCTGCACCAATTCCCAGGCTAGGGAAGAGCCTGTAATTCCGCCACCCAGACACATCACATTCATGTCATCATCCTCAACTCCCTGATGTGCTGAAAAGGAATCGGTTATTAATCCAGCCCTCACTCCGTGAACTTTGTTTGCTGCAATGCAGGCGCCAACACCACTGCCACAAATCGCTAAACCACGCGTAACTTCACCCTTTGAAACTGCTTTGGCCATCGGCACCACAAAATCAGGGTAATCATCTCCTTCTGTTAGTTCAAAAGTGCCAAAATCCTTCACAACATAACCGGCAAAAGTAAGTGCCGCGACAAGTTGAACTTTTAATTCAAACCCGCCGTGATCGGCAGCTATACCAATGCGCATAGTTTCTCTTCTGTTTTCAGTGTTTCCTTTTTCTATGTAATTTTCTGATTCCATTTCCAGTTAATGATTTCCGGCATGTCCTGCCCGTTTTTTTCTATGTACTTTTTATGTCTGACAAGCTTGTTCTTCATCATTGTATTCAGCTTTGTAATTTTAACACCCTTTTGCGGCAAGCGGTATAACACATCCTGCACCAGGTGAAACCTGTCGAGATCGTTTAAAACAGTCATGTCGAAATAGGTTGTAATTGTACCTTCCTCTTTATACCCGCGAACATGAATGTTCTCGTGGTTTGTGCGTTTGTATGTCATGCGGTGCACCAGCCAGGGATAACCGTGAAATGCGAATACAATTGGTTTGTCCTTGGTGAATAAAGCATCAAAATCCTTATCGGTCAATCCGTGCGGATGTTCTGTATCGGGTTGTAATTTCATCAGATCAACAACATTCACCACCCGAATTTTCAATTCCGGTAAATGTTCATTGAGGATAGAAACTGCAGCCAGAGTTTCGAGTGTTGGCACATCGCCGCAACAGGCCATCACAACGTCAGGTTCAGTTCCCTTGTCGCTGCCGGCCCATTCCCAAACTCCAATTCCCCGGGTACAATGTTCAATAGCAGCATCCATTGTCAACCACTGAGGAGCCAGATATTTTCCGGCAATCACCACATTCACGTAATTTCTGCTCCGTAAACAATGATCCCAAACAGACAGTAAGCAGTTGGCATCGGGTGGGAGATACACGCGAACAATCGAAGCCTTTTTGTTCATTACAAGATCTATAAATCCGGGATCCTGATGAGTAAATCCATTGTGGGCCTGCTGCCAAACATGCGAAGCAAGCAGGTAATTCAACGAAGCAATTTCCTTTCTCCAGGGTAATTCGGCGCTAACTTTCAGCCACTTGGCATGTTGGTTAAACATCGAATCGATAATATGGACGAAAGCTTCGTAACAGTTAAACAGTCCATGCCTTCCGGTGAGGAGATAACCTTCGAGCCATCCTTCACACTGGTGCTCGCTCAATACTTCCATCACCCGTCCTTCGGTTGCCAGAAACTCATCGTTCTTTTTTATTTTAGTAAGCCATTGTCGGTCGGTGACTTCAAAAACAGCATTTAACCGGTTTGAAAGTGTTTCGTCGGGACCAAAAATCCTGAAATTTCGCTGTTCATCATTTAATTTGATTACTTCCCGAAGAAATTCTCCCAACTCATGTGTGTCGGCTGCCTCAACCGAACCCGGTGACGGCAGATCAACTGCAAAGTTTCGAAAATCAGGCATATTCAAATCATGTAATAACAAACCTCCATTTGCCTGCGGATTTGATCCCATCCTCCGGTTGCCCACGGGCGCAAGTTCAGTCAGTTCAGGCAGAAGAGCGCCTTTTTCATCAAATAGTTCCTCGGGTTTATAGCTTTTCATCCATTCTTCAAGTAGCGACAAATGATCCGGTTGTTCAGCATTTATAATTATCGGTATTTGATGTGATCGGAAAGTACCCTCGTTTTTTACACCATCAACTTCTATTGGTCCCGTCCATCCTTTAGGCGACCGAAGCACAATCATTGGCCAGCGTGGCCGGTCGGCATCATTTTTTTTACGGGCATGACTTTGGATTTGCCTGATTTCGACAATGGCTTTTTCCATAACACTTGCCATGCGTTGATGCATTTTGCCGGGTTCATCGCCTTCAACAAAATGAGGTTCCCATCCATAGCCATGAAACAGTTGTTTCAGTTCCTTTTTTGTAATACGCGCAAGTAAAGCCGGATTGGCAATTTTGTATCCATTGAGGTGCAGGATTGGCAATACCGCACCATCTGTAACCGGGTTCAAAAATTTATTAGAATGCCATGAAGTTGCCAGTGGGCCGGTTTCTGCTTCGCCATCGCCAATTACGCAGGCAACAATCAGTTCCGGATTATCGAATACAGCGCCAAAAGCATGACTGAGAGAATATCCCAGTTCGCCTCCTTCGTGAATCGATCCCGGACATTCAGGTGAAACATGACTTGGAATTCCTCCGGGAAAAGAGAACTGGGTAAACAGTTTTTTCAATCCTTCTTCATCCTGTGTGATTTCCGGATAAACTTCGCTGTAAGTTCCTTCTAAATAAGTATTTCCTACCAAGGCAGGGCCACCGTGACCGGGACCGGAAATGTAAATCATGTCCAAATCGTACTTTTTTATGACACGGTTGAGGTGTACATAAATAAAGTTCTGCCCTGGAGTGGTTCCCCAGTGCCCAAGAAGCATAGTCTTTATATGCGACAACTCAAGTGGTGCGCGAAGCAAAGGATTGTCGCGGAGATAAAGCTGACCGACCGACAAATAGTTTGCAGCCCGCCAGTAAGCGTTCATTTTAGCCAGAAGTTTCTTCGAAAGTGGCTTATTCTTTATCTTCTTATTTTTTACTTTGACAACCTTTTTCTTTTCAGATTTTTTGTTTGTTTGCATTTGCATGTTATTTGTTATCCTTCAGAATTTGTCTTTCTTCCGGATCTTCTTTCCAATAAATATTGCGATTATAATGCCGGTGCAACTGGGTTTCATAATCACGGGTTAGCAGGTTTTCTTCTGAATATTCAGGAGATTGCTTAATGCTATCGCGTGTAAGATTTACAGACACACTAGAATCTTCCGCGTTAATGCCATCAATCCATTGTGGTGAAACCAATACCTTCTTTCCTTCCCACCAATTTCCAGTTTCGATGATTAAATAGCGAATTGCCCAGGTTTTGTCGTCAATAATAAAATCGTCAACCTTACCTACTTCGCCATCTGTAGCCTGAATTTTTTGGCCAGTTATAAAATTGGAACTGCGAAGATTGCGATCCCATGTTTTTTTGTTTTCACTGGATGCTTTCCATTCATTTCTGTCGTGAATTATGTAAGGATAATCTCCCCACATGCTGGTGCCACTCCAATAAGTTGGCCATCCGTAATAACCATGTAAATCTTCCTCAAACTGTTTTGATACAGGTTTGTGGCTTTCCAGAGACGGACTGTCCTCAATCTGTTTTTTAGTCAGATTAACTTCGATATTTTCATCTTCCTTATTTACAGAAACCAGAACATAAGGAGAAAGTAACACCTGGTTGCCTAACAGCCAACCACCTGTATCTGCTACCAAATAGCGAATGGTCCAGTGTTTGTCGTCGAAATAGAATTCTTTCACTTTTCCGAATTCACCATCTTTACCGTCTAATTTGTACCCTTTCAGGGTTTTTGCTTTAATTAACATAACTGTTTCCCTTTCATTAAATTAATAATTATTGTTTTTGTGACTTTATTGCCAATGCTTCCATCAGTTTATCAAAAGGTTTATTGAATTTTTTTATACCCTCATCTTCAAGCTGTTGTGTCATTTTATCTAGTTCAACCCCAAGTTCCGGAAGGTTGTTCAATATCCTGTTTGCTTTTCTCATATTATTTTCAAGGATTAATTTAGGATTGCCGTGATCCCTGTATGCATCCATGGTTTTTGGAGGAATAGTATTTACAGTATTCGCACCAATTAGGGCTTCAACATATTTAACATTGCTGTATAATGGATTTTTGTTACTTGTACTTGCCCAGAGTAAGCGTTGCGCACGGGCGCCTTTTTCCTCCAGTTTTTTAAATCTTGCACTTTCAAAAACTTCTTTGTAAATCTGATAAGCTGCCTTGGCACTTGAAATGGCCACTTCACCCAGCGCTTCTTCTGCAATTTTTTTCTTTCTGTTATCGTAGTTAATGATTTTTTCCAGCAAAGGATCCACTACCTTGTCAATCCGGCTTAAAAAGAAACTGGCCACCGAGGCTATATTGTGTAATGTTTTTCCCTGTGCCAAACGGATTTCCAGTCCTTCAATATAAGCTTCAGCAACAGCCCGGTAACGGGGTAAGCCAAAAAGCAAGGTCACATTTATATTAATACCCTCGCTGATGAGTTGCCGGATGGCTGGTAACCCTTCAATGGTTGCCGGGACTTTGATTAAAACATTTGACCTGTTTAATGCAGTCCACAACCGGCGTCCTTCCAAAATTGTGCCTTCGGTATCGAGTGCCAGATGAGGATTGACTTCCAGGCTTACATATCCGTCTTCTCCTTCTGTTTTTTCATACATGGGGAGGAAAATATCGGCAGCTAGCTGAACATCCTTCTGGCTAATCTCTTCATAGATAGTATTAATATCTTTTTTCTGAGCAGCCAGTTCACGAATTTCAGAATCGTATAAATTACTTTCTGCTATGCCTTTTTGAAAGATGGAAGGATTAGAGGTCATACCCCGCAACCCATCATTTTCAATGAGAGTCAGAAGATCTCCGCTTGTAATTAAATCACGTCGGATGTAATCGAGCCAAATTGACTGACCAAATGTTTCGAGTTTTTTTAATGGATTGTTTTTCATACTATTCAAAATTTAATGTTGCCAAAGTATAAGTGCTGTTTCCAAAGGAATTGAAACACCCGGGAGGTTTGGTATTACCCTCGGTGTAAAATCTGATGCAGGTCGTGAAGAATTTACAATTGCCTGATAATGGTGGCCAATGGCCAGGCTTTCCGTTTTTTTGAGCCGTTCCATCTTTATAATTACCGCATTTTGTCCATTTAGCCCATCGGCAAACAGTTCAATCTGCAATGCATCAGGATCAAGAAAATTAAGATAAAGGTGAACATCGAAAATATGCTGGTTTTCGATGGTTGTTACTTTAAGCTCACCAAACTGAATGGTATTCCATTTGTTTTTAAGGATATTCAGTTTTTCCACAATTTGTTTACCCTGTAAACCATTGTTGGCTGCACGTTCAAGATATGCATTTGAAGCCGGTAAATAGTGCTTTTCGGTATATTCCCTTACCGTTCTGTCGGCTGAGAACCTTGGTGTTAATTGTGCCATACTTTCACGCATTCGCGAAATCCAGGCGGTGGGTATTCCTTTTTCATTGCGACTATAAAACTCAGGTACTACCTGATTTTCCAGGATGTTATAAAGTTGTTCAGCTTCAATGGCATCCCATTCGGGGTCATCACCATGTTCGTTGCCATCTCCCAGTGCCCAGCCCACTTCGGGAGTGTAAGCTTCAGCCCACCAGCCATCGAGTTCCGAAAGATTAATACCACCATTTACAAGTACTTTCATGCCACTGGTCCCGCTGGCTTCCCAGGGTCGGCGTGGTGTATTCATCCAAACATCAACTCCCTGTACAAGATTTTCGGATATGTGCATATCGTAGTCGCTGAGGAAAATAACAGGAGGGTGCAAAGAATTCCTGCGTATAAATGCCATCCATTCTTTAATCAAATCCTTTCCACCCTGATCGGCGGGATGGGCTTTCCCTGAAATTATAAGTTGCACAGGAAACTTCGGATTTGTCAACAGCCGGAATAATCGTTCCGGGTTGTGAAGCAATAAATTAGGCCGTTTGTAAGTGGCAAACCGTCGGGCAAAACCAAGTGTTAAAATATTGGGATCAAAAAGTTTTTTTGCCTGTTCTATGGTAAAGGAAGAAAATCCGGAGCCAAGTAATTGCCTGGCAAAATGCTGACGCGCAAATTCAATAAGCGCTTTATTGGCATTTGTACGCATCTCCCAAAGTCGTTCATCGGAAACCTTTCGGATATCCTGCTCAAGGGTTTTATTCATGCCCAGCCAACGATTTTTGCCACAAGCTTCCGACCAGATTTCGTCGGCTTCTTTCGAATCCCATGTTGGCATGTGCACACCATTGGTGACGTAACCAACAGGGACTTCAGTAGTTGGCCAATCCGGAAATAAGGGTTCAAAAATAGTGCGACTGACTACACCATGGAGTTTGCTGACACCATTTACTGCGCCGCTTCCCCGAATTGCAAGGTATGCCATGTTAAATGGTTCAGAGTCATCGTCAGGATTTTTACGGCCTAATCCAAGCAGTTGCTGACGCGTTATTCCAAGATTTTTTTCAGCATATTCGCCGAGATACTGTTCAATCAGAGATGCAGGGAAAAGATCGAATCCGGCTTTTACTGCCGTGTGCGTTGTAAACAGATTTCCGGCTTTTGTAACCGTGAGGGCTACTTCGAATGGTTGCCCGGTATCTTTCATAAAACTATATGCACGTTCAAGAATAGCAAAAGCAGCATGACCTTCGTTCAGGTGACATACTTCGGGATGAATGTCGAGTGCTTCAAGTAAACGCCAACCGC
>JBGSMW010000080.1:0-10912 GCA_041739985.1 Draconibacterium sp. | reverse complement strand
CGTACAACCACCAAAGTTATGTCGTCACCCGCTTTCCAAGTTCTTGAAACTTCTACCAAATCATACACATTGGCAATACTATATGCAGTTCCATTGATGGTTTTTATTACATCCCCACTGCTGTGTTTTGCCCCGTTGATGTCTTTTACTTCAACTGCATAAGCGGTTAACGGGTTTAAAATTTCGGGTGCAAATTCTGTTTGCCGGTTGATAAAAGAGGCGATTAAGGGGCCCTGGGCAAAAGCAAAGTTTGGCTCAATTAGCCAGTTGCCTTTTAATATTGCCGAAAGAAACTGTATAGAGTGCATATAATTTGCTTTGTTTCCAGCAAATTAAGGGCACAAAAAAGGCGGTTTCAAGGACAGAAACCACCTGATAACAGTGTTTTTATGTTGTCTTCAATGTTTAAAATGGTTTGTTTACAAACATTGCCCGTCTTTTTGTTTTTCCTGAGAACTGAAAGGAACATCCGGCCAGCGAAGCTGTGTCTTTGCCGGTGTTGATTTCAGCGGTAAACCTGAGCGAGTCGGTTTGATTGCCTGCAAGCTTGTAAAACCCATTCCCATCGATAAATATTACGCCCCATTTGCGGGGTTCCATGTATGCAATGGCTTCCTGGAGGGCGGCGTTATCCTGTGGAATAAATCCACTGATAACGGTATTGAAATGAGTTCCGGCAGGAGTTAACTCAGAACTTTCAATAAATTCCATTGAATCGGGCGAGCAGTAAATTTCCCAAATATTTGCCTGGCTGGAAAAGTTGACAGTATTGCCAGCAATACTAAAAATCCCAAAAGGAACGGCCCATATTTTTAAAAGTCCGCCAAGGTTGTCGCCGGGTTTATTCAGTTGTTTCATACTCTTTAATTGCCTGATGCGAAAGTGTCCCCAAATCATACAGATTCCGCAAAACTATTTTTTCTATTTTCCTGAAAATTTCATCATTAAAATCAATCAAATCAACTTTACCGTTGCGGTAAATGTCTTTTTTGATTGCCTCGTAATGCCAGACTTCTTCATCATAAATAAAACGTTTCTGAAATTTGAGAATGCTTTTATTGATGGGAACACCAAGACTGATGTTTACACCAATATAAGTCCGCATCATGGCTTTGGCCCTTTCCTCGTAATACTTGCCAAAAGCAATTGTATTGGTTTTGGTAAGCTCCCAACCATACCTGTAAAAATCATGCTCCGAAATTACAACTTCCACAATATCCGTATAGGTACAGATATGGTCGGGATATTTTTTATCCTGGCTTGTATTCGGATTTTTAAACAGGGATTGAAAATGTTTGTGGGAATGGGCATTTTGGGTAAAGTCAACGGGAAGCCCGAAATTGATGTCGAGGAACCTTTTAACGTATGGTTTTACAGGAATGGAAACAGTAAATCGGGATGGTAGTGATTTATTCATTGGTACAAAATATTTTGTTAACCAATGCAGGATGAAGCGGTGTAAAAATAGGAAATAAACCGATAAATGGAATTTATAACAATTCAATTTATGGTTTTATTTGGATTGCTGGCAACGGCAGTCTGTTTGTTGGTAGTTAACCTAAGAATAGCCAGCAGTTTCCCGTAAAAGGAACGGGTAAGCAGGAGCAGGAGAGCTTTAGCTTTGTGAAAATGTTTTGCTTTGACGGCCTTTACAATACGCGCTTGCAGTGACTTAACCGCACGGACTAATTTGTCCCAATTAATGGAATCCCAGTTTGTCCATATGGTTTCGGATGCACATCCCGGTTCATCGGGATTCATTTGCGTTTTCCTCATTGAAAGTCTTACTTTAAATTTCTCGTAAAAGAGTACCATAACAGAAGTGGGCATATCCGATGCATTACACAACGGCATTGGCTTTCTCTGTCGTTCCTTTACCCGCACGGTATTGTACTTTCCTTACGGAGAGACTATCCCGATTGCCCGGGAAACAGTACGGGCTTACCAAGTTCCACTTACATAACAAACCGGGTTAGGTTCTGCCTCTTTGCCGGGGGAATCGCAATCCATGTAACAGAAACCGCAAAGTCTGTTATCTATACCCCTTACCTTTTGGTTATAGCGTATCATCTTCTTTCGCTATTCTCACGTCACGACATTTATCAGCAGTTCACATTCGTTAACCATACCGGTTAAGCCTAACTCCTCCATGGTTTGACGATACCATGACAGGTTTTCCTTGCGGAAATCCTTTATAGGCTATATTGCCGGACAGCTTCGCACAAACCAGTTGCCCGGTATGCACGTGTCCATAGGCTACTTGTGATGGAACACAAGGTTTAATCATTCAATGAACGTTAAACAGTTATTATATGCGACTTCTTGTCGCACTACTATGGTGTGAGAGGCGCACTGGCATACTTTTAGTCCGTCAGCCGCCTACTCGATTGTGCTTAGTACTTATTTATTTTATAAAATTCCATATTAATTTTTTACATACAATTCCTGCGAATATTGTTCACTTAGTTGCAAGTAATCAATGGCTTCTTTAGATAATTCGTTTATTTCAATTAAATCAGAATAAGATTCCAATACTGAATTTAAATAGCTAACAGCTGCTCTTCTCTTTAATTCATAACTTAGAATCAATTCGCAAGTTGCTTTAATGTTTTTGCCTTCTTTCTCAATTAGGTATACAAAATCATTTAATAGTCTAAATTCTGTAGATCGCAATTTTTTAATGGTTACAAAACATATTTCTCGATCAAATTTCAAAGTTCCATTTATTTTTATTTCTTGTTCGGAATATCTAGTAAAAAGTCTTAAAACGTTATAAATTTTGGTGCCAATTTCTACCCATTTTCTAATATATGATGCAAAAAATTGGATATCATCATCAAGATATCTTATTACTTTGTATGCCTGATAATTAAAATCAAAATCCCCTAAAATTTTGATGCCAGTTTTCTTTTCCACTGCTTTTACTTGATCTACATACGAATTTTCAACCTGAACTCTTAATTCCTTACAAATAGAAGAAATTTCATAAACGTACCCATTTGTCTCCAAAAAAATTAAAGAAAGCTTTAACTCCTTTAAATTCATAAGAGGGTCTAATAATATCATTCCAAATTCACATTCGATATTGTTTTTCTTTAAAAATTTGTATGCTTTTTTAAATTCATCTAACGTAAAACCCTTTCTATATCGCCTTAATTGAGATTCAACTCCTGATTCCAGTCCTACAAAAACTTTTACTAGCCCGGCTTTTCTCAATAGTTTAAATGTTTCTTGCCTTTCTTTATTAATTAGATCAGATTCATTTTTATTATAAATTGAATTTACTCGGGCATTCATCCGAAAGTTCATATTGACACCATTAGAAATAAGAATTTCAGAAAATTGTTTCATTCGTTTTATGTCAAAAGGAGCGAATCCAAAACAGTCCTCATCGGCAAATGTGACGTTTTCAATTCCAATGCTTTCAAGAGTTTTCATGTCTTCCATAATCAGGTGAAGTGGTCTTGGTCTCCATTTTTTTGATTTGAGCTTTGATCCTAAGAATTCATTACAGGAACAAATAGTACAAATACAATAACCACAACCGCGTGAACCTTCTATGTAAACTTCAGCTCCGAAATCATAAAATTTTTTTGAATTAGTACGATCAGGTAGTTTTATATCGATTCCGTCCAAATATTCGATGGTGGAATTTTTTATCTTTCCATTATCTATATATTGGATATTTCTGATTTTTTCGAATGGAATTTCACCTTGTACGTATCTAAATAAATCTCCAACTACCAACTCCCCTTCGCCGATTCCAACAATTACATCAGGCAAATATTTTTCAAGGATTAATTGTCCGTTAAAATTAGGAATCGCATTGCCAACAACGATTAATGGATTTTGATCGGCTTTTATATCCCTTTTGATTTGTTTATAAAATGTTTCTAAATGATTAAATGTTAATAGTTTAGAAGAGATACCTAAAATGGCAGGTTTTTCTTTTTTTATGAATTCTATGATTTCCGAATAACTATTAAGTTGCAAATCAAAAGTTGTGACCTGAACATCAAAAAATTTACTCTTTAAATAACCGGAAATTGCGCATACTCCATGTGATTCGCCGAAAAATGGAAATTTTTCTGCATTTAGAGCAACCAGAACTATTTTGTTTTTATCTGTTTGCTTTAATATTTCAAAATTAATATTCTTGGTTTCTATTGTTTCCATTAATTAAAATATTTTATCTTCCAGAAAAAAATTCTTAAGTTGAATTATTTCAGTAAATGAAGGTACTTTTTAATTGTATTTTTTAAACCTAAATATAGAGCATCTGAGATCAAAGCATGACCTATAGAAACTTCTTCAAGAAAAGGTACATTGTCTTTAAAAAAACGAAGATTCTTTAGGTTTAAATCGTGCCCAGCATTAATGCCAAGCCCAAGCTGATGTGCCAAGGTTGCAGCTTCTTTGAATGGTGAAACAGCTTCATAAGGATTAAATGGGAAAAGTTTTGCATAATGTTCAGTATACAGTTCAATTCTATTTGTGCCAGTTTCTTTTGCTCCTTCAATCATTGTCGAAATTGGATCGATGAAAACGGAAGTCCTAATACCTTCAATTTTAAAACGAGAAATTACTTCTTTTAAGAATGATAGATGTTTTATTGTATCATATCCATGATCCGAGGTTAATTGATGGGGTTCGTCAGGGCATAATGTTACTTGATTTGGTTTAACAGCTAACACTAGTTGAATAAAATCTTGATTTGGGAAACCTTCAATGTTTAGCTCAGTATGAATATAAGGTTTAATGTCAAGAACATCTTGTTTGCGAATATGTCGCTCATCAGGTCTTGGATGAACACAAATCCCTTGCGCACCAAATTCCTGACATTTAATAGCGGCTTCCAAAACGCTGGGAGAATCTGCTCCTCTCGAATTTCTTAAAGTTGCTATTTTATTGATGTTAACACAAAGTCTTGTCATAATCTATACTTTTAAAAGAATAAAATTGAGATTAATTTTACAAAATATATTTGCGTTTAAGTTGGTCATAAATAAATTACTTAATATATAGTAAAAACGATGATGGCATCCAATTGATTACGTATTGAAAACAAGTCGGAATCCGGCAATATCACTGCGAAAATTTGTGATATCATCATCCCGTCGAGCTGATCGACATCTTTGTGCAAATGAGCACCAAGCACCACCGCGAACTACATGAGACGAACCGCTTATTGGACCTGTTGGATTTTCAACGCATTTCTGTTTACATTGATCATAATAATGATAGGAGAAATAATCGTTACACCATTCCCATACATTGCCGTGCATATTAAATAAACCCCAAGCATTAGGTTGTAAACTATTAACTGGAACTGTATTATACCGAAAGATTCCTTTTCTGTTTTCATGATAAGGAAAATTTCCGTTATAATTTGCCTGTTCTGTTGTTAAATTATCACCAGTATTAAATGGTGTCGTCGTTCCAGCTCGACATGCAAATTCCCACTCAGCTTCACTTGGCAATCGAAAAGTTTTATCAATTTTATTTGACAACCACTCGCAAAAGGCTATTGCATCGTTCCAACTAACATGCAAAACTGGATGATTGCTTTCGTTTGAATTCCTGTATTTTCCAGCAATGCCGAAATTCCAATTTATTCCTTCCTTGTCAACCCATTTTTTACCGTCGTAAATTTTGCTACTATTCTCTTCTTCAGCATCAGTGCGATAATTTGTGTCTTTAATAAATTTTTTAAAATCAGAAACTGTGACCGCATATCTACATATGTAAAAATCAGAAAGTAATACTGAATGAATTGTTTCCATTCTTTCTCTGTCTAAAACGTTTTCAGAGCTTCCCATTAAAAATTTAGCACCTTTTATTAAAACATAATTAGATAAATTAAAAGAAGTTGAACCTGCCATTTCAGAATAAAAAAGCTTGGTCATATCCAAACCTACAAAATCCAATTTCATTGCAAACTCAATATTCTCAATAGCTTCTTTTGCAAGAAAATATTCAAGAATTGATTTATGGGCAAATTTCCAATTATTTTCAGGATCACGAATTAATAACGAATGCCCAGTCATTTGATAATCTTTCAATTCAATATTAACATCTATGGCATCTGCTTTACTTAAATAAAGGATATTATTTAATTTTCTATTTTCATAAATTTTCACAGCTATCAATTGTGAATATTTGTGAAGGTTTTGTTTTAGTTTTTCACAATTGAAATTGTTATGTTCACGTTTATCACCTTCTCGTTTAATCCATTTATTAATGAGAGTTTCATAAATTTGATAAGTATTTGAAAAGCTATGATTAGGGTCAACTAAGTAATCAATGTAACTAAGTAACATAGGACGAACCATCAGTTTGCTTGAACTGCTTATAATTTGCTGCGCGATATGTTTTTTCTTAAAGTTCCAAAACTTTAAAACTCCATATTTTTTATTTAAATAACATTTTATTTCTTTTTCATCGAATGGTGAAATGTAAAGTTTAACTAGAGTGTGAAAACCTTCCTCATCAAACCGTGGAATTTCTAATTTATATGGTTTATCTTCCTGCCCCGGGAAATATTGTGTTCGACTTGTAATAATGACTTCACGAAAATCTTGTACAATATCAAGCACTTCATCTAAGGTTTTACTAAAACGCTCCTCATCTGTTAAACCATCGGGTTCTGATGGTGGCAATAATTTTTTATACTCATCAAATGCATCTAACAATAGAATTATTTGGGAAGCGTCTTCCTTCCTTTTGATTTCTTTAATTTTTTCAATAATACCTTTATAACCAAAAGGTAATAATCTCATTTTGTATTTTTTACCTAATCTAAAAAAAGAATTATATTGTAAATACAGGTTTATCATGAAAGTAGTTTTCCCCATACCGGAATCAGCAAGAATAAGATAAAATTTATCTTTTTCTTTTTTCTTAAAAACAATTTTTAAGAAGAAAGGAATTAGTTTTTTCTTCACAATAAAAGCACTACTTGTTTCAGCTTCTTCTTCAATAGATGGCGTAATATTTTGGCCTTGTGTATCAATATAGAAATCTCTCTTTGATTTTACATTTTGATAATCGAATTGATATTCGACTAAGTCATATGCTGTTTTCGAATTCTGATGTCGTTTATAAAATAATCTCAATAACACACTCAATACAGTTATTGCTCCAGATATACCACCAATAATTAGACTTAAATTTTTAATAAAAGATTGCATCAATATTATTTTATTAATTTATTTAAAAGATAGATTTAAACTAGATCATTACACTCTTTTTTTAATCTGAGATGAATTAATTTCATTGAATTTTGCATTTTTTGAAATCTGTTTAACCGAGTAAACTAGATTCGATATCAAGACTATTGGATTGGATTTTGGCTAATTCCAATATTTCCTTTTCAGAAATCCGAAAAATGTTTTTCAAGGTAGACTCCTTTAATTGTAGAGTTGCGGTCTTATTTTGAATTTGGATTATGGATTTTATTGTAGATAAATTTTCCTTATTTTTCCCAGGGAGGAGCATACTTGCCAAAATTTTTTTTGCTTGTAAAAATGTGTTGGCTAATGCTCGAACCTTATTGAAATCACAGTGTTGCAGATTTCTGGTTGCAATATTATCGGATTCTTTATAATTCACAGCATAACAAGTTGAACATAAATTATACAAAAAACAATCCTTGCATTTTTTATCTAATAAGTTTTTATTTAAATCAAAATTAAATGTACGTGAATTTTCAGCTTTGTCCTTTCCGATTGCAGAAGGTAAAAAGCCATGACATGGATAATTTTTGCCATCAACATCATAAACAACAATGTGAGTTCCGACCCTGCACCACTTTTTCTCTGAATATCCCATATCTTCAATTTTTAAATTCATTAAACTACAAGGTTTTACTTCTGGATGTTCCAAATAATAATCGATCATTTTTTTTAATTCATGAGCTAAAATCACGATGTACTCTTTTTCAGTCCAATCAATCCCATATGCAAGATTGTTCCGAATATTAAAATCTAACGAATGTAAAAATATAACACCTTCTGCCAGATTGGGTAAAGTTTCTTTGGATATGGTCATCTTTACTTCTAAATCGGGCCAAGTCTCTTTAAGAAAATTTAAATCGATTTTTGAAAATGATTTTGACCTATTAATGTCTTGCATTTCTTTAGTACCATCCAAGCTTAATGCAACATGAAATTTATTCTTATTATTCATTAACCAATTACGAACTTCTCCATGAATTAAAGTACCATTTGTTGTCGCAAAAAACATGTAGGATTTTTTCCACCTCTTCGACCAAACATATTCACAAATATTTTTCATTAATGAAAAATTCAAAAAAGGCTCACCCCCATAAAATTCTATTAAACATTCATCATAATCATTACTTGGGTTGGTAAGAAATTTTTCTACGATATTAATTGCTGTATCAAATGACATTTCACCTTTGAATTTATTGTATTCATAGCAATATGTGCAAGCTAAATTGCAGTTTTGGGTTAAGATTAGTGAAATGGTTTTTACAATTGGTTCCATGCTGTCAATCTTGAATAAAATTTTAATAAATTCTCATTTGTAATTTATAAATTATTGTTTATGAACCATTTTTTTATTTAATCAATTAAGCATTTATGAAGTACTTTAGTCATTCAGTATTAAGCACAACGTTCGGAAATATATGTAGTTGCCGATTGCGGGTTGCTTTCCTGTCGAGCCGCACCGCCTCTGTTGCGGGCTGAAATACAACAAGTTTGCACGAAAACGGCAATTATCATATATTTTTTGTTATGCAAAGTATTTTTATAATTTGAACGGCTTTATTTTCTTCTTTTTAACTTCAGCTAAAGTTTCTTTTACCTCACTAAATTCGATTATGTTTTGACTATTTAATTTGGAAATCAAACTATTAAAATCATCATCTTGGTCTTTCTTTAAATCTATAATTCCTCGTCCTTTTATACCAGTTGGCGTTATCGTATCAAATTCAACGTCTCCAAAAGCAACAAAAACGAATTTGTTTGTATTTGTTTTTATTTCCTCAAGAATTAATTGGTATTCGGTGCCAACACCTCCTTCAAATGCATCTGCCTTTTTTTTGTATTTTTCTGTAAGTACAACAATTACTTTGTCTGAGTTTTGAATTCCTTCAATCATCATTCGATTAAAGTTTGTTGATGTTTCTTCTTGGGATTTCCTTCTGTCCATTGAGGCGTTGTATCCTTTTTCCTTCCTAAGAAAATCTACGAAAGAAATAATCAAATCATTGAAATCCTCTCCACCCCAAGCATAAGTAACAAAAACTGAAATTGCTTTATCCAAATTCATAACAGGCATGCTAAAGCTTTCTACGGGCTTTTGTGATTTTTGAATCTTTTTTAATCCAATAATAAGTTCCTGCCGAACTTTGTCTAAGATATATTGAAGTGATGCCTTTCCAAAGCGATAATATGCAGCTGTAAGGATATAACCAGGATTATTATATTTCAGAATATCATTCAGCAGACTTACTTGTCCTCCGGGCATTTTTTTTAGAACAAGAACCTTCGTCAAACTTTCTAAATTGTTTTCGATGAAACTAATGCCATCAGGTGATACCGTGGTTGAAATATCAAATCCAATTTGGTCAGAAATTTTTGAAAAGTCTAGTGGGTATTGTTGATGTAAAAATCGTCCAAATGAATCTTGTATGTCCCCAACAATTTCCGCATTTATCCTCCTATATTCTGGGATTTCCTTTCCTATATATCCGTTTAGTTCATCATCAATAAATTCTATAAATCTCTCATCTTTTGAGTTCTCTGCATATTCTTTAGCTTCCAATAAAAGAAGACTGAGTTTGCCTTCTCCACTTAATAATCTATTTATTAGCTCTTCCATTTTTGTTTGATTAATATTTTGCATAACTATGTAATATCACGAAGTTATTCCACTTTATTGTCATTTTTATCATCTATTATAATTTCGGTTTTCATTGTCAATCTGTCGAGCGGACTTTGGATTCGTGCTACTTCTTTGCTGCTTACATGTGTGTATATCATCGTGGTTTTTATACTTGAATGACCTAATAATTGCTGTGTGTAGCGTATATCAGTCCCTGCTTCAAGCAGATGGGTTGCAAAGCTATGGCGAAGGTTATACACACTTCCTTTTTTTGATAACCCGTTTTTCTCCATGGCAGCAGCCATCACTTTTTGCTGTTTGTTCCAGTAAATCCCTTTAACCAACAGCAGTTCTTTGCTCACAGCAAAATGGTAATTCATACTGAATACCCAGTATTTTCCAATGTTTTCGTGCAATTGCAAATGCAGTTTTTGTGCAAGAGAACTATTTTCCGCTTTATGTCCCTTTATCGGCTTTTCATTGGCTTTTTCAGGGAATTTCGTTGCCAAGGATACTGTGCTTTCAACAGTTTTTTCCAGGGTAACTATGGGTGGAAGGTCACGGCTATCAGCGCCGGCCACCTGTACTGTTTTTGCATACTCCGGTTTTGGGTTTTCAATTATCAGGTTTTCAAAGTTCTTTTGCAGCAAATGGTAATTAGCGGCATTATAATCAAGGTACCAGCAACGCAGGGTTGAGCTATATACCGCGCCCAGCGATTTAATTTTTTCGTTAACCTCAAAAGAATAAGGAAAGGAAACGCCAATGCGCTCTGCTCCTTTGTGTTGTATCTTTTTTAAGGTTAAAATCATAAAAATGATTTTATTGAATTTTTGGTTATAAGGCCTGTTAACACATCTCAGGTTATATGGCTCCGCAATAATCGGGGTTTTATATTCTACCCTGTTTTGCGAATGTAGTAAATTCTTTATTTAAACTTGTGTTATTAATAATTAAAAAATACAATTTTCTCATGCACATCTCCCTGTCCGGATTTCGTCAATACATCCTCGTTCAACATATTAAATTCTTTTTGAACAGTTAGGATTGCAACCACACG
>JBGSMW010000073.1:0-284412 GCA_041739985.1 Draconibacterium sp. | reverse complement strand
CCGCCAACCTTCCTCCTGAATATCTTTTTAAAGGCTCGTCATTGCGAGCAACGCGAAGCAATCTAAACTTTATAGAACATCAGATAAGAGAAGTAAATAAATTAAAATGAAGATAATGGCAACAATGAAATCGTTAGCTACGGTCACTTTATCGGTGTTTCTATCCACATTTTCAATTGGATTTGTCAAAGCTCAGTTCGTGGAAAACTCAATTCCTGCACCGACAAACATCAGTCAGAACCAGTGCCCGTGCATCATGCCCGATAACAGTGTGGTTTTTCAGGTAAAGGCGCCCAATGCGCAGAAACTGCAGATTGACCTGGGGAAAAAGTACGATATGCTAAAAGATTCCAACGGTGTTTGGTCGGTTCGCACCGAACCCATTGTGCCGGGTTTTCACTACTATTTCCTGGTGATTGACGATGTATCGGTTGCCGACCCGGCCAGTCAGTCGTTTTATGGTACCGGAAAAATGGCAAGTGCCATCGACATTCCCGAAAAAGGGGCTGATTTTTATGAAGTAAAAGACGTTCCTCATGGAGCCATCAGCTCAAAATACTATTTCTCAAAGGTTACAAATAACTGGCGCAGGCTGTTTGTTTATACCCCTCCGGGTTATGATGTGAATGCCGGTGAAAAATATCCAGTGGTTTATATTCAGCATGGTGGTGGCGAAGATGAAACAGGCTGGGTAAATCAGGGAAAAATCGATATCATTCTGGATAACTTAATTGCTGAAAGTAAAGCCAAACCGATGATTGTGGTGATTGCCAACGGAAATGTGCGTGCCGGTGGCGGGGGCTACAGCAGTGAAGGAATGGCCGCTTTTAAAAAGGAGATGACACAAAACATTGTTCCGTTTATCGATGAAAATTACAGAACCCTGACTGAGCCAAAAAATCGCGCCATTTGTGGATTATCAATGGGTGGTGGACAATCGTTTTATGTCGGGCTCGAAAGTATTGATGTTTTTGGTTCAGTGGGCATTTTCAGCTCCGGAATTTTTGGAGGAATCAGAACTTCAGGAAGCGGTTTCGATGCCGAAAAAGAAATTCCCGGGTTGCTTTCCAAATCGGCTGAGTTCAACAAAAAGCTCAATTTGTTTTACATTTCCTGTGGCGAGCAGGATATGCGTATTGAACACACAAAAAAAGCGGTGGAAACAATGAAGAAAAATGGACTCGAAGTTGAATTCAATTCTTTCCCCGGCGACCATGAATGGCAGGTCTGGCGGAAATCGCTGCACGATTTTGCATCGAGGGTTTTTAAATAGAAATATGACAAACAATAACTAATAAACAGCATCGATTTTATGAAAAAACATTTGATTTATATCGTAGTATTTCTTTTGGCAGTTCCATTTGGAATAAGGGCGCAGCAGGCCAATGTCAATCTCGATTTCAATCCGCAAAAAAATACAGAAGGCCTGAATCCATTCAGCGCTCCTTTAAATTCGCCTGAGGTACACGACGACCATACGGTTACTTTCCGGTTGAAAGTGCCCAATGCGCAAAAAGTTGTTTTACCAACAGGGGCAATCTACACAGCCAATAACCTGGGCAGAGAGCCGCTTCCGTTTACAAAAGGCGACGATGGAATCTGGACACTCACAATCGGGCCGCTCAAACCCGATATGTACGCCTATCATTTTAATGTCGATGGAGTTCAGATACCGGACCCCAGCAATACTTACGCAGCTTTTACAGCAATGCCACCATACAGTGAACTGATTGTACATGGCGATGGACCTGCATATTACGATGCGCGGAATGTTCCGCACGGAACCGTATCCCGCCATGTTTATCATTCCGAAGTAACAAAAGGTGAACGCGAACTTTACGTTTACACGCCTCCCGGTTATAATCCGAAGAAAAAATATCCAGTTTTGTACTTGCTCGGTGGAAGTGGTGAACTCCCATCCAACTGGGTTTTTGACGGCAGGGTGAATTTTATCATGGACAACCTGCTTGCAGAAGGTAAAGCTGAACCCATGATTATTGTCATTCCCAACAACCAGGTAATTCATCGCAACCATCCGCAACATACCGAACTGACTTTCGATATTTTTGAAAAGGAAATGCGGAATCATGTAGTTCCGTTGGTTGATGAAACTTACAGCACGCTTCAATCACCCAAGGGCAGGGCTATTTCAGGTTTGTCGATGGGTGGCCGGCACAGCATTTTTGTCGGTTTTCGTTCGCTCGATTTGTTTGCTAATTTTGGCATTCTCAGTGCTGGTGACACAAATGCAGAAACTACGCTGGCAAAGTTTTTAAACGACCCCAAAGTGAATGAAAAAGTAGATTATCTTTTTGTAGGTCAGGGAACTGAAGAAGCAAAGGGTTTTATGGGACAACGTTGTCTGGTTTTGCACGAAGCCCTGGAAAAACACAACATTGAACACGAATATTATGTGGGCGGTCATGGCGGCCACGACTGGGCTACCTGGCGCCATTTGCTGTATTACAGATTTCTCCCGAACCTTTGGAAAAAATAAAAATTAAAAGAATTTAAGAATGAAAAGGATAAACTTACTATTGGCTGCAATTCTGTTGTTGGGTATTTATTCCTGTACAAAACTGGAGCCCAACCAGGTAAAAACCGAACTGGGCATTGTTCAGGGAACCATCGAAGACAGTTTGCGGGTTTTTAAAGGAATTCCGTTTGCTGCACCTCCGGTTGGCGATTTGCGCTGGAAAGCCCCGCAACCTGCAACCAAATGGGATACTGTAAAAATGGCTGCTGAATATGCTCCGGCTGCTTTTCAGGGTGGAAACCCACCTTCAGGAAAAAGTGAAGATTGCCTGTACCTGAATATCTGGACTCCGGCAAAATCAGCAAAAGAAAAACTGCCGGTGCTGGTATGGATTTATGGTGGCGGTTTTAGTTTTGGCTCAACTGCCGAGCCGGTTTATACCGGAGAAAAGCTTGCAAAAAAAGGCGTTGTATATGTTAGCATTGCCTACAGAGTCGGACAGCTTGGATTTCTGGCCCATCCTGAATTGAGTGCCGAAAACCCTAACCATGTTTCAGGAAATTACGGTTTGCTCGACCAGATTGCCGGTTTGCAGTGGATTCAGAAAAACATTGCTGCTTTTGGCGGCGACCCAAATAAGGTGACCATTTTTGGTGAATCAGCCGGAGGAATTTCGGTGAGCATGTTGTGTGCCTCACCACTTGCAAAAGGATTATTTCATGGCGCTATTTCGCAAAGCGGTGGCTCATTTGGACCAACACGAAAAATCACCTACCCTGGCGAAAACATGAAGACCCTTGCCGATGCTGAAGCGGATGGTGTGGCTTATGCCGAAAAACTGAACGTAAAATCAATAGCCGAACTGCGTGCCATTCCGGCTGACAAACTTCCGCTGGGAATGGGAATGGGTGGCGGCTGGCCAATTACCGATGGGTATATGCTCCCCGACAATCAAATCAGGATGTATGAAGGTGGAAATTTTAATGATACACCGGTTTTGGTGGGTTACAACTCCGATGAGGGCGCAAGTTTTACACGGACACAAAATCCGGTAGAATTTATCCAATCGGTAAAAGAGAGATATGGTAAATACGCTGATTCTTTGCTGGTTGCCTATCCTGTAACGGAAACCACCGTGCCTAAAACTGCCCGCGACCTTTCCCGCGATGCAGCTTTTGGTTGGCACACCTGGAGCTGGGCGCGTTTGCAGGCAAAACAGGGCAAATCAAAAGCCTGGTTGTATTATTTCGACCAGCACCCTGAATACCCGGAAGATTCACCACGCTTTGGTTATGGTTCGCCACACGGACAGGAGGTAGCCTATGTTTTTGGCCATCTTGATAAATCAAATCTTGAAATCACGAAATCGGACCACGAAATTTCGGAAGCCATTGTGACGTACTGGACCAACTTTGCCAAATTTGGTGACCCAAATAGTGAGGGTTTGCCGTTTTGGAATGCCTTCAGTGATGAAAATCCCGAAGTAATGTTTTTTAGTCAGACACCAAAATCGGGATCGGTTCCCAGCGCTGAGTCGCTGACAGTTATAGATAATTATTTCAGGTGGAGACTGACACCCGAAGGCGAAGCATGGGCAAATGAAAAAAAGGAATAACCAATTAAAACTATAAATCAAATGAAAAAGATTACCGGAATTATACTTTTCTCTTTACTGCTGATTGCAGGAGGAAATATTTTTGCACAGGACCCCAATTTTCAAATCTATCTGTGTATCGGACAGTCGAATATGGAAGGTGCTGAACGGGCTGAATTGCAGGATTCAACTGTCAATCCGCGTTTTCAGGTTATGGCTTCGGTTGATTGCGCCAATCTTGGCCGCACAAAAGGCAACTGGTATCCGGCGGTTCCACCGTTGTGCCGTTGCAGAACAAATCTTGGCCCGGCTGATTATTTCGGTAGAACAATGGTTGAAAAATTGCCTGAAAATGTAAAAGTGGGCGTGATTGTGGTTGCCATTGGTGGCTGCAAAATCGAACTTTTTGATAAGGAGAACTACCAGACTTACACCGAAACTGCTCCCGGCTGGATGAAGGGAATGATAAAGGAATACGACGGAAATCCATACGGAAGTTTGGTTGAAATGGCAAAACTGGCTCAGAAAGATGGTGTTATAAAAGGCATTTTGCTGCACCAGGGCGAATCGAATTCGAACGACAGTCTTTGGACACGAAAAGTAAAGGGCGTTTACGATAGCCTGATGAAAGACCTGAATCTCAATCCGAAAAATGTACCGCTGCTTGCCGGCGAAACTGTTCATGCCGACCAGCAGGGAATCTGTGCAGGATTTAATCAAATCATGGCTACACTGCCGCAAACGCTGCCAAATTCGTATGTAATTTCTTCGGCTGGCTGCGCCGACGGGCCTGATAACCTGCATTTCAGCGCCGCCGGTTACCGCGAATTGGGAAAACGGTATGCTAAAAAAATGTTGGAACTGCAGGGAGTGAAATAGAAAAATTGAAATAAATGTTAGTTAGAAATTCTTCAATCGAATTACTCCTAAAACTACTAAAGGGGACTTGTCTTGCTCCCCTTTAGGGGCCGGGGGTAAAATGGAGAAAAATATTTAAACAAAGAATTATGAAAGCACTGTATCTCACTATCACATTAGCTATAACCACACTGTTTTTTCAAATACAGGTGGCAGCCCAGGGAACGGAAAAATTTCAGCGAAGTACACCAGAACAGGAAGGCGTTTCTTCTGAAGGAATCATGCAGTTTTTAAATGCCTGCGATACCAGCGGACTTGAAAACCACAGTTTTATGATGCTCCGGCATGGGAAAATTATTGCCGAAGGTTGGTGGAAACCCTACGGACCTGAATATAAACACATTATGTTTTCGGCAAGCAAAACTTTTACCGCAACTGCAGTCGGTCTGGCGGTTGCTGAAAACAGGCTGAAAGTGACTGACAAAATCATCACCTTCTTCCCGTATTCATTGCCCGACTCCATCAGCGATTTCATGAAAGAGATGACGGTGAAAGACCTGCTGACCATGTCGGCCGGACAGGACCCAGAACCAAGTGCGTGGGGTGTAGGCGGCGACTGGATGACTCATTTTATTTCGACAGAACCAAAGTATAAACCGGGCACGGTTTTTAAATACAACAACATGGCCACTTTTATGCTTTCAGCCATTGTTCAGCAAGTTACCGGCGAAACTGTTTTTGATTATCTGTTACCACGCATTTTCAAACCGCTGGGAATCCGCGGAATCGACTGGGACCTGAATCCGCAGGGAATTACCATGGGAATGATTGGTTTGCGGCTTCGCACCGAAGACCTGGCAAAATTTGGCCAGTTGCTGTTAAATGGCGGCGTGTGGAACGGCAAACAGTTAATTCCGAAAGAATGGGTAAAAGAGGCAACTTCTTTTCAGATTAAAAATTCGGATGAACCTGAAGAAAAAAGAAGTTTGAGCGACTGGGGACAAGGGTATGCTTACCAAATGTGGCGTGGCAAAAACAACACGGTGAGGTTGGATGGAATGGCCGGGCAGTTTGTGGTGCTAATTCCCGATAAAGACGCGATTGTTGTATTCACAGCCAATAATTCCAACACGCAAAAACAACTCGACCTGATGCACAATTTCCTGATTCCGGCCATAAAATCAGACAAACCACTGGCGCCGGCTCCCGCAACACTGGAAGAACTGACAAAAAAGGCAGCCGCTTTAAATATCAGTCCCGGGTTTGAAAAATCTGTTGAACCTGGTTTTGAAAAGACAGTTTCGGGAAAGGAATTTATCCTTTCAGAAAACGACAACAAAATTCAGTCGGTTTATTTATCGTTTAACGATGACGTCTGCACTTTTGCCATCAAAAGAGAAAATGCAGTTTCGTCAATCAAAACCGGTGCAAAAGAGTGGCAGGTTTCGAATACTTTATCGGCTTCGCTTCTGGCGCCTCCGCGCAGTAATTTTTCCAAATCAGTCGATGCAAATTATACGATTTTGAAGCCTGCGATAAAAGTGGCATCTCAATACACATGGACCGAAGAGAAAACGCTGGAAATAACCGGTCGTTTTGTGGAAGAAACACTTGGCTCCGAAACCATTATTTGTAAGTTTACAGAACAAAACAATGAGGTAAGAGTCACCATCGAACCCAAATCTCCGGCACGGTCGGGAAGGGGATTTGGAAACCTGCAACCTGTTGTTTTAAGGGGTACGATGGTTAATTTTTAATAATACAAGATTGTTTAAAACTGGCTGCATAAGTTGAAATCACTAATAAATAAAGATTTAAAATAGAATACAATGTCTTTCAATATCACTAAAATAAATCATTTTCTGTTTGCTATTTCCATTTTTAGTTTTGCACTAATTCAGATGGTTATGGCACAGGAAAAACTCTACCCCAACGAATTCCCTTTAGCCGATGTGAAATTGTTGGACGGGCCGTTTAAACATGCCCAAGACCTCAATATTCATGTTTTGCTGGAATATGATATTGATCGTTTGATTGCACCTTTCCGCAAAGAAGCCGGGTTATCCGAAAAAGCAAAATTGTATCCCAACTGGGCTGGGCTCGACGGACATGTCGGTGGTCATTATTTGTCGGCGCTGGCCATAAATTATGCTTCAACCGGCAATGCCGAGTGCAAAAAACGCATGGAATACATGCTTTCGGAATTGAAAGCATGTCAGGAAGCCAACGGAAAAAACAATCCCGGATGGGGAAAAGGATATGTGGGTGGCGCACCCAACAGCAAACAAATCTGGAGCACTTTTCAAAAAGGCGATTTTGCAGCTTACCGCGCGGCGTGGGTTCCGTGGTACAATGTGCATAAACTGTATTCGGGCCTGCGCGATGCCTGGCTTTATGCCGGAAATGAAGACGCAAAAGACATTTTCCTAAAATTCTGCGACTGGGGAATCAATATTACTTCGGAATTAACCGACCAGAAGATGCAACAGATGCTCGACATTGAACATGGCGGAATGAATGAAACATTTGCCGATGCTTATCAGATGACAGGCGACGAAAAATACATGGTTGCGGCCAAACGGTTTTCGCACCAGATGTTGCTGGATGCCATGGCCGCCGGAAATGATAATCTCGATAACAAACACGCCAATACACAAGTTCCGAAAGCAGTCGGGTTTCAGCGCATTGCAGAGCTTTCGCATGATGAGGAATATGCCAAAGCCGGAAGTTTCTTTTGGGAAACTGTTACCGGGACACGCTCGCTGGCTTTTGGCGGAAACAGTCGCCGCGAATTTTTCCCAAGCGTAGCTTCGTGTACCGATTTTATAAACGATGTGGAAGGTCCCGAAACCTGTAACTCATATAATATGATGAAACTTACAGAAGATTTGTTTCGTGTTAATCCACAGGCAAAATATGCCGATTATTACGAACGCACGATGTACAACCACATTCTTTCGACCCAGCACCCTGAACACGGCGGTTTCGTATATTTTACCCCGGCACGTCCAAGACATTACCGGGTTTATTCGCAGCCCAACGAAGCCATGTGGTGTTGTGTGGGAAGCGGAATGGAAAACCACGGAAAGTACAGCCATTTTATCTACACCCACCAGAATGATTCATTGTTTCTGAACCTGTTTGTGGCTTCGGAACTCAAATGGCGCGAAAAAGGGATAAAGTTGGTACAGGAAACTCAGTTTCCAAATGAAGAAATAACAAGGCTGAAAATTACAGAAGGAACTGGAAAGTTTAAACTGATGGTTCGTTATCCGTTTTGGGTAAAAGAAGGAGCGCTGAAAATTTCGGTCAACGGAAAACCTGTTGAAATTGGTGCCAAACCTTCGTCGTATGTGGCTGTCGAACGAAACTGGAAGAAAGGTGATGAGATTCAGATTTTGCTGCCGATGCACAATACAATCGAAAAAATGCCGAATGTTCCCAATTACATTGCTATCATGCACGGCCCCATTTTGCTTGGTGCCAAAACCGGAACTGAAGATTTAAAAGGACTGGTTGCCGATGATGGCCGATGGGCGCACATTGCAGGCGGAGAGCGGCTTCCGGTTGACAAAGCCCCGATTATCATTGAAAATAGTTTGGATTACATTGCAGGGAAACTCACCCCCGTTAAAGATAAACCACTCACATTTACAGCTTCGCTTAATATGGTGAACAAGGCGAATATTGAACTGGAACCGTTTTACAGGATTCACGATTCGCGGTACATGATTTACTGGATGTGGCTGACCGAATCGCAGTATATAAATTATATCGATTCGCTGGCAATTGTGGAAAATGAAAGGATGGAACTTCAGAAACGAACGATCGATTTTGTGGCTCCCGGCGAACAGCAGCCCGAAGCCGACCACCAGATGGAAAAAATGAAATCGAACACAGGAAATTTTCAGGATGAATTCTGGCGCGATGCCCGCAACGAAGGATATTTCAGCTATAACATGACAACCAATTCCGAAAACGGTTTAAGCCTATTGGTTCGTTACTGGGGTGCCGAGTGGGGAAACCAGAAATTCGATATTTACATTGATGATGAAAAACTGGTAACCGAAGACAACACTGGTCGCTGGAACCAGAGTAAGTTTCAGGAGGTGAATTATGAAATTCCCGATTCGATGGTAAAAGATAAAAAACAAATCAGGGTGAAATTTCAGGCTTTGGCCGGAAACACTGCCGGGGCGGTTTATTACATACGTCTTGTGAAGAAAAAGGAAATTTAAGAAACAATGGAAAAACATGTAAGCAAACTTCAAAATCAAAAACATATTAAAATGAAGAAATTTTTATTTTCAGTATTCGTATTCATAACTGTTTTCTTTCAAATCAATAATGTTTATGCCTGGGAAGGAATGCCAATGCCCAAACTTCATGTTGAAGGCCGCTATTTGAAAGATAGTCATGGGCATATCATTAATCTGCACGGTTTCGCGCAAACCTATTCGCCCTGGTTTAACGAGGAAAATTCTAAGTGGAACAATTACAACGTGAGTGCCTGTTTAGCATACAACAAGGGAATTATTGATAAAATATTGGCAGCCGGATGGAAAATGAACTTCATTCGCTTGCACATGGATCCCTACTGGAGCAATACGCCCGGCTGTACTCCTAAATACCACGAGGCACACAACTGTTTCAACGAAACCCGTTTCAGGAAGTACCTCGACGAAGTTTTTGTTCCCATGGCCGAGTATGCCGTTTCGAAAGGTTTATATGTTGTTATGCGTCCCCCGGGTGTAAGTCCGGAAAAAATTGGGATTGGAGATGATTATCATGAATATTTGATTAAAGTTTGGGGCATTGTTGCCAAACATCCGAAGTTAATGAATGACTCCAACATCATGTTCGAGTTGGCCAATGAACCCATAGATATTTTAGGCACAGACGGAACTTACGGAGCAGGTACACAAGGGCATTTCGATAACCTGAAAACCTTTTTTCAAACCATGGTTGATGTCATCAGGACAAGTGCCGATAATATTCTTTGGATTCCCGGGCTGGGCTATCAATCGTTATATGCCGGATATGCTACAAACCCTATCGAAGGCCAGAATATAGGTTATGCAGTACACGTTTATCCGGGTTGGTTTAACAGTGGTAACGGATACGAAGCTTTCCAGCGTGGATGGGAAAACCAGGTTCAACCGGTAGCCGATTTTGCCCCTGTTATTGTTACCGAAATGGACTGGGCTCCCGAAAGGCATGGAAAATCGTGGGGTAAAGACATTACCGGAACTGCCGGAGGTGAAGGATTTGGTGCTAATTTCCAAAAAATTGCCGATGATTGTGGCAATGTGAGTTGGTTGCTTTTTACCAGTCCTCATCTTTTGGCTCAGTATGGAAATCCTAACGCTCCTGCCGATATTGTTGATTTTCTGACTGACCCTGAAGCATGTCCAACTCCAATTTATAAATGGTATCAGGATTATGCCAGTGAATATGGATTAGATGGAGTTACTGAAGATTATTTGACAATGACAGATTTGAAAATCAGCGGTGATTCTGTGATTTCGGTTCTGAATAAAAGCTCAGTTGGGTTAAAAGTTAACGCTGTTTTTGCTGATGGGCATGTCGAAAATGTTGGTTCCGTTGCTCAAGTTACAGTTGATAATCCTGAGGTGGTACAAGTTGTGCGGGGTCGTATTTTTGCTCTGAAAGATGGTCATGCAACCATTAATATTTCTTACACCGATTCCAAAGGAACAAAAAAGGAACTTACCTTAAAAGTAACCTCCTCGACATTCCCGCTGACCAATGCCTTGTTCAATCCTGATATTTGGGAGAATGGTACTTTTAATGAAATCACCAAAACCCTTAAAACAGGTCAATGGGGATTTGGCGGATGGCAGTTCGATGGAATTGATTTATCGGACTACAAATACATTGTGGCAAAATTGGGCAGTGCCAATACCGCCGATGTGGCTTTCAACATATACGATGGCAGTAGCTATTGGGGGTCGCCTGCTTCATACAGATTTGGAAGTAACAAACAGATAGTTGTTGTTTTAGATCAGGCGAAGAAGAACGATGGTTCGATGCTAAATCCCGGACATATCTACATTGCTGGGTTTTGGTCAAACGGGAACAATTCTTTTGTGATCGACTCTGTGTTTCTCTCCAACTCCAGTGAGTACGATCCGCCGGTTGTATATGCAAGGGACATGCAAGGAGTTGAAACCAAAGAACTCAAAGATTTTCAATATAAACTGGGTTCAGGCCCATCCGCATGTCAAACCCTTGTTGTTTCAGGCGATATACTCACAACCAGCATAACAATTACTGCACCTGCTGGTTTTGAGGTTTCGTTAGACAGCACGCAATCTTTTTTATCGAAGGTAACCCTGATGCAAAACAATGGAAAGGTTGCAGGGACTAACGTTTATGTTCGGATGAAAGCGGGGCTAACAAAAAACCCGAACACTGGAAATCTCACTGTTACTTCAACCGGTGCATTCACGAAAACTTTGGCAATCTCCGGAACTGTCAGCCCGATAACAGGTATTGAAAAACTTCGCAATCCTGAAGCAACTGTAGTTTCAACCGAATACTATTTAATTACGGGGCACAAGGTGAATAGTATTGAAAACATGAATGGTGTGTTCGTGGTGAAAAAGTTGATGTCTGATGGGACAATAGAAACAGAAAAAGTTTTGAAATTAATAAAGTAAAATAAGTTGTAAAGATTTAATTATCACATCTATATTTCTCACCAATTTGGTCGATTATGATTACAACAACCGCTTAAATTGAATTAATGAAACGAGCATGTAAAATTTATTACACACAGAAGGATGATAACAAGCGAGTTCTCCCGATAATTATCGGGATTACCTTAATAATAAAAACTATTTTAATCATATGAAAAAACAAATATTTATCCTGATTTTCATTGCAGCTACCTTTGCTTGTAGTGCCCAAAACCCCATCGCACAAACCTATTACACCGCCGACCCGGCGCCGATGGTGCACGATGGCACGGTTTACCTGTACACATCGCACGATGAGGATGAAACCGTGAAAAACTTTTTCACTATGTACGATTGGCGTTGTTATTCAACAACTGATATGGTGAACTGGACCGACCATGGAGCAATTGCTTCGTTGAAAAACTTTACCTGGATGGACAAAACAAACGGGGCCTGGGCGCCGCAATGTATCGCGCGGAACGGCAAATTCTACCTGTATGTTCCCATTCATGGCGAGGGTATTGCAGTGTTGGTTTCCGACTCTCCAACCGGTCCGTTCATTGACCCAATCGGAAAACGTCTTGTCGATAGCGACCATGTTTGGCAGGACATTGACCCGACTGTGGCCATTGACGACAAAGGTCAGGCTTATTTGTATTGGGGAAACCCCAAATTGTGGTACGTAAAGTTGAATGAAGATATGGTTTCGTACGACCGAAATGTTGGTGAGAACGGAATTGTTTCGATAGATATGACAGCTCAAGCTTTTAGCTCCAAAGAAGGCCGCGATGGAAAACCGGGTACAACTTACACCGAAGGGCCCTGGCTATACAAACGTAACAGTCTCTGGTACATGGTGTACGCTGCAGTAGGGATTCCTGAGTACATTGCTTATTCAACAGCCACCTCGCCCGAAGGCCCATGGATTTACAAGGGAAATATTATGGAACGCGCACCTCATTTGGCGTTTACAAACCACGCGGGTATCATCGACTTCAAAGGAAACTCGTATATCTTTTATCACGACCAGGATTTGTCGAAGGGTCAGGGCTTTAAGCGTTCGGTTAGCGTGGAGCAATTCACATACAACGCCGATGGCAGCATTCCACTCATCATTCCAACCAAAGAAGGCGTGAAACAAGGCGTTTCCAGTTTGAACCCTTTCAAAAAAATTGAAGCCGAAACCATTGCCTGGAGCGAAGGCTTGAAGACTGCAGGCGACAGCAAAACAGGTGTTTTCGTTACCAAAATTGATAACGGCGATTACATCAAAGTCCGCAGCGTTGATTTTGGCAAAGGCGCTAAAAAATTTGAAGCAAATGTGGCTTCTGAATCGACTGGTGGCCAAATCGAAATTCGCCTTGGAAGTATTGATGGTGAACTATTGGGCGTTTGCGAAGTGAAAAGCACCGGAGGTTTGCAAAACTGGTCGGTTCAATCGTGTAAAGTGAAAAAAACAAAAGGCGTTCACGACCTCTGTTTTGTATTCAAAAGTGGCGATGGGCAATTGTTCAATTTTGATTGGTGGCAATTCAAATAAGCAATGAGAACTATTTATTTTCGCGTTTTTTACCCCAAACCCCTGAAGGGGCTTTTGGACAGCAACTATTTGAAATGGTAGTAGATACAAGAAGTCCCCTTTAGGGTCCCGAAATTTCGGGATAGGGGTAATTTATAAAATGAAATACGACATTTAAACATTTATTGTACTTAGATATTCAATAACTTATAATAAATAACATGAAACGAGCATTACAAGATTTTATCACACAGATGAATCATTATAAGCGAGTTACATCGAATACCTTTAAAAATTAACAATTATAATGAGATGAAAAAATTCAGCAGATTATTTCGTTTGTGCGTAGCCGTTTTGGCAATTGCCGGAACCGGTTTTAATTATTCATTGTCAGCTCAGGACGCAGGTACAACTCAAACAGCAACTTCAAGAGTTGTTGAAGATGGCGGCACAGGTGATTATAGTGCCATCATGTACACTGACGCATCACTGACAACGCATACGATTTTCCGTCCAAAAGATTTAAGCGTTTTCGGCGAAAAAAACAAGTTGCCAATCATTGTCTGGGGCAACGGAGCCTGTGCCAATTCGCCTTGGGAGCATATCAATTTCTTGTCGGAAGTGGCATCGCACGGGTTTTTGGTGATTGCCATCGGGCCAATGCCTCAGGAAGGGCAGCGCGGCGGTGGCCGTTCAACTTCATCGCAGTTGCTTGATGCCATTGACTGGGCTCTTGTCCAAAACAGCGATAAAACAAGCGCATTGTACAATAAAATTGACGTTTCGAAAATTGCTGTCAGCGGTATGTCGTGTGGTGGTTTGCAAACCCTTGAAACAGCGCCCGATTCACGCGTTACAACAGCTGTGGTTTGCAACAGTGGTATCATCGGTAATGGCGGAGGAATGCCGGGAATGCCAGCGTTAACAAAAGACCATCTGGCAAAACTGCACACCCCGACTCTTTATTTACTTGGGGGAGAGTCGGATATCGCTTACAAAAACGGGATGGACGACTTTAGTCGGATTAACCATGTTCCGGTATTTGTTGCCAATATGGACGTTGGTCATGGTGGCACTTACAGCCAGCCTCATGGCGGCGAGTTTGCCAAAGTGGCAACTGCATGGTTCAAATGGCAATTAAAGGGAGATAATGTTGCCGGGAAATTGTTTTCCGGAAACCCATGCGAGCTTTCCAAATCAACAGTTTGGAAAGTTGAAAAGAAAAATTTGCAATAGATTTTCAAAGAAAGATGATGAAGCGAATTGTAACTGCTTGTATTGTAATAATTGCCATATCATTGGGTTTGAATGCCCAAAATAAGGTGCTTCCGCCATTTCCTGAAATTCCGGCAAAGCAACCTTTAAACAGTGTTGAAATGGGCGACTGGAAAACGTTCCCTGAAATGATTCTGGATATTCCAATTGCTGCAGGACCGTTTGAGCCAACCTGGGAGTCTATAGAAAAAAATTATCCCGGTGAACCCGCATGGTTGCGCGAGGCAAAATTTGGTATCTGGGTTCACTTTGGCCCGCAGTCTGCTGGCGAAAGTGGCGACTGGTATGCACGAAACCTCTACAAACCCGGTTTGGCTTACGATAACCATCTGAAAAGGTATGGCCATCCTTCGGAAACAGGCTACAAGGAAGTACTACGCGACTGGAACCCTACTAAGCTCGACCCCGAAAAACTCACCAAAATTTACGAAGATGCTGGTGCCCGCTTTCTGATGATTCAAGGCGTTCACCACGACAACTACGACTTGTGGAACTCAAAATATCACCCGTGGAATTCGGTGAATATTGGCCCGAAACGCGACTTGTTAGGCGAATGGGCTAAAGCTTGTCGCGCCAATGGTATGCATTATGGGGTAACTTTTCATCACGAATATACCTGGTGGTGGTGGCAAACCGCTTTTGGCAGCGACAAAGAAGGCGATAAAGCTGGCGTACCCTACGATGGAAACCTCACACTGGCCGACGGCAAGGGAAAATGGTGGGAAGGTTACGACCCACGCCTGCTTTATGGCATCGACCTGCGCGAGTACAAAGGCGTGATAAAAGCTGCAGAATCGGGTTGGTCGCCTCCACCGGCAGGCATTTTTACAAACCATCTGGAATATGCCAGATGGTACACTACAGAGTGGGCTTTGCGCATGATGGACGTAGTGGAACATTACGACCCCGATTTTATTTATACCGATGGAACGGTGCAAGGTCCGTTTACAGGTAATGGAACCGGCACAGGAATCAAAGCCGATGCCATGCCGCGGGTGATGGCCGATTATTACAACCGTACGCTCAAAAAACGCGGTGAAGTGAATACGTTCAGTATTGTAAAATTCCGGCACAAAACCAATGGTACAGTGAATACCGAAGAATTTGGCGTTCCGGCCAATATAAAGACCGACCAGCCCTGGATTGCAGAAGCTCCGGTGGGCGATTGGTTTTACGCACCCAACTTTACCTACGATGCTGGCATGATGATTCGCTATATTATTGAAGCAATTGCCCGTGATGGTAATGCTGCCCTTTGTATTTCGCTGTTGCCCGATGGTTCGCTTGACGAAGGCAGCCAAAAAATGTTGAAAGAAGTTGGCGTTTGGATGCGCCGCAACGGAGAAGCAGTTTACGGAAGTCACGCATGGAAAGTACCCGGAGAAGGAGAAATTGTTGATGGCAAATTGAAAATGCTTCCCGGTGGAAAACTGGAACGTCGCCATGCGGATTTCAAATTTGAAACTCAGGATTTTCGTTTTACAGTTGGCAAAAATAACGCGCTTTACGCATTTTGTATGACAGTGCCTGAACCTGGAAAACAATTGAAAATAAAGTCGCTCGGCAAGGATGCAAAAAATCTGGACAACCCGGTTAAAAGGGTTAAACTGCTGGGGCACGAAGGTAAACTGACATGGAAACAGGAAGCTGATGGACTTGTAATTACTTGTCCTACCGAAATGCCGTTTGCAACTGCTGTGGTTTTTAAAATCGATTAAGCAAATTATGTTCTGAGAAAATTCAGTTAAAAGATACTTTTCGAAGCAAGTAATAAAAAATCAAATAATTATAAACGATGAAAAAAATTCAATTCACAATCAGTACTTCCAAAGGAAAAACAATCTTTCTGACGGCGGCTTTTACAGCCCTGTTTTCGCTAACAGTTTTTAGTCAGGCAACCAATTCGCCAGTATTTACCAGTTTTGTGTACGAGGGTAACGACAAAGTTTACAACGATTTTCCGCTGAAGCCGGATGAGTTTTATAACCCGATTTTGCAGGGTTGTTATCCTGACCCGTCGATTACACGCAAAGGCGACGATTATTATGTAGTTTGCTCATCGTTTGCCATGTTTCCCGGAGTACCGATTTTTCATTCAAAAGATTTGGTAAACTGGACACAAATTGGCCACGTACTCGACCGGAAATCGCAATTAATTGTGCCCGATTGCGGAATCAGTGCCGGTATTTATGCACCGCAGATTTTGTATAACAAGAACAACGACACCTTTTACATGATTACCACGCAGATATCAGGAGGCATCGGAAATATGGTGGTAAAAACAAAAAACCCGTTAAAAGGCTGGAGCGATGTGATAAAACTGGATTTCAACGGAATCGACCCTTCCCTTTTCTTCGACGATAACGGAAAAGGGTATGTAATTCATAACGATGCACCCGACCGTGGAAAGGAGTTGTACAACGGTCACAGGGTAATTAAAATCTGGGAGTATGATGTTGCAACCGACAAAGTAATTCCCGGAACCGACAAAATTATCGTGGATGGCGGTGTTGACCTTTCGAAAAAACCCATCTGGATTGAGGCTCCGCACATTTACAAAAAAAATGGAAAATATTACCTGATGTGTGCTGAAGGTGGCACCGGCGACTGGCACAGCGAAGTGATTTTTGTGAGCGACAACCCAAAAGGCCCTTACACGCCTGCGCCAAGTAACCCGATTCTCACGCAACGTCATTTTCCAAAAGAACGGGAAAATAAAGTGGACTGGGCTGGTCACGCCGACCTGGTATTAGGTCCCGATAACGAAAAATATTATGGCGTTTTCCTTGCCATCCGTCCGAACGACAAACAACGCGTGAACACCGGCCGCGAAACTTTTATTTTGCCGGTGGACTGGTCGGGTGAATTTCCGGTTTTCGAAAACGGCCTGGTTCCGATGGAACCAAAACTGAAAATGCCCAAAGGTGTAAACGAAAACAAAACCGGAAAAGACGGATTTTTCCCCAACGGCAACTTCACGTTTAAAGATGATTTTAGTGCTGAAAATCTGGATTACCGCTGGATTGGATTACGTGGCCCGCGCGAAGATTTTATTTCGGTAACCAAAAATGGCTTACAGATAAAACCTTTCCAAACCAATATTAAGGAAGTAAAACCTACTTCGACTTTGTTTTACAGGCAGATGCACAAAACATTTTCGTTTGCGGCAACCATCAATTACAAACCCGAATCAGAAAAAGACCTGGCCGGAATTGTGGCGCTGCAAAGCGAACGGTTCAACTATGTTTTTGGCATCACAAAAAAGGGAGCCGATTATTACATTTTGTTGGAAAGAACCCAGGGTAAATTCAGGAGCCGCGAGGTTGAATCGAAAATTGTGGCCAGCGCCAAAATCGACCTCAGCAAATCGGTTCGTTTGCAAATGGCGGCAAATGGCGATGATTACCAGTTCAGTTACTCTACCAACGGAACCGACTTTGTGAACTTGGGTGACACTGTTTCGGGCGATATTCTTTCAACCGACGTGGCCGGAGGTTTTACCGGTTGTTTACTTGGATTGTACTCTACTTCGGCAAATAATGCTGTGCCTGAATAAGGGTTGTTCTTTGGACTAAAGTCCGGGTCTGAGAAGGCGATGATTTTCCCCAGCCTTAAGGCTGGGGTTAGTCAAAACCAGTTAAATAAGGGGCTTTAGCCCAATATTTTAGATTTTAACCTTTGGAAATAATTATGAAGCAGAATCGAAAAAATAGTAAAGTACAAGCTGCTGTTATTCTGTTGATTTGTTTTTTTGTTCCGGCAACATTGGAGGCTCAAACTGCCAAAGCCGGCAAACCAATCAGCCCCGATTTGTTCGGATTGTTTTTCGAAGATATCAACTATTCAGCTGATGGCGGATTGTACGCTGAACTGGTGCAAAACCGTTCATTTGAATACAATCCAACCGAACGACGCGAATGGAATCCATTTTCATCCTGGGAATACATTAGTCCGGGTTATTCATATGGCAAAATAAGTATTGAAACCACAACGCCTGTTCACCCAAATAACCCGCATTACATGGTTTTAACTGTGGAGTTTGTTGGTAGTTACGAACAATTTAAGGGCGAATCGGGAGTAGGAATTAAAAACTCAGGTTTCGATGGAATTGTAGTAAACAAAGTGGAAAATTATAATTTCTCTTTGTTTGCAAAACAACTCTCTGAAAATCCGGTGGAGTTAACGATTAGCCTTGAAAATCGCAAAGGCGAAATTCTGGCCCGAAATACAGTTTTTACTTCCTCAAATGACTGGCAAAAATATTCAGTCACATTAAATGCGAACGCTGAGTGTGACAGTGCAATGCTGGTAGTTCTTGCAAAAACTCCTGGTACTCTGGCGCTCGATATGATTTCGCTTTTTCCTGAAAAGACATTTAAAAACCGCCCCAACGGTTTACGGGCCGACCTGGCTCAAAAACTGGCGGACATGAAACCCGCGTTTATCCGCTTCCCCGGTGGATGTCTTGTTCACGGAGACGGACTTGGAAACATGTACCGCTGGAAAAATACAATTGGTCTGGTTGAGCAACGAAAGGCACAGCGGAACATTTGGGGTTACCACCAGACTGCCGGTTTGGGTTATTTCGAATACTTTCAATTTTGCGAAGATATTGGTGCCAAACCACTTCCGGTTGTTCCGGCAGCGGTAAGCTGTCAGAATTCGGGCGGAACCTGGCGCATTGGCGGAACCGGACAGAAAGCAATCCCAGGCGATGAAATGGATGAATACATTCAGGAAGTGTTGGACTTGATTGAATGGGCGAACGGACCTGCAACTTCTGTTTGGGGAGCAAAACGCGCTGCTGCCGGTCACCCCGAATCTTTTAACCTCGAATACATTGGCGTGGGGAACGAGGACAAAATCACCCCCGAATTTGAGGAACGTTTCAGGGAAATTTACGAAGCTGTAAAAGCCAAACACCCTGAAATTACAGTGATTGGAACGGTTGGCCCGTTCCACAGTGGTGAGGATTTTGAAAAAGGTTGGAAAATTGCAGAAGAGTTGAAATTGCAGATGGTAGATGAGCACTATTACGTTCAACCCGAGTGGCTGATGGCCAACGTGCATCGTTACGACAAATATCCGAGGAGTTCGTCGAAAGTTTATCTGGGAGAATACGCTTCGTGGGGAAACAAGTTGAAAAATGCGATTGCCGAAGCCGCGTATTTGACCGGGCTCGAACGCAACGGCGATGTGGTTCACCTGGCATCGTACGCTCCGTTACTGGCAAAAAAAGGTTTCACGCAGTGGACCACCGACATGATTTTCTTCGACAATGTAAATATACTGCTAACCCCCAATTATCATGTTCAAAAAATGTTCATGACCAACCAGGGAGATTATTGGTTTGACAAGGTAATCTCGAAAAACGAAGCCGATACCACTTTGGCTGCCTCGTGCGTGCAGGACAGTAAAACCGGCGATATCATCCTGAAAATGGTGAATTACAGCAACACCGGCAAAACCATGAAGGTAAATCTGGGCAAATTTGGTAAGATAGCTGCGCAAGCCGAACAAACTGTTTTGAGTGGGCTGCCAGGTGACGAAAACACTTTTGAAAACCTTCAAAAAATTATACCGGTTACCTCCTCAATTGAAGTTGCCAAATCATTCGAATATGCTGCTCCGCCAATGTCGCTGACAGTTATCAGAATAAAAGAAAGCGGGAAAAAATGAAAAATCATCAAAAACTAAATTCTATTATGAAAGTAAAAAATCTAAAAATTGTATTAATCATACTAATCGCATTGCTTTCATTTGCTGAAATAACAAATGCACAGTCATACGCAGCCTGGTACAATAAGGCACAGGAACGGATTGACACATTAAGAAAAGGCGATTTTGGAATACAAATAGTGGATAAAAACGGACAGCCATTTACTGGCGATGTTTCGGTACGAATGAAAAAGCACGAATATCCGTTTGGGATTGCTTTTGATTTCTACGAAGGTTCAGCAAATATGGGAAACAGTTACAGCACAACGAGTACAATTCAGGCAAAAACAGATAAGGAAATTTACAAAACGGAACGCTGGAATAAAATTTTAGCGTACGCTATTCCTGTTGAGAAAGGGAAAGAATACAAGGTAACGCTGAAATTTGCAGAAATTTATGCCAGCGCCACAAACGCAAGGTTATTTGATGTAACTGTAAATGGGCAGTTATTTTTGGATAATTATGATGTTTTTGCTGCAGCCGGAGGGAAAAATATTGCTGTTGATACAAGTGTAACTATCATGGTTAACGATACTTATATAAGTATTGAGTTGAATGCCTCAAAAGATAATGCAGCCATTAAAGGAATAATTATCGACGAAATCGGAGGCGCGAATATTCTACGGATTAATTGCGGGGGTACTGCGCTTACCACTGCTGACGGAAATTACTACACAACAGAAACAGGTTATTTTGACCCGGATGTAAATACAGTTGCCAGCAAGGAACAGTGGATGCAGGCTGCCATGTACAAATATTTCAACTATGGTGTAACAGGCAATTCATTCAAATGGAGCGGAATTCAACCGCAACATACTACACCCAACTATACCAATTTTGAAAATGCTGTCCGGTGGACCCAAAAAGTAGGTTGGGATTTGCGGGCACACACGCTGCTTTGGGGTGGTGATGATGACCATTCAACTCCTGGTTGGGTGCGGAGACTTCCTACGCCGCAGGCAATTACCGATACCTGCAAAATGAGGGTAATTCGTGAAGTAACCCGCTACAAAGGAATTGTTAAAGAGTATGACGTAATTAATGAACCTTTAACCAACCATGCCGATTCGCTTCGGAATAACGTGGGTGATTCAATACTTTGGAACTGCTTTAAATGGGCGCGTTCTGCCGACCCCGATGCCGAACTGTTTATTAACGATTACAATGTGGAATACAACTGGGGGCAGGCGAAAGAATACCGCGACCTGATTAAGCAAATTAAGGCAATGGGCGGTCCGGTTACAGGTGTTGGAATGCAGGCTCATTTTTGGGATTGCTGTCGCCCGAATGTGGATGAACTGGTGAAAAATGTAAATATAGTTGCCGAAGCAGGGTTGCCAATTCGATTTACAGAGTACGACTGGGGAACAAATCTTACACAAAAACAACAGGTTGATGACTTTGTAAAGGTGCTCACAATCGCTTTTTCTCACCCTTCGATTACAGGAATGATAAGCTGGGGTTTGAGTGATGATGGTGCATGGCGCGAAAACACAGGCTTTTTTGATGCAAAGCACAAACCAAAACTCGCTGCCGACACGCTTTTATATTATACCCAAAAGAAATGGGCGACCAATTTCGATTCAGAAATTACAGGTGAAAACCCGTTGGAATTCAAGGCCTATTATGGCGATTATGAAATTGAAGTAGCTTTTGGCGACACAGTGAAAGTTTTTACAATTCCGTGTCTGAAATCAAATAAAGACTCTGTTTTTGTTTTGAATGAAAACAATGCCCGGTTAAAAGGACCTGAATTGGTGAGTACAAAATTAATGGGCTTAAATTCAGTGAAACTTGAATTTGATAAACCAATTCAAAGTGGTTCGCTGAAAAGAAGCAATTTTAAATTCTTTTCAAACAGTACAGTTGGCCTTAATACAATTCAACCCGACCCGGAAAATCCAAACGCGGTAATACTGACATTGAGTAAAAATGTTACCAAAGGCGATTATATTTCGGTTTCGTATTTCCCCGGAAATTTAATGGCTGAAGATGGCAGCAAGGCAGAAGCTTTTGGACCAGAGGCAATTTTCAATCCTGAAATTCCGGTTGGCAATGCCGAAATCAGTGAAAGAACCTTGAATGTTTACCCGAATCCGGCAACCAGTGTGTTGAATATCGACTATGATAAAGCTCCGTACAAAGTATTGCTGTTCAACAGTGTTGGCGTAATTGTGCAATCCGATGTTTCAGAAGACCAATCGTTTAAGATGAATGTGGGTCAGTTGAATAAAGGTTTATATCTTATTCGCATTCAGGATGATGAAAATAATACAGTCACTAAAAAGGTATTAATTGACTAAACTTTAAAACTTACATTATGAAACGAAACCTTTTTTTCGGGACAATTCTCTCTCTTTTATTTATCGGTGTTAGCTGCAACAAAGTAGAGGCACCCGCTGCATTTGGCCCCGTACCCACAGAAGACCAAATGCGCTGGCAGGAAATGGAATATTATGCGTTTATCCATTTTTCATTAAATACATACACCGACCAGTCGTGGGGTTTTGGCGATGAAGATGTCAGCCTGTTTAATCCAACCGAACTGGATGCCCGGCAATGGGCACGGATTTGCAAAGAGGCAGGAATGAAAGGGATTATCGTTACGGCAAAGCACCATTGCGGTTTTTGTCTGTGGCCTTCGGCATACACCGAATATTCGGTAAAAAATGCGCCGTGGAAAGATGGAAAAGGCGATGTGATTCGCGAACTGGCTGATGCCTGCAAAGAATATGGATTGAAACTCGGAATTTACCTTTCGCCGTGGGACAGAAACCACGCTGATTACGGAAAACCTGAATATATCACTTATTTCAGAAACCAGTTAACCGAACTTCTGACAAATTATGGTGATATTTTTGAAGTGTGGTACGATGGCGCCAACGGCGGAACCGGCTGGTACGGCGGCGCCAACGAAAACCGTAAAATCGACCGCACAACTTACTACGACTGGAAAAATACCTACAAACTTGTTCGCGAATTGCAGCCCAACATTGTAATCTGGAACGATGGCGGCGACCGTGCCGATTTACGCTGGGTGGGAACCGAAGGCGGCTGGATTGGAGAAACCAACTGGAGTTTGCTGAATGCCACTGGCGATGTGCCTTTTGAAATGCTGCATTACGGTGTCGAAAACGGAGATTCTTGGGTTCCGGGCGAAGTGAACACTTCCATTCGTCCTGAGTGGTTTTACCATCCGGGTGAAGATTCAAAAGTGAAAAAACTTCCTCAGTTGTTGGATACTTACTATAATTCTGTGGGGAGAAACGCAACTTTTCTGCTTAACTTCCCTATAATGCCCAACGGTTTGATTCATCCGAACGACGAAAAAGCCGCACTTGATTTGGCCCACGCAGTAAAAGACGCATTTGCCGAAAACCTGGTGAAAAATGCAAAGGCAGAAGCTTCAGATACCCGCGGAAACAGCCGGAAATTCGGTGCTTCCAATGCAATCGACGAAAAAAATGATACTTACTGGGCAACCGACGATGAGGTAAAAACAGCTTCACTCACCATCGATTTTGGAAAGCCTACCACTTTCAACCGTTTTTTGGCACAGGAATACATTCGCCTGGGACAACGGGTGAAAGCTTTTACAATTGAAGCCGAAGTTGAAGGAAATTGGCAGGAACTGGCAAAAGCCACAACCATCGGTTACAAACGCATTTTGCGCTTCCCAACGGTTACGGCAACAAAACTCCGTTTCAATATTACTGATTCAAAAGCGTGTCCACTGATTTCGAATGTTGGTGTTTACAATGCTCCTCAAATCCTGACTGAACCAACCATCATTAGAAATCAGGCTGGAGAAATCAGCATTATTCCGGCTGATGCCGAATCGGAGATTTATTATACACTCGACGGTTCAGAAGCAACCAAAGAATCGGAAAAATACAACGGCCTTTTTCAAACCGAAGGAAAAGTGAAAATAAGTGCCATTTCGCATGAACCGTCATCGGGTAAAAGCAGTGCTGCAACGGTTGAGGAATTCGGACTTCCACGGAAAGACTGGAAAATTGTGGGGATTGAAGATGAAAAAGCTTATCGTATTTTGGATGGAAATCTGGCTACAGCCTGGCGCCACGGCGATGAAACAAAACTTCCGGTTGACCTGGTGATTGACCTTGGTGCAGCATTAACGCTGAGCGGATTTAAATACTATCCCGAGCAGAATTCATGGCAACCCAGTACAATTACACATTACGAATTTTACATTTCGACGGATAGTAAAAACTGGAAAAAAGCCAGCGAAGGCGAATTCTCCAATATCAAAAACAATCCTTTGTGGCAAACGAAAACTTTTGAAGCTGTTCCAGCCCGCTACATTAAACTTCGGGCATTGAAAAACACCGAAAACAACACCAGGATTGGGTATGCTGAAATTGATGTGATTACGGATTGATTTAAAAACTAAAAACAATAGGGACAGTATTATAAGATAGTTAGTACCAAGTATAATGACAATCAAAGAACTCCACAATAAATTAACAGAATTGAAAATTCCAGCAGACCAATATTATCTGCACGGACTTTATGGTTCGACAGACGACAACGATAAAGTGTCGTTGACTATGAAAAGAGGGAAGTACACAATAGAATATGAAGTTTATTATAGAGAAAGAGGAGAAAAGCATTCGATTCAAAACTTCACAGACGAGAATGACGCATGTAATTACATTTTGAAGAAGTTTACAAAGAAATAAATAATGACAAGTCATAAACCATTAAAAAGTGTTTCACACAACTTCGGGCATTCCTTCATTAGCTTAATGAATTACATTGGTGACGACTATTTCCTTGGACATTTATTAAAACAAGCTCGCAAGACAAACTTAAATCGACTAGAAGTTGATATTCTAAAAAACACTGCAAGCCCAGACTTATTACTTACCGAAACAATTCGCGGCTCAATTGAAAATTGGAATAAATGGTTTCCTGACCTTGTTAAAAACAGTGGGTCGACAATGGATTTTGTAAGTAGTGCGACAATGACAATAGAATTTGACTTACTAAAAACGAGACCATGTGCAGGTGACAACAGATACAGCGAAAATCCATTTACTTGCGAAATAAAAATTATTGACGACAGAGGAAAAGAATATAAACATAAACACGAAGGCTGGTGGTTTCCTGAGACAGAAGAAAAAATAACTGGTACTAACAGCACCTTGCCAAGAGCGGGGCGTTCGTGGTGGCAGACACTATTCGGCTCCGAATAAACATTAATCGTAGCTTGACAGTTGGTGCTTCGAAAGCCCCGCCTTCGGCAAGGTGCAAAACGTTAATTTGAATAAATTTTAAAAAAGATGAAATTATTAATAAATACAATTTTTATGAAAACGAAATCAGTTGGTTATTATCGGTTTTTAATCGTGATTTTTTGTTTCTCGTTTAGTATAATCAAGGCGCAAAACCCAATCATCCATGCCGACGTTCCTGATATGTCGATGATTCGCGTGGGCGATTCGTATTACATGAGCAGCACCACCATGCACATGGCTCCCGGCGTACCCATCATGAAATCGAAAGACCTGGTGAACTGGACAATCATCAATTATGCCTACGACACGCTGGCAAATGTGGATGCGATGAACCTTGTAAATGGAAAAAGTACCTACGGAAAAGGCACGTGGGCAAGCTGTATCAATTATCAGAAGGGAATTTTTTATGTTTCCACTTTTGCACAAACGACAAACAAAACCTATGTCTATAAAACCAAAGATATCGAAAAAGGTCCGTGGGAAAGAATCACTTTTGCGCCTTCGTACCACGACAATACCATTTTATTCGATGATGACGGGAAAATTTACATGATTTGGGGTGTCAGAAAACTGCGGATAATTGAATTAAAAGACGACCTCACGGGCGTAAAGGAAGGAACCGAAAGGGTTTTGATTGAAGATGCAAACGCACCTCTCGGACAAAATGTGGGTTTGGGCGAAGGTTCGCAGATTTTTAAGGTGAAAGGCAAATACTACCTGTTTACCATTGCGTGGCCACGAGGCGGAATGCGTACGGTGGTGGTTCACCGCGCCGATAAAATAACCGGTCCATGGGAAGGAAAAGTTGCATTTCAGGATTTGGGTGTTGCCCAGGGCGGCATTGTTGACACGCCCGACGGAAAGTGGTTTGCCTACCTGTTCCGCGATTTTGGTTCGGTGGGCCGTATTCCGTATATCGTGCCCATGACATGGGAAGATGACTGGCCGGTGATTGGTGTTGACGGAAAAGTGCCCGAAACACTTGATTTGCCCGCGAGCAAAGGGCTGATTCCCGGAATTGTAAATTCTGATGAGTTCGACCGCAAAAAAGGCGAACCTGCGCTGCCGCTGGTTTGGCAGTGGAACCACAATCCCGATAATTCACTGTGGTCGGTAAGCGAACGAAAAGGATTTTTGCGACTAAAAACCGGACGAATCGACAGTCTTTTTCTGAAATCAAGAAATACATTGACACAGCGCACTTTCGGACCTGTAAGTTCAGGTATTACAAAACTTGATGCATCAAATTTGAAAGAGGGCGACTTTGCCGGATTAACTGTTTTCCAGCGCAAGTTTGGACAGGTGGGTGTTAAAATTGATGATGGTAAAAAATACATTTTTATGGTAAGCAACAAAACCGACACTCCCACTGAACTGGAAAGCATTCCACTGACACAAAACGATGTTTACCTGAAAATTGAGTGCAACTTCCGCGACAGAATCGATGTTGCGCGGTTTTTCTACAGTCTCGATGGCAAAACATGGAAAGTGATTGGTGGTGAGCTTAAAATGGAATACACGCTGATGGAGCATTTTATGGGTTATCGTTTCGGATTATTCAACTACGCCACCAAAAATACAGGCGGCTATGCCGATTTCGATTACTTCCGCATCAACGACAAAATTTCAGATATCGATTAAAATGATTACCGGAGTGAGACCTAAAAAATCTATTGACTTGAAAAGTCTTCCGATCCCGATAGCTATCGGGATCGGGATTCATAACCGCATGGTCAACGACCTGCAGTGAAAGCAGAAATGAACTAACTTCTGCTTGAATTGAAAATCGACAGAGTCAAAAGCATGACAACGAAAAGAAAGTATCGAACATAAAATGATGAATAAACTACGAATCTGTTGACTTGAAAAGTCAACACTTTCATAACCGCAGATCAACGACCTGCGGAAGAACAGAAACGAACAACCATCTGCCTGAAAGGCAGGACAAAATAAATAAAGATGAGCTCTACACGACTTTTATATCATTTTGTATATGACTTTTCCTGAAAGATTGAAATAGTCCTGCCTTTCAGGCAGAGGAACCGTTGGGTTCTTTCTCCTTAGGTCAACGACCTAAGGTTATGAAGGTAAAACACCTTCGGCGTTTAATCCGGACGAAAAAGGAATTTTAAAAAATTAAATTTGGTCAGAAATATTTTGACTTGAAAAGTCAACACTTTCATAACCGCATGGTCAACGACCTGTTGAATGACAGACTAAAATGAATAACTGCCTGAAAGGCTGGACAAAATATCTAAAGATGAGTTATACACGACTTTTATATCATATCGTATTTAGAACCAGGAATAGTAAGAATTCTTTACCAGAACAACATGAAAAAGAATTGTATGCATACATCATGGGTATTATCAATAACAAAAAGAGTAAACTGTATCGTATAGGAGGTATGCCTAATCACATTCATTTGTTAGTTGATATTCACCCAACTATAGCTGTGTCTGATTTTATGAAAGGGCTAAAGGAGTACTCAAGCAAATGGTTGTCAACAAATCCAAACTTTCCTGATTTTGAAGGGTGGGCAGTCAGTTTTGCCGGATTTACGTATGGTCTTAAAGAAAAACAAACAATAATTGATTATATTATGAACCAGAAAGAGCACCATAAAAAGGTAAGTTTTGAAGAAGAATATCGTCAGTTTTTGATTGAAAACGGTATTGATATTGATGAACGATATTTTCTGAAAGAATGAGTTTGTTCTGCCTTTCAGGCAGTTGGAGTATGGGATTCAATGTCCTTAGGTCAAAGACCTAAGGTTATGAAAATAAGACACCTTCGGTGTCATGTCATAAAACGGATATATTAAAATTAATTATAAATCAGATTAAACCTAAGAAAATGAAAATCAGTTTATTATTCCTTCTGTTTCTTTTTGCAGTTGGTTTTACAAATGCTGCAGAAAAACAGGTAGCCAGCCCCGATGGAAAGCTTGTTGTAAGCGTGTCGGCTGAAAACGGCACACCATTTTACAATGTCACGCTGAATGGAAAACAGTTTCTGCAGCAGTCGCCGCTGGGATTGAAAACAAATATTGGCGACTTTACACAAGGTCTGTCGTTGAGAGATTCAATCGGTTCAAAAAAGATTGACGAAACCTACGAATTGCCCAACATTAAACAAAGCAAAGTTCATTATGTGGCTAACGAAGCTGTGTTTTCATTTTTAAAGGAAAACAGACCTGTTTTTGATGTGGTTTTTCGTGTCAGCAATAACGATGTGGCCTTTAAATATAAGGTTTATCCGCAGCGCAGAAGTTTTTCGTGTGTTGTGAATCAGGAGGCCACAGGTTTTGTTTTTCCGCAGGGAACAACCACTTTCCTCACTGCGCAAAGCAAGGCGATGGTTGGTTTTGCCCGCACCATGCCGAGTTACGAAATACCATACACTGCCGATGCCCCAATGGGCGAAAACGGGCAAGGCAACGGCTACACTTTCCCATGTTTGTTTAAGGTGAGTGGCAACGGTTGGGTGTTGGTTTCGGAAACCGGTGTTGACAGCCGCTACTGCGCCAGCCGGTTGATTGGTCATGCCGACGGTTTATACACCATTGGATTTCCGATGGACGAAGAAAATAACGGCAACGGAACTTCGGCGCCGGGTATCGTTACACCTGGCGAAACTCCCTGGCGCACCCTTACTTTGGGCGAAACATTGGCTCCAATTGTTGAAACAACCATTCCTTTCAGCGTGGTTGAACCGCGTTACGAAGCATCGCAGAAATACCAGTACACCAAGGGAAGCTGGAGCTGGATTATGAAAATGGATGGTGCAACAGTTTACGATGTGCAGAAAGAATATATCGATTTCAGCGCTGCCATGGGATATCAGACAATTTTGGTTGATGCGCTGTGGGATACACAAATCGGGCGCGATAAAATTAAAGAACTGGCAGATTACGGAAAAAGTAAAAATGTGGCACTCTATTTATGGTACAATTCGAATGGGTACTGGAACGATGCGCCGCAGGGACCGCGCGGAATTATGGAAAGCCCCATTACCCGCCGGAAAGAGATGGCCTGGATGAAAAGCATCGGGGTGCGTGGCATTAAAGTTGACTTTTTTGGTGGCGACAAACAGATGACCATGAAGCAGTACGAAGATATTTTGTACGATGCCAATGATTTCGGGTTGCTTGTGATTTTCCACGGATGTACACTGCCACGCGGCTGGGAACGCATGTATCCCAATTACGCCGCCAGCGAAGCTATTCTGGCCAGTGAAAACCTGCATTTCTCACAAGGAAGCTGCGACAATGAAGCGTTCAACGCCTGTCTGCACCCGTTTATCCGCAACACATTGGGCAGCATGGATTTTGGCGGCAGCGCCCTGAATAAGTTTTACAATGCCAACAACACACCAAACAGGGGTTCAAAACGATTGACTTCCGATGTTTATGCGCTGGCAACTGCCGTGATGTTTCAGAGCGCTGTGCAGCATTTTGCGCTCGCTCCCAACAACCTTACCGACGCACCGGAATGGGCCATCAACTTTATGAAAGAGGTTCCCACCACCTGGGATGAGGTGAAATATATTGATGGATATCCCGGAAAATATGTGGTTATTGCCCGCCGTCATGGTGATAAATGGTACGTTGCCGGCGTTAATGCCCAAAAGGAAACCGTGAAAATCAATGCAAAACTGCCAATGTTTCAGAGCGGAAAAGAAATTAAAATGTACAGCGACGACGAACAACTCAACGGCAAAGTAACAACGGTAAAACCGGGCAATAACCAGGAAATCGAACTTACAATTCCCGGAAACGGAGGGGTGCTGATTGTGAATTAATTGAATACGCACAAAAAATCAAATAGTAATTAATGGAAAATATTCATTATCGTATTTTTCACCCCCTTCCCCCTAAAGGGGGCTTCCGTTCTGAACTACGTCAGAGTAAGTATGCAGCAAAAGTCCCCTTTAGGGGATTTAGGGGTAAATCAAGTAATGAATATTCTATTTCAAAACAAATACATATCATAACCAACAACAATCTAAATTACCAATAAATGAAAAATTGTAAATTAATTATCACATTGCTGGCTGTTATTGGAATAAACAGTCTTTCAGCCCAAAACCCAATCATCCGCGATCAGTTTACAGCCGACCCGTCGGCAAGAGTTTTTAACGGAAAAGTATATCTTTTCCCATCGCATGACATAAAAGCTCCCGAGGGCAAAAACCTCCGGAAAGACTGGTTCTGCATGGCCGATTACCATGTTTTTTCTTCGGAAAATTTAACCGATTGGACAGACCATGGCGTGATTGTAAGCCAGGAAAAAGTGCCCTGGGTCGATTCCATGTCGTATAGCATGTGGGCGCCCGATTGCATTGAAAGAAACGGCAAATATTACTTCTATTTTCCGGCCAATAAAAACATAGCCGGTCCGAACGGAAGAAAAGGTTTTGGTATTGGCGTGGCCATTGCCGACAAACCGGAAGGCCCGTACGTTCCGCAACCCGAGCCGATTAAAGGTATTTTTGGTATTGACCCGAATATCTTAATCGACAAAGACGGTCAGGCTTATATATACTATTCCATGGGAAATATTTTTGTGGCTAAACTGAAGGAAAACATGCTGGAACTGGATTCTGAGCCTGTGGCAATTCCCGACCTTCCAGCAAAAGGACTGAAAGAAGGTCCCTGGACTTTTGAGCGTAACGGCATTTATTACCTCACTTTTCCGCATGTGGAAAACAAAATCGAAAGGCTTGAATATGCCATGGGAAACAGTCCGATGGGACCTTTCAAAATGACCGGTGTTATCATGGACGAGTCGCCGCTGAACTGCTGGACCAACCACCAGTCGTTTATGGAAAAAGACGGACAGTGGTACCTGTTTTATCACCAGAATGAATACTCACCAAAATTTGACAAAAATCGCTCGGCCTGTGTTGACAGTATGTTTTTTAATGCCGACGGAACAATTCAAAAGGTAATTCCGACCTTTCGTGGCGTGGGTTTGACCAGCGCAAGCGGAAAAATCGAAATCGACCGTTACAGTGTAAAAAGTGATTCAAGTGTAACAGTTGCTTTGCTGGATACGCTGCAACCTTTCAACGGATGGAAAACGATTATGAATAAAAAGAATGACTGGATTCAATACAATTCTGTTGATTTCGGAACCGAAAAAATTAAATCAGTTCAAGTTAATGCAAGTTCAGAAAACGGTGGAATTCTTGAAATTCATTTGGATAAAATTGATGGTCCTTTACTTTCAAAAATCACGCTGCCAAAAAGTTCAGACTGGAAAATTGTTGAATCTAAAATTTCAAATGTAAAACCGGGAAACCATAACCTGGTTATTGTTTCAAAAGATGATAATCCGGTAGAAGTTGACTGGATTCAATTTGAATAAAGTAGCAGGTTTGTATCGGCATTCCTTATCTTGTTTCACGAAAAGCAATTGTTTTGAGAGTTGTTTTAAGTAAATGGCTAAATAAATACAGTTTTTATTTTACGATCCTATTTATTACTTTGTATTTTGCAAACCATGAATAAACTGCATTTGAATAAATAGAAAGTACATGAAACTAAAGTTATTAATCTCATTAATCCTAATACTAAACTTAACTTTTTCAAACGCTCAGCATCCGGCAGATGGCTGGAATTTCAGCTATCCCGCCGATAAATTTACCGATAATGCCCTTCTGGATTTGCGCTACTTAAACGAAAAAACAGCAGGAGAGAACGGGTTTATTCAACTTTCACCGGATGGAAATTCATTTCAAACTGAAAACGGGGAGCCAATCAGGTTTTGGAGCATAAACGGCGGCGATGGCACAAAAGATATGAGCGATGCTGACCTTGCAAAATTTGCACGTTTTCTTGCAAAAATGGGTGTTAATATGATTCGCTACCACGGAAGCATCAACCCAACCGGCTCAAATATAAATGATGTTGACAAAGCCGATGTAAGTGCAATCTGGCGAATGGTCGCCGCCATGAAAAAGGAGGGAATTTATTCTACCATTTCACCATTTTGGGCGCATAACGGGCACATGGGAAACCCGGCTATCAAAGATTGGGGAATTCCGGGTTATTCAAACAGCGATGATTTGTGGGGCGTTATGTATTTTAGCGACACCCTGAAAAACGCGTACAAAAACTGGGTTAAATACCTTTATACCGAAACAAATCCTTTTACCGGAGTTGCTTTAAAAGATGACCCCGCTGTTGCACTTATTCAGGTAAAAAATGAGGATGGACTTTTTTGGTGGACTATCTCATCGGTAAAACCTGAGTTTGAAAAAATCATTATGAAAAAATTTTACTTGTGGGCAATTGCAAAATACGGATCGGATGCCGCAGTAAAATCTGCCTGGTCGAATACTTCGCAATCAAAAGACAACTGGGTTGCCGGGGAATTGGCTATGTACCATATTTGGGAGGTAACCCAAACCCAATCGGGAGGAAAATCGAAACGCCTGAGCGATCAAATTCAATTTCTTACCGAAACAGAAAGGAATTTTTATCAGGAAATACATGATTATTACAGAGATTCTTTGCACTGCCCTCAGCTGATTAATGCCAACAACTGGAAAACTGCAGATGCCAACCTGCTTTTTGATGCCGAAAGATATGCAAATTCATCGTGTGAGGTTTTGGCTGTAAACCGATACTTCGATCCCGGCCACGTTGGACCCAATGCAGGCTGGCGAATTGATCCCGGCGATAATTATGTTGGAAATTCTGTTTTATTCGAACCCCATAAATTACCCGTAAATATCAAACAGGTAAAAGGGTATCCGATGCTTGTTACCGAGAGTGGCTGGAATTTACCGCATAAATATCAGGCAGAAGGACCGTTTCTTGTATCGGCATTTATGTCGTTAACCGGAGTCGATTCATATTATTGGTTTTCACCAACTTCGTCAGCATTTGATTCGAACCCATATTTTACATGGGCAAACCTCCCGGGTGGCCAGCATCCCATGTTCCGCTGGACGATTTCAACACCGGGTCAGCTGGCAATGTTTCCTGCAAACGCGCTTCTTTACAGAAAAGGTTATATAACTCAAGGCGAAACTGTTGTGCATGAAGAACGCAAACTTCAATCGATGTACGACAGAAAAATGCCGTTGATAAGTGAGGAAAACAGCTTCGACCCAAACCGCGACAGCTATGATATGATTAATCCGGCAAAGGAAACAGTGGTTTCGCCTCTGGCTCATTTAACCGGCAAAATTGAAGTTATTTATGATGGTAATTCAGACAGTTCAAAGGTTTCACCACAAATTGAGGATTTGATTGATTATCAGAATAAACAGATAACAGCGGGTACCAACCAGTTAAAATGGGATTATAAAAATGGCATTTGTATTATGGATGCGCCATCTGCACAAGGAGTTTGTGGTTTTGCAGGCACAGAGAACACTTTCGAATTGAGTGATGTAACTATAGAAACATCAAATGACTATGCATCAATACAATTGGTGGCGATGGATGAAAAAAGCATCGGTAATTCATCGAAAATACTTGTGCAGGTTGGTACGGTTTATCAGCCAACGGGATGGAAGGAATCACCAACTGAATTCGATGTGAGCGACACTAAAGTTTCGGGTTTCAAAATTGAAAACACCGGCAGAATGCCCTGGAAATGTGCCAATACACAGATTACTCTCAAGATTATAAATGAAGTTGTTAACTCGGCTTTGCTACTTGACGCTGCAGGATATCCAGTTTCAACGATTGATATGGTTCAGATTGGTAATGAACTGCAGATTACACTTCCTGTAAATGCAATGTATGTAATGTTGGTAAATACAACTCATTCAAACAATATCGATTTGAAAGAAAAAGGAATGAAAGTATTTCCGAATCCGTCAAACGGCAATTTTCGGGTTGAAATTCAGAATTACAAATCATCAGCTTATTCGATGGAATTGCTGGGTTTGCGAGGTGAAAAGTTTTTGGAAATAAAAAATATTCAACATTCTACTTTTCATGTCAATACAAAAAACTTAGCAAACGGCATTTTCCTTGCTGTTTTGAAAAATGAAAAAGGGATTGTTGAAACTGAAAAATTATTCATCCAAAACTATTAAAACACGCTTTTCTGAGGTACATTTGAACATTTAAACACTTTTTCTCTTTTTATAATGAATTAAAACCATAGATATGAAGATTAATATTAAGTTTTTCAGAAACGCCATTTATTTGGTAGTAATAATTTCATTTTTTGAACTAAGCGCCTGTGCACAACCTGACGGAGCTGCTATTTACCAGCAATACTGCGCTACTTGCCATGGAGCCGATTTGAACGGCGGGAACAGTGGCAGTTTGATTGATGGAATCTGGCAATTTGGTGCAGCCGACAGTTACAGATTCAGAAATATCAAATTTGGAATAACTCATATGGGAATGCCCTCTTATGGAGCGGTTTTGAAAGACAATGAAATAAATGCAGTAATAAAATACGTTAACGATTCGGAAAAAAATAGTGGTGCAGTAAAACCAGCGCTTGTAAAAGAGTTGGAAACACTCGATTATAAATTGAATGTTGAAACATTTGCCGAAGGACTGGAAATCCCATGGGCTATCGACTTTTTGGATGCCACAACAGCCCTGATTACAGAAAAACCAGGCAGACTTAGGACAGTTATAAAAGGCAAACTTCAACCCGAAGCTGTTAAAAATACACCTGCAGTTTTAAACGAAGGTCAGGGTGGATTGATGGATGTGGCGGTTGATCCTGATTACAAGGAAAACGGTTGGATTTACCTGGCTTTCAGCCATGTGTTGGACAAAGCCAGTGAGGGTGAAAATCGTCCGGGTGCAATGACAAAAATTGTTAGGGGAAAAATCGTTGACAATACCTGGACAAACGAAGAAACTATTTTTGAAGCTCCGCATGAATTGTACAGAACAACTCGCCACCATTACGGTTGCCGTATCGTCTTTGACCCTGCCGGATATCTGTATTTTGCCATTGGTGAACGCGGAATCAAAGAAGATGCGCAAGATATTACCCGTCCAAACGGCAAAGTCCATCGAATCAATAAAGATGGTTCAATACCCAGCGACAACCCATTTGTGAATAATGCGAATGCAATAAAATCCATCTATTCATATGGTAACCGAAACATCCAGGGAATTGCAATCCATCCTGAAACAGGAGAAGTTTGGGCAACTGAACATGGCCCATTCGGCGGTGATGAATTGAATTTAATTAAAGCCGGGAAAAATTATGGCTGGCCGGTAATTTCCTATGGAATAAATTACGATGGCTCTATTTTAACTGAATTTACTCATAAACCAGGAATGGAACAACCTTCATTATACTGGCGGCCTTCAATTGCTGTGTGCGGATTAGATTATTACACAGGCGATTTATTCAAAAAATGGAAGAATAAGTTGCTTGTAGGTGCATTGAAATATGAAGAAGTCAGGTTGCTCGACATTGAAAATGACCGTGTAACACACGATGAAGTTATATTAAAAGGACAGGGACGAGTGCGTGATGTTCAAACAGGGCCTGATGGCGCTATTTATGTTGTATTGAACGACCCGGGAACTGTAATAAAATTATTGCCGAAATTGGACTAAACAAATCCGCATTCAAATCCTGGGCATTTCAATTATTTGATTACAAGCATTTGTTTTGAAAATTGTGACTGGTTATCAATCATCATCCGGCAGATATAAACTCCGGGTTCAATTTGTATATTATGCTCATTGCGGGCATTCCATTGTACCGTGTGCTTTCCGGCTGACATTTCGTTGTTAAGTAACTGTTTAATTTTCTGTCCGCTTAAATTGTAAATTTCAAGTACTACCGTAGCTTTTTCTGTTATTTCGAATGAAATATTAGTCTGGTTTCTGAATGGGTTAGGTGAGTTTTCCAACTGACTTTTATTCATTTTAAATTCGTTAACTGCTGTAGTCGGACTGAAATCAAAATCATTGTATTTTGTAAAAAATTCAGGTCCCAGGTATTCGGGCAAAGCAGCAAGGCCATATAGAAAGGTCGAAAAATCCACAGCCTGAACATATGAAGTTTTTATGTTGGGTTCATTTAATTTGTATCTCCATATAAAATCCCTGGTGGTTGCCGGAATTTGATAGATTCCATTTCCCTTACCATTATCATATAAAGCAATTAAATCATTTCGAAGTTCAGCATTAATAGGGCTAAAACCAATTAGTATATGTGGTGATACAATCCTTTGGGGATTCTTGTTAACAGCATCTGCAGAATAACCTCCTCCGGGTATTTCCCCCGCACCACAACCCCATGCAATTTGTTGACTTGTATTGTTTTGCCACCAGGTTTTGTCGGCTGTTGCTGCATTATTAAAATAGGTCATGTAATCGGAATTAATTCCAAAATAGTTGCAGTAATAAAAACAAAACTGAACATGAAAAGAAGGTTGGGCTGAATTAGTCCATTCGCTTAATGTTGCGTTCCCGTCAGGATAACTAAACTTTGGAAGGCTGCTTGCATTACTGAATTTGTTATTCCAATAAGTTTGCGCACTGGCATATCTCGGAAATGAAGGATTCGAATTCTTTGCAAACCAGGCCAGTATCATGTATTCATTAAAAGGATTTGCCAGAACCGATGCATTTCCATTGTCATCAAGAATCATATACATTTTGTCACCCTGAGCTGAAATAGCCGCAGTAAAATCCATCGAATTAAGCAAAGTGCTAGTTTTTTCGACAATCTCTGAATTGTTATGAAAGTAATTTTTACAAAACAAAAAACCTGCAGCCAACAAGGCATTGTCAATTGTGCTGTGCTCGGTTACCCAAACCCACGATCCATCGGTAGGTTTAAAATAACGATGAAACAATCCATTTACATTTGTTGCTCCCGGCGTATTTTTCAGTCTTATCCATTCATCAATTGTCTGCAAAGCCTTACTCTCCGCATTCGCATCCCAATTCACGCCATCACCTGTTTTTTTGTACATTGAATCGGCAATACATAATGAAATCAATCCAACTCCATTGGCGTTAAGTGCAGCGGGTTTTGCGCCTGCACCACCTAGAGCCAGTGCATCAAGATAAAACCCTCCCGGTAAGCGCATCGCATCAATTACTTTATAACTATTCTGAAATAGCATCGTTACAGTTGAATCTGCCATTTGAGCATGTGCAACATTTAACGAAAACAGACTAATAACTGCAAGTAAAATGACACTTGGTATTTTACTAAGTCTCGCGCGGAGCTCTATATTAATAAACCTGATATCCATAATTTTGCTTTCTTAAAAATGAGTTTTTAAAACTAATAAAATATGAAAGAATAAAACTGAGGAGCATATAAATTTCTAAAAATGAAAATTTGAAGAGCTCAGTTTATTTAATTCATGCTTATAATACAAAATAGTTCGATTTAAAAAAGGGCAGTTAGTTAGACATAACAGGTTGTAAAACCCTACAAAAATGTCTAACTCTGACTCTTATTTCCCCGCGAATCAACAGCTTGTACATATTATCTGTATCGGGCAAATGTGTGAATCATATAAATAATTGCAAAAATTATGTAACACTTTCCTATATAAAAGGTGATATTTTTCGAAAAATAGTGAATATCATTTTGAAATAGAAATGAAGGAACAAAAACTGTAAACAATCAAATTTAAAGCTATGAGAAAACTTATTCTTTTTTTCCTTCTCGCATTGCTGATTACTACTGTTACTGCTCAGGAAAAAATTAGCATCACAGGAAAGGTAATCGATAATACGGGATTTGGGTTACCTGGTGTTTCCATTCTTGAAAAAGGAACAATGAACGGGACGGTAACCAATGTTGATGGTAACTTTGCGCTGGAAGCATCAGGGCAATCTACCCTGGTTTTTAGTTTTATGGGGTTTGTAACACAGGAAATTCCTGTGAATGGTCAAACCGGTATTAATGTGCAATTGGTTGAAGATGTTGTGGGTTTAGAGGAAGTTGTAGTAATTGGTTATGGCCAGTTAAAAGTAAAAGACCTGACATCTTCCATTATTACAATTAAATCTGATGAATTGGTGAAATCTCCCTCAGGACAAGCGATGCAGGCTTTGCAGGGAAAAGTTGCCGGTGTTCAAATTGTAAGTGCGGGTGCTCCGGGAAGCGAACCAACGGTAAGAATCAGGGGTGTCGGATCATTCCCCGGTAGCAGTAATTCATCTCCCTTGTATGTTGTAGATGGAATGTATTTCGAAAACATCGATTTTCTGAATCCATCGGATATTGAAACACTTTCAGTTTTAAAAGATGCTTCAGCTTCAGCAATTTATGGTGTAAGAGCTGCAAACGGTGTAATATTAATCACCACCAAAAAAGGTTCATTGAATACCAAAACATCCATCACTTATGAAGGCTATTATGGTATTCAGGTTCCGCAGAATGTTTTACAAATGGCTAATGCAGAACAGTTTGTCAGTTACATCAATCAAACAGGAGCAGCTGCAGATATTAGTTTTATTGATAACGCGATGCAACGCTATGGCAGAAGCAGAATAAATCCAAATGTTCCAAATGTAAATACTGACTGGTATGCCGAGATTATGAAACCTTACTCCAGACAACAAAATCATTCTTTATCTATTCTGGGAGGAAATGATAAAACATCGTATTCCATGGGAATAAGTTATTTTGATCAGGAAGGTTTACTGGAGACAGATAATTCCTATAAACGAATGAATATTAGATCAACAGTCGATCATCAGGCAAATAGCTGGCTGAAAACCGGGGTTAATTTCAATGTAAGCAATGGGGTTCGTTATATTGGAAACGATGCTGCATGGTTCGAAGCATACCATGCAGTTCCCATTTTACCCGTTTATGATGATGTAAATTATGATGCACTTTTGGCGTCGGGTTCTGAAAATCTGAGCCGTTATTCAAGCGCTCAGCTTCTGGGTTACCGGGGAGGTCAAAATCCATTTATTTCTCTTGATTTTAACAACAACAGACAGGATATTAGAAAAGTGCTTTCGGGAATTTATGCTGAAATTGATTTAATCCCTAATAAACTTACTTTTAAAACCAACTACAACGTATCTATGATGTTTTTAAAAGCAAGAAACGTAGGTTTACCATATTACATAACCAATTCTACCAATAGAGATGTTTCGACAATATCATCTTCACGAACTACTGAGGTAAATCAGTTTTGGGACAACACTTTAACGTTCAATAATAGTTATGGAAACCATAACCTTACAGCTATGGTTGGTACTTCATACCGGAACGAGTGGTACGATTTTTTAAGTGGTTCTGCCAGTGATATTCCGTTAAATGAAAACTCATGGTATATTGGCCAGTCACTTGATGCCGACTCGAAAACTTCTGATGACAATGCCGAAAGATTATATGGGATATCCTATTTTGGTCGTTTGTCCTATAATTATGACAACAAATACATTGCATATTTTACAGTAAGGCAAGAAGGAACTTCGAAATACCAGGAAAAATGGGGAACATTTCCGGCATTTGGACTTGGTTGGGTTTTAACTGAAGAAAACTTTTTAAAAGAATCAAATATAATTAACTACTTAAAAATCAGAGGAGGATGGGGAAAATTAGGTAATGACAAAATACCCAGACAGGATGGTGCTAATACTACTAACCCGGTGTTCCTGGCAATTGATGATACCAAGATTAACGGTACTCAGACAACCAGTACTTTTGGATATTTGGGATGGGAAACAGTTACCGGAACAAACATTGGTTTTACTGCCAATTTCATGAAAAATCGCTTGAGTATTGATACTGACTATTATATCCGTGATACGGAAAATGCCGCGATTCCTGTGGCTTTGAAACTTCAGTCAGGTAGTATTCTTCGGAATGTTGGCGACATCAGAAACTCAGGTTTGGAAATGGTGATTTCATGGAATAACGAAATAAGTGATGACTTTAATTATCACGTAAGCGTCAACTTTGCAACATTGAAAAACGAGGTAATTGATCTCTTTGGCCAACAATATATTAACGGTGGAATGGCTGAATTTCGTCAAAGGTCGCAGGTAGGAGATCCGTTGCTTTCTTTTTATGGTTATGAAGTCGCAGGAGTTTATCAAAATCAGGCTGAAATTGACGGAGATCCTATCGCAGTTGATAATGGTCTGGTTCCGGGAGACTTAAAGTTCGCAGATCAGGATGGCAACAAGATTCTGGATGATAAAGACAAAGTAATCATAGGTTCATATATCCCTACTTTTACTTATGGCGGTTCATTTGGATTTTCATATAAAAACATTGATTTTTCGATGAACATTATGGGGCAGAACGGTAATAAAATTCTGAACCGTAAAAGAGGTGAAATTATCTGGACCAATGACACAAACGTTGATGCCGACCTGGCTACCGGCGTGTGGAATGGCGAGGGAACATCAAATAAATATCCTTCTGCATCTGGTTTAAGACGAGGTTGGAATCAGAATTTTAGCGATTATTTCCTGGAGGATGGAGATTATTTCAGAATTCAGAACATTCAGTTGGGATATAATCTTAACGGAGCGAAATTGTTTGGAGAAAATATGCCTAATGCCAGAATTTATGTCACTGCTGAAAAACCACTGACTTTGTTTAAGTACAACGGATTCAATCCGGAAGTTCCTGACGGTATCGATCGGCAATTCTACCCGGTACCCTCTGTTTATACAATCGGACTAAATATTAAATTTTAAATTCCAGAAAAATGAAAATAATAAAGAAATTTAAAGATAAATCACTACTGCTTTTTGTTGGGGTGTTAGCAGTAATTTTGTTCGGTTGTACCGACAATTTAGACGCGCCTTTTGAGGACGAAACCTTTACAAGTGATGTGGATTATACAATTGGTCAGGACATGATTTTGCCACTTCTGGGAGCATACCAGGGATTATATACCCGTGGCTGGGAAGAACCGATATCCATTGGTCTTCGCGGAGATGATATAAACGCAGCAGGCGACCAGGTTCCATTGACGGAGCAGGATGAATTCAAATACTTTGCAAGCCACTGGAATATCAATTCAGTATGGCAACAACATTACAACGACATTGTGATAACATTCTCTGCAATGGAGGAAATCGAGAAATACAGAGTTGCTGCCAATAACGATGCGCTTGCAAATCAATACATTGCCGAATGCAGGGTAATAAGGGCATTTTTGTATCTCGACCTGGCAAAATATTTCGGAGGAAGTATTATAATTGACCAACTCGATAATATTCAGGTCACTCCGTTAAGTAACAAGGCCGTAGTAATGCAATATATTGTTGATGAAATGACGGCAGCAATACCTGATTTACCGGCAATTAATCCGAATAAACGTACTGATATTAAAGGTGGAGTAACCAGGTTTACAGCTTTTGCAATTCAGGCGTTGGCATACCAGGAAATGGAAAATTATCAGGGTGTTGCCGATGCAGCATCTGCAATTATCAGTTCCGGTGAATACCAACTGTCAACAGATTTCTACCATCTGTTTAAAAAAGCAGGCAAATTAAACGACGAAAATATTCTTGAATTCCAGTTCTCTGACTTTAATACAGGTGAAGGTGAAAATTTTTCTCATTTATTTGCACCATTTGGAATTACAAGCTGGACACCTGTAATTACAGGCGCAGAAGCCGGATGGGGATTTTATGAACCTACAATGAAGTATATAACCTTTATGCTCGGCAGGGGAGAAACTGTTCGTTTGGAGACAAGTGTTTTATTCACTCCCGATGGAATTACTCAACTTCGGAATGAATATGGTAGTATTCCCGATTGGATTACCAATAAAAACAGGGAAGGAGACACGTTTAACAATTCACCCCGTTTAAGTTTCGGAAGTGGAAAGTGGATCCAACCTTCTACTGAATTAATTCCAGGAAGAACTTCACCCGGAAGCAATAAAAATATGGTTGTTATCAGATATGCAGAAATTCTCCTGGTTTATGCCGAAGCTCTGACCCGGGGCGCAACTGGATCAGCTTCACTGAGTGCAGTTGACGCTGTAAATTTAGTGCGTACCCGTGCAGGAATGAGTAGTTTGTCCAGTGTTACAACGGACGATGTATTGAATGAAAAATTTGCAGAACTCGCAACCGAATGGGGAATCCGGTTTTATGACATGGTAAGAACAAAGAATACAACAGCACTCAGTCACGAGGGAAAAACTTTTACAATAGATAAAGCGTACATACCATTTCCTGCAGATCAGGTAGCAGAGTTACCGCAATTAGCTGAGGGAATCCAATAAAAATAATTGAAATGAAAACATATAATAAATTAATAATTCTTGCATTGGGGTTTTTAATAATCAATGCATGTAGTCAAAACTATATTGATGAAATTTCGAAAGTTGATCCGGGAGCAGATGCCACAGCGCCTGTAATTACAATTAACACTCCTGTTGAAGGTTTTCAAATTCAGTTACCTGAAGTAACTTCTTCAGTAAGCATTGATTTTGAAGCAACGGATGACATTGAGCTTGAATCGGTAAAAGTTTTATACGATGGTACCGAAATAGCAAGTTTTACCGATTTCAGGGATTACAGAAAATTGATAATTGATACTTTAACTTACAACAATGTTCAGGATGGCACTCATAAACTTACGATTGTTGCAACCGACCTCGAAAATAAAACAACGAGCAAAGAGGTAAATTTTGAAAAAGTACCTGCTTATGTTCCAAAATATCCGGGCGAGGTATTGTACATGCCCTTTGATGGAATTTTCATGAACATGGTAAGTTTCAATTTAGCAACAGTTGTTGGTACACCAGGTTTTGCAGATGATAAAGTTAAAGGTTCAAAATCGTACAAAGGAGCAACTGGATCTTATCTGACGCTTCCTGCCGAGGATTTTCAGAACAACGAATTTTCTGCCATATTCTGGATGAAAATAAATGCAGTTCCTGATCGTGCAGGAATTCTTGTCATGGGACCAGTTGATGAAGCAAATCCGACAGCACAAAATAATCGTACAAGCGGATTCCGGTTTTTCAGAGAGAATGCCGATGGTAAACAACGATTTAAATTAAATGTTGGCAATGGCACCGCTGATACATGGGTTGACGGCGGTGCTGCAGCAGATGTTGATCCGGCAATTAACGATTGGGTACACATGGCATTTACCATAACCGCAACCAAAGCAATTGTTTATATTGACGGACAAATTGTAAAGGAAAGTGATTTAACCGGGCTCGACTGGACAGGCAGCGATATTCTTTCTATTATGTCGGGCGCACCAAGGTTCTCGGGTTGGGATCATAAATCGGACTTAAGTTTAATGGATGAGTTGCGCATTTTTAACCGTGTACTCCCACAGGATGAAATTCAAACTATTATTACTGAGGAATCCGGTAAAGATTTTACTTATGTACCAAAATACGATGGTGAGATTTTTTATATGCCGTTTGAGGATGATTTTATCGAATATGTCTCTCAGAATGAAGCCACCATGGTTGGCACACCAGGTTTTGCTGCCGGCAAAGTAGGTAAAGCATATTCAGGTGCTACCGATTCTTATCTTACGTTCCCAACTGCTGGATTACAAGGAAATCAATTCAGTGCCGCTTTCTGGATGAAGACAAATGCCGTACCTGACAGGGCCGGAATTTTAATAATGGGGCCACCAGACCCGGACAAACCGGATACACCAAATAACCGGAAAAATGGATTTAGGTTCTTCCGTGAAGGTTCCGCAACTGCTCAAATATTTAAACTAAATGCCGGTAATGGAACTGCTGATGTTTGGTTCGATGGCGGAGCTGCAGCAACCGTTGACCCGACAACCGGAAACTGGAAACACTTTGCATTCACCATTTCGGGAACCGAAGGTGTGGTTTATATTGATGGCGAAGTGGCAAAACAAGGAGAATTTGGAGGAATCGACTGGACTGGCTGCGATATTCTTTCTATAATGTCGGGCGCACCAAGGTTTCTGGAATGGGAACACAAATCCGATTTAAGTTTGATGGATGAACTGCGTATTTTCAACAAAGCACTTACGCAAGCGGAAATAAAAACAATTTTTGATAACGAAAAGTAAAAGGTTCAACCATATTCATAGTTTGGTTTGATTAGTTTGGTAAAAGACTACCTGGTGTTTACCGGGTGGTCTTTTTAATTAAAAATGGAATACCCTTGTAAAAATGTTCTTCACTTATTTATTAAAACTGAAAATCATGAAATATTCATTTTATATTATTTTGATTGTTTTATTCTTAGGCTGTTCACTACCAAAAAATAAAACCATCAATAAAAGTACTGTTGTTTTAACCGATGAACAACTTTTGGACACGGTTCAATATCAAACTTTTCAGTATTTCTGGAATGGTGCAGAACCCAACTCGGGATTGGCCTGCGAGCGTATTCACACCGATAATATTTACCCTCAAAATGATAAACACATTATTACAACCGGGGGTTCAGGATTTGGCTTAATGGCAATAATTGTTGGTATCGAACGCGGATTTATAACACGCGAACAAGGTTTTCAACGTTTTCAAAAAATCGTGGCTTTTCTCGAAAAAGCTGATCGTTTTCACGGGGCCTGGCCGCATTGGATAAATGGCGAAACCGGCAAAGTACAGCCTTTCAGCAAAAAAGATGATGGTGGCGATTTGGTTGAAACAGCTTTTCTTATACAGGGATTATTAACCGTTTCTGAATATTTCAAAACCGGAAATGAAAGCGAGCAAAAACTGGCTGCCGATATTCAAAAACTTTGGGAAGAAGTGGAGTGGAACTGGTACACAAAAGGTGGCGAAGATGTACTCTACTGGCACTGGTCGCCAAATTTTGGATGGGATATGAATTTCCCCGTTGGTGGATATAACGAATGTTTGATTATGTACGTTTTGGCAGCCTCATCGCCAACTTACCCCATAAAACCAAGTGTTTACGATAAAGGTTGGGCGCGTGGAGGAGCCATTGCAAACGATACTGTTTATTATGGATTACGAACTGTATTAGATCATTATGAGCATGATAAAGATCCGGTTGGCCCACTTTTTTGGGCGCATTATTCCTACCTCGGGTTAAATCCAAAAGGGTTGACTGATAAATATGCCGATTACTGGAAGTTGAATCAAAATCATGCTTTAATTCATTATAAATATGCGCTTGACAATCCAAAAGGTTTTAAAGGTTATGGAGAAAGGCAGTGGGGACTTACTTCAAGCTATTCAATGAAAGGATATGCAGGGCATCATCCGGGCGACAATGATCTTGGAGTTATCTCACCAACCGCAGCATTGTCATCATTTCCTTATACCCCAACCGAATCAATGCAATTTTTAAAATATTTGTACAACGAAGCCGATTCACTGATTGGAGTTTATGGGCCTTATGATGCTTATAGCCAAACAGAAAACTGGTATTTACCGCGATATCTGGCAATCGATCAGGGACCAATTCCTGTGATGATAGAAAATTACCGCTCCGGATTGTTATGGAATTTATTTATGAAAAATGAAGACGTTCAGCAAGGTTTGAAAAAACTGGATTTTAAGTACTGAAAAAGAAACCCCTTAACATTTGTTTCTTGCACACGGACTATTTGTGATAAAGAATCCGAAGAAACCGCCAATTATCAAACTTTGAAAAATTTCTCCATTACTTATTTCTGATAAGGGTTTACCAGCAGAAAAATAGGTAAACGCAAACCCGGCAACTGCACCAATTACAATGTAAATAACCGTTTTTTTGAAATGCGGGGAAGTAATTGTCCGTTTCAGCCAACTTCCTTCAGGTTCTATTTCCAATTTTTTAAATTCCATTTTCATTTTTTTAGATTTTCTTTTTTAAAGTAAGAAGCAAGACAAGATTTGAGACACTGGATGCAAATTTTCTTCAACTTAAAAATTCAATATTGATTGTTGCCGGCCCGTCCAGTCAGGCAGGATTATTTCTCACAAAACACCCTTTCTCTTATTTCTGCATTCCTGCATTCTCCCATTCACGCATTTCTACATTCCCGGCACCCTCGGAATCCGTTTCAATTTTGAGTTTTTATAGTAGAAACCCCATCCTTTTTTAATCCAGTGCCCAACAATCGGGAGCATCATCATGGTTTCCTTTTTCGAAGTTCGCTCCACCCAGGCTGCGCCATCGCCGGAGTCCATAATACAAATAATACTTACTTTATCGACATAACTTTTCGTTTTGCCGGAACCAGTAATTTGTTGATGTACATTATAAGCTGCAACGTCCGCCATAATTTCGGCCATGTGACCCTGTTTTGCACCCCATGCTGGGCCAAGCAATTCAGCAGAATCGCCAATGGCATAAATTTCCTGATGACCTTCAACCTGGCATGTTGGAAGTGTTTTTACAAATCCGGCTTCACTTAATGGAAGCCCTGAATCTTTTAAAACTGAATGTCCGCGTCCGCCGCCGATAAAAACTATCAAATCGCTTTCCAGTTTGTTGCCGTTTTCAAAAAGTATTTCATTTTTTGTGAAACCTGTAATCCTGGTTCCAACATGTTCTTTTATTCCGTAATGCCTGAAAAACTTGCCCAGGTTTTCCACCGCTTTTGCGCCCATACGTTTACCGGGTTCGGCCATCGGCGCAAAAAAGTTCAACTCAAAATTATCGGAAAGCCCTTTTTTCTTTAACCAGGTGCTGATATTAAAAAGCAGTTCGAAAGCAGGACCGCCACGCACCGCCGAACCTTTTGCATCTTTTGGATTTCCTCCAAAACCAATTGCAATTTTACCTCTGCCTGCCCGCACAAGTTTGTCAAGCTCTTCACCAATAGTTACAGCCTGTTCAGGTTTTCCGCAAATCGACAAAGTATTTTCATCGCCCCGTAAGTTTACTTTGTGCATTCCCAATGCTATAAAAAGGTAGTCGTAACTTTGTTCTCCTTTTTGAAGTTTTACAGTTTTGTTTTTTATGTCGATGCTTTCCACACTGTCAACAATCAAATTAAATCCATGTTTTTTTTGAAGGTCGGCCAATGACATTTTGCTGTCTTCGAAACTGATGCCTTTTACCGGGATCCAGATTGAAATGGGGTATATAAACAAATAGTCGCGGTCGGAAACCAGCGTTACATTGTAGCCTTTTTTGCGCAGTTTTATAGCCGCTTCAACACCTGCAAAACCACCACCTAACACAAGAAAATGTTTCATTCTTAATTCAATTATTGATGCGCAAAAATATTGAAACAACAACGAACCAACAATTTAAGCCGGAGGTTTTAAAATAGAAACCAGGGTGAAATTTGATAGTAAAAAAGTTGTCAAAAGATAATTTGCCTATGGTTATTAAGTGAGGGCTTCACTTTGAGTGAAACCCTCACTTTCATATAAAATCAAATTTTAATGTTTATGTCCGGCATGCGGATCTTCAATTTCAGACATTCTATCATATTTACAGCAATCCGGAAGTTTGTTGTAAACTTCGGTTGACGCTTTGTGATTCGGTGTGTCATGACCAACTTTTGCAACGGCAACTTCAATTTTGTCCAAATTGGTTTTGGTGTCGTCGAAAGTCACTGCAAGTTTTTTGGTTTCTTTGTCCCAATCTGCTGCAGAAACACCATCAACTGCTTTAACTGCTTTTTCAATGCGTGTTTCGCACATTCCACAATTTCCTTTTACTTCAATTTTTTCAGTTTTATTTCCTGCAAAAACCGAAACTGTGCCCATCATAATAAAGGCAGCCAAACTCAAAACTTTTGTTTTCATCCTTTTGAATTTTAAATGGTTAATAAATTATAACCTGTATAGTAACAGATTCATTTCGGTTGCTATTTTTTTCGCAATCGCAATGCATTTGGAATTACCGAAACAGAGCTGAAACTCATTGCGGTTGCAGCTATCATTGGTTCAATACTTTACTTTTTTCTAAGTTTCATATATATCCCAACAATTACAACAAGAATAGCAATGACAACAATTAAGCCCCAACCCCAACCAATTCCCATTCCCAAACCATTATTCATTCCATCCATCATAATTTACCTCCTTTTTTCAAAGTTGCTGTTTATCAGCTACTCAATTAGCAAAGGTGAGTTCAATGGATTTAAAAGATGTTACATAATCTGAATGTATTTTTATATAATTCACACATTTAAAGCAGTTTCCTGAACAATATCAGAAAAGATTCCATAAAAAAAGATCCGATGAAATGGATCATCGAATCTTGGAAAATATCAATAAAAAGAACTATTTACGATACAGGCAACACTCCGGAAGCTCTTTGTAAACAGCTTCTGAAGCTTTGTGTTTCGGTGTGTCGTGGCCAACCTTAGCTATGGCAACTTCAATTTTATCCAAATTGGTTTTTGTGTCATCAAAAGTAACTTCCATCTGTTTTGTTTCCTTGTTCCAGTCGGCTTTTGAAACTCCATCAACAGCCAAAGCAGCTTTCTCAATGCGTTTTTCACACATTCCGCAGTTTCCTTTTACTTCAATTTTTTCAGTTTTGTTTCCTGCAAAAACTGTAAAAACGCCCATCGTAAACAGGGCAACTAAACTTAAAACTTTTGTTTTCATCATTTTTGAATTTTAATGGTTAATAACTAATTATTTTCATTTTCAATTTTTCTAAATCAATTCTTTTTCAGCCTCCATAATTATTCGAAGGGATTCCTTCTCCTCTCTTTTGGAGATCCCGATGCATCGGGAGGGAGAGGCTTTTTTATGTTTTTCTTAACCGTAATGCGTTGGCAATTACCGACACAGAACTAAAACTCATTGCGGTAGCAGCTATCATAGGGCTTAACAGTATTCCAAAGAATGGGAATAAAATCCCGGCTGCAATGGGCACGCCCAGTGCGTTGTATACAAAAGCAAAAAACAGGTTTTGTTTGATGTTTCGCATTACTTTGTGGCTTAATTCCCTTGCTTTTACAATGCCGTTCAGATCGCCTTTTACCAGTGTGACTTCGGCGCTTTGCATGGCAATATCGGTGCCGGTTCCCATGGCGATTCCAACATTGGCTTGTTCAAGTGCCGGCGCATCGTTTATTCCGTCGCCAGCCATGGCAACAATGTGACCCTGTCCCTGTAATTCTTTAATTTTTTTGTATTTATCGTCGGGCAGGCAATCGGCCTGGAAGCCATCAAGTTGTAGTTCATCGGCAACTGCTTTGGCTGTGAATTTATTGTCGCCGGTAAGCATGTGTATTTTTACTCCCATTTTTTGCAACTCCTGAATGGCTTTTGCCGAACTTTCCTTGATTTTATCTGAAACACTCACAACTCCTTCTACTTTGTTATCAATAAGCAGATAAATAACCGTTTGGGCTTTCAACTGCCATTCTTTGACAATTTTTTTATTGCCTTCATCCAGGAATGCCTGAAATTCATCTACCAGTTTCCCGTTTCCCAACGCAATTTTTTTCCCTTTATAAACTGCCTTGACACCTTTCCCGGTAACTGATTCAAATTTGTCCATTTTTATCAGTTCCATGTTTTTTTCTTTTGCACCGGCAACTATGGCATCGGCAAGCGGGTGCTCGCTATTGACGTCGATTGAGGCAGCCAGTTTTAAAATTTCATCATCGGGCATTGAACCAAATGAATGATAATTTTTAAGACTGGGTTTTCCTTCGGTCAGTGTTCCTGTTTTATCAACAATAAGAATATCTACTTTATTCATTTCCTCAATGGCACGTGCATCTTTTACAAGCACGCCGGCTTGTGCCATCCGTCCGGAGCCAACCATTATCGACATTGGTGTTGCAAGGCCTAACGCGCAAGGACAAGCAATAATTAAAACAGCTACTGCATTTACAAACGCATAAACATAAGCCGGTTCCGGTCCCCAGATTGCCCAAACTGCAAAGGTGATAAGGGCAATTGAGATAACGATTTGCACAAAGTATTTTGCAACTGTATCTGCCAGTTTTTGAATTGGCGCCCTTGAGCGGCTGGCGGTATTCACCATTTCGATGATTTGCGCAAGTAAGGTATCGCTGCCCACTTTTTCAGCTTTCATTTCAAAAGCCGTTTTTCCATTTATTGTTCCTCCGGTTACTTTATCGCCTGCTGATTTTTCTGAAGGAATGGGTTCACCGGTAATCATGCTTTCGTCGATTACGGCAGAGCCCTCTTTAATTGAGCCATCAACCGGAATTTCTTCGCCGGGTTTAACTTTTAAAATATCACCGGCTTTTACCTCTTCCAACGGAATTTCGGTTTCTACGCCATTACGAATAATTCTCGCTACCGGGGGAACCAGTCCCAGCAATGCTTTTATGGCCGAATTGGTTTTGCTGTGGGCGCGCAATTCAAGTACTTGTCCGAGCAAAACAAGCGTTAATATTACGGCTGCCGCCTCGAAATAGATATGAACATTTCCATTCATATCTTTAAATTGTGGCGGAAAAACAGATGGAACAAGGAGTGCAACAACACTAAAAATATACGCAGTTCCAACACCGATAGATATAAGTGTCCACATGTTGGGCATCCGGCGCACGATTGAGCTCCAGCCACGTTTAAAAAAGACCCATCCCGAATAAAATACAACTGGTGTTGCCAGTAAAAATTCCACCCAGCTCAATACTTTTTTTGGTGCGATGGTTTCAAAATTCAAAAAATGAATCATATCTGACATGGCTATGATAAACAGTGGAATACTTAAAGCCAGCGCAATCCAAAATTTCCTTGCCATTTTTTTGTAAGCTTTTTCTTCATCACTTGTTTCCTCTCCTTTTTCAGGCACCAAATCCATTCCGCATTTTGGGCAATTCCCCGGGTGATCCTGTTTGATTTCAGGATGCATTGGGCAGGTGTAAATTGTTTTGCTTTTAACAGTTGTGCTTTCTTCCTTTTTCAGGTGCATTCCACAAACCGGGCAATCGCCAGGCTTGTCGTATGTTTTATCGCCTTCGCAACGCATGGGGCAATAGTATTTTCCTTTTTGTTGCGAATGATTTTCATGCATGTGTTCATGGTTGTGCCCATCCTTTTTCTTTTCACTTTTATTTCCATTAACAGGAATCAAGTGCATATTACATACCGGACAATCGCCAGGTTTGTCGTAGGTTTTGTCGCCTTCGCAATGCATGGGACAAAAATATTTGACTTCATTTTTTGTTTGTACTTTAATTCCGTTCATGATAAGTCCCTCTCTTTTTAATGTTGAGGCACTTGTTTTTCTTCCACCGGAACAAGGTACATGTTGCAAACCGGACAGGTTCCGGGTTCAGCGTAGGTTTTATTTCCTTCGCACTTCATCGGGCAATAATAATTTGATTTTGAACCTGTACTGTTGTGATGAAGTGTGTGTTCCCCTGTATTGCAGCATGAATGTGTTTCCTTGATTTCGTTTTTAGAACCGAATCCTGCAAATATTTCACTAAACTTTTTCATGATAATAATTTTTAATGTTTTAAACTATTCCAAAGGTACAGCTTATTGCAAGTGAAGTTGTTACACAATTTTCAGATAGTTTTATATCTTTTTCAGGTTATCATACCTCGCTTATTGATTTTCGTTTTTGTTCACCCAGGTTTTTAAAATATGAAGGTGTAAATCCGGCTACTTTTTTAAACTGTCCCGAAAGATGCGCAACACTGCTGTAACCCATTTCATGAGCTATTTCGCTTAAAGTTTTTTCATCATAAACCAGCAATTCCTTTACACGTTCAACTTTTAAATTAATCATGTAATGTTCAATCGAAATGTTTTCAACCGATGAAAAAAGTGTACTCAGGTATTTGTAATCTAAATTCAGTTCAGAAGTAAGAAAAGTGGAAAAATTCAGCTTTCTGTCACCGGTATTATTATATATATAATTGATAGCGACTGTTTTAATTTGCTCAACCAGATGAACAGTGCGGTTGTTAATAATTTCGAACCCTGTAGAATTCAGGCTTCGGGTAATTTGTTCAAGTTGATTTTCTGAAATATCTGATTCAACCGTTATTTTCCCCAATTGCACTTTTGCATTGGCGATACCTGCATTGTTAAATATCTGACCAACAACCATGATGCAGCGGTTACAAACCATGTTTTTAATGTTAATATTCATCATGCATCTTTTTAATATTTAAATCTCTCGTATAAACAACACTCCGGAAGTTCTTTGTAAACTTCGTCGGGTGCTTTAAATTTCTCAGTATCATGTCCTGCTTTTGCAACTGCTTTTTGTATTTCATCGGAATTGGTTTTTTCGGAATCGAAATTCAAATGCAGCATTTTTGTATCGGTTTCCCAATTGGCTGATGCAACACCCGAAACAGATTTAGCAGCGGTTTCAATACGGTCTTTGCACATTTCGCAGTTGCCGCCAACTTTTACCATTACATGTTCTGTTTTAGTGAGGGTTTCACTTGGAGTGAAGCCCTCACTTTTTTCGCTCATATCCATTCCCTGCATTTTACCAGCGCCGGAATCACCACCTTCGGGATTCATCATGCTTGTTTTCCCTGCCAGTTGTGCTGCTGCATCCACACTAAATGTTCCGTTGGTTACAATTTCTTCACCTTCTGACAAACCGTCAACCACTACATATGTATTTTCCATTGCGGCTCCCAGCGTTATTTCCCGCATTTTGAAAGTCGGTTGCTCTGTATCAGGGATTTTTACATACACAACCGAGCGTGTTCCTGTCCATAAAACTGCCGATTGTGTGATTGTCAATTGCTCGCCACTGCCTTTTAATGTTGAATGAATCGTGCCATTGATAAACATTTCGGGTTTCAACTGGCGGTCCGAATTATTCAGTTCTATGCGCACACCTGCAATTCGTGTTGTTGGATTGATAATCGGGTCGATAAAAGTTATTTTTCCTGTAAAGGTTTTTCCGGGAACTGATTGTGTTGTAAATTCAACTTGCTGGTTGATTGAAATCCACGGCAAATCAGATTCATAAGCATCAAAAACACCCCAAACTTTTGACAAATCGGCTACTTCGAAGAGCACAGCACCTTTCGAAATATAATCGCCCTCGTTTACTTTTCGGTCAACTACAATTCCCGAAGTGTTGGCGAAAATGTCAAAAGTGGAAGTCACCTCTCCCAATTTCCCGATATTGCTGATTTGCTCTTCCGAAAGTTTCCAGTTGCGCAGTTTTTCGCGGGCAGCTTCAACCAGGGCGGGATATTTGTCTTTTAAAGACAGCGCTTCCACCAGTTCTTTTTGAGCCGTTGCCAGTTCGGGAGAATAAATGGTCGCAATCCGCTGTCCTTTTCTCACCTGCTCACCGGTTACGTTTATCATCAGTTTTTCAATCCTCCCCGGAACGTGTGCTGTTTGCGATTGTTTCAACCGTTCGTCAACCTGAATTTTCCCATAAAGCTGAATGTCTTTTGAAACTGAACCTTTTGTAACAACCGAAGTTTGAACCTCAGCAAGTTTGATTGCCGATTCGCTCATTTCAATGGCCTGGTCGTCAATTTCGGCATTTGAATTTGTTAAGGGAATTAAATCCATACCGCAAATCGGGCAATCTCCCGGTTCATCCTTTCTTATTTGCGGGTGCATGGAGCAAGTCCATATTGTTTTTTCTGATTCACCATGCTCATGAACCTCGGTTTCAACGTTTTCTGGTGTTGAACCTGAGTTGTGAAAGAACAGCCAGCCCAGGAAAATGCCGGCAATTATCAGCAAACCGGCTTTTAAGTAAGTATTCGAAAATATATCTTTTGCTTTCATTTTGAATTATTTATGCGTAATAAATTAAATAATTTAGCATTCTCCCGTTTACCCCTAAATCCCCTAAAGGGGACTTGTTAGTACCTTGCAATTGCAGATGTAACAGGCAACAATAGCCCCCTTTAGGGGGTTGGGGGTGAAAAATGTGATAATTAATTCTTTTCATCTTGTTTTGAATTATTTTTTGTAGAATTCATCAGTTTTTCGGCCATTGCCACCGAAGTATTGTAATCGGTAATTGCTTCAATCCTTTTAAAACCGTAATCAAGGACTTTGTACTGCATCCTGAGGACTTCCTCGTAATCGGTTCCGGTTGTTGCAAAACCAGCCAGCAAAAGATCCGTGGTTTTTCGCGCCAGTTCTTCCTGCTGATTGTACAGGATTACACGTCGTTCTGCATCGTCAAGGTTTTGTACAAAGCTGCGGTACTGCACCTGCAGGTTGTTTTTTAAACCTATCGCCTGCTGTTTGCCTGCTTCCTGCATCAGTTGAGCTTCTTTTTGCATGGCATCGTACTTCTTCCTGTAAATCGGAATGGAAACCGAAAACATGGGCATTACCATATCATTCCCGTTCATCATAAAAGTGTTTCCCTCGCGTTTTTGGTTAATCATATAATTCAAACCGACGCCAACCATAGGCAAGCCCATTTTCTTTGCTTTTTGTTCCATCGCCTCGTATGATGAAACTTCGTTTTCCAGCATCGCCAACATTGGATTGTTTGCTAGAATGCTATCGGCAATTGCCAGTTTTTCAGCAGGTAAAGGCTGAATATCCAGCGAATCGTTAATTGTAACCGAAGTATTCTTATCGCGGTTGAGCAAGGCATTAAAACCTGTTTCCAAAGTTTTTCGCTGGTCGGCTAACAATGCAAGTTTATTTTGCTGATCCAGGATTTCCATTTTCACGCGTAGTACATCCTCTAATCCTGTAGTTTTATTTCCCATCCCTGTTGACATTGAAGTTGCCTGCATATTTCCGGTTGGTGGTGAAGATGCAGATTGTGCTGAATTCATTCCGCTCATTCCACTACCAGCATTCATATTCGCGGATGGAGTCGAATTCATTGCGTTTGAACCTGTTGAACCTGTTGAATTTTCACTGGTTGTTGGCGACTGGAATTCGACAAGCACCAATTTTTCAAGCGATTCGAGCAATTCAAGGTTTTCCTTTACCAGAGTGATTTCGCGGTCGATTTTCATGATTAGGTACCAATTGGATTTTACCTGGTAAAAAAGGTCGGCTTTGGCTGCGTTAAAAACTTCGTATCTGGCTTTTGCCATTTCCGAAGCTTCATCTTTTGCCAATTTGAGCGTTCCAAACCACGGAAACATTTGCATTACCTGGATATTTCCAACCTGATTTCCGGCAACAATCGCCATGGGTTTTATAAAGAAACCAAACGATGCCTGTGGGTCGGGAAGTGCCCCAACCTGCGGGACTTTTTCTAGAGAGGCCAGGTATTGGTTAAATGCAACTTTTAAATCAGGGTTGTTTTTTGCTGCCAGTTCCAAGTAAACAGATAATGAATCCTGAGTGTAGCTGTTTATACTGAAGATCAGGAGGCTGATGATTATGAATATTTTTTTCATTTCTAATTTTTTTGAACCACAATAGGCACATAAGGAACACATAGGTTAAAATCTATATGTTCTATGTGTCTATGTGGTTTGTTTTAACTTCGCCTTCACGCCAGAAACATTGTAAAATTGGCACCACAAACATGGTCATGATTTGAATGATCATCCCCCCAAAAGTTGGGATTGCCATTGGAACCATAATGTCGGCCCCTTTTCCGGTTGACGAAAGAACAGGTAATAAAGCAATAATTGCCACAGCGGCTGTCATCATGGCTGGGCGAACCCGTTTTTTACCCGCAATTACAACGGCTTCACGAACTTCCTTAACGGTTGACGGTTTTCGCTCTTCAAAAACCTGGTGAATGTAGGTTCCCATAATCACGCCGTCATCGGTGGCAATACCAAATAGTGCAATAAAACCAACCCAAACGGCAACACTCAGGTTAATTGTATGTATTTGAAACAGGTGTCGCATTTCAACCCCAGCCACCGAAAAGTTCATAAACCAGGGTTGGCTGTACAACCAAAGCATGATAAAACCTCCGGCAAATGCGACAAATACCCCCGAGAAGTGGATAGACGAAGCCGTAAAGGTTTTAAATTGAAAATAAAGCAACAGAAAAACAAGCATCAAACTAATGGGAATAACAATGGCAAGCCTTTTTGTGGCGCGCAACTGCTGTTCGTAGTTTCCGGCAAAAGTATAACTTACCCCGGGCGATAAAACCAGTTCCCCTGAATCAATTTTATCTTTCAGGAATTGCTGTGCCTCTTCCACCACGTCAACTTCAGCTTTTCCTTCAATTTTATCGAAAATTACATATCCGTTCAGGAAGGTGTTTTCGCTTCGTATCATTTGCGGACCGCGTATGTAGCCAATATCTACAAGTTCGCCCAGCGGAACCTGAACTCCTGTCATCGAAGGAATCAGTATTTTTTTGATTTCCTCGGGTGAATTTCGCAATTCCCGTGCATAACGCACACGGACAGGAAAACGCTCTCGGCCTTCAACCGTGCTGGTCAGTGCCATTCCACCAACCGCGACCTGAAGAATTTCCTGCACGTCTTCAACAGTCATTCCATAGCGGGCAATTGCTTTCCGGTTTAACTTGATTTCAATATACGGAGCGCCCACTGCACGGTCGTAAAATACGGAAGATGATTGAATAGAAGGAATTTCCTTTAAAACCGATTCCAGTTGGATTCCTGCTTTTTCAATAGCTTCCAAATCGGGGCCGTAAACCTTCAATCCCATAGGCGCGCGCATTCCGGTTGAAAGCATCACCAACCGCGTTTGAATGGGTTGAAGTTTTGGAGCAGAAGTCAACCCTGGAATATTTGTTACTTTTACGATTTCATCCCAAATATCATCCGGAGTTTTTATTTCAGGCCGCCACTGACGAAGGTTATCGCCTTTTTTATCGGGTATCAATTCTTCAGCTTTTATTTTACGGAACCCATCTTTTTCAGGATTGTAAGTTGTTCCGTCATTCAGCATAAAGTTGCCTTCTTTATCTACTTTGAATCCCATTCGGTGTCCGTCTTCATCCAAAATATATTCGGAAACATAGTTGATTGTATTTTCAAACATTTGCACCGGTGCCGGGTCGAGTGCTGAATTTATCCGTCCCCATTTCCCGACAGCCAGTTCAACTTCGGGAATAGTTGAAAGTCGTTTGTCCAGAAGTTCCACATATTTCTGGTTCATTTCAATTCCGCTGTGAGGCATACTTGTTGGCATCAGCAAGAAAGAACCTTCATCGAGCGACGGCATAAACTCTTTGCCAATTCCAGGGAATGTGTGTTCCGCTGATTGCCAGACTGCTGTTTTTTTAACCGATTCCGGCATAAATCCAAACATACGGTTTACACCCTGCCATGCTAAAATTCCAAAGAGAATGGTAAATATGGGCAAAGTCATAAATGTCCATTTGTTTCGCAAAGCCCACCGAAGTATTGGGGTGTAAAAATGGACAATCAATAAAAGAGCACCCAGGATAACTGCTATTAAAATGGCCACAAACAGGTAGTTCGAAATGTTGCTGTTTCCCGCTCCAAGTGGCAGCCATTCAACGGTAAGATACCAAACCGCAACCAACAAAGTAATACCAATGCTTATGTAGTTGGTCATTTCTTTCCGGTTTTCGGGCCAGCGGTACTCGAATAAATTATTGATGCCGATTAACACCAGGGCCAATGCCGGAATTTGCCCCCAGAAAATGGTAAATAAAATTCCGGCAGCAATTAATATGGTATTGAAAATACGACTGACTCTTTTTTTATCGAAACGGATTGAAAAAATAATATTGGCCAATGTTGGCAGAACTATAATCCCGAGGATAAATGAAGCCAGCAACGCAAAGGTTTTTGTAAACGCCAGCGGACGGAACAGTTTTCCTTCAGCTGCCTGCATGGCAAAAACGGGAAGGAAACTTATAATTGTTGTTCCCAAGGCAGTTGTTATTGCTGATGAAACTTCAATTGTTGCCGTGTAAATAACGGAAATCAGGTTCTTTCCTTTTGCATTAATATTTTCGGGCATTTCGAGATGCCTGATTATGTTTTCTACAAATACAATTCCCACATCCACCATCACTCCAATGGCAATAGCAATTCCTGAAAGTGCCACAATGTTCGCTTCAACTCCAACCCATTTCATAACAATGAAAGTCATTAAAACTGCAACGGGCAGAAGTGAGGAAATAAGTATAGAAGCCCGCAGGTTCATTACAAGGAAAATGATGACAATAATTGCTATCAATATTTCATGTGACAAAGCTGATTCAAGCGTTCCGATGGTTTCTTTTATTAAACCTGTGCGGTCGTAAAAGGGAACGATTGTAACTTTTGAAACTGTTCCGTCAGCCAGTGTTTTTTGGGGCAAACCGGGCGCAATTTCGGTAATTTTCTTTTTTATATTATTGATGACTTCCATGGGGTTGGAGCCGTAACGTGCAACAACTGCCGCACCGACAGCTTCAACACCGTCTTTGTCGAGCCCGCCACGGCGCGGTGCAGGGCCAAAACTTACTTTTGCCACATCTCCGATTTTCACCGGAACATTATTGCGCACGGTAACCACTGCTTCTTTTAAATCATCCAGCGTTTTTATGTATCCAAGTCCCCTGATTACATATTCTACTTTGTTCAATTCAATGGTTTCTGCGCCAATGTCGAGATTGCTTTTTTTAACGGCCTGCATAATATCCATTACCGAAACACCAAAAGCTTTCATGGCATTTGGGTCGATATCAACCTGGTATTCTTTTACAAACCCACCTATTGTAGCCACTTCGGAAACTCCTTCGGAAGCCGAAAGTGAATATTTTATATAGTAATCCTGAATAGTTCTTAATTCCTGTGGGTCCCAGCCGCCGGTTGGCTTTCCGGTTTTTGGGTCGCGCCCTTCGAGTGTGTACCAATAAATTTGCCCGAGCGCCGTAGCATCGGGACCAAGAGTGGGTTGAACGCCTTGCGGAAGTGTACCTGACGGCAGCGAATTCAACTTTTCAAGAATACGTGAGCGGCTCCAGTAAAACTCAATATTATCATCGAAAATAATGTAGATAAAAGACATTCCGAACATGGAAGTGCTGCGAATGGTTTTTACCCCCGGAATTCCAAGGAGCGAAGTAGTTAACGGATAAGTTATCTGGTCTTCGATATCTTTTGGCGACCGGCCCATCCATTCGGTGGCAACAATTTGCTGGTTGTCGCCGATATCGGGAATAGCATCCATCGGAACCGGGTCGCGGGGCAATTGCCCTGTGTGCCAGTTGAAGGGAGCATAAACTGTTCCCAACGCTATAAAAACAATAAATACCAAAATGGTAATCATCTTGTTTTCAAGGAAAAAACGTATGATTTTATTCATTTATTTATGTTTATTTATGAATGATTAATGCCAAAATAAGCATGGCAAAAAGTTTAGAATCCTTTCAAAAAAAGATTCTGCTAATCATAATAAAATCATAAAAGATATTGCTGTCCCAAAGAAAGAAAGGTTTGAATTTTGGGTGGCGGCGGAGAATCTGAAATTTCAAAAGTTAATATTTCGGTTTCAGGAATTCTTGTTAAAATTTCAGCAAATAGGTCATGACCAAGAATGTCAATTTCAGCCAAAACAGGTATGGCAGCAAGTGCCGGTGCAGAAAAATCATCTTTAACCTGGTAAAAACTGTTTTCGTTGTGACAACAATCACTGTCACCGCAACATGATTTTGCCTGATGAAAAACAGCAGTTGAAACAAAAGAATCGCCGCAATAATGTTTCGACACAACCATTCCAATTGTTGAAACCAACAACAGGAAAGACAAAATTATATGGCTGAATTTTCGTAACATTCTCTTTTTCAACTTTAAATAGAAACACAAAGGTGGTGAAAATGTTTTAGTTTTCATTTTGCAGCCCATACTTAACTTTTTTAAGTAATGACTACACTTTGAATAGACCCCTTTCCAAATATCACGAGAACTTTATACTTACTAAATTAGAAAGGACACTTTTAAGATGCCATTTTGGCTTTTTGCAACTCTATCAAAGCTTTGTTCATTTCATATTGTTTTTGTAGTCTAATCCAAAATTCAGCTTTAATAGAAAGCAGTGATTCCAGGGCAATTGCCAGTTTGATATTAATGTCTCGTTCGCCTTTTAAAAAAAGACTGATAAATGATTTGTTAAAACCCGTTATTTTTGCAATTTCCACTTGTTTTATCCCTCTTGCTTCCATTTCGTCTTTTACTATTTCTGAAGGGTGGAATACATCACCCGGAATTAAATCAGATGAATTATTTTTCATTTTTCGTAGTGTTTTGAAATTTCGTTTATTAAAATCGCTTCAATAACATACTCGCCGTTTTCTTCTTTTATTAACGAGAAAATCAACCGGTATTGCAGATTAATGCGAATTGAATACAATTTCTCTTTCTCTCCTTTTAATTGCTCAAAGTTGAGGCTTGCAAATTGTTTGAGTTCTTCTAAAACTTTGATACCAATTAATATTTGCACCTTCTTTTTGAACTGTATGATAATATCTTTTTGAACAGGTAGCTTTCCCTTTATTTCATTTAATGGAGTCACATAAAAGTAAGTTAGTTCTGTTGTTTTAAAGATTACTTTCATTTGGTAAAGATAAAAATTGTTTACTAAACTGTAAACTATATTAGTTAAATTATCATATCCTGTTTGGCGAATGAATTAAATCAAGTGAACACTTCACTCCTAATGCAATCTATATCTCACCCAACTCCTTAACCTCCTGATAATAACTTCTGCCACTTGTTATTTTGCTTTGGTCGTAATCATCCAAAATCAATACAAAACGGTTGTTAAAATGTTTTCGGATTTCCTTTAGCAGGTTTTTATTGACCAAATATGATTTGTGAACCCGGATAAAATGGGTGGGTAATTTTTCTTCAAGTAGTTTCAGGCTCGAGTCCAAAATGTAGGATTTTGAATGTTTGGTAACAACTGAAACATATTTTTCGTCGGCTTTAAAATAAGATACTTCGTCGAGCCGGACAAAAATAACCCGGTCGCCAACTTTAACCGGCAGGGTTGTCGCTTCACTTTTTTTATTTTCCTGTGCGAATTGCTGGATAAGTTTGTTCAAATTGATTTCGTTGGAATTTCCGTTAAACTGATTTAGCTTTTCAACTGTTATTGCAAAACGCTCCTTTGTGAGAGGTTTAACCAGGTAATCGATACAATTCGAGTCGAAAGCTTTTAATGCAAATTCGTCGTACGCTGTGCAGAAAATTACCTTTGGAAAATAGGTGAGTTGTTTTAACACTTCAAAACCATTTAACTCCGGCATTTGAATATCCAGAAAAATCAGTTCCGGATTTAATTTATTGATTTTCGCAACTGCTTCCATCCCATTTTCGGCCTCTCCTATAATTTCAAATGTGCCGGGATATTCTAAAATCAATTTATGTAAACGTAAACGTGCAAGTGGCTCGTCGTCAACAATTATTGTTTTGCAAGGTTGATTGGTATTCATCCTTTAAACTGATTTTTAATCGTTATTTTGAAATGTTTGTTGTTCCCGTTTTCCCAATTAATAAAGGCGTCGCTTCCATAAATAATTTCCAGTTTGTCGTTTAGGTTTTGTAATCCGTAGCCACTAACCGGTTCTTCCGGAAAATCAGGACCGTTGTCAAAAATAGTAATTACCAAATCCTTTTCAAGCCGTTTTACTTCAACAATTATTTTTCCTATTTCCTTTATTTTCGAAAGTCCGTGTTTTATTGCGTTTTCGGCCAGTGGTTGAATTAGAAATTTTGGAATCAGTATTTCCTTTACATTTTCTTCCGCTTCAATTTGGTATTCCAATTTATCCTCAAAACGGGTTTTCTCGATTTCGAGGTATTTTTTTACCATTTCCAGCTCTTCTTCAACCGTCACAAAGGTTTTGTTTTCTTTATTAATGGAATACCTGAAAAGCTCGGAAAGCGCAGTGGCCATATTTTCTGTTTTATCGGGATTAATATGTGCCAGACTTGCAATTGAATTGAGCGAATTGTATAAAAAATGAGGATTGATTCTGGAGTGTAAAGCGTTTAATTCAGCCTGGTTTTTAAGTTCTTTCATTTTGGCGAGTTCAACGTCTTTTTGGTTGACCATACTTTGGAGGCGGTAATTGATGAAGTTGTAGAAAACGCGCAGAGTAGCAACAGAAATAACAAAAAGTAAGATTGGTGTATTTAATAATAATGCAAAACCTAATGACCTAAAACTTTGTGAATTGTTTAGAAATATAAATGGGATAGATACAAAGGAATAAACTAATACAACAGCTAAAAATGTATTAAAAAAGATGAATAACTGTTGACGCCAAAAATCAGTAATTCGCTTAAATACAAATCGTTCTATATAGAACAAAAGTAAAATGGCAAATAAAGCGTATATAACTGTGCCCAAAAAATTAGCAACAAAAATACCCAGAGAAGGAATTATAGGAGTTGGAAAATTACCAGTCTTTGATATGAAGGAAAAGATAAATGGAATGATTAGAAAAATAATAGTTCTTTGCTTTATATATACCCAAAGAGTTGGATGTTTTACTCTTTTCGATTCTTTTGATAGGAAATATAAAAAGCCAAATATTATTAAAATTATCTTTATTGATAAAAAAAGGTTAGTTATCAAATTATTATATCTCAGATTTAAATATGACAAGTATCCCCATTTTTTAGTTGTATTTTTTCTCAAATTTTTATAGAAATCCTTCGAATATAATTTACTAAGCAGATCTTTATCAATTTCGTGAAGCGGCATGATTTGAGGAAAAGGTTGATCGAAAATACCCCCATAAAAAGTGGTTCCAACTTTAGAGTCAAATATTCTTGTTAAATGTCTGACTACATAATATCTTATTTCTTTTTCTATTTTTTCTATCGAAGTTCCTTCATTAAAACTAAACCATAAATGAGTGTAGGTAATTTTTGTTCCATCACGATGATAATTTGTTTTTTGACTGATCCCACTTTTTGATGGAAGAAATTCAATTACAAAATTTGCATCCTCTTCAACCAATTTTATATCCACAGTTTCCAGTAGTGGATTTAATTCAGTAATGAGATTTTCAACAATCAAAGAGTCTCTTTCCGTGACTTCTCCTTTTAATTCAATTCTAATATCATCTTCAAATCGAAAAGCCTTTGAATTATTTTCTCCAAACAACCTTTCCCTGATTACATTCCAAGTAGTTTCTTCAATTGGGTTTGTTTCCTGTGCGAGTAAAGTATTTAATCCGATCAGGATTGAAATGAGCATAAATAACAACTGTTTCATAATGGTGAATTTTAGTTTTTATTCAAATAAACAGTGTTATTAGATTGTATTTTTATTTTTTCCGATGAAGTGCTGAATTTAGGGATTATTCTGCTATTTTTTAGTAGTGTGGACTTCACTCAAAGTGAAACCATCACTTAATCCGAAAAAAAAGTGGCAATAACCATTTTTATCGATCGAATCTTATCGTTTTGAATTTTGTGGATGAATGGAAAGAATCCCCCTGAATCTCCCTTTTCCCAAGGGGGACGGAAAAAGAAAAAGAGCCGGTAACCTGTTTCAGTAACCGACTCTTTTATATGATATATTAAACAGCAATTTTTTTAATACCTCGCCATCATTGCAGAAATTCCTCCGCCATTTTTTACGTTGGTAAAACCATGGCTCATCAGTACCTGCTGCGCATAAGCCGAACGGGCTCCTGATGCACAATAAACTATAATTTCACGATCGGGATTGGAACCGAGATCTACCTTTCCCGACATTAAATCGTCAAGCGGAATGTTTAACGCATTGGGGAAAGCCCCGCTCCTGAATTCGCCGGGTGTGCGCACATCAATTACCAAACGTTCCAATTCGCCGGCGCTTACATTTTTATTCGTTTCTGTTTCTTCCAAGGCTTTTTCACCGATACTTTTTTTATCGATAGGCAGAGGAATCATACTAAAATTTTTAAAACCTACAGCAACAGCATGACGTTGTAAAGAAGTGTGTCCGCCAGAAATATTTACAACTTCCATGCATCCCGCTCCCACAAGCGTACGCAAAGCCTGATGGCCTTTTTTACCGGTTTCATCGTAAACTAAAATGGGTACATCTTTTGGAATCCGTTCCAGATTTTCCTGCAACATTTCAAGTGGCAAATGATATGCGCCGTTCAGTTTGCTTTTCTGATTGGCAAAAATATCACGTACATCCAATACGATTACCTGTTGCGTTTTTTCTATGTAATCGTCCAGCTCAGAAACCATTACACTTGAACTGAAACCCGACATTTTATTTTCGGCGGCATAAGCAGCCATATTCATTGCATCGTTTGCAGTACCAATTGGCGGTGAATAGGCAAAATCAATATCCGCAATTTCGCTGACCGGAAGTTTGGCCGCACAAGCCGTCGCAATAACATCCAGACGTTTGTCGGCACCTTTGTACCCGGCGGTTTGTCCGCCCAAAACCACACCTGTTTTTTTATCGAAAACCAGCAAAACAGTAACAGTTTCAGCGCCCGGATAATACGAGGTGTGGTGTTCTTTATGAACCACAACTGCATCAGCTTCGATTCCTGCTGCCCGGGCTTGTTTAAGTGAAAGTCCTGTTGTTCCGGCAACTGCATCAAAAACGCGTACAACCGAGGTACCAATTGACCCTTTATAACTGTGGTTGCCGCCAAGTGCATTTTCAGCAGCTATTCGTCCCTGACGATTTGCCGGACCAGCTAACGGAATTCTTACTTTTTTACCATTTACCCGGTGCTCAATTTCAACCATATCACCGGCTGCAAAAATATCGGCATCTGAAGTTTGAAGTTTGTCGTTTACCAACAAACCGCCTGCTTCGCCAATTTCCAAACCGGCATCTATGGCAAGTTGTAAAGTTGGGCGCACGCCTATTGAAAGCAGCACCATATCTGCATCAAGTGTTTTCCCGTTATCCAGTTCAACAGAATGGGAATTGATTTTTGTAACTGCTGTTTCGGTATGAACACCAACACCAAAAGCTTTCAATTCGCGGGTAATAAAACCTGCAATTTCGCCTTCCATAATCGACATTACATGCTGCATTTTTTCAACAACATGTACTTTTAAACCACGTTTTACAAGGGCTTCAACCATTTCGAGACCAATAAAACCACCACCCACAACAACTGCTGTTTTTGGTTCCTTAGTTTTTAAATGATTGTCGATTTTGTCCATGTCATCCAGCGTCCACAGGCTAAAAACATGGTCAGAATCTGCACCGGGCAGATCTGGTTGTATGGGTCGTCCACCCTGTGCTAAAATCAATTTTGTGTATTCAAATGTCTTTTTTAAACCGTCGCGGCTATCAACTGTCTTCACCGAATGAGCATCTTTAAGAATATCGGTAACAACAGTATTTGTATAAACATCAACGTTATATTGTTCTTTAAAACTTTCAGGACTTTGTAAAATTAATTTAGAACGGCTGTCGATATCACCGGCAATGTAGTAGGGTAAACCACAATTGGCAAACGAAATATCGGGTCCGGCTTCGAGCATTGTAATTTGGGCATAGGGAGATAAACGGCGTGCTTTGGCGGCGGCTGTAGCTCCGGCAGCAACACCTCCAATGATTAGTATTTTTTCCATTTTATTATTCATCTTAAAATCTGATTCGTTTCATTATTTATAAAACATATATACTTATCTATATATTTGGATACAAAAGTAAATAACTTTTCTTAATCTCACTGAAATGGGCTTCAAATGTTAATTTATTGTTTTATTCAGATTTTGAGTTCAACCTGGTAAGCCGAACATATCAGGTTAACATCAAACTGGCTGATTATTCAAGATGTACAGTAAATTTAAGTTAAATGTAAATAGTAAGGTTTTTTATAAACACTGCCGAAAATAGTAACCTTAAATATTACTGAATCGTTGAAAATGAAAAATCATGTATGAATTATTTAAGATCATATCGAGACATTCAATCCCTTATTATTATTTATGTTTATATCCTGCTCTTTTCTTTAATAAGTTTTCCATCGTGTGCCCAGCATACGGATTTTGCAGAATTACGACAGCAAATGGTGAGAAAACAAATAGAATCCCGTGGAATTGATGATCCTAAAGTTTTAAAGGCATTTCAAAAAGTTGAACGGCACCGTTTTGTATTGCCCGAATACCTCGCGAAAGCTTATGAGGATTACCCGCTGCCTATCGACGAAGGCCAAACCATTTCACAACCTTACATTGTGGCTTTTATGACAGAAGCACTTAATTTAAAACCATCAGATAAAATACTCGAAATAGGTACCGGTTCGGGCTACCAGGCAGCAATTTTAGCCGAAATTTGTGATTCAGTTTTCACAATCGAAATTTTTCCGAAACTTGGGGAAAAAGCGAGTGACTTATTTTCAGAATTAGGATACAAAAACATTTACAGCAAAATTGGCGATGGTTACACAGGCTGGCCCGAATATGCCCCGTTTGACGCAATTATTGTTACCTGTTCACCAACTCACATCCCGCAACCTTTAAAAGAACAGCTTGCCGAAGGAGGCAGGATGATTATTCCGGTAGGGTCATACCCATCACAATCACTTGTTTTACTCGAAAAACAAAAAGGAAAAATTAAACAGAAAAAAATATTGCCTGTTAGGTTTGTTCCGATGATTGATGACAAAGGGAAAAAATATTAAAATTTCATGTCTGGCAGGGATCTAAAAATATTCGCTATTTTCGAGCCAAACCAAAAACTGCAATCATGTTTAAACCGAATTTTCTTTTAGCTGCAATTCTGTCACTGATATTTCTGTCTGCTTTCTCGCAAAAACCAAATCCTGTGCGGCAATGGAACATGTACCGCGGAATTTATGCAAGCGGGGTTTTAGATAACGCCAACCTTCCCAAAACATGGAATGTTGAAACAGGCGAAAATATTGCGTGGAAAACTGCAATTCCCGGATCAGGCCATTCGTGCCCAGTTGTTTGGGGTGAAAAAATTTTTGTCACATCGGCGGTAAGTTCACAAGATAAAGGAGATATACAAACAGGTATTTATGGTTCGATTGAACCTGTTCCCGATTCATCAATTCATGCATGGAATGTGTATTGCATCGACAAAAATACCGGTAAAATTGATTGGGAGAAAACTGCATACTCGGGAATTCCGAAACAAAAAAGGCATCCAATGTCGTCGCATGCCAACTGTACACCAGCAACTAATGGCGAATTTGTTGTTGCATTTTTTGGTTCCGAAGGTTTGTATTGTTACAATATAAAAGGCGAATTGCAGTGGCAAAAGGACTTTGGTGTTTTAAAAGCAGTGTTTTTTATGGTTGAATCTGCCGAGTGGGAGTTTGCCAGTTCACCGCTTATTCACGAAAATGTTGTCGTGATTCAATGCGACGTTCAGGAAAACTCCTTTTTGGCAGCCTACGATCTGAAAACCGGAAAGGAACTCTGGAAAAAACAACGCGATGAGTACCCCGGCTGGTGCACGCCAAATATTTATTTTGATGGCGATAAAACCCTGATTGCAGTAAACGGCTACAAACACCGCGGTGGTTATGATTTTAAAACCGGTGAGGAAATCTGGCGAATGTCAGGTGGTGGCGATATTCAGATTCCAACGCCAGTAGTGGCAAATAATCTGATATACTTTAACAGCGCCCACGGGAAATTTTCACCGGTTATGGCAATTCACACAAATGCTAAAGGCGACCTAACTTTGAATGAAGATGAAACCACAAACGCAGGCGTAAAATGGTCACATCCGCGCGGAGGTTCATACATGGGAACCATGCTGGTTTATGGCGATTATTTGTACAACGCTGCCTGGAACGGAAAATTAACCTGTTACAGTGCACTCACCGGCGAACAGATTTATTCAGAAAAAGTTGGCAACGGAAACAGTTACACAGCTTCGCCGGTTGCAGCCGATGGAATAATTTACATCGCCGATAACGATGGGAACGTTTATTCGGTAAAAGCAGGTCCTGAATTTCAATTACTTCAAACCAATAATTTAGACGAAACGTACATGTCAACACCTGCAATTGCTGAAGGTTATCTGTTTTTTAAAACATTGGGGCATTTGGTTGCAGTTTCTGGTTCAAATAAATAAGAAAGCTATTATTTAGACATATTAAGTTTAGATCAAACTAAAATTCAGGCTTTTTCATATTCTGTTTAATTATCTTATTTTCGTGGCTTAATCAATTTTAAGGTTTATGTGGATCAGAGTCTCCCGCTTTATCCTTCGAAACAAAATACTATTGCTAACCCTACTTGCTATAATTACCATTTTCCTTGGTTATTATGCACTTAAGGTGGAAATGTCATATGAATATGCCTCGATGTTGCCAAAAAAAGACAAGGCATACATTGATAATCAGAAATTTATTGAGGTATTTGGCGAAGAGGGAAACTTAATCATTATTGGGGTTCAGGATTCCACATTTTTCGAATTTGAAAAATTTCAAAAATGGAAAAGCCTATGCAAGGACATATCAAAAGTTGAGGGTGTTGAAAATCTTTTATCCGTTTCAAATTCCTACAATTTGATTAAAAATACAGAAAAGAAACAGTTTGAAATTCAACCGGTTTTCCCCGACACAATCACAAACCAGGCAGAACTTAACCAGGCAGAAGAAAATTTCAGAAAATTACCGTTTTATCGTAAACTGCTGTACAACGATGAAAACAACACATATCTGCTTGCAATTACTGTCAATAAAGACAAAATGCTCACGAAGGAACGGGAGAAAATGGTCAAAGCAATTCAGAAAATTGGCAGGCAATTCGAGAAAGAAGAAAACGTAAAACTGCATTATTCGGGGTTGCCCTACATCAGGGTAATTACTGCAATTATCATTCGCAGCGAATTGTACCTTTTTAGCGCACTGGCACTTGCCATTTGTATTATTGTTCTTTTCCTTTTTTTTCGGTCGTTTAAAGCAGTGTTTTTCCCCGTGATGGTTGTGCTGATTGGCGTAGTTTGGTCGCTGGGAACGCTCGGTTTGCTGGGTTACAAAATTACAGTTTTATCGGGGATGATACCATCTTTACTTATAGTAATTGGGATACCAAACAGCATTTACATGATGAACAAATTTCATCACGAATTTGTGCAGCACGGAAATAAAGTGAAAGCGCTACAAAGGGTGATTGTTAAAATTGGGAATGCAACATTTTTGACGAATTTAACTACTGCATTGGGTTTTGCCACATTTATTATTGTAAAAAGCGACCTGCTCAAACAATTTGGTATAGTAGCCTCGCTAAATATAATGGGGCTTTTTGTACTTTCAATAATTTTAATTCCGGTCATTTTTAGTTTTATTAAAACCCCATCGGCAAAGCATGTCAAGCATTTAGATTACAATTTGGTGTCACATATCATCGAATGGTTTATCAACATAACCCAAAATTACCGCAAATGGGTTTATATATTAACAGCACTTATTTTATTGCTGGGTTTTTGGGGAATTTCGCAAATGAAAACTTCGGGTTATGTGGTTGATGATATACCCAAAAGCAACCCACTATATAAAGACCTGAAATTTTTCGAAAAGGATTTCGAGGGAATCATGCCCCTCGAAATTATGATTGACACCAAAAAACCAGGCGGCGCAATGCAACTTTCAAATTTTGAAAAGATTGATGAACTTGAAAATAAGTTGCAGAAATACGATGAACTGTCAACGCCAACTTCAATACTTAACCTGTTGAAATTTTCGAAACAGGCCTTTTACAATGGCAGCGAAGATTATTACAGTTTGCCCAACAACCGCGAAAAAAACTTTATACTTCAATATGCAGCTTCAGGCGAAAAAAATTCAGACCTACTTCACTCATTCCTTGATAGTACCCGACAATTTACGCGAATCAGTATTAGGGTTGAAGACGTTGGTGTAAAACGGATGGAGGAATTATATACCGACTTTTACAACGACATAGATTCGATTTTTAATCCTGAAGATTACGACGTAACTGTTACCGGCACAAGTATTACTGTATTTAAGGGTACTAATTATCTGTTAAAGAACTTATTTACGAGTCTGGCACTTGCAATTGTACTTATTTCGTTAATTATGGCGCTCATGTTTTCATCATGGCGGATGGTTGTCATGTCGCTAACGCCCAATATCATTCCACTTATTTTTACTGCTGCTTTAATGGGTTTTACGGGAATACCAATCAAGTCATCCACTATCCTTGTTTTTAGCATCGCTTTCGGAATTTCGGTTGACAATACAATCCATTTCCTGGCAAAATACAGGCAGGAGCTGAAAGTTACAGGTTGGGACATAAAGCAATCTGTTATACTGGCTTTAAGGGAAACAGGTGTGAGCATGCTTTATACTTCGGTGGTGTTGTTTTTTGGATTCGGAATTTTTGCGGTTTCAAGTTTTGGCGGAACCCGTGCTTTAGGAATTTTAGTTTCGCTGACCCTGGTCGTTGCTGTAATTTCAAATTTGGTTTTGCTGCCTACTTTACTGTTTAGCCTCGATCGGCGTACTACAACCCTTGCTTTCAAGGAGCCTTTGTTGCATATTTACGATGAGGAAATTGACATAGAACTCGAGGATTTGGAAATTGAACAAACTAATAATAACAAGGAGGATTAATTTTGTATTCTACAACCCAACTTCAGGAAATTATAAACACCGAACTTCAAAAACGGTCGGACGACTTAAAAAAACTAAACCCGGCCAATTTGTATAGTCCGATAGATTATTCGCTCGAAATGGGTGGGAAAAGGTTACGTCCTGTGTTGCTTTTGTTGAGTTACAATATTTTTTCCCAGTCTGTTCAGGATGCAATTCCGGCAGCAATTGCAATTGAAGTATTCCATAATTTTACGTTGCTCCATGATGATATAATGGACAAAGCCGAAGTGCGAAGAAACATGCCAACTGTTCATAAAAAATTCAGCGAAAATAGTGCAATTCTTTCGGGCGATGCGATGGCCTTTTTATCGTATCAATACCTTCTGGAGTGCAACTCCGTGCGACTCACAGAAGTGCTTGAATTATTTACGAAAACTGCAATCGAAGTTTGCGAAGGTCAGCAATTCGATATGGAATTTGAGTCCCGGTTGAATGTTTCGGAAAGCGAATATCTCGAAATGATTCGGCTGAAAACTGCCGTTCTGCTGGGTTGCGGACTAAAAGCCGGGGCACTTTTGGCAAATGCAAACAGCGCGATAGCAAATCAATTGTATGAATTCGGATTAAACCTTGGTCTGGCATTTCAATTACAGGATGATTTGCTGGATAGTTTTGGAAACCAGCAAACATTTGGGAAAAAAATAGGTGGTGATATTCTTGCAAATAAAAAAACATTCTTACTCATAAATGCGCTGCAAAATGCCCAACCCGAACAAAAAAATGAGTTACTGAATTGGATGAACATTGGAGAATTCAATCCCGAAGAAAAGATTTTTTCAGTTCTGAAAATTTATAATCAATTAAATATTAAGCAACTAACCGAACAAAAAATTGACGGTTATTTTCAAAAATGTAAAACAGTTTTTCAGCAAATCTCGGTAGATGAGATTAGAAAAAAACAACTGCTTGAAGTAAGTAACAGTATGTTAAACCGTACTTTTTAGAGAATTTTAGGAGTTCCAAAAAAGAAATAAATTGGTTGGTCAAACTAAAAACAATGCTAAATTTGTTCGCGGTAATACATTATAAATGAACCAGAATTAAAATTCAAGATATTTTATGGCTAAAAATGTTGGTGAAATAATACAGATAATAGGTCCTGTTGTAGATGTTAGTTTTGACAGGGAAGGCGGTGATTTTCCGGCAATTAACGATGCACTGGAAATTATTCGTGAAGGAAAGGATAATTTAGTAATTGAGTGCCAACAGCATCTGGGTGAAAATACAATTCGTTGTATTGCCATGGATGCTACGGATGGACTACGCCGTGGTTTAAAAGTTCAGGCGCTTGGATCGCCAATTATTATGCCAACGGGTGAAGCTGCTTTGGGTAGGTTGTTAAATGTAATTGGGAATTCGATTGATGGGATGGAAAATTTACCCAAAAAAGGTTTAAATATTCATAACGCCCCACCAAAATATGAAGACTTAACTACTGAAACAGAGGTTTTGTACACAGGAATTAAAGTTATCGATTTGATTGAACCCTATGCAAAAGGGGGAAAAATTGGTTTGTTTGGTGGTGCCGGTGTTGGTAAAACAGTTTTGATTCAGGAACTAATTAATAATATAGCACTGGCTCATAGCGGACTTTCGGTTTTTGCCGGGGTTGGCGAACGCACCCGTGAAGGAAATGACCTTCTGCGTGAAATGATAGAAGCCAACATTGTAGATTATGGCGAAGAATTTAAACACTCAATGGAAGAAGGAAACTGGGATCTTTCGAAGGTAGATAAGGAAAAACTTAAAACTTCGAAACTTGCCATGGTTTTTGGCCAGATGAACGAACCTCCCGGTGCCCGCGCAAGAGTTGCACTTTCAGGATTAACAATTGCCGAAAGTTTACGTGACGGCGATGGTTCTTCAGATAGTGGCCGCGATATACTATTCTTCGTGGATAATATTTTCAGGTTTACACAGGCAGGATCTGAAGTTTCAGCACTTCTTGGCAGGATGCCCTCTGCGGTTGGTTATCAGCCAACACTGGCTTCAGAAATGGGTATTTTGCAGGAGCGTATCACTTCAACAAAGAAAGGTTCAATTACCTCAGTTCAGGCAGTTTATGTACCAGCGGACGACCTTACTGACCCAGCTCCGGCAACTACTTTCTCACACCTTGATGCAACAACAGTACTTAGCCGTAAAATTTCGGAACTTGGGATTTATCCTGCTGTTGACCCGCTTGATTCAACTTCGCGGATTTTAACACCCGAAATTGTTGGCGCAGAACATTACAGTTGCGCGCAGGATGTGATAATGTTGCTTCAGCGGTACATCGAATTGCAGGATATTATTGCTATTCTGGGAATGGATGAACTTTCGGAAGAAGACAAATTGGTTGTACACCGTGCCCGACGAGTTCAGCGTTTCCTTTCGCAGCCATTCTATGTGGCAACACAATTTACCGGCCTCGAAGGAAAATTGGTTTCTATTGAAGATACAATCAAAGGTTTCAGGATGATTATGAACGGAGAAGTCGATCAATATCCTGAAGCAGCTTTTAACCTTGTAGGAACAATTGAAGAAGCAATTGCAAAAGGTGAAAAACTATTGTCGGAAAATTAATATAACACATACAATTCATGTATTTAGAGATAATTACACCCGATAAAAAAGTTTTTGAAGGAGAAGTCAACCTTGTTCAACTCCCCGGAAGTAAAGGTTCCTTCACAATACTTAAAAACCATGCACCCATAATTTCCACACTCCATAAAGGAACTATAAAAGTTGAGGATGTTTCAGGAAAAGAATATGAGTTTTATGTTGGTGGTGGGGTTATCGAAAATTCGGCAAACAAAGTAACTGTATTGGTTGAATCAGTTTAATAAAATATTTACCTCGTAATAACCCTCGAAGATTTAATTCTTCGGGGTTTTTAATTTATCGATGAAGGTTAAAATTCTGATAATAAGGTTAAGTTCAATTGGAGATATTGTTTTAACATCCCTGGTTGTCCGCTGTCTGAAAAATCAGATTGAGAATGCTGAAATTCATTTTGTGTCTAAAGAGCAATATGTATCTATTTTAAAATCAAACCCTTATATCGATAAAGTACATGTGCTCGAAGAAAATATGTGGGATCTTATACAGGAAATCGCATCCGAAAAATTCGATTACATTATCGACCTGCACCATAATTTCAGAAGTGCCCGACTAAAACGAAATATAAAAGCAAAAGCATTTTCGGTTAATAAACTAAACTGGCAGAAAATGCTTCTCATTCGTTTCAAAATCAACAACCTGCCAAATAAACATATTGTTGACAGATATCTTGAAACCACTGCCCCACTTCATATTCAAAACGATGGAAAAGGTCTTGATTATTTTATTCCTGAGAAGGATGAATTTAAAAAAACCGATTTACCCGCTCTTTTTCAAAAAGGTTATGTGGCTTTTGTAATTGCCGGAACATATGCCACCAAAAAATTACCGGTTGAAAAGATCTCTGAAATTTGTCAAAAAACGAATTATCCTGTTATACTTCTTGGCGGTAAACAGGAGTTTGCTGAAGGTGAAAAAGTACTTTCTCAATCAAAAGGAAATGTATTGAATTTTGCAGGTAAAATAAACCTGAACAAATCGGCATCTCTTGTTCGTGATGCAAGAGTAGTTTTAACCAACGACACAGGTTTGATGCATATTGCAGCAGCTTTTCAAAAAAAGATACTCTCGTTTTGGGGAAATACAGTTGCTGATTTTGGAATGGAACCATACATGCCTAATCCTGCATCAAAGCGGCTCGAAGTGGAAAACCTGAAATGCCGCCCATGTTCAAAACTCGGTTTTCAGAAATGCCCGAAGAAACATTTCAAGTGCATGAATGAAATTAGTGTAGATGAAGCAGTGAAATGGATTGAAGAAAATTGCGGGTACGGAAATATTTAACTTCCGAATTAAACTGCCGTTAAAAACCGCATCACCCGAAAGCCTTTCCCAATCTTTCCAGCGCTTTAGTTAAAACACTCCGCGGACAGCCAATATTAATGCGCAGCCAGCCATCACCTCCAGTACCAAACCGGCCACCGTCATTTAACCCAACTTTTGCATTTTCGATGGTAAACTTCATCAGTTCAGCGTTTTTCATTCCATATTCCCTGAAATCAAGCCAGATTAAATAAGTGGCTTCCGGTTTCATTACCTTCACTTTAGGGAGTCTGGTATTGAAGAAGTTTTCCAAAAGCTTGTAGTTTTCCTGCAGATAAGCCATCATTTGATCCAGCCATTCATCACCGTGGGTGTAAGCAGCTTCCATAGCTATGGATCCAAAAATATTACCCATATATAAATGCGCCACCGCGATTGTCCTTTCATATCGTGCAAATTTGGTTTTGTTCGGTATAATTACTAGCGATGATGAAAACCCGGCCACATTAAAGGTTTTGCTGGGTGCCATAGTAATCATACAGTTTTGCGCTATTTCTTCGGAGAGGCTGGCAAAAGGAATGTGTTTGTGTCCGTCAAAAATTAAATCAGAATGAATTTCATCAGAAATTATCATGATTTTGTTTTCAAGACAGATTGTTGCAAGTTCTGTCAACTCCTCTTTTGAAAACACTGTCCCTCCTGGATTCTGAGGATTGCACAAAAGCAACAGTTTTGTTTTTTTGTCGATTTTCGCCTTTAAATCTTCAAAGTCAAAAGTGTAACGGCCATTCTCAATTTTTAGCGGGTTTTCAATCAATTTTCGCTTTGTGCCTTTCACACAATCAAAAAACGGAAAATATACAGGTGGCTGAACTACCACACCGTCACCAGCTTTTGAGAATGCTTCAATACCAAAAGTCAAACCTGCCACAACACCCGGACTAAATGAAATCCATTCTTTTTGAATTTCCCAGTTGTGACGGCGTTCCATCCATCCGATAATCGAATTGTAGTAGGAATCGCCCCGAAAAGTGTAACCATAAATTTCGTGTTCAGCACGTTTTTTTATGGCATCAACAATAAAGTCAGGAGTTCGGAAATCCATGTCTGCAACCCACAACGGCAAAACATAGTTACTTCCAAAAAACCTTTCAAGTGCATCATATTTAATACAGTTGGTCCCTTCACGGGGAACTATTTCGTCGAAATCGTATTTTTTCATAATAGTGAGAATGTATTTAGTTTCCTGCACCCCCTGTTCTCACCTCAGCCAGTCAAGCGGTCTTCCGGCTCAAACTGGGGGTATTTCAAATATTAATTTTTCGAAGGTAATTTAATCCATCTTCCTGTTCAACTTTCAAAACAAAATCAAACCGGTTGAGATTGAGGCAAAGTTCAAAATCGGCTTGCGGCGACCAGCTTTGTTTTTCAGGATCAAAAAACCGCGCTCCAGAACCTGTGCGAATAATTTCAACCATTTTTTCAAATCTTTCGATTTTTTTCCCTTCCCTCCCGGGGAGATTAGGTGAGGCTTCTTCCAATTCATTTTTTATCCATTCTGCACACAAAGTATCTTCATCAGTTGGGTATTCACAGGCATAACCCATACAAACCAACGAAACTGTTTTGGGTTGTTTCTGCCGAATGTAATTTACAACTGCACCCGCATTTACAAAGCTCCCCGTAATAATTTCATCGGCATTATTGGCATTGGCAATACCCTGTGTACCTGAACTCGTAGTGTGGACAATTGTTTTTCCGACTAAATTTCCGTTCAACAACTGAGAAGGTGAATTCCCATAATCAAATCCGGGGGGTTTTTGCTCATTTCGCTCTCCAATCAATACAAATTCCGGATTCTGACGCTTCAATTCATAGGCAAGTTGAATATCGCCAATAGGAAATATTTTCAATGTACCACACCCAAAAGCATAACATGCCGTGGAAAATGCCCTAAAAACATCAATAATTACAGTTAAGCCGCTTGCATCTTTCGCACCATCAAGCAATTGCAGAATTCTTATTTTCATAAAAAATAATTTATGCAAAGTAAAAAAAATAACTTAACATATATGTTCATCGTCTGGCACTATTTTTGTTAATCATGAAATTATAATTGTATGTGTCTGTTTATCTGTTTTTTACGTCAATATAAAGTGAGCCTGATTAGCATTCACACAAACTTTACAATTACTTTATAAATTATTAATGTATGTTATACAGCATATTTTTTAAAAACAATCTATGTTTGTACTGTCATTTTAGTTAAACCTTAAAAATATTTAAAATGAAAACAATTAAATTATTATTTACAGTAACAGCAGTAATGATTGCAGCAATTGTAACTGCAGTAGAAAAACCAAAAATGGATGTAATCCCATTAAATGCCGACCGGGCAATTGTATCGATTACAAATGAAAAACCGGCTCTTTTCGAAATGAGCATTGAAACAAACAAAGGTGATTTGATTTATTACAAACAAACCACCAAGGCTTCGACAGAATATAAGAAGACCTTTGATTTTGCAAATCTTCAAAACGGGTCATATATTTTAAAACTGAAAGTTAATGATACAAAGGTTTTAAGAGAGTTTGAAGTGAGCAACAAAAAAATTCTTGTTGGAGATTCGAAAATGACTTATGATCCTTACTTTTCATTCAAGGACAACATTTTAAAATTTTCGTACCTGAATTTTGATCAGGAGAATTTCTATGTGTCTATTTATAATGAAGGAGAGCTTTACTTTAAAAAAATAGGTAAGGATTTTGCGATTCAGGAAGGTTTTAATCTTTCGAAACTGGAAAAAGGAAACTACAAAGTAGTTTTGAGTAGCTTAAGTAGCGAGTACGTTTATAGTTTGGAAAAATAGATTAGAAAAGGTGATTTGACAAAAAGCTCTGCAGTTGCAGGGCTTTTTTTGTAATTACCAATAGCATGTTTCAAAAAGTTCAACCTTGTTCTTCTTAATTATCCATGCTCAAATTAATTTTATGTTGATTATTGTTACAATCAAATTTAATTCACATTAAACCATTTTGTCTTTAAACTATTTACACGTTAATTTGTCAAAGGCACTGTTTTTAACAATACAATACAATCTGACGTGCAAATAAAAATCGAAAATCTCAATAAAGTTTACAAAGGGGGCAGCTACGCCATAAAAAACCTGAACCTTGAAATACCAAACGGAATGTTTGGTTTGCTTGGGCCAAACGGTGCCGGAAAATCAACTTTGATGCGCATACTCGTAACACTGATGAAACCCAGTAGTGGAAGGGTTTTGGTAAACGATTTGGATCTTGCAAAAAACAGGCGCGAAATCCGTTCAATGTTGGGTTATTTACCTCAGGACTTCAGTTTCTTTTCGAAATTGAAAACTTACGAATTTTTAGATTATGCAGCCCGCTTGGCGGGAATGAAAAACTCTGCGAAACGCCGCACGGCAGTAGAACAAATGCTTGAAGAAGTAGGATTGTTTGAAGCCCGTGACCGAAATGCAAATAAACTTTCGGGCGGTATGAAACGTAGGTTAGGGATTGCACAGGCACTGATTAACGACCCAAAAATCATTATAGTTGATGAACCAACTACCGGGTTGGACCCGGAAGAACGAATCCGTTTCAGGAATCTGCTTTCAACAATCAGCACCCGTGACGTAATCATCATCCTCTCAACACATATTGTTGGTGATATTTCGAGTACATGTGATAATATGGCACTTCTGAATACGGGCAAACTTGCTTTTGCCGGCTCGCCCGAACAGCTGGTAAAAGAAGCCGAAGGGTTTGTTTGGCTAATAAAGGCAACGGAAAAAGAATATCTCGAAATAAATGAAAAATACCCTGTAATTTCAACAATCCCTATTGATGGAGGATGGGAAGTACAGGTTGTTGCCGCCGATATTAATGGTTATTACGGAGAGCAAATAGCTCCTAATCTTGAACATGCTTATGTTCATTTTATGGAGAATAAACTAAATCAATGGTCAAAAGTTTAATTCAATAATAAATCGAAAATGATATCATTTCATAACATATTATCCATCTCAAAATACGAGCGTAAAACGCTTTTGCGGAGTTGGTTTTTCAGGATTTTTAGTATCCTGTCGTTGCTTGTCCTTTTCGGGATGAATTTCGGGATGATCATTGAAGGCGGTGGCGGCGAAGGCTGGGCAATTAAAGCAATCCCAAGTGCAATTCCTTATTTTAACTTGCTGATACTGAACGTAGCGCAAGCAATTATTGCGGTATTTCTTGCTTCCGACTTTTTAAAACGTGATAAGAAGCTCGATACAACTGAAGTAATTTATATGCGTTCGATGACCAACGGCGAATACGTAATTGGTAAAACCTGGGGAAACCTTCAGGTTTTTCTCGTTCTGAATGTAATGGTTGTCATTCTTGCACTTATTTTTAATTTACTTGCAAAGGGAACTTCTGTAAGTTGGGTTTCATACGGGATTTATTTACTTGCCATAAGTGTTCCGACACTTATTTTTATAATGGGACTTTCATTTTTGCTTATGAGCGTCATACGCAATCAGGCAATCACTTTTGTCTTGATTTTGGGTTATATCGGCATCACACTTTTCCTGCTTCAGGCCAAGTATTATTACATTTTTGATTATATGGCTTTCAATATCCCAATGCTAAATTCAGATATCGTTGGGTTCGGAAATTTTGAAACCATTTTAGTACACCGCGGAATCTATCTTTCACTTGGTCTTGGATTTATTTTTGCCACAATTTTCTTGCTGAAAAGATTACCACAATCCGAGACAACAACCTGGATTTCACTTTTACTAAGTGCGATTTTTGTGGCTGCCGGAGGTTATTTGGCATATAACCATATCAATAAATTCAAACAAACTGAGATATTCAGAGCTGAAGTTGTTGAGTTAAACAATAAATATGTAGGGGTAAAAACACCGTCAACAATTTCACAATCTATATTAATTGAGCATAAACCCGAAACCATTGAGGCTACTTCCTCAATGACACTAAAAAACGAAACCGCTGAACCGATTCAAAAATTAATTTTTAATTTGAACGATGGATTGCAAATCTCAAGTTTAAAATTGAATGAAACCGAAACACCATTTTTGCGGGAAAAACACCTTGTAATCGTTTCGGATAAAGTGAATTTAAACCCCGGCACAGAAATTAAAATTGAATTTACTTATGCCGGCAAAATAAACGAAGCGCTTTGTTACCTTGATATTGACGAAGAAGTTTTTCAGGAAAAGTACGGTAAGTTTGTAATCAATGTTGATAAACGATATGCATTTATAACGCCTGATTATTTACTGTTGACACCCGAAACCAACTGGTACCCAAAAACAGGAGTTACTTATAGTTCAGAAAATATTGGCTGGTACCAACCACAATTTATAAACTTCAATCTCGAAGTAAAAACAAAAGAGGGATTACAGGCTGTTTCGCAGGGAAATATTAAAGAAATTTCAGCTGGACATTTTACTTTCGACAACAGTCATGCTTTAACACAACTAACGCTTGCTGTTGGAAAATACAAACAAAAAACCATTCAGGGTAAAAACACCGAATTCGGGATTTGGTATATTGACGGTCACGACTTTTTTACAGAATCTTTCAAAGAAATTAATGACACCCTCGCAAATGTTGTGAGTGAACAATTCGAAGATTTCAAACGGACCTATAAACTGAATTATGCCAGTGACAAACTTTCGCTTGTAGAAGTTCCTGCACAATTTAAAACATTTAAACGTAGTTGGGCATCAACCCAGGAATATGTACAACCTGAACAGGTTTTGATTCCGGAAAAAGGATACATGATAAGAAGTGCCGATTTCGAAGCACAAAAGAAAAATCAGCAGCGCTGGAATCGCGATGATAACCTAACGCCACAGGATTTGGAATTACGAATTCTAAATGAATTTCTGAGGACTTTTACCTCTGAACAGGAACGAAACTGGCGCGGAGGTCCCGGGGGCGGATCGCAGGTAGTTGAACTAAATCCGTATTTTATTTTCCCATTGCTTTACAATTTTCAGAATAATATCCAATCTGATCAATGGCCTATCACAAACCGCATTTTTGAAGCGTACCTTAAAAACCAGGTTACTGATATGCGTTCGATTTTCATGAGCAGTATGCAGGGCCAAAGCCCCGATGAATTAGCTAATATTGCACTTCAGGACAGTACTTTTCAGGAAATCCTTGCCGATCCAAAACAAAAAGGAATTATCGACAATGTGATAAAACTTAAAGGAGACGTGCTTTTTTCAATGATTGAATGGAAAGCCGGGCAGGAAGAATTTCAGGCTTTTTTGCGGAGTTTACTTAATGAATACACACATAAGAATATCACTTTTGAAGTTTTTTCACAAAAAATATACGAGCGGTTTAACCTTGAACTTATTCCGCTTATGGACGAATGGTTTAAAGCCAATACACTGCCCGGCTACCTGTTTTCAGGGATAAAAGCAGTTAAAGTTAAATCGGAAGATAAAATGCAAACGATGGTTACTTTTAAAGTGACTAATTTTTCAGATACCGAAGGGCTTGTAAAAGTATCATTCAGACTTGGCGGCGGCGGTGGTCCGGGTGGCGGGCGTGGCGGCGGTATGGGAGGCAGTGATATGATAAATAAGCTTGTATATCTCGAACCGCATCAGTCAAAAGATTTAAGTTATCTGCTCAATGTCGATCCAAGAATGGTAATTCTAAATACTTTGACCTCGAAAAATATTCCACAAACAATGATGACCTCTTTCAGGGACATTGAAGAAGACACAAAAGCAACTCCGGTTGAAAGTGAAACAGTTTCGGAAACCCCGGTACAAATGGCATTGCCAAATGAAATTATTGTTGATAACGAAGATCCTCAATTCAGTATAACTGAAATTGAAAATGCCAGTTTGCTCGAAAAATGGATTTTGAAAGAAAAACCAAGTCAGAGTAAATATTCAGGTATGAATTTATGGAGGCCACCTTCAAGCTGGACTTTAATAACAAATAGCGATTTTTATGGCGAATATGTTCGATCGGCATACTATATAAAAGGTGGAACCGGTGATTTAAAGGCCACGTGGAGTGTTCCGCTGAAAAAGCCCGGTTATTTTGATGTTTATTATCATGTATATAAAGCCCGCAGTTGGGGAAGAGGAGGAGACAATAACGACAATAATGGTGATTACAATTTTACCATTTATGGTGATGAAGGGGCGGAACAATCGACACTTGACGGGAAAAATGCTGAACCCGGCTGGAATCATTTGGGAACCTACTATTTTACTTCGGATACTGCTTTGATTGAACTTTCAAATAAGTCGGATGCAAAAAAACTGCTTTTTGCTGATGCAGTTAAATTGGTCGAACAATAAATTTTGTATATAAATAATCTTTAAAAAAATCGATAAAAATGCAAAGAATAGTATTACTGGGAATGTTAATATTTCTTGGCTTTTCGGGGTTAATGGCACAAGAAGCCTTAACCCTCGAAAAAGCCCTGAAAATTTCGGAAACAGGTAGCCCCGATCTTCAATTGTCGCTACTAAACCTTGAAAGATCGCAAAAAAACCTTGAGGCTCAGCGGGCAGCTTTAAAATCGCGCCTTTCACTTGATGTTACTCCTGTGAATTACAGCAATAACCGACGTTTTGATACAAGGGTTTCAGAGTGGTACACAAACGAAAGTTGGACATCGAATGCAAGATTCCTTATATCGCAACCCATTTTACCTACAGATGGTACAATCTCATTATCGAACGATTTTGGATGGCAAAACAGTACTTCCGATGCTAATAATGTTACCTCAAAAAGGTTTTATAATAATCTTTATTTAAACTTAAATCAACCCCTGTTTACCTACAACCGGTTGAAAGTTCAATTAAAGGAACTGGAACTGAACCTCGAAAACGCAAATATCAATTATGCCTTGCAGCGCCTGAACCTCGAAAGAAACGTAACCCAGTTTTTTTACAACGTATTTATGGCTCAGAAAAATCTTGCAATTGCTAAGGAAGAACTGACGAATACACAAAAAAGTTATGACATCATCAAAAATAAAGTTGATGCCGGGTTAGCTGCAAAAGAAGAGTTTTATCAGGCCGAACTTAACCTGGCAACCTCAAAATCAACTTTGCAAAACAATGAGGTAAATTTTGAGAATGCAAAAGACCAGTTAAAACTTTACCTGGGAATGGATTTATATGAAGATATCCTTGTTTTGGCCGACATTGAGGCAAACCCTGTAGCAGTAGATCTTGACAAAGCCATCGAAAACGGATTGGACTCAAGGATGGAATTGCGCCAACGCGAAATTGACATTGAAACAAGCCAGTTTGCAATGATAGAAACAAAATCGCTCAATGAATTTCGTGGCGATATGAATTTACGATTTGGATTTTCAGGTGACAACGAAAACCTGGGACAGGTTTACAAATCGCCGACACGGAGCCCCTCAGTTAATATTGGTTTCAATATCCCCATCTTCGACTGGGGAGAAAAGAAAGCCCGCATTGCAGCGCAGGAAGCGACAATTAAATCGCAGGAGATAAATTTATCAGAAGAGAAAAAACAAATCATAATTGGTATCAGGCAAGTTTATCGTAATTTAAGGAACCAGTTAAATCAAATTGAAATTGCCAAACAAAGTGAAACAAATGCTCAATTAACGTACGAAATCAATCTCGAAAGATACCAAAACGGCGACCTCACAAGTATGGATTTGAACCTTTTTCAAACACAGCTTTCTTCCAAAAAACTTGAACTGGCGCAATCGCTTATCAATTACAAAATCGAACTTTTAAATTTGAAAATTCAATCTCTGTACGATTTTGAATCTGGCCAGCCAATTTTACCTGCCGAATTATATTTAACCAAAAAGAATTAAACCTGATAAATAATTAGAAAATGAAGAATATAAAATTACTCTTAATGATGGCCACAGTTGGAGTGGCTGCCGTATCGTGCAACAATCAGCCACAGTCCGAATCAACAGAACTGGCAGTTCCTGTTTCTATTGAGAATGTGAAAAAAAGTAGTATTAGTCAGTTCATTAATACTACCGGTACTGCAAAAGCAATTTATGAAGTAGCTTTAACTTCAGAAGTTACCGGTGAATATAACTTGCAAACAAACCCGGCTACCGGAAAACCTTTCAAATTAGGCGACAGGATAAAAGAGGGCCAGGTTATTATCCGTTTTGAGGATGAAGAATATGTAAACGGACTGGCTATTGATGCAAAAAAACTCAACCTCGATATCTCTGAAGACGAGTATGAAAAACAAAAATCGCTTTACGAAAAAGGTGGGGTTACTTTGCGTGAACTCCGCAATTCAGAAGTTTCAAGGACAAATGCGCAGTATGATTTCGAAAGTGCTGAAATAAGGCTGGCAAAAATGAATATTTCAGCTCCATTTTCAGGCGTAATTGTTGAATTACCCTACTACACCAAAGGAACTCGTGTAACTTCAGGCCAGCCAATGGTAAGTTTGATGAGTTATGATAAAATGTATGTAGATATCAACCTACCTGAAAAAAACATCTCAGAAGTAAACCTCGGGCAGAATGTTTTGATTACTAATTACACTATTTCAGAGGATACTTTAATCGGAAATGTAAGCGAACTTTCACCAATGATTAGCTCCGAAACCCGTACTTTTAGCGGCAAGTTGCTGATCAATAACCCCGATTTAACCTTACGCCCCGGAATGTTTGTGAAAGCCGACATTATCACTGCGAAAAAAGACAGTGTAATCGTAATCCCGAAAAACATAATATTGTCAGGAAATCGCGGCAAATATGTATTTATAGTCGAACGTAACAGTGCCGCCGACGATCGCCAAATTGTAACAGGCATCGAAAATAAAGATTATGTTGAAGTAGTGGAAGGGCTGAGCGTTAACGACAGGCTGATAATCAAAGGATTTGAAACTTTACGCGACAATTCAAAAGTGAAAATAATTCTCTAAGAATCGGGTAAATTGATATGAACAAAATTATTAAGTATTGGCCTTTTACTCCCCTTTATCCCCACAAGGGGAGAATTGCAACAAAATATGATTGCATGACATTTGGAGCAACTACCCCATTAAGGGGGCAGGGGGTGTTAAAACCTGTACTTATCTGAAAATTAGTATTATGAAGAAATTAACACAATTTTCTGTCAATTACCCGGTAACTATAATGATGGTGGTTTTGGGGGTCATCCTCCTTGGCTATATTTCATTTGATAAACTGGGAGTTGACCTTTTTCCTGACTTGAATTCGCCACGCATTTTTGTGGAAATTAAATCAGGCGAACGCCCCCCCGAGGAAATGGAAAAACAGTTTGTTGAGGGTATTGAGGCGCTTTCGATGCGACAATCGGGCGTTACTCAGGTAACTTCGGTTTCAAAGGTTGGTTCAGCACAAATTACAGTTGAATATACCTGGAACAAAGACATGGACGAAGCTTTCCTCGATTTGCAGAAATCACTGAACACGTTAACACAGAATTCAGAAATAGACGAACTGAAAATTACACAACACGACCCGAATACTTCGCCGGTAATGGTAATTGGGTTAACCCATTCCGAAATCAAGGACATGAACGAAATCCGAAAAGTTGCCGAAAGCTATATTCGCAACGAACTGGTTCGTTTAGAGGGTGTTGCCGAAGTTGAACTTGCCGGACAGGAAGAAAGTGAAGTTATAATATCAACTGATATGTATCGGCTGGAGGCGCAGAATCTATCGCTCGACGAAGTAAGTACACGTATCCAAAACTTCAATCGCAATGTTTCCGGGGGCCGTATCAGCGAACTGGGTATGCAGTACATTGTAAAAGGTGTGAGCATGTTACGCGACAAGGAGGATTTTGAAGACCTGATAGTTGGCTATAAAGCCACCCGTGTTGTTGCCAATGGTCAAACTTCGGTTGAGAGAGCACCTATATTTTTGAAAGATGTAGCAACAGTTTCTTATGGAAATAAAGAACCGCTCAATATTGTACATGTCAATGGAGAAAGATGTGTGGGACTTTCAATTTACAAGGAGACAAAATACAATACAGTAAAATCAGTTGAGCAGATAAAGGAGGCAATGGTCAATATTGAAAAAGCATTGCCAGGTTATAAACTTACACAGGTTACCAACCAGGGAAAATTTATCAGCGATGCCATTGGTGAAGTGCAGGATACAGCGTTGATAGGTATTTTGCTGGCTGTTGTAATTTTATTCCTCTTCCTACGCAGAATTGGCGTAACTCTAATCGTAAGTGTTGCAATCCCAATTTCGGTTATTGCTACTTTCAATTTAATGTATTTCAACCACCTCACAATAAACATAATGACATTGGGAGGGCTTGCGCTTGGCGCGGGTATGTTGGTTGACAACGCAATTGTGGTTATGGAAAACATTTTCCGAAACCACGAAAACGGGATGAGTGTGCGCGATGCTGCCATAAACGGTACTGCCGAAGTTGGCGGAGCAATTACTGCATCAACTTTAACTACGATAGTAGTTTTTTTACCAATTGTTTATTTGCACGGTGCATCTGGTGAACTATTTAAAGACCAGGCCTGGACGGTTGCATTTTCGCTGATTTCATCGCTTTTCGTGGCAATCTTCCTTATCCCAATGATGTATCACAGGATTTACAGGAACAAAACTTTGAAACGAAAAGTTAAATCGGTAAAAGTTGGCAGTTATGGGCGGTTTCTCGAAAATATCTTAAAGTTTAAATGGGCGGTAATTATTGTTTCAACAGTGCTGGTCGGTGCCTCGTTGTTGTTACTTCCACTTATTGGTACTGAATTTATGCCAAAAACCGAATCGCGCGAATTTACAATTGAAATGAAGTTGCAGGAAGGCACTGAATTGGAACGTACGGATGCAATGGTGAAAAATATTGAGCAGGTTTTAACTGATTATCTTGGCGAAAACCTTGAAACAATTTATTCACAAGCCGGTCCTTCTTCAGGTATTTCAGGTGATGAAAGTACTGTTTTTGAAGGCGAAAACACAGCCGAAATTATGGTCATTCTCAAAGAAGAATCAACCATTTCAACCGAATCCGTAATTGCCTCAGTTGATAAATTAACTTCGAATATCGAAGGTTTGGAAGTTGTTTTTAAACAGGAACAAAGTTCGTTAAGCTCAATCCTTGGAACCAGCGAAGCACCATTGGTTGTTGAAGTTCGCGGAGAGGACCTTGATGAAATTGAATCGGTTGTAAACCAGGTTAAGGAAAAAATGGCTGGAATTGATAAACTTTTTAACGTGCAAACTTCAATTGAAGATGGCGCACCCGAAGTGGAAATTAGGGTTGACAGAATGCGTGCCGGGATATACAATATTGATATCAATACTGTTGTTACTCAAATTCAGGATCAATTGGAAGGTAAAACTGCCGGTCAGCTTGAACGGGACGGCGAAATGCGGGATATTACGATTACAGTGCCGGAAAAAAGCCTGAACCAGGTTGAAGATTTATTAATTACTTCTGGTGATCAGGTTTTCAGGTTAAACGAAATTGCTGACATTACTTTGGAAACTTCTCCAAAGGAAATTATCAGACGTAATCAAAATCGAATCGGAAAAGTCACAGCACAAATCGATAAAGGCATTGCTCTCGATAAGGTTGCAGCTGAAATTCGGGAAGCCGTCGCAACAATCGATCTTCAACCCAACTACCGCATTCAGGTTACAGGTGAAGAAGAAAAACGACAGGAATCAATGAACAACCTCGGGTTTGCGTTGATACTTTCGGTAATTCTCGTTTATATGGTTTTGGCTTCTCAGTTCGAATCGTTGGTTCACCCGTTTACAATTTTACTGACAATCCCACTTGCTTTTGTTGGCACTGTTGTAACCTTCCTGGTTTTGGGCAAAACATTTAATATCATGGCAATTATAGGAGTTATTATGTTGGCAGGTATTGCTGTTAACAACTCTATTATACTTGTTGACCGCATAAACCAGTTGATGCTGGACGGATTGGATCGTAAAAATGCGATTATTCAAGCCGGGCAGCAGAGAATCAGGCCAATTATCATGACAAGTTTAACAACAATCCTTGCCTTGTTACCGCTGACAATCGGTTTTGGCGAAAGTGCTTCGTTGCGTTCACCTATGGCGCTGGCGGTTATTGGTGGTTTAACAACTTCAACCCTGTTGACACTTGTTGTAATTCCTTGTGTTTTTGATGTGCTCGACAGGTTTAAAGGGATTTTTGTGAAAAATAAAATTGAGGAATAGACTAGTTTATATTGAACATGATAAAATTTATAAGACATAGATTTCGATTCGGACAGCAAAATTTCGGTCTTCCGACTTCGGTCTTCCGTCTAATTCTTACAACATGAAATTCATTATCCATAGAAAAATATTCATTAGCATGGTATTTCTGGGGCTTACCGTTCTCGGGTATGTTTCCTATAACAGGCTGCCGGTAGAATTGCTGCCCAATGCCGAATTACCTATGCTTTTTGTTCAAATCCAGTCGCGCATTGAAGTTGATCCAAAGTACATGGAAAACCAGGCGGTTATTCCAATCGAAGGGGCAATCGGTACTATGGAAGGGATTGAGAGCATCGAATCGAATTTGAACAACCGGTCAGCAACAATACAGGTTAATTTTCAAAAGAATGTTGACACAAAATATACATTCCTTAAGCTTCAGGAAAAAATTGATCAGGTAACTGATAATCTTGATGAAAATTTTATTGTATCCGTCAATAAAGTTGATATTCAGCAGCTTACCAATCAATTTATGGAGTTGCAAATACGGGGAACCGGCGGAACTGACCGTCTTCGAAACATAGTTGATAAAGAAATCCTAGCCAATATCGAAAATACGGATGGGATAGCTTCTGTCACAGTTTTTGGGGGAAAAGAACGTTCTATTGAAGTTACCTACGATTTGGCAGCTTGTGATGCCTATAAAATTACTCCTTCACAAATCAGAAACGCTATTAACAACAACTCACGAAACCGCGTATTTACGGGTTATTTGCACGATTCGAAAAAACAATATTTTGTGCATGTTACAGCAGAATACGACAAAGTTTCGGACATTGAAAATATAATAGTAGCCACGGGACCGGTTTATTTAAAAGATGTAGCCGATGTTTATTTTGGGGTAAAAGAGGAGGAAACAATAAGTCGTGTTAATGGATTGGATGCTGTTTCGATGACACTTGTCAGTGATTCACAGGCCAATAAAATTGAGCTCTCTCACCGTGTTGCTGAAGAAATTGCAGAACTGAATAAAAAACTGGCGTCAAAAGATGTTGAAATAGTTGTGCAAACCAACCAGGCCGAAACCATGGAAAAAAACATTGACCAAATGATAGATTTGGCTTTGGTTGGTGGACTATTGGCAATTTTTGTACTTTGGATGTTTCTCAAAAATTTCCGCATCGTTTCGTTTATGGCAATGGGTATCCCTGTTTCTGTATTCACAGCATTTAACTTGTTTTATGCCTACAACATTTCGATAAATAGTTTAACGCTTGTAGGTTTGGTATTGGCAATTGGTATGTTGCTCGACAACAGTGTGGTTGTGCTCGAAAACATTTACAGGCTTGCGGGCAAACGGTATGATGCCGACCTTGCTGTAACCCAGGGAACTAAGGAAGTGATGCGCTCTATAATTGCATCAACTCTTACAACAATTATCGTTTTCCTGCCCTTCCTTTTTTCTTCTGAATTCATGATCCGGCTTTTAGGCGATAATATTGGGGTTTCAGTAATTTCCACGATCATTATTTCGCTGTTTGTGGCGCTTTTGCTTGTCCCTATTGGAGCCCATGTTTTGCTGAAAGGGAAACGTTCGGGGAATATTTTTTACGAAAAAGTAACTACAAACAACCGGATAATTCAGATTTACGTCCTGCTTTTAAAATCCAGTATGCGTAGTCCGGCATCAACTATCATAGGTGCAATAATGCTGTTTTTTATTACTATTTTCATCATTCTGGCTGTCAGCGTAAATAGTTTGGATGAAGTGGAAGAAACTCAATTTTCTATTTACGTTACCATGCCAACCGGTTCCACCTTGGAAAGTACCGATCTTGTTGTTGCCGATGTTGAATCCCGACTTGCTGAAATTGCCGAGAAAAAAGATTTGGTTTCAAAAATTCAACAGGAAGAAGCCATATTAACCTTCGTTTTAAAAGAAGATTATAAAGATATTGACGACCGCACAATTGCAGAAGTAAAATCGGATGTTGAAGGCCGGATTAAAAATATTGGCAACGCCGAAATCAGTTTAACTGCGCCAACTTCCAGCGCCAGTTTCCGTGGTGGCAGCCGATCCGGTACTGAAGGATTCAGCAATTTTATGGGAATTGGGTCAAATAGCGAACGTGTCGTAATTAAAGGCGAGAATTTCGAAGTAATGAAAGGAGTTGCCGAAGATTTGGAATATTATATCGAAGATTTGGAGTCAATACGACGGGCAAATATCAGTGTTGCCAGCAACCGGCCTGAAATCCACCTCTATTTCAACCAAATGTTGCTCACCGAATATGGTATTAACCTTTCGAGTATTGCATCAGAATTGGGGTCGTTTTCACGCGAATTCACCTCAGGTGTAAACTTCAACCAGGGGACAGAAGAATATGAAATAATCATAAAACAAAAACTCACTGAAAAAGAAGAAGAGGAAAAAACCGAAAAAGGGATTGAAGATCTGCAGCGTTTGCAAATCAGCAATACACAGGGCGCAAATTACGATTTAAAGGATATTGCTGACTTGGTGTATGCCAGCGGAACTTCAAGTATTCGTCGCATCGATCAGGAAAAGGAAATAGAACTGAGCTACAGTTTTGTTTCGGAAGCTGAATCGTCAAAAGATCTTTTGGAAGCTTACCGCATGGAGATTGACGACATTGTCAGTTCTTATAAACTCCCTCCCGGGGTTGCGGTTGAAGTTATTCATGAAGAAGATCAGTTTTCTGAATTCTATTTTCTGATTGGCGCCGCATTTATCATCATTTTTATGGTACTTGCCGCTGTATTCGAGTCGGTAGTTACCCCGTTTGTACTTATGTTTTCGGTGCCATTGGCCGCAATCGGGTCGTTTATCGGATTAATTGTAACAGGCAATAGCTTGTTCAATGCCAACACTTTAATGGGTTTTATAATTCTCCTAGGCGTGGTTGTAAACAACGGGATTATACTAATCGACTATACAAATATCCTCCGGAAACAAGGCCACCGCAAATCACGCGCTTTAATTACCGCCGGACTTTCACGGGTACGACCAATTTTAATCACAGCCGGAACAACAATTGTTGCGTTGTTCCCACTCGCAATGGGTACTTCGGAATATGTTGGGGCAATTGGCGCACCATTTGCAATTACAGTAATTGGTGGGTTATCGTTAAGCACATTACTGACTTTGGTTTTTATACCCACACTTTATGCCGGGCTCGAAAATGCCATTGACTGGATGAAATCATTACACTGGGGACTAAAAATCGTTATGGCTATCGTATTTATAGTTGGTTCGGTTTATGTTTATTTAGAAGTAGATACATTTATCTGGCAATTGCTCGATTATATATTACTCGTTATTCTTGTGCCAGGTATTGTTGCTTTTGTGATGACAAGTTTGCGTAATGCAAGTGCAAAAGTAATTGGTGATAACGATTCTATAAAAATTGAAGTCCGAAAACTGGTAAAGATTTACGACCGCGACAGCCGTTTTGTACGCGAGTGGAAATCAGGTATAAAAATCAGGGAACGTGCCGGACTTTCAAAAGATTACAAAAAGTTACGCGACTTTAACGATATCGTTTGGCAACTCCCGTTATTCGGTTTTCTTGTCTATTTCACCTTCATTTATCTCGAAAGTAATTTCTGGATGTGGGTGTTGTCGCACTTTGTTTTCTTTTTCCTTTTTGCATTAATAATACCTGTCAACCAGGTGCTTATCAATAAATTTGAGGCAACTTCAAAACCAATATATCTCAAAATTAACAAAATCATAAAAAACATCATCTATTGGATTGTACCCCTTGTGTTTTTAGGAATATTCTACACAAAGTGGGACAATATCGGGATGTTGATTTTTGTGGGTGTAATTTGGTATTTGTTGCTTGTAATTAACAGTTCAGGCGAATACGTTCACAATAAAAGTTTGAATATTGCCCGCATTGAAGGACGATTCAGCGGTTTGCGCCGTGGATATTTCAATATGGTGCGGCAAATTCCAATCATCGGAAAACGCAAAAAACCTTTCCGTGCATTGAACGGTGTTTCGCTCGAAATTAACACGGGTATGTTTGGATTGCTTGGGCCCAATGGTGCAGGAAAATCAACAATGATGCGTATTATTTGCGGAATTCTTGAACAGAGTTACGGCAAAATATGGATCAACGGAATGGATACCCAAAAATACCGCGAAGAGTTGCAGGGATTGATTGGTTATTTGCCTCAGGCTTTTGGTACTTACGAAAACATGTCGGCATGGGAATTTCTCGATTATCAGGCGATTCTGAAAGGGATAAAAGACACCAAAACCCGAGATGAACGCATTGATTACGTGTTAAAAAGTGTTCACATGTTTGAGCGCCGGAACGATAAAATCGGAGCCTTTTCAGGTGGAATGAAACAACGTATCGGGATTGCGCAAATTCTTTTAAACCTGCCGCGAATATTGGTAGTTGACGAACCAACTGCCGGACTTGACCCTCGTGAAAGGATACGTTTTCGTAACCTGTTGGTTGAATTAAGCCGCGAACGGATTGTAATTTTTTCGACACACATTATCGAAGATATTTCGAGTTCATGTAATCAGGTAGCTGTTATCAACCGTGGCGATTTAAAGTATTTCGGTACGCCCGGCGACATGGTAAATATGGGAGAAGGTTTTGTTTGGCAGTTTACAATTCCGGCCAAAGATTTTGATAGTATTGCCGATAAAAAGCTGATTGTGCACCACATGCGCGATGGCGAAAACATCAGAGTTCGTTGCCTCTCAATGGACAAACCGCAGGATAACGCTGTTAATGTTTCTCCACATTTGGAAGATGCCTATTTGTGCCTATTGAAAGATTTCAAAAAACAGGAAAGAAAATGAGTAAAATAGCTAACATAAAAAACCAACTGATTATTTTAATCCGGATGATCCGGTACAACCTCAGAATAATTTTTGCCAACCGTTTTATCTGGTTTTTGGTTTCGGCATTTGCATTTTTTGCATTTATTTCAATTCAGTCGGTATTAAATGGAGAAATTTTTGCTGATGGAACTATATATGACCTGCTAATTTTTCCAGGAATTCTGCTGATATTTTATCCTTCGGCATTTGGAATTCAAAACGACGACGACTCGCGGATGCTCGAAATTCTGTTTGGAATTCCCAACTACCGTTACAAAGTATGGCTGGTAAGGCTCATCATGATTTATGTGCTGATTTTCATCATAATCAATCTTTTTGCGAGTGTCGCATCTGTTTTACTTTTTAAAGTGAACATACTCGAAATGTCTTATCAATTGATGTATCCCATCGTATTTATGGGTTCCATGGCATTTATGTTTTCAACTGTTGTAAAAAATGGAAACGGAACAGCGGTGGTGATGGTTCTAATCGGGGTTGCACTAATAATTCTTGCTGATTCTTTGGAACGTTCACAATGGAATGTTTTTCTCAACCCCTTCGAAATACCAAGTAATATGAACCAGGTAATCTGGCAGGGCATCATCTCCAAAAACCGCATATTCCTTGGCGTTGCAATGGTCGTATTTATACTTTACGGGCTTTTCAACATGCAGAAACGGGAGAAATTTGTGTAGCGGAACAGAGATTTTGATTTTGTAGGGTTATATTTTATAATAAATGAGATTGTTTAATAGGCAGTCTCTTTTTTTGTTTGCTGAAATTCATTTTCCATCGTTAAATCAAAAATGTCCTTTCTTTTAAGCGAATCTTAAGAAATGTATAATCTAAAATGAATCCTTTCCACAGTAGTTTTGCAATAAAAAAGTTAAACTATGATTTCAGCTACACACTTTCACGCAATGGTTATACATTTTCCGATTGCATTATTAATGGCAGGTTTTTTTTCGGAAATACTTGGATTGATTACGAAAAAGGAGTTTTTTAAAAATGTGGCAATTTTTCTTTTGTTACTTGGTGCAATTGGCGCTGTTGCGGCATTTATCAGTGGGGATATGGCGGGAGATGGAATTGAAGAAGGTCCGCTTAAAGCACCGCTTGATTTACATGAAACTGCTGCAACAGTTACACTCTGGCTCTCGGTAATTACGGCTGTTTTTCGCCTGATTGTGTTCTTTTTAAAATACAATCAACGTTGGACGAAATGGGTTTTTATACTTCTGTTTACCGCGTTGGCTGGTTCAGTTACCACAACTGGTTATCTGGGCGGACAACTGGTTTACAAACATGCTGCCGGAGTTGAACTGGCCCTACCCGATTTTGGTGACAATTCCGATGTAAATTAATTGCATTCAGTATCTTTGAACAAAGGTTAACCAAAGATTTAGCCATGCGAATACTATTAGTAGAAGACGAAACATCAATTTCCAATTTTGTCCGCGACGGACTTGAAGAAGAAGGTTATGCTGTTGATGTTGCCGACAATGGAAAACAGGGACTGCAACTTGCCCTCGATTATTTAGCAGAATATGACGTTATTCTGCTCGACTGGATGTTACCGGGACTCAACGGCATAGAAATTTGCCGAAATATCCGAAAAACCAATAAAATAGTTCCGGTGATTTTTCTGACAGCAAAAGATACAGTTGACGACGTTGTTTTTGGACTGGAAGCCGGAGCTGACGATTATATTCGCAAACCTTTTTCGTTTGAAGAATTGCTTGCGCGGATTCGTGTGCACATGCGAAAAGGAGAAACACAACCCTTTTTATTTTCGGCTGCCGGTTTAACAATGGATATTGATAAACATACAGTAACAAAAAATGGAAAAACGGTTGAGCTTACCCAGAAAGAATTTTCGTTGCTTGAATATTTTTTGAGAAACAAAGGTAAGGTATGCCGCCGCACCGGAATCATAGAAAAAGTATGGGATATACATTTCGATTACGATACTTCGGTAATTGACGTTTATATTAATGCTTTACGCAAAAAACTTGACGACCCGGGTAAATCTTCTGTCATTATTACTGTCCGTGGCGTAGGTTATAAAATTGAAGACGACCAATGACCTTAAAATTCAAAAACCGGATTGCTATTTTTAATACGCTGGCCGTGGGTTTTACAACGGCGCTTGTCTTTCTTGTTATCTGTTTTGTAGTTTATAATACAGCATACTCCCATCTTGATGAAGATATTTTGGTTGAAAAAGAGGAGGTAGTAAGCAATCTTTTCTGGCTTCAGGATTCAATTATTATTAACAAAATGCCGGAGTGGGAGGAAGCAGAACACAGCCAGGTTGAAGTAAATCCCACTTTTCTGCAATTAAAAGATACCAGGGGAAATATCATTTTCCGTTCAAAAAATTTACCGGGAAACCAGATGCTTGAAAGTCCAAATTCTGCAAAAAAGATTTATTATAACGGCGAAATTAGTAACCAGAGAATCAGACTGGGGCAGTTTCCTGTTTCTAATGAAAGTGGAAAACTAATTGGTCAACTTACAATTGCAGTTTCACGACAGGAATCACACAATGTATTGAATAATTTAATTTGGGTTTTGCTCATTTCATTTCCTATTGTGTTGGTGGTTCAGTTTTTAACTTCGTCGCTGGCTGCTTCAAGGGGCATAAAACCTGTACACCAGCTTATAGCATCAGCTTCGGCCATCGACGATTCTACAATAGAAACCAGGCTGAATCTGCCGGTTCGAAAAGATGAATTATATATTCTTACAGAAACTATTAACGAATTGCTTGCCCGGATTGAAAGAAGCATGATTCAGCAGAAACAGTTTACAAGCGACGCTTCTCACGAAATACGCACACCTCTTTCAGCTATTCGCGGAACTCTTGAAGTACTCATTCGCAGAAAACGCACCACTGAAGTTTACGAAGAAAAAATTACCGAAATAATTCAACTGGTAGATCGTCTCGATGCTTTACTTGAACAGTTGTTGCAACTTGCCCGTGTCGATTCAGCCAAAACAATAACAACTACCGAATCCGTTTATCTAAACCCTGTCGTTTCTGCTGTCCGGCAAAAATGGGAAAAACTGGCTGCCGCCAAAAACATTAGCATCAGTAATAATCTCTCCAAAAAAACAATCGTGAAAGGTGATAAATTTTATCTTGAATTAATTTTAGATAATCTGGTAAGCAACGCCATCAAATACGGCAAACTAAATGGTCATGTTTTTCTGAACTGGGATAATACCTTAAAAATATTTTCTGTTGAGGACGATGGTATTGGGATTTCCGACAAAGATCTACCCAATATTTTTAACCGCTTTTACAGGGCCGATGAATCAAGAAGTTCGGTCGTAAAAGGAAACGGGCTTGGGCTTTCTATCGTGCAAAAATTAGCCAGGCTCCAGAATATTACATTGGAGGTTAAAAGCCGCGAAGGAAAAGGCTCTGTTTTTTCGCTTAAATTTCAGAATTAGTTTATTAAGGAGATTTTAAGAATCGCTTAAGGAAGTTTAAAATGCTCCTGCTGCATCTTTGTATCGTTAAAATAAATTTTAAAAAATACAAAAAATGAAAAAAACATCAATTATTACAGTTTTGGCAGTCTTTGCTTCGGCAATGTTGCTACAGTCGTTTATAAGCAACCCAACAACAAAAGAAAGCGCTGCTTTGGTTGCAGGCGTAAACGAAACTTCGTTGAATTTCGAGAATATGCAGGAAGCATTCAAAGGAGAATCAACCGCCAGTGCAAAATACGCTGCTTACAGCAAAAAGGCGGAAGAAGAGGGTTATCATCAAATTGCCTTGTTGTTTAAAGCTGCCTCTGCTTCGGAAAAAATTCATGCCAATAACCATAAATCAGTTTTGCGTGAAGGAAATCAGACAGTTCCGGCAATAACTCCTGAATTTACAGTGAAATCAACAGCAGAAAATCTGAAAGATGCAATTGCCGGTGAAACGTACGAAATTACCACCATGTATCCCGAATTTATTGTGAATGCAAATAAAGCCGGAAACCAGTTTTCATTGATGAGTTTAAATTACGCCTACAAAACCGAGCAAAAACATAAGCCGCTTTACGAAAAAGCGCTGACTGCACTCGAAAGCAAAAACGTAAAATCGCTGCCCTCAGTTTTTTATGTTTGTCCTACCTGCGGAAATACTTATGACACCACAGCGCCCAGCCGCTGCGGAATATCAATGACAAGCTCGGAAAAATTTATTAAAATAGATACGTTGAATTCTTAGTACATATAAATGTTGATAAAAATTAAAGTCCCGGTGTTATCCGGGACTTTTTTATGTGTGCCGCGCATACCTTATATCTTTCAAAATAGGTAAGAGGAAAGGTTTTTCAAAATAAATTAACTTTGCCCCCTAAATTTGATTTTGATGGAGAGAAGAGTTGTTGAAATAATGGCGCCGGTAGGTTCGTATGAATCATTGATGGCAGCTATTCAGGGTGGTGCCGGTTCGGTTTATTTTGGGGTAGAGCACCTGAATATGCGTTCACGTTCGTCAAACAATTTTTCACTCGACGATTTGAGGAAAATTGTTGAAATAGCATCCAAAAACAAGGTAAAAACCTACCTCACTTTAAATGTCGAAATTTTTGATGGCGAAATCCAACTCATGCACCAGGTTTTACAGGCTGCAAAAGATGCAGGGGTTTCGGCTGTAATTGCCGCCGATGTGTCTGTAATTCAGCATGCACGTTCCATTGGATTGGAAGTTCATATTTCAACACAGGTCAACATAACCAATATTGAAGCAGTAAAATTTTACTCCATGTTTGCCGATGTGGTTGTACTTGCCCGCGAAATGAATCTGGGCCGGGTAACCGAAATCAGCAACCAGATAAAACGCGATAATGTAAAAGGTCCTTCGGGCGAATTGGTGCAACTTGAAATGTTCGTTCATGGCGCGTTGTGCATGGCCACCAGCGGAAAATGCTATTTGAGTTTGCACGAAATGAACTCCTCAGCCAACCGGGGCGCCTGCCTGCAAACCTGTCGCCGCGCCTACACCGTTACCGACAAAGAAACCGGCGCCGAACTCGATATCGACAACGAATACATTATGTCGCCAAAGGATTTGAAAACCATTCATTTTTTGAATAAAATTCTTGATGCCGGGGTTTCCGTTTTAAAAATCGAAGGCCGTGCCCGTTCTGCCGAATATGTAAAAACCACAGTGCAATGTTACCGTGAAGCTGTTGATGCATACTTTGATGAAAGTTTCACTGATGAAAAAGTGGAAGACTGGAACAATCGGCTGGCATCTGTTTTTAACCGCGGTTTCTGGGATGGTTATTATCTTGGTCAGCGTTTGGGCGAGTGGAGTAAAAACTACGGCTCGCTGGCAACAAAACGCAAATTGTATATTGGAAAATGTACAAACTTCTTTACAAAAATCGGGGTTGCCGAATTTAAACTCGAAACAAACAACCTGAAAGTTGGCGACGAAATTATCATTTCAGGAACAACAACCGGCGTGGTACAGACAATTGTAACCGAAATCCGTGTTAACCTCGAACCTGTTGAAGAAGCCAAAAAAGGAGAGCATATTTCAATAAAAACAGATACAATTATCCGCCGTTCGGATAAATTATACAAATTGGTTGATGCCAAAGAAGTAAAACAGCGGGGAGTTTAACTCTGGGAGGCGGACTTTCCAAGTCCGTCATCTTAAAAACCCGGACTTGGAAAGTCCGGGTCCCTGATACTTCATTCAAAATAAAATTCTACATTTGCAAATGTCTGAACATTTGAACAAATATGGATATTTCGATAAACCACAAAAGCAAACTTCCGCTTCATTTTCAGGTTGAAGAGTTGTTGCGCGAGTTAATTGAGCAGCCCAATTATAAAAAAGGCGAGTTTCTTCCCGGAGAAGTTGAACTATCCAAACTATTGGGTGTCAGTCGAAATACAATCAGACAGGCAACAAATAAACTTGAATACGAAGGCTTGATTCTTCGCAAAAAAGGCTACGGAACCAAGGTCGCCGAAAAATCATTTACAACTCAATTAGTCAGTTGGCATTCATTTACACAGGAAATGAATCAAAGTGGAATTACATTTTCAAACTTTCTGATTAAAGCTGAATGGGTGGAATGTGATGCAAAAATAGCCACATTTTTTAATATTCCCGAACTCACAAAAGTGGTTCAACTTTCAAGGTTACGCGGCGATGAAAACGGCCCGTTTGTCTATTTTGAAAGCTATTTTCACCCCCGAATTGGGATTACACCCGAAGCCGATTTTCAACTACCGCTTTATGAATTGCTTGAAAAACAGTACAACACACATGCAACCGTTTCAAGGGAAAGAATAAAAGCGCGGCTTGCCACAAAAATCACAGCAAATCGCTTGAAAATAAAAACAGGTGAACCGATAATGATTCGCGAACGGTTTGTTTCCGGGACAGGCGACAAACCCATCGAATACAATATCGGGTTTTATATTGCTGAAAAATTTACCTATTCAATAGAAATCAGAAGATAATATGCAAAAACTATCTGTGGGAATCGATATTGGTGGCAGCCACATTACCTGCCAGCTTTTTGACAGTGAGGCAAACCATTTGCTGGAGGATTCAAAAGTGCGGGTTGAAGTTGACGGAAATGGGTCGAAAGATTCGATAATCGAAAGTTGGGTAAATGCCATCAGGCAAACTGCTTCAAAAGTGAATATAAAAGAATTGAAAGGAATTGGTTTTGCAATGCCCGGCCCGTTCGATTACCTGAACGGTGTTGCCTGGTTCGATAAAAATGTGGACAAATTTCATAACCTGACAGGAGTAGATGTTAAAACAGAATTACTTCAAAAACTTGATTTACCTGCCAATTTCCCAATACGCTTTTTAAACGATGCTGCAAGTTTTGCGGTTGGTGTTGCAAATGTTGAACCTGCCTCAAAATACAAAAGAATTATCGCACTAACGCTGGGAACCGGATTTGGAACTACTTTCATAAAAAACGGTTTGCCGGTTGCCGGGGAAGAAGGAATTCCCGAAGACGGGTTTTTATACCACATTCCGTTTCAAAAATCGATTGCCGATGAATATTTTTCTACCCGCTGGTTTTTAAATGAATATAAAAATCAATCTGAAAAGGAAATTTCAGGCGTAAAAGAACTGGCAGAACTGGCTGCAAATGACGAAACAGCAAAAGAAATGTTTTCGTTATTCGGGAAAAACCTGGGAAGTTTTCTGATTCCGTGGATTCAAAAATTTAAAGCGGAATGTATCGTTATGGGAGGAAATATATCAAATAGTTTCCCACTTTTTAAATCTGCATTGTTGAGTGAATTTACAACTTTGGATTATCAACCCGAAATTGCAATTTCTGAACTTGACGAAAATGCTGCGTTAATTGGCAGTGCACGTTTGTGTGATGATGCGTTTTATCAAAAATTAGTTGAAACAAAAATTATAAAATAATGAAGAATTACTTGTTCATATTCAGTTTGTTACTGCTTTTCTCATGTAGCAAAAACACAGAAAATGAGATTGAATTTAATGCCGTTCAATATGTCGATCCACAAATTGGCTCGGTGCACGGACGCTGGTTTTTTTACACTCCGGCCGCTTTGCCGTTTGGAATGGCAAAACTGGCACCGAATACCAATGCGTACGAAAGCGTTGGAAGTTGGCTTCCGGGGGGTTACGATGACCGTCATAACTCCATCGAAGGTTTTGCGCATTTTCATGAATTCCAGATTGGCGGAGTTGTGGTGATGCCAACTGTTGGCGAACTGAAAACCGTTCCGGGAACGCTCGAAAATCCGGATGCCGGTTACCGTTCACGATTTGATAAAAAGGACGAACATTCCGAACCCGGCTATTATTCAGTTCTTTTAAAGGATTATAATATCAAAGCTGAATTAACAGCGACTGAGCGGGTTGGCTTTCATCGCTACACTTTTCCCGAATCTGAAAACTCAAGATTAATTTTTGATATCGGCCACAAACAGGGCGAAAGCAGTGATGTCACCGAAGCATTTGCAAGTTTGGTAAACAAAAATGAAGTGGAAGGATTTGTGGAAACTAATCCCGAATATGTAAAATTCTGTGATCCCGGAAACCGTGTGAAAATGTATTTCATTGCCCGTTTGAGCAAAACCCCTGAAAGTGTTGGCACTTTTCAGGATTCAATCATTCAGGAAAACGAATCGTCAACAAAAGGTATTCGCAATGGAATTTATCTGACATTTAAAACTACAGCAAATGAAGTGGTTGAAATGCAGGTCGGACTTTCATACACAAGTATCGAAAATGCCAGGCTGAACCTGGAAACTGAAGCCACAAATGTTTCATTTGATGAGGTGCACAAAACGGCAACTAAAAAATGGAATGAAATGCTCGGCCGGATTCAGGCAGAAGGAAATCAACCCGATGATTTGAAAAAATTCTACACAGGACTTTATCATGCGTTGCTTGGACGAGGTTTGGCAAGCGATGTAAATGGGCAATACAAATTAAATGGCGAAGGAATTGGGCAAATTCCGCTGGATGAAAACGGTAAACCAAAATACGCGCATTATAATACCGATGGAATCTGGGGCGGTTTTTGGAACCTGAGCCAGTTGTGGGCAATGGTTTATCCCGACTATTTCAGCCAGTACCTGCAGTCGAATATCGATTTCTACAAAGAAACAGGTTGGCTGCACGATGGTGAAGCTGCCGGAGCTTATACAAATGGCGTTCAAACCAACTTCCAGGGATTGCTGATTGCCTCGGCCTACAATTGCGGCATACGCGATTTCGACTGGCAAACGGGTTACGAAGCAGCGTTAAAAAACGAAATCGATTCGGTTGGCAGGAACCTTGGAAACGGGAAATATGATTTGCACAGGTTTATGAAACTCGGATACAATCCATACGAAAACACAACTGTATCAAATGGTTGGGTTTATAATTTTGGAGCATCACATACACTTGAGTATGCTTTCAGTTCGTACGCAGTTGCTCAAATGGCAAAAGCGCTTGGCAAAACCACTGATTACGAAATGCTGATGAAACAAGCCGATTACTGGAAAAATTTGTTCGATCCGGAAACAAAGTTTATCCGGCCAAAACTTCCAAACGGAGAATTCATAAAAGATTTCGATCCGATGAAACCCTGGGATGGTTTTCAGGAAGGGAATGCATTTCAATATACCTGGTATGTTCCGCACGATCCTGCCGCATTGATTGAAAAATTGGGAGTTGAGCTTTTTAATGAACGGCTGGAAAAAACATTTACTGAGAGTCAGAAATCAGGTTTTGGCGGTGGCAAGGAAATCGACAGTTTTTCGGGAGTTGAAAAGTTGTACAACCAGGGAAACCAGCCATGTTTGCACCAACCATGGTTGTTTAACTATTCGGGCAAACCGTGGTTAACGCAAAAATGGACACGCCTGATTTGCGATGAATTTTACGGGATCGAACCCCTGCACGGTTATGGTTTTGGTCAGGATGAAGATCAGGGACAACTTGGTGCGTGGTATGTTATGGCTGCACTCGGATTATTTGACGTTCAGGGTCATGCAGCTGCAAATCCGACTTTTCAGTTTGGCAGCCCGCAGTTTGATAAAGTAAGTATTCAGCTTTCGAATGATCCGGCAAAAAAACTTGTAATCAAAACCGAAAATAATTCGAAGGAAAACATGTTTGTACAGGAAATCAATTTCAAAGGAAACCCAATCGAAAACTGCTGGATCAACCGGGCAGAATTGATGGATGGTGGGGAATTGGTATTTAAGATGGATTCAGTGCCGAACATGAATTGGGGTGTAAAAACTCCACCGCCTTCGATGAGTAGGGAAAAATAACAAAGTGAATGGAAAATTTTCATTGGATAATTTTTACACCCTGAAAGGGCAATTTAATTCAACCCAACGGCATCGCCTTGGGAGTTTGAAAGGGAGGAAAATGCGCCCTGAAAGGGCAGATTAAAAATAAAAACTAAAATGGAAAATTATGTCACAGTCTTTATCTAAACTTTTTGTCCACATCATTTTTCGGGTTAAAAATCATCATATAAAAATCCGAACAGCGGACAAAAATGAATTGCATTCCTACATTGGTTCAATTATTAAAGACAATCAGTCCATTCCAATTTTAATCAATGGAGTTGAAGATCATATTCATATTTTTTGTGTTATGTCAAAAAATATTTCATTAGCAAAACTGATAGAAGAAATAAAGAGACACAGCAGTAGATGGATAAAAACAAAAAGCGATTATTATAACCATTTTGCATGGCAGGGTGGTTATGGTGGTTTTTCTGTTAGTCCTTCATTGCACGAAAAAACAAAACAATACATTCAAAATCAGGAAGAACATCATAAAATAAAAAGCTTTGAGGAAGAATATTTAATGTTTTTAAAAGAATATGGAATTGATTATGATGAAAGATATTTGTGGTCAGATTAATTTTTAAACTGCCCTTTTAGGGCGCTCATTTGTGATTATGCTTTTTACCCGGGGTGCTGCCACCGGGCTGAATTAAACTGGGCTTTCAGCCCGAAAAATTAAACAAAATATGAGGGAAAAACATTCAATCTCTACACTCCTCCTTGTAGTTCTAACCACAACAATTTCATATGCCCAAAACAGTGAAATCCTGTTGAACAAAGGATGGAAAGCCAAACGGGTAAACGAAGTTCCGGTTGACGGAACGGTTGTTTCTTCCTCAAAATTTGAATTTTACGACTGGATGGATGCCGTGGTTCCTGGAACAGTTTTAACCACTTTACTGCACAACAACAAAGTACCCGATCCTTTTTTTGGAATGAACAATGAAATGATTCCGGATATTTATGAAACAGGTGCGGATTACTACACGTTCTGGTTTCAAAATAATTTTACGCTTCCGAAGTTAAAACCCAACCAGCAGGTCTGGTTAAAATTCAGGGGAATAAATTATTCTGCCAACATTTTTATCAACGGTAAACGGGTTAATGCCGATACGCATCGAGGAATGTTTCTGCGCGAAAAGTATTTAATAACTTCGTTCCTAAATGATTCTGGACCAAACAATCTGGCTGTTTTGGTTGAGCCGCCAACACCGGTTGGAAAAGTGAACGGTGGACAGGGTGGCGATGGAGTTATTGCGCGTTCGGTTACACAACAATACACACCAGGTTGGGACTGGGTTTGTTCAGTTCCCGACCGAAATACGGGCATCTGGGACCAGGTTTCGATTGAAATAACCGGGCCGGTTGACATTCAGAATCCTTACGTGAAAACCCGTGTTCCGGGAAAAAGAATTCCCGGGAATAAACAGGAACCTGCTTTTATTAACATTTCTGCTGAATTGGTAAATGCCACAAAAGAAAATCAGGATGGAACTTTAATTGCAAAAATTGGTGATAAAAAGTGGACCGTTCCAGCAAAAATTGTGAAAGGAAAAACTGTAAAAATTGATTTTCCAGAAATAAAAATGGAGAATCCAAAACTTTGGTGGCCAAACGGAATGGGTACGCAGGATTTATATCCGCTCGAAATTCATTTTGAACAGAACAAAATGATTTCCGATTCGGAGGAATTGAATTTTGGAATTCGCCAAACCGATAATTATTTCGATAAAATTGTGGGTGGACGTGTGTTCCTTGTAAACGGGCAAAAGGTTTTTGTCAAGGGTGGAAACTGGATTTCATCCGATTTGTTGTTGCGTCATTCTCCTGAACGTTACGAAGCTGAAGTGAAAATGCATGCTCAAATGAACATGAACATGATTCGCATTTGGGGCGGCTCGATTACCGAACGGCCTGAGTTTTATAATGCTTGCGATAAATACGGTGTTTTGGTGTGGCAGGATTTGTGGATTACAGGCGATTGTAACGGATGCTGGCTCGACCCGAGAAAAAAGGAAACCCAGGAAAGACGGCGTGCTTATCCCGATGACCATTCGCTTTTTATCAACTCGGTTATCGACCAGGTAAAAATGCTCCGAAATCATCCCAGTCTTTATTTGTGGTGCGGTGGTAATGAGTTTCCCCCACCCGATGATATCAACGCAAAACTGGAAAACGAAATTTTTCCGGAGTTCGATGAAACCCGTTATTACGTCAATTATTCAACTTCCGACAGTATTCTTCGGAATATTATTGGAGGTGTTGGCGACGGCCCGTATGGAATTCAAAATCCGTTGCGGTTCTTTGTTACCCAATCATTTCCCTTTAATCCCGAACTGGGCTCTGTGGGGATGCCCAACGTGGAAACATCGCGAAAAATGATGGCTGAAAAAGATTTGCAACCTCCCCGAAACGACCGTGCAAATTCAGTTTGGCAATATCATAAATACATTGGTTACGGCAATTATATCGAACGTTTTGGTGAAATAAAAGGGATTGAGGATTTCTGTAAAAAGGCACAGGTTGTGAATTACGAGCAATACCGGGCTTTGCAGGAAGGTTTTAATGCCGGAATGTGGGACAAATACACGGGAATGCTGGTTTGGAAAAACCAAAATCCGTGGACAGCTTTGCGTGGTCAGTTTTACGATGTTTTTCTGGATCAAACCGGTGGATTTTATGGTTTTCAACATGGTGCGGTTCCGCTGCATGTTCAATTAAACCTCAACGATTCAAGCGTTTGTGTTGTCAATCAAAGTTTATTTGATGCAACCAATCTTACAATTGAAACACAGCTTTTTGATCTGCACGGAAATAAAATGAGCCAGGCAAATTTCCAGCTTGATGTAGCAACAAATACACACAAAACAGCAGGAAAACTATTTTCAGGACCAAAACCATCCGGACTGTATTTTGCCCGTTTGATCCTGAGAAATGAAAGCGGTAAAGTACTGGATGAAAATTTGTACTGGCTCACCAGTCAGGATTCAGATATGCAGGAATTGGAAAAGCTGCAGCCTGTAACACTGCAACTTCAAATTGATAAAAGTGAACCTGGTAAGAGAATTGCAATAATTACGAATAACCACAAAGAAACAGCCTTTTTCACCCGGTTAAAAGTAACCGATAGGCAATCAAATGAATTGGTTCTTCCTGTGTTCTTCGAAGACAATTACCTGACTTTTTTTCAAGGCGAAAAAAAGGAAATCGCAATCGATTTATCTCAATTATCAGCGGAAATTAAGTTGGAAAATTTGCAACTTGAACTGGAATCCTGGAAAGGACCGGTGGTTAAACAGGATTTATAAATATGTATATCATTAAAATAGTTGACGTTGTCAGGTCTGCGACGCTGACAAGTCGGGGAGCTAAAAACCTGACAGCGTCCCCGGACCTGTCAGCGTTTAATAAAAGAAATGAATAAAAATTACGAATATGAAAACCAATTTTTCCATCTTCCTTTTGTCGCTAATGCTTCTCTTTTTTGGAGCTTGTAACCAACAATCAAAAACAAACAAAATGCTAATTCAAAAAATTCAGCAAGACGAGGACATTGCTTTTACAAAGCAGAAAGCCCTTGAAATAGTAAAAACAGGGTTTAACGCCGGCGATGGTTACGGCGAAGTCTGGATTCGCGATTATAACACTTTTATCGAGCTATCAGCAAAGGTTTTTGAACCTGAAGTTTTAAAGGAAAATCTGCTTGTATTTTTCAAAATGCAGGGCGATGATGGAAACATTATCGATGGATTTATTCCGAAAGATAAGGTTTCAGGTGTGGGTTACGATTATATATATTCTGATTTGGAACCACGTTATGCAGGCCATAAAAATACAGTTGAAACCGACCAGGAATCTTCGCTGGTGCAGGCCATTTACAAGTATGTAAATGTTACAGGCGATAAATCAGTTTTAAACGAAATGGTCGGCGGCAAATCGGTTGCCGAACGTTTGGAGTGGGCAATGGACTTTTTAATGGAGAAACGCCTGAACGAAAAATACGGCCTCATTTGGGGCGCCACAACTGCCGACTGGGGTGATGTTCAGCCCGAACACGACTGGGGCGTTTATTTCACCGACGACACACATTATGCAATCGATATTTATGATAATGCAATGTTTTTAATTGCGCTTGACAATTTAATGGAGTTGCTACCCGAATCAAAAAATAAATGGCAATCAGTACGAAATCAGATTGCAGAAAATACCCGGAAGTATTTGTGGGACGAACAGAATCAGAAATTCATTCCACACATTTATTTGAATGGTTCGCCATTTCCTGAAGATTTTAACGAAAATGAAATTTATTATCATGGTGGAACGGCTGTGGCAATTGAAGCCGGACTTCTTTCAAAAGAGGAGATAAAAATTTCGCTTGAAAAAATGATAGCCAATGTAAAGGCTTCAGGCGCCGGTTCAATCGGGTTAACCATGTATCCGCCCTATCCCGAAGGATTTTTCAAAAACAAGGGAATGTACCCGTATGGTTACCAAAATGGCGGCGACTGGACCTGGTTTGGCGGGCGCATGATTCAGCAGCTCATTAAAAACGGTTTTGTTGAAGAAGCTTATCAGCAAATGCAACCCATGGTAAAACGGGTGAAAGACAACAACGGTTTTTTTGAGTGGTACACGGTTGACAATAAACCAAAAGGCTCGGGAACTTTCAGGGGTGAAGCCGGCGTTTTGTACAAGGCAATTATCATGTTCGAAGAATTAAAATAAAACTGAAGTTGACAGAATTTGCATAAAAAAATTAAAACCAGTTGAATAGTCTAAATGCGATTACTGTCAGTTTTCATAAACAAATAAAAATTTACAAAGATGAAAATCAATCTTTTACGTGTCGTCGGTTTTATCTGTTTGCTCAACTTCATTATTGTTGTAAACAGCGCTTTTGCCCAAAATGACAGCAAAACAAAGTTAAAATCCACCGACGATCCGATGGCTGTGGAATTGACAAAGCAGTTATCAAATGACCAGGGATATATTTGGCCCAAAGATCCAAAAGTGCAGGAAAACCTGAATAAGTGGCAGGGTTACAAATTTGGACTGCTGATTCACATGGGTTTATATTCTGAACTTGGAATAGTTGAATCATGGGCATTGTGTCCTGAAGACTGGATTACCCGCAACGGCTACGACGATTATTATGAATTTTGCAACGATTACCGAAACACAATTACAAAATTTAACCCGGTTAACTTCGACCCTGAAAAATGGGCGAAAATGTTCAGGAACTCAGGCGCAAAGTATATGATTTATTCATCAAAACATCATGATGGATTTTGTTTGTATGACACAAAATACACCGATTTTAAAGTAACTGACCCAACCTGCCCGTTTTCTGCCAATCCAAAATCAAATGTTTTAAAAGAAGTACTTGATGCCACAAGAAAAGAAGGGCTGGCCACAGGAATTTATTTTTCAAAACCCGACTGGACAACTCCTAACTTTTGGTGGCCCTACTATCCGCCAAAAGACAGAAATCCAAATTATGATATAACAAAACATCCCGACCGATGGAAAAAGTTTGTGGATTACACACAAAATCAAATCAATGAACTTACAACTGAATATGGAAAAGTAGATATTCTTTGGTTGGATGGTTGCTGGGTTATGCCAAAATCTGCAATAACTCCAAAAGTTGAGGAGTTTTGCAAGTATCCGTTCGATATGGATATCGATATGAAACTGATTGCTGAAAAGGCACGCGCCAGTCAGCCCGGAATGCTTGTTGTTGACCGCTGGGTGGAAGGAGAATACGAGAATTATTTGACGCCTGAACAAAAAACACCCGAAAAACCATTGCTTGTTCCCTGGGAAAGTTGCATTACAATGGGTGGCGCCTGGGGCTGGGTGAAAAACGATAATTACAAATCATCAAAAGAGCTTGTTCACCTGCTTGTAAACATTGTTGCCAAGGGTGGAAACCTTTTGCTGGGTGTTGGTCCGAACGGGAAAGGTGAGTTTGAACCAAAAGTTTATGAAAACCTTGCACTGCTTGGAAAATGGCTGGATGCAAACGGCGAAGCAATTTATGAAACAAATCCTGTAGAACCTTTTCAGGATGGAAAAGTTGCATACACAGCAAAAGGCGATCACACAATTTATGCGATTTATATGCCCGAAAAAAATGAAGAAGAATTGCCTTCCGAAATATTTGTTCAAACAGATTTGAAGGGTAAAATGCAGATTAATTTGCTGGCTACAAATCAGAAATTAAAGTTCAAAACAGTAGATGGTGGCGTAAAAATAACGATACCTCAAAACTTAAGATCTTCGCTGGCAAAACAGGAGGCAGTAGCAATCAGGCTTAAAAATGAATAAGAAATTAAAATGACAGAATACAGAAAAGTGAAGGAGGATTGGCGCAAAAGCGATCAGTTTATAATGCCGCAAAAAAAAGTGAATCCTGAAGTGCAGGGAAGGTACAGCCTGTATCCGGTAACCAAAATTGAGGATGGAAAAATAACAGGTGGGTTTGAAACCCTTGCGCTGGAAATTGCAGACAAAGGACAGATTATTATTGACGGTTATATTGGCGTTTTTTTTGAAGAATTTAAAGAGAAACTTATCGCAGAATTTAATAAACTGGGGAAGAAAGTTGAGTGGCATTCTACAGTTGAGGCGTTAAAACCTGAATCTGAAATCAACGAATTAATTGCCCCGTTTCTGGGTGGAGACGATCCGGTTTTTGGAAGCCGGACAACACTGGATTTATCCGACTTTTACCAGTCAGAAAAACTTCAGAAATTGAAAGAAAAGGTATCCTTGCAATCTGCTGAAAATAAAAGCCCCCTCTCTGGGAGGGGGTTGGGGGAGGCTTCTGATATAACAATAATTTACGGAGTTGGTGCCGGATTGACCAATATTGAAGGCACATTAATTTATATCGATTTACCAAAAAATGAAATCCAGTTTCGTGCGCGGGCAGGAGCCGTTTGCAATTTGGGCGCATCGCAACCCGATGATATAAAACCCATGTACAAACGGTTCTATTTTGTCGATTGGATTGTGCTAAACAAACACAAACAAAGGATTTTACCCAAAATTGATATTATTGTTGATGAGCAGCGCCCCAATGAAATTACATGGATGAAAGGCAGCGATTTACGCAAAGGTTTAAAAGAAATCAGTAAAAATGTTTTTCGTGTGCGCCCGTGGTTTGAACCCGGTGCCTGGGGCGGAACCTGGAGCTTTGCACACATTGACGGACTGAATAAAAATGTACAAAATTACGCTTGGTCATTTGAGCTGATTGTACCCGAAAACGGGTTGGTTTTCGAAAGTTCCGGTTATCTTTTGGAAGTCTCTTTCGATTGTGTCATGTTTCAGGAGGGTGAAGCAGTTTTGGGTGATGCTTTTGCAACCTACGGAACTGAATTCCCCATTCGATTCGATTTTTTGGATACTTTCGACGGGGGAAATCTCTCCATTCAGTGTCACCCTACAAAAAATTACACAAAACAACATTTTAACGAAGATTTTACGCAGGAAGAAACCTACTACATTCTCGATACTAAAGAAGATGCCGACGTTTATCTTGGATTTCAGGAAGATATTCAACCCGGCAAATTTGAACGGGCACTGATAAAAAGTTACCAGGATTCGGAAGAAATAGATATTTCAAAATATGTACAGAAATTTACAGCTAAAAAGCATGATTTGTTTTTGATTCCCCCGGGAACAATTCACGGTTCGGGAAAAAACAACTTTGTACTCGAAATCAGCTCAACACCCTACATTTTTACATTTAAAATGTACGACTGGCTGCGGCTCGATTTGGATGGCAAACCACGCCCGATCAATATTCAGCGTGGAATGGATAACCTGTGTTTTGGCCGGAAAGGTGATTATGTAAAAGAGAAACTAATTGCCAAACCTGTTGAAATTGAATCGGGAAAAGATTGGAAATTGTACCATTTGGCCACACACAAAAATCATTTGTACGATATACACAGGATTCATTTAACTTCAGAAATAGAAATACTTACTGAAAACAAATGTCATGTTTTAAGTTTGGTTGAAGGGAAAAGCATCATTATTGAAACCAAAAACGGGGTAAAACAGCGTTTCAATTATGCCGAAACGTTTGTAATTCCGGCTGCCGCTGATTCTTATAAAATAATTAATGAAACGGGGAGAGAAGCATGGGTTGTGAAGGCGTTTGTGAAATGATTGCGAGTGGGAGCCGGACTTTCCTAAGTCCGGTTTTGTTGGTGTTTGGAAACTCCAACTCCCAAACTGAAAATCATTTAATAAATTAAGCGCAAAATAAATACACAAAAAATTGTTGAACCCAGCGGGTTCAAATGTTTATAGAAAGATAATTCATAAGTTGTTATGCGACCCTGACCAGGGTCGAACAGGCAACTAAAGGTTTTTCCTATAAACATGCGATGCCGCTGGAATCAAAGAAAATATGGTTAAGGAATTTGGTGTTATTTACAAAGTGCCGGATTCAATAAATTAAAAACGAAAAAAATGAAAAAAACTGTTATCCTTTTACTTTTCTTTTTGGTATTATTTTCCTGTTCATTAAAGGACACTGGCAAAAAAGAACTTGCCACTAAAATCTTCTCCGACACAACCATGCAAAAAGTGGATGAAATGGCACGAACCCTCATGAAAAAAGGATTTTATGCCGGTTCGGGTTATCAAATGGTTTGGGCCCGCGATTTAAACACTTTTATAGAATTGTCATGCGAAGAATATGATACAAAAATTATCCGCGAAAACCTGCTGATGTTTTTTCATTTTCAGCAGGAAAACGGCGAACTGCTTGATGGTTATGTTCCGCGCGAAGCCTTTACCTGGGGTGATCCTAATACATACGAATCATCAACTGCTCCCGGTCATATCGGATTTAAAAATACTGTGGAAACCGATCAGGAAACTTCGCATATTCAGGCTATTTCGAAATATATTTCTAAAACCGGAGATAGCAGTATTCTTAACGAAATCGTGGCCGGTAAAACTGTTTATGACAGGTTGGTTTTTGCCATCGATTATTTACTAAACGAACGTTATTCTGAAAAATACGGACTGATAACCGGCGCAACAACTTTCGACTGGGGCGATGTTCAGGTTGAAGGTGGAACTGTGGTTGACGTGGACTCACTCACCCACTGGAGCATCGATATTTACGACAATGCAATGTTTGCAATTGCGCTGAAGGATATGGAAACCCTGGCCACAGTTCAGGCAGATAAAGAACGATGGAACAGTTTGCACACACAGATTCATACCAATGCAAAAAAATATTTGTGGGACACTGAAAAAAATAAATTCATTCCACATCTTTATATTGATGGATCGCCGTTTCCTGATGATTTCGATGAAAACATAATACATTATCATGGTGGTACTGCTGTTGCAATTGAAGCCGGATTTTTAAATAAAGATGAGATTGCTTTAGTTTTGACACAAATGAAGGAAAATGTAAAACTTTCCGGTGCTCCATCTATTGGTTTAACTGTTTATCCTCCCTATCCTTCCGAAGTTTTGGGAAAGAATATTTCAGCGCCCTACGAATATCAAAATGGTGGCGACTGGACCTGGTTTGGCGGACGAATGATTCAGCAGTTAATTGCAAATGATTTTGTTGAAGAAGCGTACGAACTGGTGCAACCCATGTTTAACAGGGTAGTAAAAAACGGTGATTTTTACGAATGGTATAAAATTGACGGAACTCCGGCCGGTTCGGCTGAATTTAAAGGTTCGGCTGGAGTACTTGCAAAGTCAATTGAAATGTTTAGAGATTGGGCAGAAAAAAACAAGTAAAACAAAAGTTATGAAGGCTAAAATTCTGATTTCATTTTTCATTCTTGCTGCATTCCTGGAATCCTGCTCAACCGGGAATAAAACAATCTGGCAAATTGGTGAGGCTGACAGCAGTTCTGCTGAATTTGCCCTGGCGCCCAACGACTATCAAAATTTTATTGAAAATGATTTTGGTTGGGAAGACCGTTATTTTCTTATCGGAACATCAAATCCAAAAACCGATTGGCCTTACGTTTTGCCCGGTCCAAGCGATCAGTGGGGCGGAACGTGGGGAACATCGGGCTGGCGGTCGCACACTTTAACTGTTTTGTTTGGTGTGGAAAAATTGCCATCGAAAGGAGATTGGAAACTGATTGTCGATATACAGGATTGCAATGCCGATGATTTACCTGTTTTTAAGACTACCATAAACGGGAAATCGTGGAAATATCAGCTGCCCAAAGGTTCGGGAAAAAATACAATAAATGGCGAAACGGTGGATTCATCTCAATATTTAATTGAAATACCAATCCCTGCAGGGTTAATAAAAAAAAGGGGTAACGAAATCGTTTTTACAACAATTCAGGGTTCGTGGCTTCTTTTTGACCAAATCAGGCTCGAAGGACCTTCAAACACAAAACTGATTGACAATTACCCTGTTTTTCTGCGGAGTATATCTGCCGCAAATTACGAAACAGAAACAGAAAACCGCACCTCTCAACCCTTACTTGTTGATGTTGAATATATTTCCGGAACTCCTGAATTGACGGTAGTTTTGGACGGAGATGAGATTTTTTCTGAAAAAGTTGAAACGGGTCGCTACATTTTTGAAGCGCCCATGCCTGCAGTTACTTCCGAAATAAAAAGCAAATATGAAATTTGGGTGGATGGAACCAAAATCCAATCGGGTAAAGTTGAGCGTAGTCCGCAAAAGCCAATAACTCCGGCTGAGTATGCCGACACAAAAATGGGTTCGGCTCATTCACGCTGGATGATTGCACCCGGTCCGTGGATGCCGTTTAGCATGGTAAAACTCAGTCCCGATAATCAGAATGGCGGGTGGCAGGCGGGTTACGACCCCATTTTCGAAACAGTTGGCGGTTTTAGCCATATTCACGAATGGACGATGGCCGGACTGAGCATTATGCCCACCAACGGAAAATTAATTACTGAAGTTGGCGATGAAAAAAGTCCTGATGATGGTTATCGGTCGCGAATAAACAAAGAAACTGAGGAAGCGCCAATTGGATATTACAAAGCCGAACTCACTGATTACGAAATTACAGCAGAACTAACTGCTACAACAAGATGTGGATTTCAGCGCTACACTTTTCCAAAAGATAAAACTGGTTCGCGGATTCTTATTGATCTTCAAAATCCCGCAGAATATGGTTATAATCTTGAGGAAGTTTACATCGAAAAGATTAACCAAAACAGGATTGAGGGTTTTAGTAAACAACTTTCTCCAAATACCTGGTCGGGTGGAATTTCGCAGGAATACACGGTTCATTTTGTAGTTGAATTTGATCAACCCATAAAAAACTTTGGCGTTTGGACAGAAAACGGCGTTCAGCAAAATGTAAATATGCTGAAAACAAATAAAACCGCTGATGCAGGCGCTTTTGCTGAATTTGATACAGAAGACAATCAAACCGTTCAGGTCCGGACAGCAATTTCGTATGTAAGTATCAAAAACGCGGCTTTGAATTTAGAAACTGAAATTGTCAAACCTTTTGACTGGGATTTTGAGGCAGTAAGAAAAAACAACCTCGATACCTGGAACAATATTTTTAATCGTTTGCAAATTTCAAGCAACGACAAACGCGAAAAAATGCGCTTTTACACAAATATGTACAGGGCGCTTTGCAGCCGCAATACGTTTAGTGATGTTGATGGAAAATGGGTTGATGCCGATGAAAAAATCCGTCAACTGGAAGATCCTTCTTCACCGGCACTTGGTTGCGATGCTTTCTGGAATACCTTCTGGAACCTCAACCAATTCTGGAATCTTGTAACGCCCGAATGGAGCAACCGCTGGGTGAAATCGCAACTGGCGATGTACGATGCTGGTGGCTGGCTGGCAAAAGGTCCGGCTGGTATGGAATATATTCCGGTGATGGTTGCCGAGCACGAAATTCCTTTGATTGTTGGAGCCTACCAAATGGGGATTCGGGATTATGATGTGGAAAAGGCTTTTGAAGCTGTGAAAAAAATGCAAACCACTCCGGCTCGTGAGGTGGGTGGTGGTTTTGCCGGAAACCGTGATTTGTTGCCGTACCTGAAATACCATTATGTTCCATATGATTTGGGGCGTTTTTCAAATTCGCTTGAGTATGCTTTTGACGACTGGACAGTTTCGCAGTTTGCCAAATCGTTGGGAAAAGAGTCGGATTACCGCACATTTTCCGAACGTGGATCGTACTGGCGAAACGTAATTGATACAGAAACCGGTTATGCACGAATGAAAGATTCAAAAGGCAACTGGCTTGCTGATTTCGATCCGTACAAATCGGGTGCAAACCACCATTATGTAGAAGGAAATGCATGGCAACTTACTTTTTTTGTACCGCAGGACGTGCCCGCTTTGGCCGAAATGATTGGGAAAGATCGGTTTATTGAACGTTTGGAATGGGGTTTTAAGGAGAGCGACAAAACCCGGTATAACGGTAAAAACGATCAATACTGGAACTACCCTGTTATCCAGGGAAACCAGCAATCGATGCATTTTGCCTGGTTGTTTAACTGGGTCGGGAAACCCTGGCTAACACAAAAATGGAGCCGAGCAATTATGGATCGATATTATGGTTACGGCCTTGCAAATGCTTATTTGGGTGATGAAGATCAGGGGCAAATGAGCGCATGGTTTATAATGAGTGCGCTGGGATTGTTTCAAACTGATGGTGGTTGCCGGGCAGAACCGGTTTATGAAATTGGAAGCCCGATTTTCGAAAAAGTTACAATTGATTTGGGGGAAAGATTTGGCCAGGGAAAAACCTTTTCGATAGAAGCCAAAAACAGCTCACGGTTAAACAAATATGTGCAGTCGGCAAAATTGAATGGCAATGTTTTAAACGATTTTAAATTCCCTGCATCTGAATTGTTAAAAGGAGGAAAACTTGAACTTGAAATGGGCGCTGAACCAAATGAACACTGGGGAATTCAGGATTGAACTGCTACAAAAAAATATATAGTCCGGAATAAAAAAAGCGGTGGTTAACCACCGCTTTTCCTTTCTAAAAACCAAACAATTAATTACTCCTTAAACCGAGTACTTACTGGTAACCAATCAATCCATTAAGCACTTGTCGAGTTTTTGTATGCATGGTTACGTTTGAATGTGTTAAATGGTTTCGTTAATTTTTTTTTTTATTCCCATTAATGTAAGCTGGAAAATGGCAAAATATTTCAGTTTAGAGTTTGTTGATACTGCCATTTTCACCCCCCTCGCTGGCGCAGGTCTGTGACCTGTGTCTTGCTTTGCAAAAGCAAAAAACTAAACATATTTTACAATACAAATGAATTATAATGCAGCAAGCGAATAGTAAAAATCTGGCTTATCTTAAATTTTAAATTCTGTTTTCTTATTTTTGATGCAACCAACAATCTGTCAATGAGTCGTAAATATAAATTTCATAATCCCGACGGAGTTTATTTTGTTTCCTTTGCTGTGAGTAAATGGGTTGATGTTTTTACGCGAAACGATTACAAAAAGCTGGTGGTTGAAAGTTTGAGGTATTGTCAGCAAAACAAGGGTCTTGAGTTATTTGCATGGTGTATAATGACAAACCATGTTCATCTCATAGTTCGTGCAAAAGACGATTTCATTCTGCCTGATATTCTTCGGGATTTTAAAAAATTCACCAGCAAATCAATACTGAACGCAATAAGAGAAAATACATTTGAAAGCAGGAGAGAATGGTTACTGGAACAGTTTAAAACTTCGGAAGGGTTTTGTTTTTGGGGAACTGATAATCACCCGATAGAATTGTGGAGTAATTCCGTAATCGACCAAAAAATTGAATATCTTCATCAAAATCCTGTGGTTGAAGGATTGGTTTTTAAGGCTGAAGATTACGTTTACAGCAGCGCGATTGATTATGCCGGTGAAACCGGATTACTGGAAGTAATTGTGGTTAAATGAAGTTCAAAATGAAAAAATTCAGTCAAGTTGTAAAAATCCTCCAGGAAATTGAATTTAATTCCAGTCTGTTGACTGGGGCACCGATTGCAAATCGGCGCCAGCGGGGCATATGATGGTAAATTTTATAGCATTCACACCAAAATTGATTTTATATTATGCGAATTAATTATGATACTTGGACTAAACAACTTTCATGCTTTAGTAATAATACAAAAGGCGATTTGAAAATAGTCAAAACTCCATCTGTAGGATATAGGTCTGATTATTTAACAGCAACAATTAACTATAAAGAAAATGAAATACGTATTTTACAAAGTGCTGTCAAAACAAATATTGAGGTTGATTTATCTCCATTAACAATAGAGTGTTATAGGTCAAATGATTCTAATTTAAAAATAATAATTAATCCACGAGATTTCTTTGATAGGATTTTTTCAGGAGGAAGTATTGCTTCTGGTAATAAAACGTTTGACAAAAAATTTACCATCATTAGTAATGATAGAAAGCTTGCTTTTACCGTATTTAAAGAAAAACGGGTTCAAGAACTTTTTTTAGAAAATCCTTTGTTGATTTTTAATGTACAATCAGAAAAAGGAGATACAACAATAAAAATAAAGAATATGGCAAAGAAACTTTACTCGGAAGAAGAGATGTTGTATTATTTAGAGGAATTTAAATTTATTGTAAATAAAATATTGGAATAAGAAACAGAAAAACCTCGCTGCGCACATGCAGCAATGATTGCTGTAGGAGTCATTGTTGGGGTTGCTATCGGACCAATAACTGCAGGGGTTGTTCGAATTATTTATGGTGGTGCAATGATAATGGGAGGGCAAGATGCTATATAATAATGCATTTAATGGAAATTGGACTTGCAACTAAATAAAACAATCAATAACATTTACGGTAAATAAGTTGTATGATATTATTAGATAAAATTTATATAAATATATATTGGGTAGTTAATAAAAGGTTGAATCCTCAAAAGATAACAGTTTGGGCATTAAACTATTTGTTTTTCCCTGCGTTAAGTGGATTCTTGGTTTTTATTATTAGCTTATTATTTTGGCTTATTTCTATTCAATTAAACCTGAAAGTTATAATTTTTATTGGGATAGTAATTTCCTTTTTTCTTTCGGAAAAGCTTATAGAAATGTATTATACAGATGAAAACCAAAAAAGGATTATTGAAAAAAATTGTAAACCCAGTATTTTCCGTTACTTTACTTTCTTGTTAATTGCATTATTCTCAGTTTTTTTGATGATTTTATTTTTCTTTTTATCAGGTATAGTATTAAATAGACCTTCAATTTGGTTATAAACGAAAAAGCCGAATTGCTCCGGCTTTCTTATGTAAGCTAAACTGATTAAGTCACCAGCCGGTCTACCCCTCGTTACAAACGAGGGGCAGGGAGGGGTTATTTATTAGACTTCGGATAATATGAAGGATGTATTTTATATTACAATTACGATTATACTAATAGGCTCATGTTCAATAAGTGATGGTGTAACTAATATGAACAACGGATATCTTCACGCTAGAGAGAGTAATTATAGTCAGGTAATTGAAGACGAAAGCGGGAAAGTAATAATTCCATGTACTGTTATAGATTTTGACTTCGATAAAGACTTTATAGTTGCTGCGCAGGTTGAAAACAAAGATTGCTTTAGTTCGATTAGTGATAAGGCAACTCCTTTGTATTGGATTATTGATTGCAAATCTAATAAAGTGTATAGTTATATTAGTTTAGAACAATATCTAGCCTTTAAGGAAGAGTTTGGAATCAGTGAGAAATTAAAATTAAAAGTTGAACGTAAATAATTAGAAGCCCGGCGAGTCCGGGCTTTTTGCATATAAAGCAGCTGCATATTTTTGAATAAAGATTTTGAATATCTTTTGCGGAATAATTTGCAACGGCTTACTTTAAAACTACATTAAAGGCATAAATCAAACAAATTGGATTTAACTTCTGTAATAGGTTTTCAGAGTAATAGCCCGTGCAATATTACTTGGGTTGTTGAGACTTCAAACATGGGTGGCGAACCAGACGGAACCAGCGATGTTAACTAAGTTGCTAAAAAAACAAATATATCCCTAGGAAATAAAAAAGGGATGCAATAATTTGTTGCATCCCTTTAAATTTTCTGGTTGACCTGCCAAGGCTCGAACTTGGACTCTTCTGAACCAAAATCAGACGTGTTGCCAGTTACACCACAGGTCAGTCCTTTTATGCCTTTTTTCTAAAGACGGTGCAAAAATATAAATTTTTTTCTTTTTGCTGTCCTCTAATTTTTTTTTTTCAGTTTAACGTCGTTTCTTTAAATTACTGCATTAAAATCCTGAAGTCATCAAATCTCTATAAAACCTTATATTTGCACGAGTTCAAAAAAATCAATCATGCAAAAAACAACATTAATAAACAATATTCTCGGCTGGTTCGTGTTTCTCGTTGCCGCAATTACTTATTTCGCAACGCTCGAACCCACAGCGAGTTGGTGGGATTGCAGCGAGTTTATCACGAGCGCATTTAAACTTGAAGTTGGGCATCCTCCGGGAGCTCCTTTTCAAATGATTTTGGGGCGTGTTTTTTCAATTTTTGCTACTGATGTTACAAATGCTGCCTATATGGTAAATGCGATGTCGGCGCTGGCAAGTGCAGCCACAGTTATGTTATTGTACTGGAGTATTGTTCATTTGGCACGTAAACTTTTTACTTCCGAAACATTAACACAAGGCGAACAAATTGTAGTTTGGGGAAGTGGTTTAGTTGGCGCTTTGGCATTTTCATTTACCGATTCGTTTTGGTTTTCGGCTGTTGAAGGCGAAGTTTATGCACTCTCTTCACTTTTTACTGCAGCAGTTTTTTGGGCTATTTTGAAATGGGAAAATGTTGCCGATGAGCCGAATGCAAATCGCTGGCTTGTTTTGATTGCTTATTTAATGGGATTGTCAACCGGAATACACCTGCTAAATCTTTTGGCAATTCCTGCAATTGGACTGGTTTACTATTTCAAAAAATACGAGTTTTCATGGAAAGGTGTAATTGTTGCTTTGGCCATTTCAATAGGTATTTTGGCTTCAATTCAGTATTTAATTATTCCCGGCGTTCCACGGTTGGCATTTGTATTCGATAAACTGTTTGTGAATAGTTTCGGAATGCCTTTCAACACCGGCGTATTGTTTATGATTGTGTTGATAATTGCGGCTTCGGCCTGGGCAGTAATTTACACACGTAAAAAAAATCTTGTCGTTTGGAATACGGCAATTACGATCGTTATTGTAATCCTGATTGGTTACGCTTCTTTTGCCACAATTATTATCCGCGCATCGGCTAATCCGCCAATGAACCAGAACGATCCCGACAATGCTTTTGCGCTTTTGCGGTACTTGAACCGCGAACAATATGGCGACAGGCCTTTGCTTTACGGACCGTATTATAATGCCCCGGCAATTGCAAATGTTGGCGAAAAAGAACAATACAACAAAGTTGACGGAAAATATAAAGTTACCGGTTCACTCTCGGGAAAGACAGAATATGAGCCAAAGCTTGAGACTTTCTTTCCTCGTATGTACAGCAGCTCTTCAAATCATGTGCAGGCATATCAGGAATGGGGACAGGTAAAAGGAAAACCGGTTCGCATACGTGACGGTGGAGAGACCAAAACAATTATGAAACCAACCTTTGGAGAAAATCTCACCTTCTTTTTTACTTACCAGGTTGGTTATATGTATATGCGCTATTTTATGTGGAATTTTGTTGGCCGCCAAAATGATGTGCAGGGACAGGGCAGTTTTAACAGTGGAAACTGGGTTAGCGGAATTGGTTTGCTTGACGATGTTAAAGTAGGTTCAAGAGATAAAATGCCCGATTCAATGAAAAATGATCCCAGTCATAATACTTATTACTTTTTACCGCTTCTTTTTGGGTTAATTGGTATGTTTTATCAATACAACCGGGGGAAAAGCGGGAAGGAGAATTTCTCGGTGGTAATGTTGCTTTTTGTTTTTACGGGGCTTGCAATTGTTGTTTATCTGAACCAAACTCCCTACCAGCCGCGCGAACGTGATTATGCCTACACTGGCTCGTTTTACGCGTTTGCAATTTGGATCGGACTTGCAGTTCCGGCTTTGTATTCACTTGTCCAAAAAGTACTGAAAGGGTCATCGGGAGCAATTGCAGTTACTGCGGTTTCTCTTGTTTTGGTTCCGGGGATTCTGGTTTCTCAAAACTTCAATGACCACGACCGTTCAGGACGTTACATGACACGCGATTATGCAATTAATTACCTTGAATCGTGTGCGCCTCACGCAATTCTTTTTACTTATGGCGACAACGACACTTTCCCGCTTTGGTATGTGCAGGAGGTTGAAGGTGTTCGGCCTGATATTAAAATTATAAATATGAGTTATCTTGGAATGGACTGGTATATTTCGCAACATCGGCTGGCTTCAAACGATGCAGCGCCAATGCCGTTTTCGTTTGAAAAAGAACAATATTATATGGGCCGGATGGATGCGGTTTTGTTTCAGGAAAGAATAAAAAGCTCGGTTGAACTGAGCGAGGCAATGAAGTTTTTAGGCAGCAATGATGAACGTACAAAAGTTCAGGTGATGAGTGGCGAGAAAATGGATTTTTTGCCTACCCGAAGTTTTCACATAACAGTTGACAGGGAAAAAGTATTGAAAAGCGGAACCGTGAAACCCGAAGATGCAGCGTTGATTGCTGACTCGGTAAAATTCAGGATTGGCAAAAGTTATATCACAAAAAGCGAAATGGCTGTTTTGAATATTATTGCCGCCAATAATTGGGACCGCCCCATTTATATCGACCACAGTTTGTTGTATTCAAACAGCATATTTTTTCTCGATTATTTACAACTGGAAGGGCTTGCATACAGGTTTGTACCAATCGAAACAAAAGGTGGCGGAATGAACCGCGGCCGCATTGATGCCGAAATTCTTTACGATAACGTGATGAATAAATTTGTTTGGGGAAATGTTAACTCGCCCGATGTTTATTTGGATGAATACAATAAAAAGGCGATAAACATTATTCAGGCGCGATACATGTTTGCCCGGTTGTCACAAGCACTTATTGAAAAAGACGATAAAAAGAGGGCTGTTGAAGTTTTGGACAGAATGTTTGAGATTTTCCCCGATGAAAAAATACCGCTTACTTTCGATTCATTTCCTGCAGTAGAGTTGTATTACCTTGCCGGTGAAACTGAAAAAGCAAATAACCTTGTTTCAATTTTATCAAAAAACAGTTTTGAGATGATTGAATATTACACAAGTTTGCCCGACCAGTTTGCCTCTGCAATCGATGAAGAACAAAACCGTGAAATTTCGCTTATCAATAATCTGGTGATTTTGACAACTAAATATAAACAGGAAGAACTAAATAAACAGATTAACAACAAGCTTGATGAAATAATTAGTGGGTTGGAGAAAAAGATGGGTTCTTAAGTTTTAAAAAGTTAGTATAAAAATAGAAAATGGGATTTGTTACAGTAATTAAAAAATACAATACAACTTTTTGGGCTTCAAACATTATCGAACTTTTTGAACGTTGGGCGTGGTACGGATTTTACATGGTTTTTGCCTTGTATTTGGTTAATTCGAAAGATACGGGAGCCTTGGGTTTAACACAGGCACAAAAAGGAGTAATCATGGGAACCGGCTCAATGTTGCTGTATTTTCTGCCAGTAATTACCGGTGCAATTGCCGATAAAGTTGGTTACAAACGAATCCTGTTTTTAGCTTTTACGCTCTATATTTCGGGCTTTTACATGATTAAAACCTTCGACACATTTGGCTGGATGTTTTTTGCCTTTGTGTGGACCTGTGTTGGAGGTGCGTTTTTCAAACCCATAATTTCGGCAATGATTGCTCGAAATACTACTGATGAAACTTCGTCAATAGGGTTTGGAATTTTTTATATGATGGTAAATATCGGTGGTTTTATCGGCCCTTTTATTGCCGGGGTTTTAATGCAAAAAACCTGGGATTATGTGTTTTACATGTCGATGATTACAATTGGGGTAAATTATCTGATCACTTTCTTTTTCTTTCACGAACCGATTGCAAAACAGGTAAAAACTTCATTGGGAAAAAGTATTGTACAAGCTTTTATCAGCATTGGTATTACGTTGAGAAACTGGAAATATGTGATGTTTCTGGTGATAATGATATTATTCTGGACTGCTTTCAACCAGTTGTATTATTCTTTTCCGGTTTTTATCGATCAGTGGGTTGATACAAGCGTGCTTTATGACGGGATTTATAAAGTTTGGCCGTGGCTGGCAAAATCAATTGGTACAGAAAATGCAGATATTACCGCGCCAACTCTGTTGAGTATGGATTCATTTTTCATTATCGTTTTTCAGTTGATAGTTTCCGCTTTTGTGATGCGGTTCAGGCCGTTGGCTGCCATGATGGGCGGAATTCTTGTACTCGCCGGAGGATTGGGTTTGATGTTTTCGAACCAAAGTGGCTGGCTGATTTTGTTGGGGATACTGGTTTTTGGACTAGGTGAAATGGCAAGTTCTCCAAAATTTACCGAATATGTGGGTAGGATTGCACCTGCCGACCAAAAAGCGCTTTACATGGGAACTTCTTTTCTTCCCATTGCCGCCGGTCATCAGTTGGCAGGCTGGCTTTCAGGCGATGTTTACGAAAAAATCTCTGATAAAATATATCTGCTTCAGAAGGAAGTTGCAAAACGGGGATTTTCAATTCCTGAGATTTCAGAAGAATTCTCAAAAAACGATTACGTTAATATGGCTTCCGATAAATTGGGTTTACATGGAAACGACCTGAATAATTTTTTATGGACAACTTATCATCCTTCAAACATTTGGGTAATTTATGCAGGAGTTGCAGTTTCAGCAGTGGTTTTACTTTGGTTATATGACAGGTTTGTGATAGGGAAATAGAATTCTTATTTCTGTAATAAAAATTCCGAATAATTTTCCGAGTTAATTAACTGAAAATTATTCTCCGGATAGTTCGAAATAAATGTTCTGGACAGGAATGCTGATTTGGAAGGATTGAATTTGAATTCATACGCCCACATTTTTCCCTCTCTTTCCTCAACATAATCAACCTCTTGCTGGAGTTTTGTTCTCCAGAAAAAACGGTTTGAATAAATACTGTTATATGCAGCCAGTTTAATCCTTTCGCTGATTAAGTAATTTTCCCACAATGCACCAACATCCTGTCGCATGTTTATCGGGCTGAAATTGTTGATAATTGCATTTCTTATACCATTATCAAAAAAATATACTTTTCTCGATTTTTTTATTTCATTTCGAAGGTTGCGACTTAACGCCTGTAAGCGGAAAACTACAAAAGCTTTTTCAAGTAATGTAATATATTTTTCAACCGTTTTGGGATCCGATGATAAGTTTTGTGCCAGTTCATTATGTGAAACTTCACTTCCTACCTGGTATGAAAGCAATTGAAGTAATTTAACGAGTAAATCAGGCTTTTTAATACTTTCCAAACGAAACAGATCTTTATAAAGATAGCTGTCGGCCAACAAACTTAAAGTTTCCACAGAATCATCAGGATTATTGACAACATCTGGGTATGAACCAAAAACCAATCGTTGGTTCAATAAACGTTTTTCTTCGATAATGCCATTTTCATTAACTAGTTCTCCAAACGAAAAAGGGTAAAGTTGAAATTCAAATTTCCTGCCTGTTAACGGTTCGTTTATTTCATCGAGCAAATCGAATGAAGAAGACCCGGTTGCAATGACCTGAATATCAGGAAAAGTATCAACTATTAATTTCAAAGTCAAACCAATTCCCTTTATTCTTTGCGCTTCATCAATAACAATAATTCGATTTTTTCCAATCAAATTTTTAATTTCAAACGATGCTATTGATTGAAACAAATTGGGAACATTGGGTTCATCGGCATTGAACCAAACAAAAGGTTGGTTTATTTGACTTAACAACAGTCGGATTAAAGTAGTTTTTCCGGCCTGCCGTGGACCGGTTATGATAATCGCTTTTTGTTTGAAAAGACGATTTTGTATTTTGTCAAGTAGTTCTCTTTGAATCATTTTAACCTCAAAACTATACTATTTTGGATTCAAATCCAAAAAAAGCATAACTATTTTGGATTTGAATCCAAAATAGTTATGCTTTTGTCATAAACCGCCAAGGTTTGCTAACCCAGGGTTCGCCGGCATAATTGATTCCAATGCGGGGCGAAGTTTCAAATTTTACCACAGGATTGGCATTTTCAATCCATATTTTTTCAGAAGTAAGCAGGTTTTCGCCATAAAATGATTTGTCGAGTTGAAGGGCTTTTCCAACACGGCCAGGCCCTGAAATTTCCTGAACACTGCGGATTAAAACTGCTTCGGCTTCATTTTCTTTGCCTGTTACAATATTCAGCATCCAGTACATGCCGTAAATCAGGTAAACATATACAAGTCCTCCTTCGCGAAACATTACTTCTGTACGTTTGGTTTTTCCTTTACTGGCGTGACAGGCCAAATCGCCGTTTCCACTGTAAGCTTCCACTTCGGTTATCACAAACTTTCCGAGGTGATTATCCTCAAATTTCCGAACAATGATTTTACCAAGCATCCCGGGCGCTACTTCCAAAACGTCGCGCAAGAAAAAAGATTTGTCCAACCTTTCAGCCATGATTATTTTTCCGCCGGAGAAACCCCTTTTTTTGTTTTTTTCCTGTATTCGCTAAATGCAAAACCAGCAATGGCCAATAGTAAAAGCAATGAACTTGCCAGCGAAATCTGGTTGCCGGTATAATATGATTTTGGATGAAACTTAAATTCAACAGTATGTTCGCCGGCAGGTAAAACCATTCCACGCAAAATATAATTTACCCTGAAATGCGGAACTTCTTTTCCGTCAACAAAAGCATTCCAGCCTTTATCGTAATAGATTTCTGAAAAAACTGTCAACTGTTCAGAAGCTGCTTTTGCCGAATACTTTAAATAATTGGGTTGATATTCAGTTAAAACAATACTTCCGGTTTCATCTTTATGAAATGTTTTCCCTTGCACAAATTCAGTAAATCTTTTGTCAATTACAACTTCTGATTTGGGATCCAATTGATTTAATACTTCAATTTCCTCATCTGCATTTTTAACTTCACGATAAGCGGAAACAAACCAAGCATTTCCGAAAGCTTCCGGATTTCCGAGTGGGGCACTGTTCAAATCATAAATAATGTATCGCGTGTTGAGCATATTTATAACCGGAAGTTCCATAAACACAGAATCGGGTTGTGTTCCTGATTGCAGTCCCTGAACCATTTTCTGCATTTCAGGAACAATTTGGTGTTCAATAACTTCCTGGTAGCGTCGCAATTTTGCAGCTGAATATCCTCCAATATTTTTATGAAAATAGGACGTACGTGCATCCTGAAACGGATCGCCCTGAATGGGCAAAACCCTGTAATTTAAATCTTTGTCCTGAAGAATGGCTTTGTCAACCGGCATTTCAGGAAACGGATTTTTTGCTTCACGTTTCGACACAAAATTGTCATTGTTCAAATAGCGTTTGTCAACCGCCCATAAATCAACAAGAATAAGTATTCCAAGAATTGCTATTAAATGGTTGGTTTTAATTTTTTTGAGGTTCCATAAAAACAAGGTTCCGGCAGCCAGTGCGATAAAAATCAAAGAACGAAATGCATCGGAACGCAATGCTGCTTTCCGGTCGGCCACAGCCGTTTCAATCAGCCAGTCGGGTAATTTTAAACGAATATCGTACGGACTGCTAAAATCGCCAACCAATCCGGGTAACAAAGCAAATAAGAGAGAAATTCCACCTGTAATTATTGCGGCCCATTTTAATCCGTTCAGCCACTCTTTCTTTTCGACTTTTCCGTTTAAGATATTACTTAGTGCAATAAATCCGAGCAGCGGCATGGTAATTTGTGCAATCACCAAAGTCATGCTGGGCGCCCTGAATTTGTTGTACAAAGGCAAATAATCGAGCAAAAAGCTGGTTAATCCCATCACATTTCCGCCCCACGAAAGCACAATGGAAACCACCGTGGCAATTATCAACCACCATTTATATTTTCCCTTCACTATAAAAATTCCTAAAAAGAAAAGCAAAACTATGATGGCTCCAACATAAACAGGCCCGGCAGTGCTGGGTTGTTTTCCGTGATACATAACAATCGACTGGATCACCTGTTTTGGATTTTGAATATTTCGTTGTGTAAGCGCTTCGTAGCTTTTAGAATTTTCACCGGCTCCCACCTGTGTTGCACCACCCTTAAAATTCGGAATAAGCAATGTCAACGTTTCATCAATTCCGTAACTCCACTGAACCACGTAATCTTTATCGAGTCCCGAAGTTTTATTTTCATTGTCAGATGTTAATTCGGATGGTCCGCGAATGGTTTCTTTTGAATATTCCCAGGAAGTATAAAGACGCGAAAAATTCATTCCAACTGCAATAACAACTCCGGCCAAAAGAAATAAAACTGATTTAACAAAGGGTGCAAAAGCTTTTTCTTTTATGGCAAAAACAAGTTCAACAAGTCCGTAAATAGCCAGTAGAATTAAGCCGTAATAGGTAATTTGGGGGTGGCCCGCCAGTAATTCAAGCGATAATCCGAGTGTAAAAAGAATGGCTCCCGGTATTTGTTTCCCTCTGAAAACCATTAAAACCCCGGCAATTACAAGGGGTAAAAATCCCAGTGCATTTGCCTTTGAAGCGTGCCCGGCACCAAGTATAATTATAAAATACGATGAGAATCCAAATGCAATTGCACCAACTAAACTCAGCCAGCGATCAATTTTCAAGCTTCTTAACAAAACAAAAAATCCAATAAAATACCAGATAATAAACGATGCGATGGAAAACCATTTGCGAAGTAATCCGGCAAACGGATCGGCCAGATTGCCGGGATACAAAACCGAAATCATATAACCGGGCATTCCACTAAACATACTGTTTGTCCAAACCGCTTCTTCTCCGGTTGAATTTCGGTAATCCACCAATTCCTTCGACATTCCAATGTGATGATCGATATCTCCCATTTGCAGCGTTTTCCCTTCGAGCAGCGGAAAAAGAAAAGCGTAGGCCAGAACAATAAAAAATACGATGATTCCTGCGGTTATTAAAATATTACGAAAGCCGGGTATTCTTGCCATAATTGGTTTATTAAATTTTTTGTTTACAAAAATAGATATTTAATGCACTTTTCAATTATTCGGTTTGTAGCTGTTGGATTTCCCAGTAGCCACCTTTTGCCGAACCAATACGAAGAAGAATACCTGCAGCTTTTAGTTTACCAATGTTTTCTTTTATTTTCCGTTGAGAAATTCCAACAATTACTGATAATTTTGAAGTCGTGATATTCTTATTTTTTAAAATCTCCTCTAAAATAGCCTTTTGATTTTCGGTGACCTTTTCGGTGACCTTATCGGTGACCTTATCGGTGACCTTATTTTCTTTAGCCCTAAAAACAGTAACCATAAAACCTTCAGAAATATTTCTGAATTCAGGCAAAGGCAGGTTTGATTCAGAAAAAAATCTCATAATTCTTTGAATTAAACTCCAAGGTTTCACCCTCTCCTGTTTTAATCAGTGTGTCAATTGTTATCGGTTTGTTCATTCCAATGGTTAATCAAAAAAACAGATTATCAAACGATTGAGGAAAATATTACAAAAGCCGGAATTCTTTGTCATAATTGGTTTATTTTGTAATTTCTTTTTATGAAGAGAAACAAAAATAGTTATTTCAAACACTTTTCGATAAAAATTACAAAAACAACTGTTTGATTTCGATAAAAGTCATGCACAACCTGGTTAATAATAATGATTGAATCGGCCAATTTAAAAGGAGTTGCAGCCAAAGGACTTTTTTGGAGTGCCATGGAGCGCTTTGGGGCACAAGGAATCCAGTTCGTTTTTGGCATTATGATTACGCGGATCCTGCTACCGGAGGATTTTGGTTTGGTAGGTATGATATTAATATTCATGGCGGTTGGTCAAACACTTGTTGACAGTGGTTTTGGTTCAGCTTTAATCTGGAAGAAAGAACCTACTCCCATCGATTATTCAACTGTGTTTTATTTTAACATTTCATTTAGCCTTGTACTTTACATTATCTTCTTTTTCCTTGCGCCACTCATTGCCGGCTTTTATGATGAACCGCAACTCACAGACTTAATTAGGGTGCTTTGCCTAAATTTCATCATTCTTTCATTTAGTCTTATTCAGCAAACAGTTCTTCAAAAACGTGTTGATTTTAAATTGCTGACCTATGTAAACGTTGCGGGTAGCCTTGTAGCCGGAATTGTTGCACTTTATTTGGCTGTTAATGGATTTGGCGCCTGGGCAATTGTAATTCAGATTTTGGCAAGAAGTTTTATTACCTCATTGCTTTTGTGGATTTTCAATAAATGGCGTCCCTTGTTGGCGTTTAGCTGGAATTCCTTAAAAGAACTTTTTAATTATGGTTCGAAGTTAACGCTTGCCGGATTGATTTATACTATTTTTCAATACCTGTATTTTAATATCATCGGGAAACTGTTTCCCGTGGCATCGCTGGGGTTTTACACACGTGCCGTGCAATTGCAGGAATTTCCTGTGAAAACAATTGCAAGTGTTTTTAACCGGGTGGCGTTTCCGGTTTTTTCTACCATTCAAAATGATAATGAACGTTTGAAAAATGCTGTTGGTAAAACGCTGAGAACAATGGTTTTCTTTACTTTCCCGCTGCTTTTTGGTTTGATTGCCGTTTCCGATCAGCTTATTGAAGTTGTGCTCACCGAAAAGTGGCTGCCGGCTTCGGGTTATTTTAAACTACTCTGTGTAATGGGATTATTTTACACTTTCCAGGCGATCAATGGCGAAATATTAAAAACAAAAGGCAAATCAAGCTGGGTGTTAAAACTCGAAATTATTACAAAAACAATTCTTGTAATCAACATTTTTATAACATGGCGCTGGGGAATTACAGCAATAATTTGGGGACAAATGGTTACTGTTTTTGTTTCTTATATTATTGGTTCTCATTATGTGTGGAAACTGATTGGTTATTCATTATGGCAACAATTAAAGGATATTTCAGTTTATTTTGGAATTTCTGCAGCCATGTATATTATTGTAGTTTTAATTTCATATCTGATTGATAATTCAACATTTGCGTTGATTATAATGACTGTTACCGGAACCATTTTTTACATTTTTATGGCCTGGATATTAAAACTCGAAGAAATTGTTGAAGCAAAAAAAATAATGCTGAAATGAATCAGGAATTACCATATTTTAATCTTATTACGGGAAATGAAGGTAAATTCAGGTTGTCAGAGGATATTATTATTGAGTTTGAAAAAGCCATTTTGAACGACAAAAATGTTCAGCCTGCCAATAAAAGCTCATATTACATTTCAAGGCTTTTTTTTCGGATTTGGGAATTTGTTTTGATAAAACCTTTTTTACTTGGTTTTTTTACAGGATTGTACCGGTTATTCCAAAAACGCCCGAAAAATTACATGGCAGTTTTAATGGGACCCCGGTTTCCAAAATGTTTCCCGCACTTTTTTGCAAAAGGGAAAAAAGCAGTTTATATGTTTGATGCCTGGCCAGCTTATTACAACAGAATCATAAGATTTATCCATGATTTTCAAATCGATTTTTTATTCGTTTCATCAAAACAATCAGCTGAAATAATTAATAAACTGATTGGCAAAAACAACGTTTTTTGGGTTCCCGAAGGTGTTGACCCCAATGAATATAAATTTTATCCAACCCCTGAAAAAAATATTGATATTCTGTCATTCGGTCGGAATTATCAACTTTTTCACGAAAAAATTGCTGAAACTTTGTTAAGTCAGAAAATCAATTACAAATTCCCCGTTGAAGGGAAAATGGTTTTCGCCAACAAGGAATCATTTATTGATGGTTTGGCACGGACAAAAATATCTGTTTGTTTTCCGACCAGCATCACGCACAGCGAACGGGCCGGAGAAATTGAAACCATGACAAATCGCTATCTGCAGTCAATGGCCTCAAAATGCCTTGTTTTGGGAAAAGCGCCCGAAGAAATGATTGTGTTGTTTGGTTACAACCCAGTTGTTGAAGTTGATATGAATAATCCGGATAAACAGATAATTGATATTTTAGCGAATTTTGAAAAATATACTGAACTAATTGAGAAAAATTACGAGACGGTTGTTAAGCATCACACCTGGAGAAACAGGTGGAAATCAGTTTCAACCATAATTTCAGAACAAAAAAACCAGGAAAACGAGAAATAATGAAACGAAAAATACACCTGTTTATAAATTCAATACTTATAAAATTTAGGTTTGAGTTATTAAAATTTCCCAGCGGCTCATTAAAAAAACGCATCGAATTGATGAAAAGATTCAATATCGGGTTGGTTTTTGATGTTGGCGCAAATACCGGACAGTATGCAGCGAACATTCGCAACGCAGGATACAAGGGTGAGATTATTTCATTCGAACCACTTTCAAGCGCTTTTAAATTGTTAAAAAACCAAACGGATAACGATCAAAAATGGAGTTGCGAAAACTTTGGAATGGGCGATTTTGATGGCGAATCGGTAATAAATATTTCCAAAAACCTTGTGAGCAGTTCTATTTTAAACATTAAAAAAGAACATACTGATGCCGAACCCGAATCGAAATATGTGGCCCGGGAAAAAATTACAATTCGAAAACTTGATTCTGTTTTTAGCAAATACGAGCAAAAAGGGAAGTTCATATTTTTAAAAATCGACACACAGGGTTTTGAAAAAGAGGTAATTCTGGGAGCCACAAATTCGTTAAATAAAATTTTAGGTTTACAGGTTGAAATGTCGCTTGTTGAATGTTATGACGGTGAAATGATGTACAACGATATGAAAAATTTGATTGAAAGTTTTGGGTTCGAATTATACTATCTCGAACCCGGATTTTCGGATCCTGTTACCGGAAAACTGATGCAGGTGGATGGAATATTTTTTAAATCCCTTTAAATAACTTCAAAAAAATGATGGCGCAAAAAACAACTTGTCCCGACTGTAATTCCACAAACATCAAATTAATTGGGAAACTGCCGGCAAGCAACGAGTTTTCAGGCAATAAGCTCGCATTCAATATCGACGGGGGTAATTTGTATTTATGCAACAATTGCCAGCTAAAATTTCGCTTTCCAATCCTTCCCGAAGCGGTTTACAATGAATTATACAATACAGAAAGTGTGAACTGGGTTTTTGATGAATACCGGAATGACTGGCGAATCCTTAAAGAATTTATTCAAAATAATATTCCCGAAAATGGTAAAATTCTTGATTTTGGCTGCAACCTGGGTGATGTTTTATTTCGACTGCCAAACAACACCGGAAAATACGGAATAGAAATAAATGACCAGGCTGCCCAAATTGCCCGAACCAAAGCAAAAGCCACAGTTTGGAAAGGATATGAAGAAATTCCTGATAAAATGGAGTTTGATTTGATTTATGCCATTGATGTAATTGAGCATTTATCATCACCCCGAAATTTTATCCGGCAATCACTCCCGTACGTAAAAAAGGGCGGATATATTGCTTTAATGACAGGCGACAGCAACAATTATTTCTGGAAATTATCGGGTGTAAAATGGTGGTACAGCACCTTCCCCGAACACATTGCTTTTATCTCTAAACAATGGGCAACAGCAATTTGCCAGGATATTCCGAGTGTTGAGGTTGTGTATTCAAAAAACTATATAAGTGCAAAAAAGTCAATCTCAAAACAAGCCAAATGGTTTATGGTTTGGGCAATAAACATGATTTTTAAAAACCAAAGTCAAAAGGTATTCAAACTGTTACCGAAAATTGGAAAATCGGGAATGGCCGAAAAGAAGCACTTTGGAAGGAATTTTAGTGCCGACCATATTTTTGTTGTTTTCAGAAAATTATAATCAGTTACTGAACAAGAAAATTAGCGAAACAAGAACAGAATTTTTTCCTTTCTGATTGCTACCGAAAAATTGTCGTTTTTCAAATTGGAAGTTTTAAAGTGAAGAACCAATCCGGCAATCAGTTTTGAAATATCATCAGGATCTCGTTTGACAATTCGCCCCTTTTCACCAACCAATTCAGGCATTCCGCCTACATTTGTTACAACCGGAATACACCCAAAATTCATTGCTTCAACAATTGCAACCCCAAACGATTCAGTGCGTGAAAACTGACAGTAAATTTTTGCTTTTTTGTAGAATTTTTCAAGTTCTTCGTGATTAACGCGATCAAAACTCTCCAAATTTTCAGGAAGTGATTTCAGTATATTTTCAGGTAAATCTTTGCTCAACCCGATGATCATAAATTTAAATTCAGGCAATAGTCGGGCAACTTCAATAAATGTGTCAATTCCTTTCAAAAAGAAGGTTCGTTCCGAGTCAATCAGGCCAACTGTAATGATTAAATTTTCCTTTTCAGGTTGAATATTGTTGTTTTCGGCAATGTTTACACAATTGTAAATCAATTGCGTGTTTGCTTTTTTTGCCATCCAGTTTACTTTCCGTTCCACATATTTCGATACGGCAATATTTAAAGTGGAATATTTCATGCTGAAAATTGTGCAAAATCCACGCAATTTTGAGCTAAACGAACCATAAGCAAATTCAGGCATCCGCGCCACATCATAACCGCCAATCACGACAAATGATTTTTTATGGAGGATTTTTGCAAAAAGAACAGGTAGAAACGAATGATAATCTGCAAACCAGATAAAAACTGCATCAAATTTCCAGATATTAATAAGCAGAAATATTTTTTGTTTTATCAGTTGAATAGCTGTTTTCAGTATTCCCCGAACAGGTTTAAACTGGTATTTTGTAACCTCGTGTTCCGATGAAAGAATTTCAAAGTCGGTTTTTACAAACGTAGAGTAATTGGTGTATATGAACAGTATCTTTTTCTTCATCTCGGTTTTTCACGTTCAAAAATAGTATTTTTGAAGCCGTGCTAAATTAATAAAATAAAATATGCCAAAAATCCTTACTGTTGTAGGTGCCCGTCCTCAATTTGTTAAGGCAGCTGCGTTGAGCCGTGCATTAAAAAATTTAGGTGTTGAAGAAATTCTTGTTCACACCGGGCAGCATTTCGATGAAAATATGGCCGAGATTTTTTTTAGGCAAATGAATATCCCGCAACCAAAATACAATCTTGGCATCAATTCACTTTCACACGGTGCAATGACCGGTCGGATGCTGGAGGAAATCGAAAAAGTGCTGATTACAGAAAAACCATCAGCTGTTGTGGTTTTTGGCGATACAAATTCTACTTTGGCAGGCGCGCTGGCAGCAAGTAAACTGCACATTCCGGTTGCACATATCGAAGCTGGGTTGCGCAGTTTTAACATGAAAATGCCCGAAGAAATCAATCGTATTTTAACCGATCGCATTTCGAATTACCTGTTTTGTCCCACAGAAGTTGCAATAAAGAATTTAAAGGCTGAAGGTTTTGATAATTTTGATACAGATATCATAAATTCAGGCGATGTAATGTACGATGTTGCGCTTTATTACAGCCGGATTTCGGACGATTGGTCAACAATAATCAACTATTTGGATTTGAAGGAAAAACCTTTTTTGCTCACTACTTTACACCGCCAGGAAAATACGGATGATTTGGTGCGGCTGAATTCAATTATTTCGGCATTAAATCTTCTGTCAAAAGATTTTCAAATTGTTCTACCGGTTCATCCACGGACACGTAAAATTCTTCAAAACGAAAATATTAAACTGAATTTCGAACCTATTGATCCTGTAGGGTATTTCGATATGATTGAGCTTTTAAAACATTGCAAAATGGTAATTACCGACAGCGGTGGCGTTCAAAAAGAAGCTTTCTTTTTTGGTAAACATTGCCTTGTTACCCGCGACGAAACCGAATGGACCGAATTGGTTGATTTACATTACAATTTTATGGTTGGTGCTGATACTGAAAAAATTGTAAATACTGTTTCGGAAGTTGCAAAAGCAACAGCAAAATTTGATGTAAAACCTTATGGAGAAGGCAATGCAGCAGAAAAAATCGCGTTGGTTCTAAAAAATATTTAAACAGACAATAACTATGGAAACCATCCACATGTCGGATATTTATGGCCAGTACCTCACCATGAAGGAGGAAATTGACGCGGCCATGCAGGAAGTTATAAAATCGACACAATTTATAAAAAGCGGAAAAGCCCTTGATTTTGAAAAGAAACTTTCGGCATATTTAAGTACAAATGTTATTGGATGTGCCAACGGAACCGACGCCCTGCAAATTGCATTTATGGCGCTGGGTTTACAGCCCGGTGACGAAGTTGTTACTTCTCCGTTTACTTTTATTGCAACAGTTGAAGTACTTGCACTTTTGGGATTGAAACCTGTTTTTGTGGATGTTTGTCCCAACAAATTCAATATCGATTCATCGAAAATTGAAGCGGCAATTACCGGCAAAACAAAAGCAATTCTTCCTGTCCATCTTTTCGGGCAATGTGCCGATTTGGAAACCATTCATTCAATTGCAAAAAAGTACAGTTTGTATTTGGTTGAAGATGCCTGTCAGGCGCTGGGGACTGAATTTCTTTTTAAAGATGGAATTGTAAAACATGCCGGAACAGTTGGTGATATTGGCTGCAACTCTTTTTTCCCATCAAAAAATCTGGGCGCTTTTGGCGACGCTGGCGCAATTTACACAGGCAATGAAAACCTTGCTGCAATTATTCGTTCCATTGCCAATCACGGTATGAAAGCTAAATACCAGTACGAAAGAATTGGGGTAAACTCGCGACTCGACAGTTTACAGGCTGCTATTCTCGAAGTGAAACTTAAATATTTCGACAAACACATTGCTGCACGGCAAAAGGCAGCAGCTTATTACGATGAACATTTGGGTGGAATTGCAGGATTGCAAATCCCAACCAGAGCAGATTACAGCACACACACATTTCATCAATACACAATTAAAACTGACCGAAGAAACGAGCTTCAAAAATATCTTGGTGAAAAGAGAATTCCTTCGATGGTATATTATCCGGGAGCAATTCATTTGCAGGAAGCATACAAATTTTTAGGATACAAAAAAGGCGATTTGCCACATGCTGAAAAGTTAGGCGAAACAGTTTTATCATTGCCAATGCACACGGAATTAACAGGTGAACAACTGGAATATATTGTGAAAGCAATAAAGGAGTTTTTTAGATGACAATCGAAGAAATCAGAAATATTATTTTATTAGGTGAGAACCAAAATGTTGAATTCAAATCAAGTTTCAATATTGATTCAATTATTTCAATTTGTGCCCTTGCAAATTCAAAGGGAGGGAAATTAATTGTTGGTGTTAACGATAAGGGAAATATTTCTGGTGTTAAGGTAAATCATGAAATCATAAAGGAATGGATTAATAATGTAAAAACGATAACACAACCAGCTTTGATACCCGAATATGAAATTCTGGAAATTGATTCAAAGCAAATCGTTTTATTCAAAATAGCGGAGTTCCCAATTAAACCGGTTTCCTTACGTGGCCGTTATTACAAAAGGGTTGGTGCTTCCAGCCACCAATTGTCAACCGATGAAATTGTTGAATTGAGATTTAGCAGTTTTAACCTTTCTTTTGATTCCTATTTTGTCGAAAGAAATTTTGAAGAATTAGACAAAGGTGCAATTTCAGCCTTTTTGAAGAAGATAGATGAAACGGGACGGTTTAAACTTTCAGGTGAAATTGAATTGGATTTTGAAAAACTTGGATTTATCAGCAAGGGCCGATTAACAAGAGCAGCGGAACTTTTATGGGGAACCCACAATACGTCCATTCACATTGGGCGGTTTAAAACCCCCGATATGATCCTTGATGATATTGTAATTAGATCGCCTCTGGTTCTGGCTGTTGATGAGGCGATGGAATTCATTAAAAAGAATATTGGTTTAGGCTATGAATTTACAGGGGATTTACAGCGAAAAAATCGTTGGCAATTTCCTTTGACTGTAATTAGGGAACTTTTATTGAATTCAATTGTCCATAAAGATTACAGAAATCCAACAGATATTATTATTAAAATCTTCGACAACAAAATTGAGTTCTCCAATCCCGGTGGTTTGCTTGGCGACCTTAAGATTGAAGATTTATACACTGATAATTATCAGGCGAAACACAGGAACAGGTTGCTTGCTGAAGCATTTTATCTTACCGGCGAAATTGAAAAATATGGAACCGGTTTTGTGAGGGTCAGAAAATTTTTAAAAGATTATCCTGAACTTGAACTTAATTTTATTAGTATATCTGATTTTTTTAGGATTGAATTGATTGAAATTGTCACAAAAGATGTCGGTTTAAATGTCAGGAAAGATGTCAGGAAAGGTGTCAGGAAAGGTGTCAGGAAAGAGCTAAAAGTCAAATCCTTAGAAATTATAGAAATTATTATTCAGAATCCCGGAATTACTGTTCCTGAATTAGGGAGATTAATTGGATTGACGGAACGTTCAACAATGAGGCACATTTCGAACTTAAAAAAAGAAAAATATATTAAACGTGAAGGTGGTAGAAAAGATGGTTATTGGAAAATACTAAAAAATGAATAAAACATTTATACACGAATCTGCCATCATCGATGCAGGTGCAAAGATTGGCGAAGGCACAAAAATCTGGCATTTCTGTCATGTTATGGGAACTGCCGAAATTGGCGAAAACTGCGTACTGGGTCAGAACGTTTTTGTTGGTAACAAGGCAAAACTTGGCAAGAATGTAAAAGTCCAAAACAATGTTTCTCTTTACGAGGGAGTGGTTTGTGAAGATGACGTTTTTCTTGGCCCGTCAATGGTTTTTACAAACGTAATCAACCCGCGAAGCAATGTAAACCGGAAAGAGGAATTCAAAAAAACGCTTGTTAAAAAGGGTGCTTCAATTGGCGCCAATGCAACAATTGTTTGCGGAATTACTTTGGGCGAATATTGTTTTATTGGTGCCGGTGCAGTTGTTACAAAAGATGTAAAACCATTTGCTCTGATGGTTGGTGTTCCTGCCCGGCAAAAAGGCTGGGTCAGCAAATCGGGCGCAATTTTGGGCAGCGATTTAATTTGCCCCGAAACCGGAGAAAAATATATCTTAGCCGATGGATTTTTAAAACCACAAAGTCCAGATACTTTTAACTTTTAACTTTTGCCTTTTAACTTTTACCTTGTCTTAATACTCTGTACTAAATACTCAATACTAATACAATGAAACGATTTGCATTAATTGGCGCGGCAGGCTACATTGCCGACAGACACATGAAAGCGATAAAGGAAACCGGTAACGATTTGGTTTGTGCAACCGATCGCTTTGATGTAATGGGACGCATCGACAGTTATTTTCCCGATGCCGATTTCTTTCTTGAAATTGAAAATCTTGACAAATACATGGACGATTTGCGCCGTGCAGGAAAGCCAATCGATTATGTCAGCATTTGCACACCAAATTACATGCACCCGTCGCACATTCGTTTTGCCTTGCGCAACGGGGCACACGCAATCTGCGAAAAACCTTTGGTGATTTTCCCGAAAGACATGCACATTATCAAGGATATTGAGGCCGAAACAGGCAAAAAAGTCTATACCATTTTACAGTTGCGGTATCACAAAACAATACTCGAATTAAAAAAGAAGATAGATGAAAGTCCTGAAAAAATGTTCGATGTTGATTTAAGTTATATCACAACCCGCGGAAATTGGTATCTGAAAAGCTGGAAAGGCAATGTCAATAAATCTGGTGGTGTGGCAACAAACATTGGCATCCATTTTTTCGATATGATTACGTGGATTTTTGGAGAGGTAAAAGAGAATATCGTGCATGTTTATAATGATGATAAAGCTGCTGGTTTTCTTCATCTCGAAAAAGCGCGTGTCCGCTGGTTTTTAAGTGTCGATGCCGCCGACCTGCCCAAAGAAGCTACCGACAAGGGGAAACGGACTTTCAGGTCGATTGCAGTAAATGGCGAGGAAGTTGAATTTAGTGAAGGATTTACCGATTTGCATACCGAAACCTATCGGAATATCCTGAATGGAAACGGCTTCGGAATTGATGATGCACGTGAAAGTATCGAACTCACTGATTTTGTGAGAAACGCAAAACCAATAGGTTTGAAGGGCGAATATCATCCGTTTTTGAAAAAATAGACGAAACTAATACATGAGCTTACTGCCCGACTGTCGGTTTTGAATCGCCAGGCGGGTAAAAAACTACTTCCTTATTTTTTCCTGTACTATGGCGTCAATCACAGCCATAATCGTAATATTTACAATATCGCGTACCGAGCTTTCTATATCCGTAAAATGAATGGGTTTGTTCAATCCCATCTGAATTGGTCCAATTGATTCAGCCGATGACATTTCCTGCAAAAGCTTGTAAGCCGTGTTTGCAGAACTCAGGTTTGGAAAAACAAGCGTATTCACATCCATCCCTTTTAATCTCGAAAATGGATATTTTGCGTCACGAAGTTCACGATCAAGTGCAAAATTTACCTGCATTTCGCCATCAATGGCAAGATCAGGGTAATTCTCCTGCATGTAGCTGACAGCCTCATGCACAGAGGCCGGACTTCCTACTTCATCGCTGCCAAAATTGGAATATGACAACATTGCGATTTTTGGTTCGCGTGCAAAAAACCTGACAGTGTCGTTGGCCAATCGGGCAATATCAATCAGCGTTTCTGTTGACGGGTGACGGTTGATCAATGTGTCACAAAGAAAATAAGTTCCTCTTTTTGAATTGATAATATGCATGGCTGCAAAGTGTTTAAAGCCCTCGCGTACACCAATTACTTCCTTTGCCACTTTAATCGTATTCGAATATTTTGTATAAACTCCGGTTATAAATGCATCAGCTTCTCCGGTTTCCACCATCATCATCCCAAAGTAGTTACGTTCAAACATTTTGTCAACGGCTTCCTCAAAAGTAGCTCCCTGGCGGCCGCGTTTTTCAGCAAGGATTTTTGCAAATTTTTCGCGGCGTTCGGTTTCCCTGTCGTGGCGAAGATTGATAATCTCACATCCTTCCAGACTTAAATTCAAATCTATCGCCAATTTCTCAATACGCTCATCATTCCCAAGCAGAATGGGGAAACAAACACCATCCTGATATGCTTGCACAGCGGCTTTCAGCATATTCGGGTGTGATCCTTCGGCAAACACAACCTTTTTTGGATTTTGCGTGGCCATGTCGGTAAACTGGCGCATCATCCTCGATTCATGCCCCATCAACTGGCGTAGGTTGTTATTATATTGTTCCCAGTCGGTAATAATTTTTCGGGCAACACCCGAATCAATAGCAGCTTTTGCAACTGCGGATGATACTTCTGTTATCAAACGAGGATCAACTGGTTTTGGTATGATATAATCCCGACCAAAACTCAGTTTATTGACATTGTAGGCTGCATTCACAATATCCGGAACGGCTTGTTTGGCAAGATTTGCAATTGCTTTGCACGCTGCCAGTTTCATTTCTTCATTTATCGCACTAGCCCTTGTGTCGAGCGCACCGCGAAAAATATATGGAAACCCGATTACATTGTTGATTTGGTTGGGATAATCTGAACGTCCGGTGGCAAAAATGATATCTTCACGCGAGGAAATGGCTTCTTCGTATGAAATTTCGGGAGTGGGATTTGCCAATGCAAAAACAATCGGATTGGCTGCCATACTGCGAACCATTTCTTTTGACAAAACATTTCCCTTTGACAATCCCAGAAAAACATCGGCACCCTTCATTGCATCCTCCAATGTTTTAATATTGGTGCGGGTTGTGGCAAATGCCTTTTTCGATTCGACCAAATCAGGCCGGGCAATTGAAATTACCCCCTTGCTGTCGAGCATCACTATATTTTCAAGACGCGCTCCGAGTGCAATATATAGTTTTGTGCATGAGTTGGCTGAAGCTCCGGCGCCGTTAACCACTATTTTTACTTCTTCTATTTTTTTCCCTGCAATTTCCAGCGCGTTTATCAAACCCGCCGATGATATAATTGCTGTACCATGCTGATCATCATGCATTACCGGAATATTAAGCTCGCTTTTCAGCCTGTCTTCAATTTCAAAACATTCGGGTGCTTTTATGTCTTCCAGATTAATTCCCCCAAATGTTGGAGAGATTGCTTTTACCGCCTGAATAAATTTCTCCGGATCTTTTTCATCAATTTCTATATCAAAAACATCGATACCTGCATAAATCTTAAACAACAACCCTTTCCCTTCCATTACAGGTTTTCCTGATAGTGCTCCAATGTCGCCCAGACCAAGAACGGCTGTCCCGTTTGAAATTACAGCCACCAAGTTACCCTTTGCTGTGTATTCATAGGCCAGTTCCTGGTTTTTTTCGATTTCAAGACAAGGAACAGCAACCCCTGGTGAATAGGCAAGTGACAAATCAGCCTGCGTATTATATGGTTTAGTTGGAACTACTTCAATCTTACCGGGTTTCCCTTGTGAATGATAAAGCAAAGCCGCTTCATCTGATAATTTATGCATGATTATTTATTTTTTGAAAAATCAGTTATTGTTAAGCACTTTATCGCTTATTGCCTTTAATGTTACTTTTTTATGTACGGTGGGCACCAGCACCGAAATATTATAACGGCTTCCACCGTATGAAATCATGCGGATTGGAATTCCATCGAGGGCATTAAAAACTTTGGATGCAAAACCTTTTTCTTCGCTGATAATATCGCCTACAATACAAACAATCGACATATCTGAATTTACCTCAACATTTCCAAAAACTTCAATTTCTTCAAGAATTTCTTTCAGGTATTTTGTGTTGTCGATGGTCAGTGAAATGGCAACTTCCGAAGTAGTAATCATATCAATCGGGGTTTTATATTTTTCAAAAACACCAAAAACATTTTTCAGGAAACCATAAGCCATCAACATTCGTCCTGAACGGATTTTAATGGCAGTAATACCATCTTTTGCTGCTACAGCTTTAATTCCTGTGCCATCACTGTCGGCGGTAATCAAAGTTCCGCTGTCGGAAGGGTTCATCGTGTTTTTCAACCTTACCGGTATGTTTTGCACCCTTGCCGGAAGGACAGTTTGAGGATGAAGGATTTTCGCACCAAAATAGGCAAGTTCAGCAGCTTCGGTAAACGACAACTGGTCTATTTTGCGTGTATTCTCAACAAACCGCGGGTCGTTGTTGTGAAATCCGTCAATATCAGTCCAGATTTGGATTTCTTCAGAGTCAATGGCAGCGCCAATCAACGAAGCAGTATAATCGCTTCCGCCGCGTTGCAGGTTATCTATTTCCCCGTTTGCATTCAGGCAAATAAATCCCTGTGTGACATAATACGATGCTTCTCCGGCAGCTTCCATAACCGGCTGAATCTTCTTTCTAATCAATGGCAAATCAGCAGACTTATCCTGGTCGATTGCCATAAAATCAAGCGCCGGCAACAGTTTTGTACTATGTCCATTATCAATCATAAACTGCGTAAACAGTTGTGTGGAAATTAGTTCGCCTTGTGCCAGAATCGTGTTTTCTCCAACTTCATTGAAATTTCCGGAAGTAAATGTGCGAATGGTATCGAAACTTGATTTTATAATTTGCAACCCTATTTTCTTGCTTTCATCAGTTGCAAAAAGGTCGTTAATCACTTTTTTATATTTTGCTTCGAGGTTACCGATATGCACATAAGCTGTGTCTTTGTTTTTCTTGTGCAGGTAATTTGATATCTCTACAAGCGCATTGGTTGTGCCCGACATGGCCGACAAAACTACCAGTTTCTGCTCTCCATCGGCAATTATATCCATAACTGCCCTCATATTTTCGGGCGAGCCAACTGAGGTTCCCCCAAATTTCAACACTTTCATATTCTTGCTATTAATGAATTAATTTTTCAGGGTGCAAATATGAATATTTTTTATTTGAATTGAAAAACAATGCATTCAGAATGAATAAATATTCATATCAGGAGAATAAATATTTGTATTTGCTTATTATACTCCCAATTTTCCCAAAAAGAAAGTAACCAAATCGATTCCCGAAGGATCTGAAATCCCAATTTCAGGAGCATAAACTATGGCTTCCAAACCTACTTGTTCTGCCTTGTTTTTAAGTGCTTTTGCGTGTAATGGATGATGATTGATGTCGTCCTGGTTTTCAGGAGAGCCGGCTTTGTGGCGGTTAAAAATAAAAACAGGCGAATCATGTCTGTCCATTTTTGCCATAAAATCAAGATTAGTTCTGATTCCGGTTTCATTTTTCAGATCAATATTTTCAGGCGATTTAAATCCAAATGCCCGACCAATTGCTTTTAATTGCTGCGGATTTTGTGTCAATGGGATTCCAAGAATTTCGTCCCACTGAAAAATATCGTATGTAGCCTGGGTAGCAAAAGCCCCGGCACATGTTAACCGCGTAGATTCATGTAACACAGGATCACTGTTTTCAGCATCGGCCATATCATCTGAAAAAGCGAGCCATAAAGCAGTTCCCGCCCCTGCCGAGCCACCTGTGCATGCAATTTTTGTTTTATCGATATTGTATTTTAGAGCGTTGAACCGGATATACTGTACAAACCTTTTTGAATCATTCATGCTCGCAAGAATTCCGTACGGTGCTTCATTCATGTAACGGTAATTTATTGTAGCTATGGAAATACCATTTTCGAGAAACCGTTCCCAGTCATGTGATTGATAATACTTCGATTTGTCGCCACCAACAAATCCACCACCGTGAATATAAATAACAAGGGGAGTTGGTTTTTCTGATTTTGCAAGCCATATATCAAATGTATTCCGCTCATGTACTCCGTATTTTTCGTTGGCAAAAGTTGCCATTTCACCCCTGGCATTTATTGGCTCCGGGAACTCTTCGAAAACTGTCATTCAATAATATTTTATTGGACTGCAAAAATATTATTATTCTGAGGGAAATTGATTTTTTTGCAAATAAATGGCAATCAGCTTTTATAAAATTAAGAAAATCCTTGTTGACCGAATTTTATTCATAAAATTCAATTTATACACCCGCGTAAAAAACATCTTCCAGCGTGGTAATTATCTGCTTGCTTCACGACAGGTAATTTTACACAACTTCTTACCCAAAATATTCATATTTTAGCATATTCTAAAAAACATTAACCTGTATCAAAAATGAAAACATCATCTATTCTTATGAGTGCCTTTCTGCTGATTCTACTTGTCAGTTGTAATTCCGGAAAAACTGATTATCAGCCCAAAACTGATACGTTTACATCTCTAAAAGGTACTACAGTATTTCAACCCGATTCTGCTTCAATTGCAGAAAATTACAAAATTCCCGACTGGTTTCGTGATGCTAAATTCGGCATTTTTATCCATTGGGGGGTTTATTCGGTTCCGGCGTTTGGCAACGAATGGTATCCACGTGAAATGTATATCAAGGACAGCAAAGTTTATCAACATCACGTTGAAAAATATGGTAACCATACCGAATTTGGGTACAAAGATTTTATCCCCATGTTTAAAGCCGAGAAATTTAATGCCAGTGACTGGGTTTCGCTATTCAAAAAAGCAGGAGCAAAATATGTTGTACCCGTTGCCGAACACCACGATGGTTTTTCGTTGTATGCCAGTACAGTTAACAAATGGAATTCAGTAGAAATGGGTCCGATGAAGGATATCACAGGTGAATTAAAAAAAGCCGCTGACGAACAGGGCTTACATTTTGGTCTGTCGGTTCACCGCGCTGAAAATGCATGGTTTTACAACGGAGGGATGAAATTCCCATCGGACGTGCAAACTGGTAAATTCAGCACGCTGTATGGCGAATGTTTGGAAGAACCTGGCGGTCAAACTATGGATTGCCCCGAAGGCGCCGGATTTAATGAACACTCTGTAAATAGCTGGCTCGAACATACCTACGAGTTGGTTGATTTGTACCAACCCGAGCTGATGTGGTTTGACTGGACAGTTGGAAAATACCCGTTTCAACCTACATTTTATCAGTTTATGGCGTATTACTACAACAGCGCCATCGATTGGAACAAAGAGGTGGTGGTTAATACAAAATTTGGATATGGCGATAATATACAGGTGTTCGATATTGAACGTGGAAAATCAGAAACAGCCCGCACGTTTCCCTGGCAAACCGATACTTCGGTAGGTAAAAAATCGTGGGGGTACATTGATGGCGAAGAGAACAAATCTCCCAACCAGATTATTGATGACCTTGTGGATATTGTGAGCAAAAATGGCAACCTGCTACTGAATATCGGTCCGCGTCCCGATGGGACAATTACCGAAAGCCAGCAGGAAGTGCTGCTTCAAATAGGCAGCTGGCTTGCCGTTAACGGTGATGCAATTTACGGCACCCGTCCCTGGAAGGTAGCAGGGGAAGGCAGTCAGCAGGGCACTGCCGGCGCATTTACCGACAACGAAGAAACCACCTACTCCGCCCAGGATATCCGCTTTACTGCAAAAGGCGACACTTTGTTTGCCGTTTCCCTTGAGTGGCCGGAAATCGATGTTACAATAAAATCAGTTGGTTCTGATTTGAAGGTCTCATCGGTAGAATTACTGGGTGCAACCGAAAAACCTCAATGGAAACAAACCGAAGAAGGGTTGCAGGTAAAATACCCTGTTGAAAAACCATCGGATTATGCACATGCGCTGAAGATAACTTTTGGCCAGTAGAAATAGGGGTATAGGAGTTCAGAGTTTAGGGTTCAGAGTTCGGAGTTCAAGGTTCAAAGTTTAAAGTTTAAAGTTCGGAGTTCAGAGTTCAGGATACAGGGTTCAGGTTCAGGTTTGGGATAAAAACTCAAATTTTGAACTTCGAATTTCCCCGCCTTCATTCTTCTAAAAGACTGGGTGGTTCGGTTTACACGAGACGGGGCGGTGGATTTATTCATAATTCAATAAAATATTTCATTCCTCAGGTTTTGATATTAAAATCCTTCAAATTAAGATATTCCTGTATTTTATTTATGCCAGCTCAAAACGCAAAAAAAATATTTTACATTTGCCCCAAAATCAATTAAAAAGTTATTAATGAGCAAAGTGTTCAAATTTGGTGAAGATGTTGAAGGTTACAACATACCTGTTTTAAACGAGCGTGAAATAAGGGCTGCAGCAGGAATTCTGTTTGTTTTGATGTTTTTATCTATACTAATGGCGATTCTGAAAGGCGATTTTACCATGTTAAAATTCGCGATAATCATGTTTCTCACCGATTTTATAATCAGGGTTTTTGTGAACCCGAAATTTGCTCCCACTTTAATCATCGGGCGATGGATAGTGCGAAATCAAAATCCTGAATATGTAGGGGCAAAGCAAAAACAGTTTGCATGGATAATTGGGGTTGTTTTGGCAGTAACTATGTTTATACTTGTAGTAATAGTTAATTCCTACAGTCCCATTTCCGGCCTTATTTGTTTTATTTGCCTCATCTTCCTTTTGTTCGAATCTGCCTTTGGCATTTGCATAGGTTGCAAGGTTTATTCGCTTGTTTACCGGGAAAAAGCACAATATTGTCCAGGTGAAGTGTGCGATGTAAAATCGAGGCATGAAATACAAAAAACCTCGGTAGCCCAACTGCTGATCGTTTTGGCATTTATCGCTTTCACAGTGTTTTTGGTATCCTCATTTAGCGACACTTTTAAAGAAAAACCCGTCAATTTGTTTGGGATTGAAAACGGAGCACATGAGAAATAAAATCTCCATTTAAAATTGCCTGTTAAGTGCATTTCTGGTTGATTTGTTCAAAAATTTTAATTTTAAACCTTTGTTAAATTGTGACTAATTACTGTTGCTTTACAAATTGCTTTTCTATACCTTTAATCACAATTTGACACCATATTAAGTAATGAAATTAACCATTACAAAATATTTTGCCTTCTACCGAGATCAATCATTATGGCAAATTTCACAGAATACCTTAAAAATTATAATTTTAATAAGATGAAAAATTATATAATACTGTTCATCCTTTTTTTGGCAACAACAACTCTTGCCCAGGAGCCTATCGAAGTAAAAGTTAAAAACCAATTCTCGTCAATGGGAACACAACCTGCCTTTGAAGTGATAGTACCACAGTCAACGGCTAAAGATGCCATCGACTTGTTCAAAAAAAGAATATCACCGGATGGGCTTTTCAAAAAAACAGTTAAAGCGGAAAAAATAAAAGATGAATACCACATAAATAACGTTGTTATCGGCAATATTTCATCACAACTATTAAACATTATCATTCAGGTTTCAGAATTCCCAGGAAATATTAATCTGAGATTTTTTTTACAATCTGAAAAAGGATTTGTGGGTGCCGACAGTTTGACGGAAAGAGCAACGGACGCAGCTTTAAATTACTTCAGCAGTTTTGCTGTCGATTTGTATAAACAAGCCGTTGAAAAAGAATTAAAGGAAGAAGAAAATGTACTGAAATCACTGGAAAAAGATTTATTAAAACTGGAGAAGAGTAATAAAAAGTATAACTCAAAAATGAGCGATGCCAAAACAGAATCAAGGGAATTGCGGAAATCAACCGAAAACCAGCAGGTACGTTTAACCCAAAGTATTGAGCAGGGGATTTCAGTTAAAGTAACTGACGCCGAATTTCAAAAACAACTAAAATCAGATAAAAAAGATTTAAAGAAAGCTCAAAAGGCACAGAAGCGCTACGAAAAAAAAGCCGATAAAAACATCGATAGTCAAACTAAAAAGGCCGAGGAAATTGAAGCGCAACAGGAAAAAATAAAAGACATAAAAATTAAACTCGAAAATATAAGGTAGTAAATCCCAATATCTCCTTTTGGTCTTCATTCTCTTCTCTAAGGCTAAATTAAATATCTGACCCAATTACCCAGACAAGGCATAACAGAATCCGTTTGACATGAGACAAAGTATATGCAACATTTTAAAAACATGTTGTAAATTGCATGGAAGTCGAATAATTTTAAACAATTTAATATGACAATTCTTGTTGTTGGAGCCAGTGGAGCAACCGGCAGACTTGTAGTTGAACAGTTGTTAAGCAGGGGTCAAAAGGTGAAAGCCATGATGCGGTCGCCGGAGAAGTTCCCCGGGTTTATAAATCGCAAAGACCTGACAGTCATTTCTGCCAGTGTACTTGAATTGACCGACGAAACGTTGAAACAACATGTGCAGGGATGCGAGGCTGTTGTTTCGTGTCTCGGGCACAACCTTAATATGAAGGGAATATACGGCCAGCCGCGCCGATTGGTAACCGAAGCAACCCGCCGCCTGTGCAACGCCATTGTTGCAGACAAGCCCGAAAACCCAAGGAAATATGTACTGATGAACACAACAGGTAACCGCAACCGCGGTTTGGATGAAACAATTACTTTTACCGAAAATGTCGTTATTTCGCTTATCAGGCTTTTGCTGCCGCCGCAGGTTGACAACGAAAAAGCAGCAGAATATTTGCGAACAAAGCGGAAAAACAACACATGGGTTGAATGGTGTGCCGTGCGTCCCGATGGTTTGATTGATGAAAAAAATGTCAGCCCCTACGAAATACATCCTTCACCAACACGAAGCGCAATTTTTAATGCAGGAAAAACCAGCAGGATAAATGTTGCCCACTTTATGGCCGAATTGATTACAAACAACGATACATGGAACAAGTGGAAAGGGCAAATGCCTGTAATCTATAATAAAGAAACATAGCCCGGATCAGCATTTATTAACTACACCCCGGCAAATTCAACTAACCTGCATTTTAACAATACAATCCGGTTCCCGATTCCTTTTCCCGATTCTTTTCTATAAACATTCATATTCCCGAAAAATCGGGACAAGCACTCCGGATTTGTTATTGAAAATTCATCTTCCAACTTTCTTTTCTAACTTTAAACCCGGAACACTAAACTTTGGATAAAACCGGTGTACACTTAAATAAATCAGCAACTAAAACAATTACTGTTAAAACAAATCATATTACAATGAACAATATAGAATTGATGAATTTATACTGGACAACTTCAGGAATATTTCCGGGGCAGGGTGAAATTAGCAGGTTTGAATTTAAGGATAGGGTTGAAGCCTCTGCCAAAGCCGGTTTTAAAGGTATCGGAATTTGGCATACCGACCTGGAGCACAACCTTCAGCAGAGATCGCTTAAAGAAATGAAAATGATTTTGGATGACAACGGTATAAAACATATTGAACTTGAGTTTATCAGCGACTGGTTTCTTGATGGTGCAAGAAAAGCAGAATCAGACAGCCGCAGGAAAAGATTGTTTGAAGCCTCCGAAATTCTACACGCAAAACACGTGAAAGTGGGTGACTTTTACAGCTCGGTTTGTCCGATGCCAAAAATTATCGATTCGTTTGCAGAATTATGTGCCGAAGCGGATAAATTTGGGGCCACCATCGGTTTTGAAATTATGGGTTGCGCCATGATCAACAACATAAAAGACGCTGTAACAATGGTTGAAAAAGCAGGAGTGAATAACGGCGGTTTAATCATTGATATTTACCAGGTAGCAAATCTCGGCATGACCTTCGGGGAGATCAGCAGCATTCCCCTGAAGTATCTCACCAGTGTTGAATTGAACGACGGAACAATGCCCGGAAGCCCCAATTATGATCCTGACAACAGAAATTTCTGCGGCGAAGGGGAATATGACATCAAAGGTTTAATAAACTGTGTGATGAACATGGGTTACACAGGACCTTGGGCAGTAGAAATCATTTCTGAGAAACTGTCAAAGTTACCATTGAATGAAATGTGTACAAGAGCATTCAACACTTCCATGGACGAATTCAACATTTTACAAACAAGTCAGTAAAACCTGCCTGATATAAAAGTTCCAGTTAAATTTCATGCCCGTAATTTTAAATGAAGTTGAGTAAAGCAAGTAATCATAAAAGCTAGACAGAACATAAAGCTGTCGAATTTAAATACATGAAAAAAATTCAGTTCCTTTTTATCTTTTGTGGATTCATCTTTAATTGCTTTAATAGCATGGCAATTCAGCCTGAGAAAATAAATGTTCTTGTACTAACTGAACGGGGCGGGCAGCACGAGAGTTTTGTGAGTGCAGCTTTTCAATGGCTAACGCAGGAAAAAGAAAAAATGAACATTGTATGGACTGAAATCAATAATACAAAACCCGTTAACGATTCGTACCTCAAACAGTTTAAATTGATCATTCAACTTGATTTTCCGCCTTACACATGGACACAGGATGCCGAAAAAGCTTTTATCTCCTATATCGAAGAAGGACATGGTGGCTGGATTGGATTTCATCATGCCACATTACTTGGCGAGTTTGATGGCTACAAAATGTGGAACTGGTTCTCCGAATTTATGGGCGACATTCGTTTTCAGAATTATATTGCACAACTTGCCGATGGTACGGTTCGCGTGGAAGATAGCAGTCACCCGGTGATGCAGGGAGTTTCGGCAAAATTTACGCTCAGGGCCGATGAGTGGTACACCTTTAACAAATCGCCGCGGCCAAATGTGCGTGTTTTAGCCAATGTTGACGAAAATTCCTACTTCCCACAAACCGATATTAAAATGGGTGATCATCCGGTTATTTGGGTAAACGAACAGAAAAAAGCACGAAATGTATATTTCCTGATGGGCCACAGCAACAAGCTTTTTGAATCGGAAGATTTTAAAACCATGTTTGCCAATGCAATTAACTGGGCCGGAAACAAATAAATAATTACTGATAAAATTCGGAGACAATGAAACTAAAAAACATACTTTTCAGCATTTTAATTGTTTTTATGACTGTTTATTCACAGGCGCAGAATGATGGCAAGTACCCCGCCAGTTATGCGAGTGCTCCCCGGTTTAAGGCGCTGATTTATTACACAACGCAAGCCGAAAGCGACCATGTGGTTTTTGCTCAGCAAACAGTCGCGTTTTTTAAAAAACTGACATGGGGCGAAGGCTTTATTCTTGATGTTACCACCGATTTTTCGCAATACAGCTTCACGAAATTAATGGAATACGACATTGTTATTATGCCCGATGGCATGCCTGGAAGCAAAGCCGAACGCGGGGTTTTTGAACAGTACATGGAAAATGGGGGAGGTTGGCTTGGCTTTCATGCCTCGGCGTACAACGATAAATCGACAAACTGGCCCTGGCTTGTAAATTTTCTGGGAGGCGGAGTTTTTTACTGTAACAACTGGCCGCCGCAACCTGTACTGGCTGAAGTTGACAACAATACACATCCCGTCACCAAAAATCTTCCGGGCTCTTTTGTGGTTCCGGCCAGCGAATGGTATCAATGGAATCCCAGTCCGCGGCTTAACAACGATGTGGAAGTGCTGCTTTCCATTTCACCAAAAAACTACCCGCTGGGAATAAAAGATGTGGTAAGTTTTGGCGACTGGCCCATTGTGTGGACAAACAAAAAGTATCGAATGATTTACCTGAATATGGGGCATGGCGACGAAGAGTATTCCGATGCAATACAAAAGCTTTTATTTATCAACGCATTTCGCTGGATAGTTAGCCGGAACCCCAATGGAGATCCGTTTAAAAAATAATTATCCCCGAACAAAAATAAACCCAATCCCGCAACTTAAGCCACATAAAAGCGATAAACACCAAATCCCTTGTGATTAAGCATAATTACCTTTACTTTTAGCAATCAAAAATTAAACAAACCTTAAAAATCCTGTTGCGAATCAATACAAATTAAGCATTCAGGAAAAAATCACATTAACACTTGCTTTGTGCATCATGATACAGGGAAATTTATTTCAGCAAACCGGAAATATATTGCAACTGAAAGTAATACAACAAGCTCGTTAAACTTAAAAAAAATGAAAAGCAAACCCACTTATCAAGACCTGGAAAAACTTATTGAAGAATACAGAAAGAGGGATGAGGAAAAATTCAAACAACTCATTAAGAATTCATTTGATATGCTTGTGCTGATGAATTCAGATGGAATTCAGCATTATGTAAGTGAATCGTGCGAACGGATTTTAGGCTACAAACCCGATGAATTAATTAATATTCAGGTAATCGGACAGATGATTCACCCCGAAGATCAGGCACAGGTGATAGCAGGGTTTAACGATATTATAACAGGTTCAACAAATGGAGGTACACAATACAGACATCGGCATAAAAATGGAGGGTGGGTATATCTCGAAGCATTTGGCACTAATCAATTAAACAACCCTCTGATTGAATCGGTGGTTATTAATGTTCGTGATATTACTGAACGCAAAAAAGCTGAAAAAGAATTACTTGAAAATAAAGCACGTTTAAGTGAAGCCAATGCCACCAAAGACAGGTTTTTCTCCATCATTGGACACGACCTGAAGAGCCCGTTTAACAGCATTGTCGGATTTAGCGAAATCCTCATGGAGAACATTAAAAATAAGGATTATGGCGCGATTGAACAATATGCAGGGATAATCCATGATTCCTCCAACCGGGCAATGAATTTACTTACCAATTTACTGGAATGGTCGGGGACACAAACCGGAAGAATAAAGTTTACGCCCGGGAGCTTTGAATTTGTTTCGGCCATAAATGAAGTCGTTGAATTATTGAATGGTTCAGCGCAACAAAAATCAATTGTTATTACAAAAAAATTACCACAACGCATTCCGGTGGTAGCCGACAAGGCAATTGTACAAACCATTTTAAGAAACTTCATAACGAATGCAATAAAATTCTCGCATCCCGGAGGTGAAATTATGATTGACGCCGGACAAAATGAGAAGGAATTGATTGTATCGGTAAGCGATAACGGTGTGGGAATCAAAAAAGAAAATATCGATAAATTGTTTCGGATTGATTACAGCTATTCAACCTTAGGCACAAATAAAGAGTCAGGAACCGGGTTGGGTTTGTTGCTTTGCAAAGAATTTGTGCATATGCACGGCGGTAATATCTGGACCGAAAGCAGCGAAGGCCATGGCAGTAAATTTCATTTTTCATTGCCACTTCTGCAATAAACCACCCTGTTTTGAAAATAGAAATCCTCCGGATTTATAATTTGTAACTTTTCCTGTCCTGATACCTGCTACTCAATACCCAAATCTTCAAAATGCCCGATATGAATTACAAAGAAGCTCCAAACATTGGTGCGGAACGGATGCCAGCGGCATCACATGTTTATAGAAACATCAACGTTTACAAGAAATTCGACTCCTAATGGAATCGCACCTTCCTTTACATTATTCTTTTTCTATATACATTCAAATTCCCAATAAATCGGGACAAGCTCTGCGGAAACGTGACGATTGACGATCAACTTCCTTTCCCCTCTTTGATTTTTTCGGTGTTGTTAATACATTTGATTCAAAGTTTAATGTGATTATCCATTTATATACCAGCAGTTATACTATATAACTACAACGTACTAAATATGAATGAAATACAACATTATTTCTGGATTACTCACCCTGATAACGTCCGCGACATTATCGTCCCTCTCTACGCGTAGAGAGGGAGAAGAGGGAGAGTCAAAAATGATTTTTATAGCTTGTGGTACTTAAACGGACAAGCAATAAATTTAATTATGAAAACGAATAAAAAAGAGAAACAGTTTGACGCTGTAAAAATGATGAGAGATATCAGAGATAAGATTAGTTCTGAAACTCAAAATATGACTTTTGAAGAACTTAAAGCATACATCAAACAGAAACTTACTGAAAACAAAACAAAACTTATAGGTCAGTAAAATGATGGGAAAAGGACCCTAACTCTAAAACTGAACTGCTAAAGTCATTCAGGAGTACTCTGAACTCTGTCCCGATAGCTATCCTGAACTCTAAACCCTAAACTTTACCACAGTCCCTGCCTACTGCTTACTGCTGCTAATAACTGGTTTGACCCGTAACCCGCACTTTAAACTTTAAACTTTAAACTTTCAACTCCCTCTTCCATCCTCCTCATCCGATAGGCATTCATTGCCGTTTTTCCCAATTTGTTAACCAGGCGCGAGTTAACCACAAAACCAACAGGAGCGCCAATGATGGGTATCAGTTGGGCCATTTTTGCAAGGTCGATATAGTCGCGGTATTCCTGCTGAAAATTGCGCCAGTCAAACTGATGGATATCATCCGGAAGATCTTTGCTTTTCTGATCCCAGTCAACCATTTTGAGGTAAACTTTTCGCCTGTGTACATGACTTGAGAATGCAAGTTCAAAAATATGCAGGATATAAACCCTTTCCTTATAATCTTTTACATTAAACCCATACATTGAACAAATATCAAACAGCAGTTTCAGTTTGAGGCCAATTAAAATCGGAAAGTCTGCAAATCCCAGCAGTATTCCTCCTGCACCTGTTATTCCCCCTTCAACGGCAGCCGTGTTTTTGTAAAATTTTATCCGTTGCCTTACAGCATCCTCGTGTTCCTGCATCGTGAGGCCCGACAAAGGTTTGGCTGTAGTATAATGAGCGCCAAACAAAACCCCGCGTATCATTTGTTTGATGGTTGCTGTTATTGCCTTGTGCACTTTTTCGGGAATCCACGAATTGATTTTTACCTGTATTGTTTTCGACAGCTTGTTGATAAGCGTTGGCCTGTGAAGCATTTGTCTTTGCCACACCGATAATTCTGAACGCATTTGTTGCTGATAATCATTCATTGTAAACCGGAACCCGTTTTATTGCAAAGTTACGTCAATAGTTATTCTTGATCCAACCAACAGGCCAACCTTATCTTTCATTTATCCTGTATTAATACTTGCGACTACCTGCCCGACTGCGTCAATCAGGTGGGGATGCTGCCTGCCCGACTGCGTCAGTCAGCTACTGTACACGTTAGCTGCCGACGAGCAAGCTACTAAACTCTTTGCCCTCTGCCCTCTGCTACTGACTGCAACCAGCAACATAACTTTTAGTATATTTGCAGTAAAACTTACTAAAAATGGTAACAACGATTAAAAAAGGAACATCACGCGAAAAAATTAAAATTGCGTTGAAAAAAAGGCCAATAAAAATTAATGGGCCCGATTTATTAAAATATTGTGGTTCTATTTCATTAAAGGAAGACCCTTTGGAAATGCAAAAAGAATGGCGCAATGAATGGGAATAGTATCCTCCTTGATACAAACATTGTACTCTATTTTTTAAATGGTGAAGAAACTCTTATTCCGCTTTTGGAAGAAAACAATATTTTCCTGTCTTTTATTACCCAGCTCGAACTTCTGGGAAGCAGGAATATTAGCACAGAGGATAAACTAAAAATTAAACAGTTTATTGCCGAATGTACAGTAATCGATATTACACAGGGAATAAAAGATTTTGCAATCAGTATCAGGCAAAATTATACCATTAAACTCCCCGATTGTATTATCCTAGCCACATCTCTTTGGCTCAATATTCCCTTTATAACAGCAGATAAGGACTTTAAAAAGGTAGATATTGCAGATTTGATTTTTTTTACAAAATAAAATGAAAAACAGTCAACGTAAATTAGGCATTGACTACTGGAAACTTGATTCTTGCCTTTTACCTTTTGCCTTTTACCTTTCGATTCTTTCCCCTCTCTAATTTACTATTTTTAATTTCTAATTTCTAATTGTGCATTTTGCCCGCGAAATAAGATTTATTGCTTTTTACATAAGACTGTAATGATTTTGAAAACCAAAAATGTTTAATTTGGTCAAATTACTTTAACAGCTAAAAATCAATCAAATGTTAAAATTGAAATTATTCCTGCTCATTTTTCTTGGAACAGCATTTTTATTACAAGCTCAAACCGACGATGGTGTTTTACGATTGAATGAATTCCGGAATCCCCAAAAACGCCGGATTATTCAGATTCCCAATATGGAAGGCTTTCAAACCTTAAAATGCGATTTGCACATGCACACAGTATTTTCCGACGGGCATGTCTGGCCAGCTGTGCGGGTTCAGGAAGTATGGCAGGAAGGCCTGGATGTGATGGCTATTACAGATCATATTGAATATACGCCGCATTCAGCAGATATAAATGTAAACCACAACCGCGCCTGGGAATTGACAAAAGACCTGGCTGCAGAAAATAACCTGGTGATAATAAAAGGAACTGAAATAACAAGGAATACGCCACCCGGACATTTTAATGCCCTTTTTATTGGCGATGCCACGGAGTATATTGAAGACAGGGCAAACGAAAAAGATAAACAGGCTATATTGAAAGCCGCTGAGCAAAATGCTTTTATTTTCTGGAATCATCCGGGCTGGAAAGTGAATTCAATTGAAGGCTCGTATGAGTGGATTGACTTTGTTGCTGAGCTAAAAAAAGAAAATAACCTGCATGGCATTGAAGTGTTTAACGGATTTGGGTTTCACAAAAAAGCGCTCGACTGGGCATTGGATAATAACCTCACCGTGATGGGAACATCCGATATTCACAATCTGGTTGTCCACGATTATAATTTGGGTGATTATGTGCACCGCTCCATGACCCTGGTTTTTGCCAAAGACCGCACTGCCGAATCGGTAAGGGAAGCGCTTGATGCCGGTCGCACAGTAGCCTGGGCGAGCAAATACTTGGCCGGAAAAGAAGAACATTTGCGCAATCTTTTTAACGCCTGTGTTGCATTGGGAACATCTTTTCATACAAAAGGAGATAGAAAGTATTACGAAATTCGAAATAACAGCGATTTGTATTTCGAACTGGAACTGGAATCGGGGAACGGAACAGAGAAAATTACCCTTTTTCCGCAGACTGCACAGGTTATTTCTGCACCGGTTGAAGAGAAAAGTCTGACCTATAAAGTTGCCACGGCGTTTATTCGAAGCGATAAAAATCTTTTGGTAGAATTTTCTTTAAAGTAAAACCAGAAGACGGCTCCAAATGTAAACGTCACATTTTCTTATTGGTAGCATTCAGCCATAATTTTTGCCGCGTTAAAGGGAAAAACACTTTACCCCAATTGAAAATCAGCGGAGCTAAATATTGGTGCGGAACGGATGCCAGCGGCATCACATGTTTATAGAGATATCAATGTTCACAAGACATTCGGCTCCCGCAGGGAGTCGTACCTTCCATTTCACGATTCTTTTTCTATAAACATTCAGGCTCGCTGGATTTGTTTTTGCAATTTTATGCACCTAATTTTATGTTGTTCCAGCCGATATTACTTTTATGGATGTACACGACAAAAAAACGAGAAGCTTTAACAAAAGCCGCATCAAAGGGAAAAACACAAGGCCCGAATTGAAAATCAGCGGAGCTAAATGCCAATACCGATTACTGAACTGTATTTAACGACCAGTTTTGTATGTACCAGCCGGTTTTGTTATCTATTTTACGTGCATGAATAATAATTTCATTCCACAAAGCGTTCAGCTCCTTACTGTATTTTTTAAACAGTTCGCCCTCCTGTTTTCTAATGGCTTCCGGACTTTCAGAGCGGGTCACCAATATCCACATGGGTAAATCGTAACCAAATGTTGCCGTGTAGATATCCCATTCCCGGGGTTCATTTACCTTTTTGTAAAATTCGATGTACTTTTTACCTGCCGCAACAGCTTCCGCTTCGTGTCCTTGTTTCAGATAGAAAAAAGACCATTCCACGTATCTTTTATCAGGCGACTGACCTGTACTTCCAGACGGATGGTACGACAAATCGGGCACCCACCTGATAACACTCGAACGCGTTGTTGAAAGATCGCGGAATGCTTTATCCCCGTCAAAACCATCCTCGTCCTTTAATTTTTTCATTAATTCCGATGTTTTTGCAAAAATGCCGTCAATCGATCCAAAATTTTCAATCGGAACTACCCAGTAAAAAATGTTGTCGTCGGTTGCGTAACAGTAAATCGGAACATCAAACTTGTGTTTTTTCCAGAGGTCAACCGCCTGCTGCTGTACCTTGTTAAAGGCTGCCAAATCAGAAGGTGACACCATTTCTTCGAAAACCACGAAGTTTACAGGAGCAGGTTGTTGAGCCAATGAGTTTACAAACAGAAATCCTGCGAACAGGATACTGAAACCAACAGAAATAAATGCTTTTTTCATTGTGATATTTTTTATGTGAAACACAGAAAGTTACGACAAATTAGATATTTACACAACATTTTAAATCGCTGGTTTTGAAAAGCAAAGCAACCCGCTCCACGCTCATTGCCCACTGCCCTTTGCCCTTTCCTTTTTAATTTTTAATTTTCCATTTCTAATTTCTAATTTCTAATTTCTAATTGTTCTCATGGCCGATGTACACAACAAAGCAACCCGAAGCTGGAATATGAGCCGCATAAAAGGGAAAAACACAAAGCCCGAATTGCTGATGCGGAAGTTTTTGTTTGCCAACGGTTACGTTAAAGGCTGAATGTTACTTATAGTCCGTTGACTTGAAAACTTACTTCCTGTATTTTTGGAGACATGAAATTTAAAGTGAAATTTAGTTTCGAACTGAAAAGAAAATTTGAAAAGAAAAGCTCTTTGCAATATTTGAAATTTATTCCAGAAGAGGCTGAAACGAAATGGGATGAAATTGAGATTAATCCGATAGACGAAGACGAAAATGGATATTGCGAAGTTGTAAATGAAGGGGAAGAATTATTTTGGAGTGTTTATCTCCATCAATTAAATGGCGGTGTAAAATGTATTGCTGATTTGCCCACAAAAGAAGATGCTTTAAAATTGTCTCAACTAATAAATTCTTTAACCAAAACAAGAATTCGATATTCTAAATAATTAAAACGCGGATTAAACAAACGTTATCTAATGCTAAAATTTCTAATTTTGAATGGAATAAACAAATTTCATTCAAATGCCAAGAAATAACTGGACCCGTGAAGAACTAATTCTAACATTTAATCTTTACCTAAAAATTCCTTTCGGAAAATTTCATCATGGAAATAAAGAAGTTATTGAGTTAGCTTCATTGATTCATCGCACTCCAAGTGCAGTTGCAATGAGATTAAGCAACTTTGCTAGCGTTGATCCTTTTCACCAAGAAAGAGGAATTACAGGGTTGCGCGGTGGTATTGTCCAAGTTCAACCTATTTGGGATGAATTCAGTCAAAACAAAGAAGAATTGATTTTTGAAAGCGAAAAAATTCTTGCTAATCTTCAAGATACCTCAATTGAGAAAAAGTATAATAGCATATTGGAAGGAACTGAAAATCTTACTGGTGAAACAAAAATTCGAGAAGTCAAAACACGAATAAATCAAAACGTTTTCAGACAAATTGTGCTTGCCAATTATAATAACAAGTGTGCGGTTACTGGATTTAATAATTTGAATTTTTTGATAGCCAGTCATATTACAAAGTGGTCGGTTGATAAACAAAATCGGTTAAATCCACAAAACGGAATTTTGTTGAATAACCTTCATGATAGGGCATTTGAGAATGGTTTTATGGCTATAAATAAGAACTATGAAATTTTAATTTGTTCTGAGTTTTTAAAATCAAAAGATAGTTTTGTGCAAAGCTATTTTTCAGACTTTCATAATAAGAAAATTCAAATGCCAGTACGTTTTTTACCGGATACTGAACTTTTAGAAAAGCATTTTGAAGAAAATTTTCTGAGATGACCAAACTTCTCCAAAATATCCTCTCCTTAAACTGCGCACCAACGAAATACGGTAAAGCGCCACACAAACCGGTTTTGTTGTTGGCGGTAATTGAGTCGTTTGAATCGGGAGAAATTACAGAAAAATGGATTTACGTTACAGATAATTTACTTGAACGATTTCATGATATCTGGAGGTTACTTGTTAAATCGGAGAATGTCCCCAACTTTTCGTTGCCTTTTTATCATTTAAAGAATGAAAAAGGAGCTTTTTGGGAATTGATCATTTTGCCGGGAAAAGAAATTCCTACGACCAAAAGCAAATCAATCAAAAGTTTTAAAGCGCTCACGGATACTGTACTGGCTGCAAAGTTATCGAATGAATTGTTTATCGCATTTTCTGATTCAGTACAACGGGAAATAATCAAAGCTGCAATTCTTGATAAGTATTTTGGAGTGTCAAGCCCGATTCAGGAAAAAAAGGAAGTCAGGTATTCGGTTGAAGTCAAAAAAGATATTCTTTACGATCCTGAGGAAAACTATTCAAGAAAAGTGCGCAAAATCATTTCAGAAATACCAGTTGAAGCACGTGAAGAATTTATGATATTGCGGGGTTCAATCTTTAGAAAAGCAATCCTTGAGGTTTATAACAATCAATGTTCTGTTAGTGGGTTGAAAGTGGAAGATGCCAATAATCGTTCTTTGGTAGATGCATGCCATATTATGCCTTTCGCGCAAACCTATAACGATTCAATCAAAAACGGTTTGGCTTTATCTCCAACTTTTCACCGTGCTTTCGACAGGGGATTAATTGCAATTTCCGATAATTACAAAGTCCTCGTTCATCCAAAACTCAAAGATTTCAACCCCGGTTCAGGAATCAGGCAATACGAGAACAGGGAAATTTATCTGCCCGCAAACGATAAGTTTTATCCTTCGGTTTACAGCCTGTACGAACACAGGAAAAATTTCGGGTATAATTAAAGAGCTTTTCTATACAATTTTTCACACCATTTTCAGGCTTTTTACATATCCTTGTTTGTAAAACGCCCAAAAAACCTTTTGTAACCATCAATTGTTACAATAATCTGGACACTTTTTGTTTTTACCAAACTGAATTACTTTTTAGGCTTAAATAAGGCAAAGTGTTCTTATTTTTAATCGTATGGGGGAGATAGCTTATGTGAGTCGTGAATTTTAAAAATAACGGACATGATTAACAGCAAGGAATTAAAAGATTTTGTGGTTTATTGTCAAAAAACACACAAAATTAAAATCGAAGAATCGATAGTAAGCGAGTATGTGAAATACTGCAATTCCATGGAGCAACAGGAAATAAAAGATTCAGTCAAAAAAAAACCTGGAGATATTAAGTGTGGTCATGGAATAGATTGCTCCTATGTTGCATTTAATACAGTAAAATGCGATCAGTGTTTAAACTAAACAAGGAATAACGCAAGGTTGCAAACCGGTTTCATCGTTTGGTTTTATATCAGTAAAAAGCTAAACGAACGCTATACCATTGTGCAGTAACCGGAAAAATGAGTTTGCATTATCACCCCATTTTCACCACGCATTCGATTGTGAGCTAATTGCCATTTCGGATAATTACAAAGTTCCCGTTCATCCAAAAACTCAAAAATTTCAAACCAGTTCCCCTCCTTTTTCTTCCAAGAAAAGCCTGTCCCGGGAATGGGGAGGTGTTCTCCGGTTTGCGGACGGGGTGGTAGAATTAAATAAAACCTGATATAATCAACCACCTCGTCTTCAGGTTCGTGCCTCACTCTGAATCCACTCCCCGCCTGAATGACGCAGTCGGGCAAGCTCCTGGTCAGGAGGAGAAATTCGTGCTATAGTCAAATTTTTAATCCAAATAAAATATGTACTACTTTTTTAAATTCCCCTCCTTTTCTTCAAAGGAGAGCCTGTCCCGAGCATCGGGAGGTCGGTTGAAGTCCGGTTAAATTTATATTTGAAGCAGATGAAATTGAGGACGAAACCGGGGGTGGTTAAAAATACCATCAACCACCTGTTCAACATGTTTGGAATTCAGAATAAAACTAACAGCACTAAAATGAGGTGCAAAACTCCCGAACAACGACTCCCTCCCCGGTTTTCGGGGCAGGCTGTCAGGAAACGGGTGCGGGTGAGAAAAACTGCGTCTCCGAATTGTTTTAAAACAATTCTTTTGTATAAATCGTATCAAAACAGGAAAGCATTAAAACAAAAAAACTGATGAAACAGATTATATTTTGGTTGGGGATAATACTTTTAATTGCGGCCTGTTCAACACAAAAAGGGTTGGTTGAAGTAAAAAGTAACAACGAGGGAAGTATTGCTGAAGACAGTCTGGAATATGACCTTGAAACTTTTGACGGAAGATTTGAAACGTGGTATCAGATGCACAATAGTCCGTCAACGTATCGCTCACAGCAATACTACGAAAACTGGAACCGCCAGTATGTTTCGGCATGGAACTATAATGCCATGAGTGGACGGAGAAATTCATTTTTCGAACCAATAGTTGGTTACGAATTTACAGTGGATTATGGCTTTGAAATCAACCATGAGCTTTTCTATTACTTTCAGTACGTTGAGCGTGTTTTGAAAATTCAGATTATGCCGGGGGGACCACGGGCAGTGGTTTTTTAGAAGGTCAATTGGAAATTAGAAATGGGAAATCAATGTCGTTTAATTAAGGATGAAATCAAAGAAAAGATATTTCAAACACCCTTCTCCCGATAGCAATCGGGATCGCTCAGGGTGACTGTCAGACTGAGCGTAGTCGAAGTCTGATTTCATTAACTAAACGACATTAAATTAGAAATAAGGAATTAGAAATAAGAAAGTGTAAAAAGGAGGACTTCAGACAGGTACTTCTCACCGATTTTCGGGGCAGGCTGTCCGGAAACGAGAGGGAGGAAAGATTACAATTTTCCCCACCACTTTCCGGCTTTGCGGAAAAGGCTGAGGGTTGTTTTTTCCATCGATTTTCCTGCCTTCTTATAGGATTCGCTTTTATAAATTTTATCGGTGGTTTCATCGATAAAATCTTCGGCTTTGTCAATCATTTTGTCGGTAAAACCATCAACAATTCCCTTTTTCTTTACCTCTTCAATGTTTTCATCAGGTTCCATACTGTAATTTTTTCTGATTTTCGGCTAAATTAATCATTCGCCGGGAGTTATACCAATTGTTATACAAAAAGCCTGTGTTCACCCAAAAACAAAATATTTCAGAACCGGTTATTTTGGAGTTTTGAAAGATTTATTGCAAAACCCCCTCCCTTTCTACACTTATATTGAATAAAAATCAAATTTTGAACTTCTTACTTTCCCCTCCTTCTTCTTCAAAGGAGGGGTGGCTGAGTTCTCATTTTATAAAATTGGAATACATATTATGATTAACGAAGCCGGGGTGGTTCTTAATTCATCAAATTAAATTTAACCCCCTCCCGGCTAAAGCCGTACTCCCCCTTGAAAGGTGGAGAAAGTGTTCTTCACTTATTTTGAATAAAAATCAAATTTTGAACTTCTTACTTTCCCCTTCCGCCAGCTGGCGGACGGGGTGGCTGAGTTCTCATTTTATACAATTGGAATACATATTAAAATTAACGAAGCCGGGGTGGTTTCTTTGTTCATTAAATTACAAAAACCCCCTCCCGGCTAAAGCCGTACTCCCCCTTGAAAGGTGGAGAAAGCGTTCTTCACTTATTTTGAATAAAATCAAATTTTGAACTTCTTACTTTCCCCTCCTTCTTCTTCAAAGGAGGGGTGGCTGAGTTCTCATTTTATACAATTGGAATACATATTATGATTAACGAAGCCGGGGTGGTTCTTAATTCATCAAATTAAATTTAACCCCCTCCCGTCCGCCCAACTGGCGGACCACTCCCCCTTGAAAGGTGGAGAAAGCGTTCTTCACTTATTTTGAATAAAAATCAAATTTTGAACTTCTCACTTTCCCCTCCTTCTTCTTCAAAGGAGGGGTGGCTGAGTTACACAAAATCCAGAAATGAAATACATATTATGATTAACGAAGCCGGGGTGGTGGATTTATTAAAATTTCAGAAAACTTTAAAGGATTGTCGGTGATTTTAAAATCTCATCAAAACCTATTATTTTTAAAATAAAAATGGCACCACTCCACAATCGTAAATATTTAAAGCCTGTAAGAAAATATCTCAGAAACAATTCAACTTCTGCAGAAGCCACGCTTTGGAATATCCTAAAAAACAAACAGGTAGCAGGTTATAAATTCCGCAGACAACATTCAATAGGAAAATATATTGTAGATTTTTATTGCCCAACTTTGCAACTTTCGATAGAACTTGATGGTGAACCCCATGCAGATTTTATCAATATAGCGCGAGATAGAGAACGGGACGAATTTTTAAACCAACATGGGATAAATGTTTTAAGGTATGAAAACCGGTGGGTTTTTGAATATCCAAATGTTATTACTGAGGAAATTCTTGAATTTGCGGGGAAAAATAAATAGTATTTTAACCCCCTCCCGGCTAAAGCCGTACTCCCCCTTGAAAGGTGGAGAAAGCGTTCTACACTTATTTTGAATAAAATCAAATTTTGAACTTCTTACTTTCCCCTCCTTCTTCTTCAAAGGAGGGGTGGCTGAGTTCTCATTTTATACAATTGGAATACATATTATGATTAACGAAGCCGGGGTGGTTCTTAATTAATCAAATTAAATTTAACCCCCTCCCGGCTAAAGCCGTACTCCCCCTTGAAAGGTGGAGAAATTGTTCTATACATATTTAGAATAAAAATAATATCTGAATTACGAATTTCCGCTCCTTCTTCCTTAAAGGCGGGGTGGCTGAGTTACGCAAAATCCAGAAATGAAATACATATTATGATTAACGAAGCCGGGGTGGTTCTTAATTCATCAAATTAAATTTAACCCCCTCCCGTCCGCCAGCTGGCGGACCACTCCCCTTGAAAGGTAGAGAAAGCGTTCTACACTTATTTTGAATAAAAATCAAATTTTGAACTTCTTAATTTCCCCTCCTTCTTCTTCAAAGGAGGGGTGGCTGAGTTCTCATTTTATACAATTGGATTACATATTATGATAAACGAAGCCGGGGTGGTTTCTTTGTTCATTAAATTTAACCCCCTCCCGGCCAATCCATACTCCCCCTTGAAAGGTGGAGAAATTGTTCTATACGTGTTTGAAATAAAAAATAATATCTGAATTACGAATTTCCGCTCCTTCTTCCTTAAAGGCGGGGTGGCTGAGTTACGCAAAATCCAGAAATGGAATACATATTATGATTAACGAAGCCGGGGTGGTTTCTTTGTTCATCAAATTAAATTTAACCCCCTCCCGGCTAAAGCCGTACTCCCCCTTGAAAGGTGGAGAAATTGTTCTATACATGTTTGGAATAAAAAATAATATCTGAACTTCTTTAATTTCCCCGCCTTCTTCATCCAGACCCGCTGAACTTCGGGCTGGGAAAGTCTGTCCCGGGACGATTATAATCGCGCCCCAAAAGTGACATTTCTCCCGGGAATCATAAAACAGAGCATCCCGGGAAAATGTGTGAATCATGTAAATATTATAAAAAGTTATGTAAGATTTAGGGAAACGAATCACTTTACCTTTAACCAATTATATGTTTTACTCCGTGTGTTGATGTAAATAACATATGGCAGAATCGTTCATTGATTCTGCCGGATGGTTTAAAACCATGAAAGTGGAACAATTACTGAAATTATGAATCACTATAAATTTAATCAAATGAAAAAGTTAATGTATGTTTTATCGGTGTTGGTGTTGGTTTCATGCGGTCAACATAAAAAAGACATTGCCGTAATGCAAGCCCGTCAGGATAGTATTACGCAGGTTGCTGAACAGAAAAACAATGCTATTCTTGAATTTATTGACGAGATGAACGAAATTCAGACGAACCTTGATTCGATAAAGGCGATTGAAAAAATTATTTCGGTTGAGAAAGCGTCAAATGTTGAATTGAAAACGGCTGCCAAAGACCGGATTGCTGAAGACATTAGGTCGATTAATGATCTGCTTCAGAAGAACAAAGCGCTTGTAAAATCGCTTACGAATAAATACAAGGCTTCGAATTCGAAAATAGCTGAACTCGAAACCACAATAGCCAACATGAACAAACAGTTGGCTGAAAAGGATACTGATATTGCCAGCCTGACTGCTGAACTGGAAGCGCTGCATATTAATGTTACAAATCTGAACCAGCAGATTGAAACCATCACTGCTGAAAACGAACAAACAGTCAGGGAAAAGGAAGAGGCCTTTGAAGAACAGGCGAATGTACTGAATACTGCTTATTGGGCTTTCGGAACAAAAAAAGAACTGGCCGAAAAAAATGTGATTGAAAAAGAAGGTGGAGTTTTAGGACTTGGGAAAACCCTGGCCCTGAAAAAAGACTTTAACCGCGACTATTTCCAAAAAATTGATATCCGCGAGTTTAAAGAAATGACACTGAATGCAAAAAAAGCTGTATTACTTGCCAGTCACCCAGCTGATTCCTATCACTTTACCGGAACAAGTAAAGTTGAAGGTCTGGTAATTGACAAACCGGATGAATTCTGGAAAGCATCGAAATTTTTGGTGGTAGTAGTGGAAAAATAATAAAAAAGGCTTCTGAAAAGGAGCCTTTTCCTTTGCTTACCTGACAAATTAAAATGGCTAAAATAATAGTGTTCTACCACCTCCCTCTAGCACACTCGGTTACTTCCTGATACTTGGGAAAGGCTTTCCTGTTCAGGATGAGAAACTGTTCTATACATGTTTTGTAATCTAAATAAAATATGATCTACTTTTTTAAATTTCCCCTCCTTTTCTTTCAAGGAGAGGTCGGTTGAAGTCCGGTTAAATTTTATAATTGAAGCAGATGAAATTGTGGACGAAACCGGGGGTGGTTAAAAATCATCATCAACCACCAATTCTTCATTTTTGGAAATTCAAATAAATTAGCAGCACCAAAATTTCCCCTCCTTTTCTTTCAAGGAGGGGTGGCTGAGTCTAGACAAATATTTTCAATTTAAAACACAAAATTATTTTGGACGAAGACGGGGTGGTTAAACATCATCATCAACCAACTGTCCATTTCCCGGTGGCTAATCTTCTTCATCCTCTTCTTCAAACGGCTGTACTGTACATTCATATTCCAGACGTGTAAAGTCGTTTTTGGTAAGCCATTTTTCTGAAGTCGTTATCGAATATACATTGTTTCCCTTGCTTAGCAGGTTCCACACTATTCCTTCAGCCTCGGGAAATGATGTTCTGCCCTCCAGTTGGTCGCTCAGCAGCCGGTTGATTAAATTGTTGTCTGAAAGTCCGTAACTCAGCGCTTTCAAGGCGGTTTCCTTTGTTATTTCCACAGTGGCATTTTGTTCGTCAGTTATTTCACATTCCACGATGCTGACCTTGGCCTGGGGAAACTTTCCGTTGTAGGCTTTATAAAGTAGTTGATTAATGTTAAACAAATCCTGGTGAAGGTCGATCTCAGTATAATTTTCACAGACTTTTACCCGCAGCATTTCGTGCGAAAGATTATCAATTTGTCCTTCGGTTAAAATTTCCGAGAACTTGTAGTCAAGCAGAACAGCGGCAGCCTCGTTTGGTTCGAAGTCGGAAATGGCCATAAATAGATATTCCTTCAGTTCTGTTGGTTTTAGTGTATCTGCATCGGGGTACTCAAATCTTGCCAGCAACTCTTTAAAGTCGTCGTTATTCCAGGCACCTTCCAGCTCATCTGTCGATTTTACATTGTTTATTTTTACTAAATACTTCATTCAAATATTTTATGTTACCACATCTCTAACTCCCGGAATGGATAATTGTTTCATTTATTTTGAAAATCCACAATTAAGTGTCGCGGATTCGACTAAATATTATAATTAGCCACTTTCCATTTGCTGAAACACCTCATGTTCTGAACATATTTGGAATAAAAATCAAATTTATAACTGCGAATTTTCTCCCCTTAATTCATGTTTTTGTTTAATTTAATCTATCAATTGTTGAACATTTTTGTAATTCCGGTGTTGTGATGGTATGGTAAAAAAGAAAACAGAAACACCGGTAGATATCATGTCAGCATATATAAAATATGTGCTTGAACATGGCGAAAGACCTAAAAGTATTTATTTGTTTGCACAGCATTTGGGCTTTAAAGAGATTGAATTTTATGAGCAGTTTGCATCATTCGAAATGATTGAAAAAACCATTTTTAAGGCGTTTTTTGATAATACCAAAACGCTGTTGGATAAAAATGAAGAATTTCAATCCTTCGATGCACAAAACAAATTACTAAGTTTTTATTTTACCTTTTTCGAGGTATTGAAAGCCAACCGCAGCTATGTGGTATTTGCGCTGGAAAATGAGAAGAACAAATTAAAAATGCTTTCCACCCTTTCGGAACTAAAAAAGGCTTTTCGCCATTTTATTGAGGAAATTGGTATTGAAACGATTGACTTAAAGCAAGAAAAAATAGAAAAGATAAAAAACCAGGGTATTTTGGAATGGTCCTGGGCGCAACTGCTTTTCACCATTAAATTCTGGATTGAAGATGATTCTGCCGGATTTGAAAAAACTGATGTTTTTATTGAGAAATCAATCACAACAGGTTTTGCATTGTTGGACAGTTCAACCCTTCACAAGGTGTTTGATCTGGGCAAATTTCTTTTCAAGGAAAAAATAATGGTAAACTGATGGAGACAATTGACCGGATTCCAACATCAAAAATACAACGTGCCTCAAAAATTATTCAAACCGGGGCAAAAGTTGGTGTAAATTACCTCAGGTACTATGGCGATAAACTATCGTCTGGCGAAGATGATGCAAGGGCAAAGTTAAATAGCTCAAATGCCAGCGACATTTATGATGGATTGAAAAATCTGAAAGGGAGCGCGCTTAAAGTAGCTCAAATGTTGAGCATGGAGAAAAATATTCTACCCAAAGCTTATATCGATAAATTTTCACTGTCACAATTTTCGGTTCCTCCGCTTTCGGCGGCGCTGGTGCAAAAGACTTTCAAGAAATATTTTGGGAAAGCGCCAAATGAGATTTTTGACAGTTTTAATTCTACCTCCATCAACGCAGCAAGCATTGGACAGGTGCATCAGGCTGAGAAATATGGGAAAAAATTAGCGGTTAAAATACAATATCCAGGTGTTTCGGCCAGCATAAGCAGCGACCTTGCAATGATAAAACAATTGGCCATGAAGATGTTTAATATTCAGGGAAAGGGATCGGATGTTTATTTTAAGGAGGTGGAAGAGAAACTGATGGATGAAACCAACTACCTGCTTGAAGTGCATGAAAGCCTTGAAATGGCCAAAGCCTGCAGCGAGATTGAAAATCTTAAATTTCCGGATTATTATAAAGAACTCTCATCGGAGCGAATTATCACAATGGATTGGATGGAGGGCGAACATGTATCGGAGTTCGCCGCCCACAATGTGGATAAAGAACTTGCCAATAAGCTGGGACAAGCACTTTGGGATTTTTATATGTTTCAGATTCATTGTTTAAAGAAATTTCATGCCGACCCTCATCCCGGTAATTTTTTAGTTTCGGAAGACAGAAAATTAACTGTGTTGGATTTTGGTTGTATTAAAGGCATACCAGATGAGTTTTATATACCTTATTTTGAATTGTCAAAAAGGGAGAATTTAGATAATCCACATCTTTTTAAGTCTAAACTTTACGAATTGGAAATCCTTCGCGCTGATGACAGCCCGCAGGAAGTTGATTTTTTTGTTGGCATGTTTCATCAATTATTAAGTTTATTTACGCAACCCTTTCAAAATCAAACTTTCGACTTCTCTGATTCTTCATTTTTCATGCAACTGAGTGAATTAGGCGCCCAATATTCGAAAAACACTGAACTCCGGAATATGAATGGAAACAGGGGTTCAAGACACTTTATTTATGTTAACCGAACATTTTTTGGCTTATATAACTTAATGCACTTGCTGAAAGCTGATAATATACAGATAAACAACTATTTGCCACAAATTAAAAACAGAAGTGTTGCATGAAAAACTATTTAATAATTGGGGCTTCCTCAGGCATTGGTAAAACCCTGGCTGAATTGCTTATATCAGAAGGGCACGAAGTTTTTGCCACATTTTTTAAATCCGAAATTAGTTCTGATGATATTCATTTTCAATACCTCGATGTAAATGCAAATGTGATTGAGCTCAACAATTTACCTGAGATGCTTGATGGAGTTGTTTATTGTCCGGGAAGTATTAATTTACTGCCTTTCCACAGGTTTAAACCCGGGGATTTTGTAAATGATTTTCAATTGCAGGTCGTGGGAGCCATAAAAGTTATCCATGCCGTTTTGCCCAATTTAAAGAAATCAAAACAGGCCTCCATAGTACTCTTCTCGACAGTAGCTGTACAATCAGGTTTTAACTTTCACTCGCAGGTGGCAACTTCAAAGGGAGCTATCGAAGGACTGACCAGATCTCTTGCAGCTGAATTTGCGCCCCAAATCAGGGTTAATGCCATTGCGCCTTCATTAACCCAAACACCCCTGGCAGAAAAATTGCTTAATACCGACCAAAAAACAGAAGCCAATGCAAACAGGCATCCACTAAAACGCATCGGCCAAACGCATGATATCGCCCAAATGGCAGCTTTTCTTCTATCCGAAAAATCAAGTTGGGTCACGGCGCAAATAATGCATGTTGATGGTGGTATGTCAGGTATTAAAGGATAGTAATGACAAAAAATGAAATTAAAACAAAAACGATATGTTTAATTTATTTAAGAAAGATCCTTCGCAGCGTTTAATGAAAGAATATGACAAATTAATGGAAGATGCCTATATTTTGTCACGGGTAAACCGAAAATCAGCGGATCAAAAATATGCCGAAGCCGAAGTGGTGATGAAAAAAATTGAAGGTTTAAAACGTACGTAACCCGCATAACAGAGACCTGCAAACCGGACAATTTAAACCCCCTTCCGGATAAATTCGGACTCTCCTTTGAATGGTGGAGAAGTTTTTCTTCACATTACAGGTATAAAAATAAAAATCTGAACTTCTTGTTTCCCCGCCTTGATTCCTTTAAAAGGTGGGGTGGCTCACGTAAACGAGACGGGGCGGTGGATTTATTAAAGTTTTGTTGAAAATATTTAACCCCTTCCGGTTGAACCCTGATTCCCCATTTAATGGTGGAGAAACCATTCAATACATGTTTTGAATAAAAATCCAATTTTGCTTCAAAAAAGGGCTTTTGTTTGTTAAACGGAGACTTCTTTTTGTTTTTCGGGTGATGGCACCTGAGTTAAGGGCAGTGTAAACGATACAATTGTACCCTTATCTTTTTCACTTTCAATCGTTAAGGTTCCCTTGTTCTTTTCAACAAAATCCTTAACCAGGATCAATCCCAAACCAGTACTCTTTTCATTTTCGGTGCCCTTGGTATGATGTTTAAAGGAAATATCAAACATTTTTGTGAGATTTGACTTTTCGATTCCAACCCCGTTATCAATAATCTTAATAAGGGCAAAATTCCTGTTATTAACTTCTGTTTCAATGCTAACCAATCCACCACGATGTGTAAATTTAATCGCATTGCTGAGAATATTGCGTACAATTGTTTGAACCATATCAGAATCAGCCGACACAAAGATCTGTTCATTACATTCAATCCTGATATTAATTTGCTTGTCTTCAGCAGATTGATTCAATCCTTTGACGGAGGCTAGAAGCAAATCGCAAAGCTTAATTTCTGTTGGTCTGAATTCAATTTTATCAACTTGCGATTGCGCCCAAATCAGCAGGTTCTCCAACAGATTACTTACATTTTCTGCTGATTTGTAAAGTACAAGCATCATGTTTTTTAACTCGCTGATGCTAAATTCACTGAATTTTGAATTGATGAGTTCAAGCAGTGCAGCAAGGGAACTGGTGGGCCCGCGCAAATCGTGTGCAATAATTGTGAAGAATTTGTTCTTGGCAGCATTTGCTTCAAACAGTTCGCGGTTTTTAAGTTTAAGTTTACTGTAAAACCAATATATTATCAACGCAACAAGCAATGCCAAAACAATCCCTGAAATCATAATGTTTCTGATTATTTTATTCTGCCTGTTACTCAGTGCAATAATTTTGTTTTGTTTTTCAAGTTCAGCGATCTGGTTGTTTTTTTCATCAATTTCATAAATTGCCTGTAACTGCTCGGTTTTTATATTGACAGCTCCTGAAAGAATTGAGTTTTGTATTTCTATCTGCTTATTCTGGCAGAGAATCGCATTTTTGAAATCATTGACATTCAAATAGGCTTTTGCAAGTTTTGCATAAATATCCAACTGAATTTTTTTCTGGTTGTTCGAAATGGCCATATCCAATCCTTGCTGCATAAGCCTAAACCCCTCATTTGACTGGTTTCTTCCAATCAGGCACAATCCAAGGTATTGATATATTCCGGGCTGACTAAGCAGATCGCCAACTTCCCTTTTTATTTGAAGAGATTTGTTTAAGTATTTTTCGGCCTGCAAATAGTTTTTCTCATAATATTCTATTTTGCCAAGGTTCATATAAACATTTGATAATCCATATTTTGACCCATTGGCAGAAAATATTTTTAATGTTTCATCAATGTATTTTCGCGCTTCTTTAAAATTGCCTTCAGCAAGGTTTAACATTCCAATTTGCTCATAACAAATAGCCAATCCACTCTGGTTGCCATCAGCACTTGCCAGTTTACTATAAATATCCAGCGATTCATGAAAATATTCAAGGGCTTTTTGGGAAAGCTTTAAATCGGAGTAAATCCGCCCTAGTAAATAAGCTGCCCATGCATCTCCCTCAATAAAATCTGCTTTTTCGTAATTCAGTTTCGATTTGATGTTATACTCAATAGCACGGTCATACATCCCATTCATTCGAAAAATAGTTCCCATAACTGAATAGGCGGAACCCGCAGATTTGAAATTATCTGACAACCGACAAGCCTGAATTGAGGCATTGAAAGACTCAAGTGCTTGTAATGCTTCACCCATCCTGTGTTAGTTTACACCTATCTGGTATAAGATTTCACCTTTGTTCCAGTTATCATTAATGGCCCCCGAAATTGCCAAAGCCGTATCCAGATATGCCAGTGAAATTTCGTTTTTTGATGATTCGGTATAAATTTTTCCCAGGGTGTAATACGAACGCATTTCCAAATTCCTGTTCCCACTTGCTTTGGCAGCCAGTTTAGCGGAATTGGTCATTCGCAGTGCCTCCTCATTATGCTTAACCAGTATTTTAAGCGCAATATCAAGTTGAGTTGAGATTTTATCAGTCCCTTTTTTTGAATTGATTATTTTATAAAGGCTGTCAATTTCGGAAACTTCGTTTATTTCACCGTAGGCCAACGATGAAATAATGAGTGAATGAAATAAAATAAAATAAAACCTGATCCAAATGTTTTTATTCATTATGGTTTTGGTTTGTCCCATGTGCTTTCCAGTTTTATCAAACGGGGGGTTAAATTACTATTATTTTTATTCTGCCAATGTTATTTCGCACCTGTTTTTGATAACAGAATTTATTCGTTTGTTTATCAACTCAATAACCGTTTCTTTTCCAATCTACATTTATGTTTTCTTTTCCTGAATTAATCCCATTTTAATATTAGAATTTCTAAAGAGTCATTGCCCGTATTGCAAATTGTAATTGTTTGCCACTTAATTGGGATTGATGTTTCATTCATTTGAAAATTTCTGAAAGTGAATTGTTACTACCAGCGTTTACCCAATTCAAGCGTTTTTGAATGATTATTGATGAATGATTATTTGAATTTATAAATGTTGGTTACTAAACCCAGACCGGTCATTAAGGATTTCGAAGTTGCGATTTTGAAGAATAATTACATTTCAGCCAGTCCCATAATACAGAATCCGGGTTTAAGACCAAAGATTTCGGCTTTTTTGCCTTGCAATATGTAAGTGATCTTTCGGTGTAGGTTTCGCCCGGTGCAGGTTTGTGTATTATGGTTGTATTCAAGTAATAAAAGCTCGTGCCCTACTTGAAAGTTGCGGACGTTTTTCCGGAGTTCAAAAGGTTTATCGCCACTTTCCACCAACCGAAAATATTCTTCCCAGGTTTTAAGTTCGTGTACCATCGTTTCAAAATTTAATCTTTTTCTATCTCCCCCATCCTATCCTATCTTCATTTTGAAAAAAAAATATAATATGCCAGTTTCCAGACTCCTCAGAAATTTTAAGCTATTTTTCCTTTTGTAGTTCATTAAGTTTCTTTATCCCTTTAATAATAGCAGTTTCAATTTGCTTGTATTCCGTAATTGTTTTTCCGGTGTAGATAAAAAATACGGCCAACTGTTTTTCGACATTATCACCATTTAACTTTTGTTTATTCAAACGGTAAGCTTCACGCATCCTGCGCTTAATCAGATTACGCTGAACTGCCTTTTTGAAATTTCGTTTTCCCACTGTAAAAGCAGCCTGAACCTTATTTTTTGAAGGAAGTGTAATTTCGAGATAAACAATTTTTACAGGGTACACAAAAAATGATTTTCCTTCGGCAAAAAGTTTATCGATTACTTTTTTGCTGCAGAGCCGCTCATTTTTATGAAATGAAAAACCTGAATTCTTTCCGTCAATATTTTCTGGCAAACTGTTCATTTTGAATTAAAAAAGGCTATCCACAAATTGACGGACAGCCTTTCAAAATTAGATATATTTTTATTATTATATTTTATTGTGCTTTTTAATGTATTGTTCCAAAGCCATTGTCATTGAAGGAGCTTGCACTGTTGGCGCTTCAATATCCAATCTTAAACCGGCTTCGCTAATTGCTTTTGCAGTTGTTGGACCAAAACAGGCAATCCTTGTTTCGTTTTGCACAAAATTCGGAAAATTCTGTAGGAGAGATCTAATTCCCTGAGGACTAAAAAATACAAGAATATCATATTTTATATCACTCAGGTCTGATAAATTGGCGCTTACCGTGCGGTAAAGAATTGCCTTTGTATATTTATAACCCTCTGCATCAAGCAAATCGGGTATTTCCTGTTTGTGGATATCGGAAAGTGGCACAAGAAAGTTTTCATCCTTGTGTTTTTTCATCACATTTACCAAATCTGAAAATTTACCATCGGCATAAAATATTTTTCGTTTGCGGTAAACAATATATTTCTGCAAGTAAAAAGCTGTGGCCTCTGAAATACAGAAATATTTCATAGTGTCGGGAATCGTTAAACGCAATTCCTGACTTACCCTGAAAAAATGATCGATAGCCGTCCTGCTTGTAAAAATAACAGCAGTGTGTTCAAGAATATAAATACGATGGTTGCGAAACTCTTTACCCGAAACACCTTCAACTTGAATAAATGGCCTAAAATCAATCTTTAAACCATATTTTTCTGCCAGTTCAAAATAAGGTGACTTAGCCGTTTCCGGTTCCGGCTGCGAAACGATAATACTCTTAACTTTCAAAATATTCTGCTTTTTAGGTGTAACTTATCCCCTTCTTAATCAACAACCAATTTATAAATCAAAAGCAAGGGTAAAATTTCAAGGGTACAAAGGTATAAAAAGAGATAAAATATTGGAAACTGTTTTTTCAATAAAATTGAGATGCCCCTTTTTAATAACATTACATAAAAAACCAACGTTGTAAAAACTCCCAGAAACACTGCAAAAATTGGGTTTCCGGAAGGATAATATGCAATTAAAGCCACTATCGGAAACAAAACAATTCCTGCTCCGCGATTATAATTATTCATGTTGAAAAGGAATTCCCTTGTGTCATTGGCGCTTGTAAAAATCGAGCCGAGGGCAAAATATGCCAACTTTTTAGCCAGAAAATAAAAGATTACCACTCCGAGAGTTGTGCCATAAAACGACAGGGAATAAAGTGAACTGTTATTTGAAACAAGAATGATCACCTGAAAAATAAATATGGAAAAAGCAATGTAAAATAAAGCTTCCAGGCGAAATGCACCGTGCAGAAAAGTATAATTTTTCTCGCGAAACATACGAAAAGCTGTAGGATAATTTATGAGCGACTGAAACAGTGAACTGATGTATTTTGAAAAAACCGCCCGCACACTGACAAGCAAAACAAAAGCAAAAAACATAATTCCTGTTAGCCAATCGCCTTCAAAATTGCTTTTATCCCGAGGTGTTATTTTCAGACCGTTCCATAAAATACTTTCAACATAAGTTGTATCGGGTTGATAGCGTGTATCGCCAATAAATATTCTTTCTTCGGGCCGAATTTCAAAAAAACGGAAAAGCGAGTCGGTAGGAGTGAGCAATGTTGAATCGATTGGAACAAATGATGCAGAATCTTCAACAAAAACTGAATCAAATGTGGCTTGTTGGTTTGACAAGTCATCAATCTGAGTTCCGTATTTTCCAAAATCATCCATTTGCTTCAATTAGTGCGCAAAGATATTAAATGAATATGGATAGTTGTTTTATGATTTGTATTTTTACCCGCCAATGCCTGCAACAACAGAACAAAACAATTCATCAATTTACCTTGCTCCGCTGCAGGGTTTTACCGACTTTGTTTTCAGGAAAGCATACAATGAAATTTTTGGAGGAATTGACGCTTATTTTATCCCCTACATTTCGATAAAAAACAACGTGATTTTAAAAAAATATGAAAAGGAAATTCTGGCGGAGAACAATCCCCAAAATCGCGTTATTCCGCAGGTTTTGACAAACAGTGGTGATGAAATGCTGTTTCTTTCAAAATTTCTAAAGGAAAAAGGATACGATGAAATCAATCTTAATTTGGGTTGTCCATATCCGATGGTAACAAACCGCGGGTTGGGTGCCGGACTTTTACCTCATCCCGAAAAATTGTACCAAATTCTTTCTTCTTTTTTCGAAAATTCAGAACTTAAATTGTCGGTAAAAATTCGGGCAGGATTAATTTCGCCAAAAGAATTTGATCAAATCATCCCTGTTTTAAACCAGTTTACATTAACCGAAGTAATTTTTCACCCCCGAATTGCCAAACAACTTTATGATGGAGAAATTATAGATCCGGCATTTGAATTTGCCACAACCAATTTAAAACATCGCCTTGTTTACAATGGTGATATTTTTTCTAAAGCCAATTTTAACGACCGATCTCAGAAATTTCCTGAGACCAAACACTGGATGCTTGGCCGTGGTGTTTTGATGAACCCTTTTCTCCCCGCTGAAATAAAAGGAGTTTTTTATACAGGAGCAGAAAAACAAGTTAAACTTGTGGAATTCCACAAACGCATTTTTGAACTCTATACTGAAAAAATGGATAATGACGGAAATGTTCTGAATAAGATGAAACAGTTTTGGATTTATTTTAGCACGAATTTTTCCGATCAAAAAAATTGCTTTAAGCTGATTAAGAAGGCGAATAGTTTACCAAAATATCAAAGTACAATAAGAAAAATTATGGGGAATACGATTAATTTGTAGAGCAATTTTCCCTTTCGTATTTTTCCATCAAAATCATTAAAAGCTCCAATTCTTTTAATCTTTCGGGATCACTTACATCACCACAAATTTCCAAAAATCGCTGTAATCCTTGCTGATAATCTTCTTCTGTTTCAATTTCGTAAATCATAAATCAATGGGCGTCAAGCCAATTATCGGCTGCATTCATTTCTACTGTTAACTGTACACCAATGTCAACAGCGCCTTCCATTTCAGTTTTTACTATTTGTTTCACTTGTTCAAGCTCATCAATCTGAACATCAAAATTCAATTCGTCGTGCACCTGAAGTACCATTTTCGATTTTAGTTTCAACGTTTCAAATTGCCGGTAAATATTAATCATTGCAATTTTAATAATATCGGCTGCCGAGCCCTGAATAGGCGCATTAATTGCATTTCGTTCCGCCATTCCACGTACAACAGCGTTGGCTGAATTGATGTCCGTTAAATAACGTTTTCGGCCTTTAATTGTTTGAACAAAGCCTTGATTTCTTGCCAGTTCAATCTGCTTGTCCATAAATTCCTTTATTTTGGGAAAGTTTTCGAAATAACCATCTATCAATTCTTTTGCTTCTGTACGGGGAATATTTAAACGTTGGGAGAGCCCAAAAGCCGAAATACCGTAAATTATGCCAAAGTTTGCTGTTTTAGCTTTCCGTCGCATATCTGAATCAACTTGCTCTTCCGGGATTTGGTAGATTTTCGCGGCTGTAATGGAGTGAATGTCCTTCCCTTCGTTAAAAGCTTTCAACATTTCTTCATCCTGGCTCAATGCAGCCATTATCCGCAGTTCGATTTGTGAATAGTCGGCAGAAAAAAACGTGTGATTCTCATCGGATGGAATAAACGCTTTGCGGATTTGACGACCATTTTCGCTTCGGATTGGGATGTTTTGCAGGTTGGGGTTTACTGAACTCAACCGCCCGGTTGCTGCAATTGCCTGATTGTAGGAAGTATGGATTTTCCCCGTTCTTTTATTTACCAGAAGTGGCAATGCTTCAACATAAGTATTCAGCAGTTTTGTCAATCCCCGGTAATCCAATATTTTTTGAACTATGGGATGTTTATCAACCAGCTTCGTTAAAATTTCCTCTCCGGTTGAATATTGCTTTGTTTTTGTCTTTTTCGCATTTGAATCGATGTTCAGTTTTTCAAAAAGAATCAATCCCAATTGTTTTGGCGATGCTACATTAAATTCCTGTCCTGCCAGGTTGAATATTTCTTTTTCAATTTGAATAATTTCTTCGCGTAATACAGTAGCGTATTCTTTTAACTCATTTGAATTTATTTTCACTCCTGCATTTTCCATGTGAACCAGTACCGGAATAAGTGGTATTTCCATGGTTTCAAACAAAGTACGTACTTCAAATTTATCAAGATCGGCATCAATTTTTTGTTTTAGCTGAAAAGTGAGATCAGCATCTTCGCACGAATAATCCCGCAATTTATCAAGGGGAACGGAGCGCATAGTGCGTTGGTTTTTCCCGTTTTTACCGATCAAATCTTCGGTGGGCACTTTTTTATAATTGAGATAAATGTCGCATAAATAGTCGAGGCCGTGCTTCAAATCGGGTTGAATGAGGTAATGGGCCAGCATTGTGTCGTATAATTTGCCCTTTACTTCGATGCCATAATTACTCAGCATCAGCATATCGAATTTAATGTTTTGACCGATTTTGGTAATATTTTCATCAGCAAAAATATCGCGAAACTCTTCCATTATTTTTTTCGCCTGGTCAAATTTTGCGGGAAGTGTTACACAAAATGCTTCATGTTTTCTGAAAGCAAACGAAAGACATACAATTTCTTCTGATTGGGTATCCAGCCCTGTAGTTTCGGTATCAAAACAAAATTCTTCCTGCACCGACAATTCCGCCCGTAAACTGGCGCGTTGCATTTCGGTTTCAACCAAATAATACTGGTGCGGAACAGTTTCAATAGTATCTTGTATTTTCCCTGCCGGTAGTATTTCGGGAGAACCCATATCAAACAAAGTTCCCTGAAAATTCATTTCCGACTGAACCGGGGTTTCCCTGAGTTTCAGACGTTGAATAAGTGTACGGAACTCTAAATCTTCAAAAACCTCAATAAGCGCATTCTTATTTACCTCATCACGTGTGAGGTTTTTTGTGTTGAATTCGATTGGGACATCCAAAATTATGGTTGCCAGTATCCGCGAAAGCCTCACCTGATTTTCAAATTCAATTAAATTTTCCTTTTGTTTTCCTTTTAATTTTTCGATATTTTGGTAAATCCCATCAATGCTTCCAAAATCGGCAATGAGTTTTTCTGCTGTTTTTGGGCCAATACCGGGGCACCCGGGAATATTATCCGCAGTATCTCCCATCAAGCCTAAAATATCAATTACCTGATCGGCAGTTTGAATGCCAAAATTTTCCTGTACTTCTTTTAGTCCCCAAACTTCGGCATCTTCGCCTCCTTTGCCTGGTTTGTACATAAAAATATGTTCAGAAACCAACTGTGCATAATCTTTATCGGGGGTCATCATATAGGTTGTGAACCCCTGTTTCTCTGCTTCCTTAGCCAGAGTGCCAATCACATCGTCTGCCTCAAAACCGGCCAGCTCGATGATTGGGATATTAAAGGCTTCAATAATTTTACGGATATAGGGGATTGATTTCCGTAAATCCTCGGGCATTTCATCGCGGTGTGCTTTGTACTCGGGGAACATTTCGTGCCTGAAAGTTGGAGCAGACACATCGAAAACCACGCCTATAAAATGTGGGTTTTCCTTCTCCAAAACCTGTACAATTGTATTTGTAACACCCAGCATTGCCGAGGTATTTACCCCTTTCGAATTAAAACGGGGATTGCGGATAAACGCAAAATAACTACGGTAAATAAGTGCAAACGCGTCGAGCAGAAAAAGTTTTTGTTGATTGTTATCTGACATAGTATTATTGAATTTGAATTCTTGTCTTGATTCTCATATAATCTCACAATCTCCTTCTTTAATTATCCGATGCAAACCATTCGGCAAAAGAAGTAGCAGTTTCGTACAACCGGATACTAAAAAGATTAACACCCAAAGGCAAATGTTGTTGAAGGATATCGGCAATATAAACTACCATATTTTCGGAAGTAGGCTGAAATTCAACAATAATAAAACGTTCAGTAGTTTGCCGGAGTAGTTCTTTTTGTTTTTCAGAAACCAGGTAATTTACCATTAAAGCATGGTCGAAACGGTTTACGATTTGGGTTTTTACAATTTCCTTTATTTGTCCAAAATCCATCACCATCCCGTCTTTTGGATGTTTTGGCTCGTTAAGTGGTTCACCGATTAAAGTAACTTCAAGAATATATGAATGTCCATGAATATTGCGGCACAAACCATCATATTCATAAAGTGTGTGTGCCATTTCGAAATGAAAGCGCTTTGTAACCCTAATATTTGGCATGTTTTGTTTTAATTTTGAAGTGTGAAAATACTTATTTTTTAGGATTTCAGGGACATTGAAAAACCCCGGCTCTTTCAACTTCCTTATTTTTTTGTTACTTATTATGCAATTGAAAAAAGGAACAAAAAATATAGAATATAAAACTCTGATTTAAAAATAAACTTGCGTTAGAAGTATTACCTGACCTTTCGAGCTTGTCCACAAATCCTGCCCCTCAACTTTTGTATAAATTGGGCGCGAGGAATATTGCAAAGTCCATTTCAGGTTGTGCCCGTACATCAGCCAGTTAATTCCGGCATCAAATTGAACCGAGGCTTCATCGAGTGCTTCAAATTTCTTAAAAGTTAGAGCTCCGTATGGTTGAAATCGGTTTTTCAATCCTTGTCCCGGAAGCATGTACCCAAACTCTCCGCGAACAATATGCCCGGTTCCCACTTCCCACTCCGAATTTCCAATTCCCTGCGGCAATGCCAGTGCGGGATTCATTTTCGAAACATTCATTTTACCCATTGATCGGAGATAATTTGGACCAAAAAAATTATAGTAGTAACCCAGATAAGAAGTTATTGCTCCATTATTTTTTGTAGGTATATCAAGGAAAACATCAATTGCCGCGAGAAAAATATCGCTGATTTGTGAAGGATAAAAATCGGCAAAATCGGGAAGTAAATGCTCATTTCCTGTTGAAATGAGCCAGGCTGCCAAAAATGGATCAACTGTTGACAAATCTTTTTCAGCTTCCACAAGCATAGCTTCAGGATGATAATAAAAACCTGCACCGACATTCAGCATTTTTGCCCTGCCAAGGTTATTCATGGTCATGTACGGGAAAAGTGTATTCTCTTTATCGAAAATCTGCCACTCAAAATATCCTTTTACAGCAAAGTTTTCGTTTATTCTTTCAGTTGTAAAGGGAGATGAAACTGAATCAATTCCATATTCAAAAGGTTTTACAACAGAAATACGATAATCTAATTTACCAAGTGCTCCCTTTGCATAAATCCCCAGTTGGCGGCCAAATCTGTCGAAAGTTCCACCAACCGGATATGCAAAACCAGGGTTATCCACAACAAGAAATTCAAGTAATTTATTGTTGGAATACCGCGAAATACCATTCCATGTATTCAATCCAAATCCCAAATGAAACTTGTCTTTCAGAAAAATAAACTCGGTTTCGGCATTGTATAAATGAATTGCCGGATTTTGTTTCGTTTGGTACGATATGTTATCGGCGCCAATTTGGGTATAAATAAAAACGCGGTCCATGAGGGAAGTATAAAAAATGAGCCGGCTGCGACGGATACCTAAATCCATATCGCTGTATTGTTCCACACCATTATAATCGGGATTATTCCAGATGTAACGAGTCCAAATCTGATTTACCATCAACATTCCGGCATATGAACTTTTATCTTCTGAAAGATATACTTTTAGATTAGGTATTTTTAGCTCGTCCTGTGCAAAACCTGAAATCAGATTAAGAAGAAAGATAAAAGTTATTGCAATTTTTAAAAATTGATTCATGAACCAGAATTGAATTTAAAGTTGAATATAAAATGTTTTTTGAAATTGAAATCAGGCCAAAATTAACATCTATGTTATAATTTCATGCTATTTAAATATTTTAAGTGCAGAGTTCTCTTACCAGAAGAATTGAATACACAAAAACTCATTTCTTAAAACCTTTATTTTTAAAAATAATATAGCCAATTTACAATCCTTTTCATATATTGAAATCTCCTAACCATGCAATTATGAACATGGAAAAAGATAAATTTAATTCAAAAAACAAATGTCTATTTTGAAAATTAGTGGTTATACTTATTCAAAAATATAATATCATGAAACTGGTTCATTTTTTACTAATCTGCGGGCTGTTTTTGTTTATTGCACAAAATGCGCTTTCGCAAGCCACAATTACCGAAAACGCTGTAAAGTTTAAAACCTACGCCTATTCCGATCCTGATCCTGTTGCACGAATCACAAAGTTTTATCCCTATTTCAGATTCGATGGATTTTCAAATGTTGGTACTGAGCAGGAATGGAAAATCGTAACGCTCGAAAATGAATATATTAAGGTTTATGTAGCGCCCGAAATTGGAGGGAAAGTGCTCGGAGCCATTGAAAAGTCAACCGGAGAAGAGTTTATCTATTTTAATAAAGTGGTAAAATTCCGCGATATCGCCATGCGTGGCGCCTGGACTTCCGGAGGAATTGAATTCAATTTTGGCTCAATTGGCCACGCACCAACAACCGCTTCGCCAGTCAATTATATTTTGAAAAACAACGATGATGGAAGCGTGAGTTGCATAGTTGGAGCACCCGATATTACTTCACGCACAGAATGGAGAGTGGAAGTCCGCCTGCCTGCAAATGCTTCCTATTTCGAAACCAAAGCTCTTTGGTATAATCCATCCGATCAAAAAACTTCGCTGTATAATTGGATGACCGCCTCAGTGGATGCTTCCTATGATTTGGAATATTTTTTCCCCGGCCACACTGAAATCGGACATGGAGGAGAATACGGTTCATGGCCGGTAAACAAAGACGGAATAAAAATTTCAGAATACAAAAACAACACTTTTGGCGGGCCAAAATCATACCATGTTTTGGGCGAATATGCCGAAGGTTTTTTGTGCTATTTTCATAACAAAAACTTCGGGCTGGGGCATTGGTCGCCGTATGATGAAAAACCGGGACAAAAAATCTGGTTATGGGCTTTATCCCGTGAAGGCGAAATCTGGGCCGATCTTTTAACAGATCCCGGAAATATTCAATACACTGAAATACAAACCGGGTTATTGTTTAATCAAGCCGGAACAAACAGTACTCTTTCACCATTTAAACACCTTTTTTTCGATGAGGGATCAGAACATAAATTTACCGAACTCTGGTTTCCGGTAAAAGGGATTGGCGGTATGGTAAAAGCAAATGAAACAGGTTCGTTGAATTTTGAAAGAAATGCCGGTCAGGTGAAAATTGGTTTTTGCGCCAATCAGATGATAGATGGCGAATTGCTTGTAACCGCTGATGGTAGTGAAATCTTCAGAAAAAATATCAAACTAAAACCAACCGAATTTGTAACCGAAACTTTGGAAATTGGTTCCGTAGAGAACATCGAAGTAAAAATTGGGAATGATTTTTCTTTTAACTCCAAAGAAACTGAAGAAAGGAAACTTTCGAAGCCCGGATTGATAAATAAGGATTACGATTGGGAATCAGTTGACGGAATTTTAACAGATGGCACTGAACTCGAAAAACAAAGACTTTACAGCGAAGCCCGCGAAAAATACGAGCAGGTTTTACAAAAAGATGCCTTTAATACTGAAGCTTTGACACGCATGGCCGGATTGTGTTATCGCAGTATGGATTACAAAATGGCAAATGATTTTGCGCTGAAAGCCCTGGCAAATGACACTTATCATCCTGAAGCAAATTATATTTTCGGTCTTGTAAGCATGAAACTCAATAAAAAATTCGATACACTTGACGCTTTTAGTATGGCTGCCCGGTCGGTAGCTTACAAGTCCGTTGCCTATGCACAAATTGCTGCTATTTATTTTACCGATGGCGAAATGAAGAAATGCCTTAAATACGCCAATCAGTCGCTCGATTATAACCGGTATAATATCAACGCTTTAAAACTGAAAGCTTTGGTTTTTGAGAAAAACGGGCAGTTGAAAGATCGTGAATCTGTTTTGAATGAAATTTTGAATACCGATCCCTTAAATTCCTTCGCCCGATTTGAAAAAAACGATGATTTCGCCAAAGTACTGAACTACGAAATGCCCGACCAAATCTGCCTTGAACTTGCAATTTGGTATTACAATCTGGGTTTAAATGAAAAGGCGGTCAAGGTTTTAAAATCGACAAATCCAACGCCGCTTATTAATTATTGGCTGGCTTACATTTTAAAAGATACCCAAATTCTTGAAAAGGCAACTTCTGCGTCTGTTGCTTTTAATTTTCCGTTTCGCGATGAAACTGTGAATGTGCTGGAATGGGCGCAAACCCAAAGTAAAAACTGGAAAAACAGCTATTACCTGGGTTTAATTTACTGGTCGAAAGGGCAGGTTGAAACAACCGAAAAGTATTTTAAAAGTTGCGAAATGCAACCCGAATTTTATGCTTTTTATCTCACCCGTTTTGAATTATTGAATGGAAAAACTGGTTACAATGGCGAAACAGATTTATTAAAAGCCTGGCAACTTGCACCCAATGAATGGCGTACGGTATTGGCTTTGTCCACATTTTACGAAGATAATCAGCAGTATAATAAAGCTCTTGAATGGGCACAAAAAGGAAATTCGCAATTCCCTGATAATTACATTCTTGCTTATCAATTGGCAAAAAGTTTGTTGATTTCGGGTGAATATAAAGAGGCTTTGAATATGCTTACAAAGACCACTATTTTACCAAATGAAGGTGCAAGCTATGGCAGAACAACCTACCGGCAGGCTTGTATTTTAGATGCGGTTAATAATATGCATAACAATAAAAATAAAAAGGCAATTTCGCTTATAAACATGTCGAGGGAATGGCCTGAAAATCTTGGAGTTGGAAAACCTTACGATACTGATGAACGCATTGAAGATTATTTGGAAAGCGTTTATTGGACAAAAAATAAAAACGAAACTAAAGCAAAAGTATTAGAAACTAAAGTAATTGAATCAACGCTAAAATCAACAAGAGCAAGTTCAAGCGATTATCTTGGCGCCTTTTTGATGAAAAAGGCCGGAAGAGAAAAAGAAGCAACAGATTTGTTAAACCTGAAAATAGAGAACGAACCTAAAAACCTGATTGCACAGTGGAACCTTGCATATTTTAACGGAGAAAATGAAAAAGCTGAAAACCTGCTTCACAAAATTGAAGTTGAAAATGGAAGTTCCTTTTATAATCCAAAAGTGAGAGATACAGGTTTGGCTTTGATACTTGCTATTTTAGAATTAAAACAATAATAATGGCTGAAGTTTATTACTGATATTAATGAGTAAAGAAGGATATATAAAATTTAACTGCGTTCGGAGCGAAGAAAATATTCGAATTCCGGAAAAGTTTTTTCAGTCATTATCCAAATGGAGGAAAATCATGCACGAAATCGGGTTAATTGGAGTTTATTCAAACGGTATCGGTTATGGTAATTTATCTATTCGGGCTGATTCAAATAGCTTTTATATTTCAGGAACTGCAACCGGGAGATTAATGATACTTGAAGAAAAACATTATGCATTGGTAAATTCGTGGTCATTTGCTGACAATTCATTAAAATGCACAGGAATGATAAATGCCTCTGCCGAATCTTTAAGTCATGCTGCTATTTATGAAATACTTCCGCAAACCGGTGCAGTTATTCATGTCCACCATAAAGGAATGTGGGATAAATACATCAATTCAAAACCTGCAACTTCAACAGAAGTATCGTACGGTTCTCCGGAAATGGCATTGGAAATACAACACGTTATTCAGAAAATAGATTCGCATAAAGAAAATTTTCTTGTTATGGGAGGACATGAAGAGGGCATAATTACCTGGGGAAATACACTTGATGAGGCAGGTGAAATAATTTTGAAACATTATAATTCGTTTCCTGAAGGATGATGAATAAGTTTGAAAAGGAACAACATACTTCTTTACTTTACCTGTTTTTTACCTTCCTCAAAATTGGAGCTATTTCGTGGGGCGGATTTATGGCACTCGTTTCGGTGGTTCAAAAGCAGTTGGTTGAAAAAGATAAAAAAGTTTCCGACGAAGTAATTCTCGACAGCATTTCGTTAGCCTCGGTTTTACCTGGACCGCTGGCTTTTATGGTTGTGTCGTATTTAGGTTACTTTTTGCATGGGTTGAAAGGTGCACTGGTAAGTATGATTGCTATTATTTTACCTTCCTTTTTTCTTATTCTGGCGCTTACCTATGTTTATTTTATTTATGGTCAACTACCGGCATTTACAAATTTTTTCAAGGGAGTTTTGCCTGCTGTGGCTGCAATTATTATTAGTGTTGCAGTTAATATGACCCAAAAAAACATAAAAGATTACCCTCAAATTGTTATCCTTATTTTTTCAGGATTGGGACTCATTTTCTTTCATTCGTTTTATACCACTGCAATTATTATGGCGATTGGTGGAATTTCAGGCTATTTGTTTTACCGAAAAACAATTAAAGCCGCGCCCGAAACAAAAAAATTAAAATCGGATTTCAGTACAAAAAAAATAGTTGCCGGTATAATTGTAATTGGAGCTGTCATTTTGTTTGTGTGGTTTTTGCCTGTCATTTTTGGTGGCAGAAACTCTGAAAAGGCAACATTGATCAAAGATATTTCATTGACATTTTCGGGAATGAGTTTAACCTTGTTTGGCGGCGGCTATGTAATAATTCCCGCAATTCAGGAAATTGTGGTAAACGGTTTAAACTGGCTGACCACAAAAGAATTTGCCGATGCCATTGCGATGGGACAAATTACACCGGAGCCTATTTTTATTTCGGCCACTTTTATCGGTTATAAAGTAGCCGGATTAACCGGAGCCGTTGCTGCAACCCTGGCCATATTTTTTCCACCTGCGTTTTTAATGATTTTTTGTTCGCATTTTTTAGATCGAATTAAGAATTCAAAAACAATCTCTGCCATTTTTAAGGGCTTGCGGCCAGCCGTTATCGGGATGATTTTTTCCGCTGCCTTTACAATTGGAAAAGGAATTGAAATTCACTGGATTTCAATTTTCATTTTTGTCGCAGTTTTGGTTTCAGCAATAAAATTTAAGGTGAATGTTGTGTATTTGATTCCAATATCGGGTGTTATTGGAATGCTGCTTTTTTATTTCTTTTAGGCTTAATTCCGAAGTTTTCCTTTTCGTATTTTCTTATACTGGAAGTGTCAGAGAGGGAGTTTCTAATTCTTTCTTGTTGTAATATATTCCGTCAATTCAATTAATGACTTTCGGGCCTGGCAATCGTCAAATTCCATCAAACCGGCAATGGCTTTTTCCTTGAATTCATTCATTTTTATTTCTGCATGTTCAAGTCCGCCCTTTTCGGTTACCAATTGAATCAACTCTTTTACAACTGCAGCGTTTTTGTTTTTGTGCTTAATCAAGCCAAGAATACGTTTTCGTTCCGATGATTTTGAATTGTTCAGGACATATAAAAGCGGGAGTGTAATTTTCTTTTCCTTAATATCGTTTCCTGTTGGTTTTCCAAGAATTCCCTTGGCCTGGTAATCAAAAATATCGTCTTTGATTTGAAAAGCAATACCTACATCCTGTCCGATGCGATACATTTTTTCAACTATTACTTCGTCATCAGTAGCTGACCCTGCACCAATTGCCATGCTTGTTGCAATAAGTGATGCTGTTTTTTTGCGGATGATTTCAAAATAAGTTTCATCATTAATATCAAGTTTCCTGCTCTTTTTTATTTGCAGAATTTCGCCCTCGCTCATATCCTGAACTGCCCTCGAAATTAGGTGCAGAAAATTATATTTTTTGCTTTCGAGCTGAAGGATTAAGCCCTTTGCAAGTATATAATCGCCAACTAAAACGGCCAGTTTGTTTCGCCAAAGAGCTTTTACAGAGAAAGTTCCGCGCCGTTCATAGGATTCGTCAACCACATCATCGTGAACTAAAGTAGCAGTGTGCAAAAGTTCAACCGAGCAGGCAGCCAACTTTGAGAATTCGTTTGTTTCGCCATGCAATTTTGCAGAAAGAAATACAAAAATGGGTCTTAGTTGCTTCCCTTTTGTACGGTATAAAAAATTTAAAATAGTCGCCAGAAGGGGTACATCACTTTGCAACGATTTTTTAAAATAGGGTTCAAATTCATTGAGTTCCTTCTCAATTGGTGCTTTAATTTTTTCTATCGTTGTCATTTAGTTGAAATACCGCTTTTTATAATTTAAAAACGAACATAGGATAATTTTTAATGAAAAACGCCATAAACCCACTAAAAAAAGCATAAAAATAGCGGCTTATTCAAATTAATTTCAAATTGAAAACTGCCTATAGCATTAATCCTAAATATTTATATATTTGCATTTATTAAAATTATCTGAAATGTTAAAAATCAAGGAGTTAGATATTGAAAGGCTTGAAATTGCGGCAAATATGCTCAGAGCTATGGCACATCCAATGCGAATTGCAATCCTTAAACACCTTGAAGGCGGTAAAAAATTAACAGTTACAGAAATCCACGAATTATTGGGTATAGAACAATCAACAACCTCGCATCATCTGGGTATTTTAAAAGACAAAGGGGTACTTTGTGCCAAACGTGATGGAAAAAATACCTTCTATTTTTTAAAGTATGAAATTCTAAGTCAAATTGTTGATAGTTTGCATAGTTGCACTTGCGAATAGGCTTTCTGGGTTAACCATTTTTTCTCCCTGTCTCTAATTTTGTATAAACCTCTCTCCGTACCCTACCCGCCAGTTGTTCATCATATTTTTCCATAAAAGCCTCAACAGCCGGTTTATCACTTTTCGATAGTTCTCGCAATGCCCACGAAAGTGCTTTTACAATCATATCATCGCGATCGGTGACTACTTTTTCACAGATCATGAGAGTGCGTTTTACATCACCTTTACCACCTCTTGCCCGAAGGTTTAACGGTACTGTTGAAACTACCGCAGCCCTTCTCCACCAACGATTATCTGACTTTATCCAGTTCAACACGTCCGAATCAGTTATTTGATTTTCGCGCCATGCCCAACCCGCAACCATAACCGAAAAAGTATCCGTTGTTGCCCAATTGTCCATGTTTTTACCCAGTACTTCCAAATCGGTGATACGAACCAAACGGAGTGCGGTTTTATTCATCCAAAGCAACTCGTAAGCAACCTGGTTACATTCAAAAATTTGGGTATCAATAAGTTGTTTTGCAAATTCAATCAGCTTTTCAGGGGGCCATGTTTTTATTTCAATCCACCAGTTTTTAAGTAAAATTCTAAGTTCGGGTGCCCGAACTCCCATATATTTCATGGCTGTTGGAAACATTGTTTTTGAAGTTTCCTTACGCACGGGGTCGGCTGCAAACTCCAGTTCTGTTATTATTTTAGATATCATTTTTGTTAAGTTTATATTCTCCAAAGTTTGAAACTTTCAAGGCAAAACCCAACTCTTTTTCGCTATTTTTACCGGAAATCATAAATTTAAATCAGGTTTAAATTTTGGAAAAATTCATTATGCTTTGACCTTATGAAAAAAGGCGGATATATACTTTTACTTCTTGTAACAATCATTGCATTCTGGCAATTATTTTTTTTTCAAAACGGGATAAAATGGGATTTTGTGGATGCCTTTCTTCCTTCCCGCTATTTCTTTACCGAATCTGTTTTAAACAATCAGTTTCCGCTTTGGAATCCCTATTTACTTTATGGAACGCCAATATACGCTGATTTGGTTTCGGTTTTTAATCCTGAGTTTTGGATAGTTGGAAATATGTTCGGCTACTCAAATATTTCCCTGCAATTCGTGTTTATTGCGTATATTTTTATTGCTGGTGTATCGTTTTTTTATTTTTTGAAACAGTTTAATTCAGATTATAAAATTTCGATTGGATTGTCCGTAGCCTACATGTTATCTGGCTTTGTTATTGGTAATGCACAACATGTGACGTTTGTTTGCGGGTATGCGTTAATCCCTTTTTTGATGACCAGTTATTATATATTCATCAGGGAATTGAATCGTCAAAACTTTGTGAGATTATCAATTGCATTGTTCGTGATGATTTATTGCAGTTATCCTGCAATAACAGTTATTTCAGCCTACCTGATGATAACCATTTTTATCTGGCATTTACTTGTAAACAGGTTGGATAAAAGCTATTTGAAAAAGTTATTTTTATATCATTCAGTTTTATCGGTTGTTGTAATCGCTTTTAGTTCAACATTGATTTTGGCTTATTTTCAGCTTTTACCTTTTTTGAACCGTTTTAACGGGCTTCCCCTTGAGTTGGCACAAAAACATCCTTTTTCCGTAAAATCAATTCTGTCGTTTTTAACACCTTTGGCCGTAGGTAACGATCCTCAATATTTTCAAACCGACCAATCATTTTCAAATGGATACTTTGGTATAATCAGTTTTGTTCTTTTGTTATTCGTGCTGACTAAAAAGGCTGTCAACAAAGAGTCTTATTTAATACTGTTTTTTGGCTTTTTTTCTTTGCTCGCATCTTTTGGCGATCGCTTTTTTTTGAGAGAATTCCTGTTTAATTATGCCCCGTTAATGGACAGGTTCCAATATCCGGGAATATTCAGGGCTTTTACCATTTTTTGCTTTTTGGCATTTACAGGAGTTAATATAAAAGCAAGCGACTTTAACATTTCAGACAGAAAACGATTATTACTGATTTCAGGTTCAATAATAATTTTGATAGTAATTTTGGTTGGTTGGGCGAGCGGGCAAATAGAACAATTTGTTTATTTCAAAAAGGCTACAAATTTCGCTGACGAACTATTTGCCGCCACCCGTTTCGATAATATTATTTTACAGGGAGTTATTCAAATTGCATTTTTACTGATTTTTGTTTTGCTCACCTTAAAATTAAAAGATGCAAAAAATTACACAACTGCTTTGCTTATTTTATTTATTGCGGATGGAATAATGGCTACACAACTGAGTGCACATTACACAGTTCTCAGCAAAGCCAACCCTGTTAAATTTTATGAATACTTAAAATCGTCGCCAAAAGGATTTCCAATACCTGAACTGAATACGATTGGAGAAAATGCCGACAGAAATGCCGCAAATGAATTTACATGGATGAACAACAATGTTTTTCCCAAGAAAGTTACTTTTGACGGGTTAGTTTCCTTTAAAATGGATGGATATATGTTCCTTTCCGACAACCACCCTGATTTGCTGGAAGCCATAAAAAAAGAACCGGTGGTTTATTTTTCTGAAAATATTAAAGAAAATTCATCAATCAGTAATTTTGAATCGAACACAGTTTTTCTTGAAACTGAAGATTTTAATAGTTTAAAAGCGTACAATTTGCATTCAACACAAAATGATTCATTAAAGATTAATAAATTCTCACCAACCAAAATTGAAATAAAAACCAGCACGAAATTTCCGCAACTGCTTATATATCAACAAAATTACTACACAGGATGGAAAGTTTATATTGACGGGATAGAAAAAGATTTGTTAAAAAGTAATTTTACACACATGTCTGTTCTTGTTCCTTCGGGTAAACACATTGTTCGTTTTGAGTATCACAATAAGGCAATTATTTATACTTTTTGTTTTACAACTTTTATTTTCCTTGTATTGATTGTATTCTTAATAAAATATTTTGTTGCAAATCATCCGAAAAGGAAAAAACAGGTATTTGTTATTGTTGTTACTTTAGTTTCAATATTTGTTTTATTCAGCGGAATAAACAGATTTTTATACAACAAGAATAAATTGGGATTGACCCCGGAAATCACCGAAAAACTTGGGAACTGGAAAACCGAATTCAAAAATGATATTCGTATTCTGCTAAGTACAAAACAGGAGAAATTAATAAATGCGGTTAATGCTGATAATATTTGTTTTATCAACGAAAAAACAAATGTTTCTGAATTAAGTGATTTTTTGATGGATTCAGAAAGTAAATACTTCGCTTTTGCCTGGCAGGGCGGTATTGTTGGCGATGAATTATTTGAACTAATCTATTCATTTTATCCAACAACAATTGAACTTAAAAAGAAAAATAACTCGGGAATTCTTCTCGCTGAAAATGAAGCAAAAGAACAATCTTACCAGATAATCAGGAATTTTGAACCTGATGGTTCGCCCGAATGGACGCAAAATTCCGCCCGGATAAAAGTTGATTCATTGAGCGGCAACTATTCCTATTTTTATACCGAAATGGATGAATTCGGGACTTCTGTAGAATTTCCAGCAGGAGCTGATTTAATAGTGAAATCTAAAATCACGATTTTAAGTGATTTTTTTATTGAAAACAATTTGACTGAAGTGTTACTTGTATTTACCACCGATCGTGACGGGAAAATGCAAATTTACAAGACATTGGATTTAAGTACATTCGCCAAATTTCCCGATAAATGGAACAGAGCGGTTTATGAAATACAAATCAAACCTGAAATACAACAAGGAGATATTATCAAAATTTATTTCTGGAACAAAAACAAAGTGAATTTTCAGGTTGATAATCTAAAAATAAAATATAGCAACGTTAAATAACTAATTTTCTGTTTTAGTTCATTAAAAGTAACAAATATGGAACTTGTTTTTGCTACAAATAACCAGCACAAAATAGAAGAATTGCAGGCTATACTCGACAAAAATATTAAACTGTTAAGTTTAAAAGATATTGGCTGTAACGAAGAAATACCCGAAGAACAGCATACTTTGGAGGGAAATGCTAGCCAAAAATCATTTTACGTTTACAACAAATTTGGTTATAACTGTTTTGCCGATGATACAGGACTGGAAATTGAAGCTCTAAATGGTGAGCCGGGTGTATATTCGGCACGTTATGCAGGCGAAGAAAAAAGTGCGCAGGCAAATATGGATAAAGTGCTTCATAAACTTGCTAAAATAAAAAACCGCAATGCACGTTTTAGAACTGTTATATCGCTTGTGATAAATGGTCGTGAAGAACTTTTTGAAGGCATTGTTAACGGCGAAATACTTGAAGAAAAAAGGGGCAGTTCAGGCTTTGGTTATGACCCCATTTTTCAGCCAAATGGATTTGAACAAACTTTTGCGGAAATGAATTTGACGGATAAAAATAAAATAAGCCACCGGGGACGGGCTGTTGAAAAGCTGATAACCCATTTAAAGAATTTACAATAGTTAAAAAACTGATTTCATGTTAAAATATTTATTTCTGATTTGCTCTGCTTTCCTGATTCTTGAAAGCAATGCCCAAAAAAAACAGGGAAGCTGGCAGGATTATCTTTCATATACAGTGGCTACAAAAATTGCTGCTTCGCCTGATAAAGTGTATTGTGCTACAACCGGAGGACTTTTTTTTTATGATTTAGAGGATAACAGCGCCAACAAAGTTGCTGACTATTTCCAACTTTCTGATTTTGGTATAAAAACAATGGCTTACAGCGAAACCAATGATGTTTTGGTTATTGCATACAACAACAGTAACATTGATTTGATTACCAAAGGCCGTGTTATTAACCTTTCGGATATCAAACGAAAACAACTAACAACCGATAAAAATATTAACAATATTAGTTTTATTGGTGAAGAAGCATGGTTGGCATGTGGTTTCGGAATTGTAGTTATTAACCTTAAAAAACAAGAAATAAAAGATACTTATCTGATTGGCGAAAATGGGAGCAACCTGGGCGTGAACGATATTGCAGATGATGGTGAATTTATATATGCTGCAACAAACAAGGGTATTTTAAAAGCACAAAAGGACGGGGCGAATTTACTTGATTATCACAATTGGGTACAAATTCAAAACATACCCCACTACACCGATAAATTCAGTATCGTAGAAATCCATGCCGGCAAATTAATTGCAAATTACACACCTGACCAATGGGCTGGCGATCAGTTATATGTATTGATTAACAATATCTGGGAAACATATTTACCCCAAATCAAATATGCATATGAAATTCAAAGTACCGGGAAATATATGACAGTTACCAGTCGGGAACAAGTATTTATTGTTGATGATACCCACCAAATTGTGAAAGATGTGAACCGTTACAAATTCGGTAACGAAAACATCTTCCCAATAAATACAAGAAGTTCAGTAATTACTGAAAATGGAACGATTTGGATTGCTGATTTTACAAATGCAATGGTTAAAGTTACGGGCGAAGAGGTAGAACAAATACGACTCAACAGCCCAATGGATAATAGTATCTATTCGTTGCATCAGCCCGGATCTCATTTATGGGTAACTCCCGGAGGAACAAAAGGTTTTGAATTTCCAAGGTTCCAGCGTTTAGTGAACGACCAGTGGGTTTACTTTACAAAAAACAATCACCCCGAATTAGATGGTTTTTTTAATATTCTTTCTATTGCAGAAGATCCGGCCAATGCGAACCATTTTTTTGTAGCCAGCTGGGGTGGAGGACTACTGGAGTATAATAATGACAAGTTTGTCAACAGATTTACAAATAAAAACAGCCCTCTGCAAACTGCATTACCTACCAAACCCGACGAACCATATGTGCGAGTCGCAGGCATGGACTTCGACTCACAGGGAAATTTATGGATAACCAATTCGGAGGTTGCCCAAAATTTGCACATGTTGACTCCTGATGGGAAATGGTCGTCTTTTGCCTTGCCTGAAATTGCCAACAGATTGAATGTCGGCCAGTTGATTGTAAACCAGTTAGATGATAAATGGATGGTTGTATTAGGCGGAAACGATGCTTATGTTGTAAATAAAGATGGAAGCCAGAAAAAACGACTGTTTGTAACCGCATATTTTAATAATGGTGTTCAGGAGGAATTTACCCGAATGAATGATATTTATTCGATTGTAGAAGATAATGATGGCGCTATATGGATGGGAACTACAATGGGGGTGGCTGTTTACAACAACCCGGGCAGGATTTGGGATACAGAGAATCTTTATGCAACTCAACCCAGTTTGGATTTAAATGATGGAATTTATCACCCTTTATTGAAAAACGAAACAGTTACTGCCATTGCTGTTGATGGCGCTAACCGAAAATGGTTAGGCACCAAAAATTCTGGTGTATATTTGGTTTCTGAAACCGGCACCGATGAAATTTTGCACTTCACAACCAACAATAGCCCTCTTTTTTCTGACAATATAACTTCTATTGCAATTAACCAGAAAAATGGTGAGGTTTTAATTGGTACTGAAAATGGATTAATTTCGTATATGGGTGAAGCAATTGAGGGAAAACCAACATACGATAGCGTGTTTGTTTACCCAAACCCGGTGCGCGAAACATACGATGGGCCAGTTACTGTTACCAACCTTATAGAAAACTCGGAAGTTAAAATTACCGATATTTCCGGAAACCTAGTTTTCAGAACACAATCGTTGGGCGGACAAGCAGTCTGGGATGGCAAAAACTTAAACGGAAACCGTGTTAATACCGGTGTTTACCTTGTATTCTGCAATGATGAACTGGGCGAGGAAACACACATTACAAAGTTGTTGTTTATTCATTGAGTTCATGGTTTAAAGTTCAAGGTTTAAAGAACACAAACACTTAAAAATGAACACGAAACCCAGAAATTGGAACTTGAAACTTTCTTTAAACTTTAAACCCGAAACTTTAAACTGAGGCATGCTTGTTACAACTGAAGGAATAGTTCTGCACTTTATAAAATACGGCGAAAGCAGTGTTATTGCCACTATTTTCACACGCGATTTTGGTCGGCAAAGTTATCTTGTGAATGCGGCACGAAGCAAAAAAGCACAAAACAAATCAAGTTTGTTGCAACCCCTTTTTCTTGTTGACATGGTTGCATATCAAAAACAAACCCGAGAACTGCACCGGATCAAAGAGCTGAAAATCAATCAGGTTTATCAAAATATACCATTCAATATTACAAAATCATCGCTTGCTATTTTTATTTCAGAAGTTTTATACAAATCAATCAACGAGCAGGAAAGCTACCCCGAAATGTATGATTTTATAAAAAACTCGCTGCTTTATTTCGATTTGATGGAAACTGGCGCCAGCAATTTCCATCTCTGGTTTTTGTTCAGACTAACCGAATATTTGGGGTTTTTCCCGGAAACAAATCGTGTGGGTTTTCAGGGCTGGTTTGATATGAAGATAGGAGCAATTGTGCATTTTCAGCCTTCGCACCCGTTTTATGCAAACAAAGAAGCAACAGAATATTTGATAAAATTATCAGCATTAAAAATTAATGAAATAAGTGAACTTACCATCTCCCGAAATATGCGCGATACATTGATAACCGTTTTAGTGGATTATTATCAGCTTCATTTCGATTATTTAGGTGAAATAAAATCATTAAATGTTTTGCGGGAGGTTTTCAGGTAAAGCTCACGCTAACCTCCACCAAGAGAATCAACAAAGCCCTAAAATTTTTAAAATTATCCTCTGAAAACAATCGCCTCGTAAACATAAACCTCGGCGTTTTTCCAACCTCCCCAGCCAATTCCGGCTTTATCACGCGAGCAATGTCCCAGAAATTCTTCTAAATCCCACCCTGTTTTTACTGCAACTTGTGGTAAAAAGGTTCCTGAATTGTTTCCTTGCTTTATATAAATTCCATGTTTTCCCAACTCAATTTCGTTTACGGAATCAATCTTTTTTAATGGAGAAAGCACAGAAATCTCAAGCTCCATTTTGTCTAATTCATTTGGTTTTATAGGGTCAAACCTGCGGTCGTGTGATGCCGAAACAGCCATTTCCTGAACCATTTCATTCAATGTTTTTTTCTTTGCAAAACCTCCAATACAACCACGTAATTTATTTTTTACATAAATGCTCACAAAAACGCCCATTACTTCATTTAATATTCCAGCTCCTATAGCAGGTATGATTTTACCTTCGCTTCCGTTTTTAACAAAAACATTTATCGACTTACGTGCTTTATCAATTAACTCTTCTTTTTCTTTATGCGAAATTCTGAATTTCCCTGTTTTTCTATTAACTGCTATCGACCAGTATCCTACAACCCGATCCTTAGCGCCATACAATTTTGCATCTCCTGAATTTTGATAAAATATTTTTTTATAATCGAAATCCTGATTTTCGGTCATGTAAAGCAAAGTGAGCACTGAAGTCCAGCCACAAAGTGAAGTTGCAAGTTTATCGATTTTGAGGTTTTTGTTATCTTTTAAAACTGTCAGCAATTTTTGAGGTTCATTGCTACATATGGCATTTGCAGTTAATTCATCCACATTAATCGCATTATTATAATCAGGATAATGCGAAAAATCGCTACTAATTATCCATAGGTTTTCGGGGGTAAACCATTTTTTTAATGAGTTTGCTATTTTCTTACAAATTTCGGGTTGTTGAGTACCCAGAATTATGGGAACCAACAAAATACCTTCACCCAGTTTGTGTTGTATAAATGGTAGCTGAACCTCTATACTGTGTTCATTATCATGAGCTTCACTGTGTTCAATAAATAAATCAGCACTTTTTACAAGATCTGCACAAAGTTTAGTGTCAACCGGAATTTCACCCAGCGGGGTTAAATAGTTGCCTGAACAATAAACAGCAGCACCGTTGAATGAATAGCGGTGACTTGAAGCCAATACAAACACACGTTTGTAAAATGTATCTTCAGATATTTGGGAAATACCAGCAGCAGCAACTGATCCGCTGAAAACATAACCTGCGTGAGGTACAATGATTGCCTGAAGATTATTGTTTATATCGGGATAATTTGTCAGGGTTTTAGCTTGCTCAAATAATTGAATTAACTGTTTTTTTAGATCGTTTTTGTTTCCGGGGTAAAATTGACCTGCAAATTTTGCTGTGCGGGGGCACTCTTTTGTTAGCCGGCTATTCATATTTGCTTTTTTAATCAAAAAATGAATTCGTAATATTGAGATATAAATTCAGAGTTCGTATTGTAAGTTATTCACGTTTACGACATTACTTTCGTTTTGTTTTTATGATGACTCAAACTTGCAAATAAATCGTTTTATACAATATTCAAAATGTAATTGGATGATAGTTGCGAACAACAGTTTGTGTAAAACTTACTTGGTTTTACTGAATTTGTGTTATCTGTTTTATCTAATTTAGCCTCGTTAAACTGTTAAAAAAAGTTTGTATAAACGAGCATGAGAAAAATTCTCACACATGGGAATCATTATCAAGCGAGTTCTCCCGGTAACTATCGGGAATACCTTAAAAAATTAAAAATTATAATAAGATGAAAAAAATAATGTTTTTTGTTATCGTAGCTGTTATTGGTTTATCGGCATGTAAAACATCAAAGAAACAACCGGAAGTAAAATACACACCACCCACGTCACAACCAAAAGTATTCACGGTTCCTGAAACAACTGAAACCGCAAAACCTGCTGCCACTGTTGTAGAAGACAAATCAGTATCGCTTCGAAAGGAATCAGTTACTTTTACCGATGCAGCTGACAAAACAGGCAATGAGGCAAATACTTTTTTTGTCATACTTGGTTCATTTGGTCAACTCGATAACGCCAAAAATTTTCGCGAAACATTGTTAAACGAAGGGTTTGCTCCAATTATACTTCACAGTGAAACCGGTTATTACCGTGTTTGTGTCAATTCGTATAAAGGTGAGACTGAAGCCCGTTCCAGGGTAAAGGAAATCAGGCAGGCATTTCCAAAATACGCTGACCTTTGGTTACTAATTAAGCAATAATTTGAAAATATGATATTGAAAACGCCGCTTATTCGCGGCGTTTTTTGTTTTCAGGATTTAATGTTTGTTAAAAACAACCGCTTTCCCTGGTATGTTCCTAAATCTGAACAATTCAGTATTACATTTGTAATCTTTTAAGTTAAAAGCATACCAATCTCATATAAAATTGAAAATGACAACAAAAAAGCAGCATTTACTGGATCAGCGCTATTTGAAAATGGCCGATATATGGGCACAGAATTCATATTGTAACAGACGAAAGGTTGGAGCACTTTTGGTTAAAGACAAAATGATTATTTCCGATGGTTACAACGGCACTCCTTCAGGTTTTGAAAATGAATGTGAAGACGAAAACAATAAAACCAAATCATACGTTCTACACGCTGAAGCAAATGCTATTACAAAAGTTGCCAAATCGGGTAACAATAGTTTGGGAGCAACACTTTATGTAACTTCGTCGCCTTGTTTGGAATGCTCAAAACTCATCATCCAGGCCGGTATTTTAAGAGTTGTTTTTACTGAAAACTATCGGCTCGAAGATGGGATAAACCTTTTAAAACGGGCAAATATCGAAGTCGAACAAATTGAACCCGGGGACATTTAAAAACATTGAAATGAATAAAAAAATAACAATCCTGATCCCTCTATTGGTAGCCATTTCGGTGGCAGCGGGAATTTTAATAGGAAACCTGTTAAACAGGAATAGCCAGACGGGTTTTGTGGGCTTGAATATTGGCGGACAAAACAAAATCTCCGAAATACTTTCATACATTGATCAGGGTTATGTTGATAGTGTAAATACTTCTGAAATAATAGAAAAAACCATCCCTGAAATCCTAAAAAATCTTGATCCTCATACATCATACATTCCACCTACCGATATGAAGGAAGTGCAGGAGGAAATGACAGGCAAATTTTCTGGAATAGGCGTACAGTTTTCTATAATGGAAGACACAGTTCGGGTTATTGAAGTAATTTTCGATGGCCCTTCAAGTAAAGTTGGAATTTTACCAGGTGACAGAATTGTTAAGGTTAACGATTCGATTATTGCGGGAGTTGCTGTTGAAAATTCCACAGTTTTAAACCTGTTGCGAGGCGACAAAGACACAAAAGTGCTGGTTGGAATTGTTCGAAAAGGAGCCGAAAAGGAACTTGATTTTGAAATTACCCGTGGCGATATCCCAATCAACAGTATCGATGTTTCATACATGATTGATGATGAAACAGGTTTTATAAAAATAAGCCGGTTTGCCAACAAAACGTATAAAGATTTTATGGATGGCATGGAAAAAATTAAAGATGCCGGTGCTAAAAAAGTAATTATCGATTTAAGACAAAACCCTGGCGGTTCATTAGTTGCTGTACTTCAAATGGTTGATGAATTTTTGGGCAAAGGAGAGCCTATTCTCTATACAGAAGGAATCAACCAGCCCCGTAAAACATACAATGCATCGGGAAGTGATACCTGGAAAGATTTTAAGGTTTATGTAATGATTGATGAGTTCTCAGCTTCGGCAAGCGAAATTTTTGCCGGGGCAATTCAGGATAACGACCGGGGTTTCATAATCGGACGACGTTCATTTGGAAAAGGGTTGGTACAGGAGCAGATTCCTTTAAGCGATGGTTCAGCATTGAGGCTTACCGTAGCCCGCTTTTACACACCAAGCGGTCGCTGCATACAAAGTTCATACGAAGAAGGAAATGATAAGTATTATAATAATATTTATGAACGTTTTCATAGCATGGAGCAGTTAGTAGCTGATAGTGTACATTTTTCCGATTCATTGAGATACACAACCAAAAGTGGAAGGATAGTATATGGAGGCGGTGGAATAATGCCAGATTTTTTTGTGCCGGTAGATACAACGGTTAATTCGGATTATTACAACTTAATATACCGAAAAGGTTTAATTTACACGTTTGCTTATGCCTATGCTGATGAACACAGAAAAGATTTATCGGAATTTACAAATGCGGATGAATTTGACACTTATCTTGACCGAAAAAATGTACTTGAGGAGTTTATAAATTATGCGGCAGGCAAAGGAATCCCGCGTGATAATGGAGGTCTAAAAGCCTCATCCTTAATTATAAAAACACAATTGAAAGCATACATTGCGCGTAATATAATGGGAGAAGAAGGTTTTTACCCAATTATTAAAAAGATTGATAATATGTTACTTAGAGCTATTGAAATTTCGAAACAGGATTTGCTTGTTGAAAACATAAAAGGTTCAAACACTGTGAAGAATCCTGCTCTGGCAAATTAGAAAACTGTGATATTTTAATTATTTCGAAATATCAAGCATTCTCTGAATCGAAATTCTCCCTTTTTCAATCACTTCCTGAGGTAAAATAATTTCAGGCAGTTCATGTTTCATGCACACGTACAATTTTTGCAAACTATTTAATTTCATGTAAGAGCAGTCGTTGCAACCACAGGTTGAATCAACAGAAGGTGCGGGAATAAATATTTTATCGGGGCATGATTTCACCATTTGGTGCAAAATACCACTTTCTGTAGCAACAATAAATTTTTTAGACTGACTATTCTGAACATAGTTCAATAGTGCCGTTGTTGAACCGATATAATCGGCTATAAGCAATACCGGTTTTTCACATTCGGGATGTGCAATAAATTCGGCGTCAGTGTGCTCGTCAATCAGAGTTATAATTTTTTCAACAGAGTATTTCTCATGAACCATGCAGGCACCATCCCATAAAACCATATCACGACCAGTAATACTGTTAATGTAGTTTCCAAGGTTTTTGTCGGGTGCAAATATCAGTTTTTGTTCCTTTGGAAAACTTTCGACAATTTGCTTTGCATTGGCAGAAGTGCAAACAATGTGGGACATAGTTTTCAGCGCTGCCGAAGCGTTTATGTATGTAATTACTTTATGATCAGGGTATTTTGCAACAAATTCAGCAAACTTATCAGCTGGAGCCGATTCAGCAAGCGAGCAGCCCGCTTTTAAATCAGGAAGGATTACTTTCCTGGATGGGTTAATAATTTTGGCTGTTTCAGCCATAAAATGAACTCCAACAAAAACTATCAAATCAGCATTTGTACTTGCAGCTTTCTGCGCTAATCCAAGACTGTCACCAACATAATCGGCAATGTCCTGCAAGTCGCCTTCAACATAAAAATGGCTTAAAATAATCGCATTCTTTTCTTTTTTAAGGCGATTAATTTCTTCCACTAATTTTATTTTAGGATCAACAGGTTCATCAATAAAACCTTTCTCCTCCAACATTTGATCAATTTGCAACTGTTCCATTATTTAGTATTCCTGTAACCTTCTTTTCAAATTCGGTGGTAAAAATAAAAATTCATTTGTAATAAAACCGTTTTTTGTCTGAATTGTAAGGCTACCTGCTTTTCTAATTTCAATGACTATTATTTGTTTCCATTGAATCAAAAAGGGATTCTCTGTTTTAAAACTTCAATTTGTTAATCATACTTATACTTTTCCACATTGAATGTTAATAACGAAATACTTATTTTCTATAGCATTGTTTATTAGATATTTAACCATCATATAGTTGTTGATATTTTTGTATGATAACATGCCAAAAATCCTGAAATATTTAATGCTGAATTAATACATTTAAAATGTTTTATGAATCAATTACAACTAACAAGTATTCAGCTTTTTATACAATTACTCGCTTTGGTTATTTTTAAATTAACATGAGTTAAAAGATTCCATTGTTAATTTAATAAACGTTTAACAGAAACTTATACTGTTAAAAAAAACTAAAAATTACTTTTGCAAACTAAATATTAAATTATGTTATGATGAAAATGAAGAAACTTTTAATGTCGTTTTTAATGGTTTTCCTCACAGGAATTTCCGTTTATTCGCAGGTTACTACATCTGGTATGAGTGGCACAGTTTCCACTGAATCCGGAGAAAAACTTCCAGGTGCTACAGTTTTGGCTGTTCACGTGCCGTCGGGGACACAGTATGGCACAATTACAAATAATGAAGGGCGATTTTCACTACAGGGTATGCGTCCGGGTGGTCCATACAAAGTAGAGGTTTCGTTTGTGGGTTACTCAACCGGGACTTACACCGATATTACTTTATTTTTAGGTGAATCGTTTAACCTAAATACAGTAATAAAGGAAAGTGCAGTTGATGTTGGTGAAGTTATGGTTGTTGGTTCCAGGCCATCTAAATTTGGAACAAGTAAAACCGGAGCAACAACTAATATTTCCAATGAACAAATGAATGCTATGCCCACCATTAACAGAAGTATTTCTGACATAGCACGAATGTCTCCTTATACAAATGGTATGAGCATTGCAGGTGGTGATGGTCGTTCAACTAACTTCACTATTGATGGTGCCAATTTTAACAACAACTTCGGTTTGAGTTCCAATCTGCCAGGCGGTGGGAATCCTATTTCTTTGGATGCTATCGAAGAAGTTCAGGTGGTAATTGCACCTTTCGATGTTCGCCAAACGAATTTTATTGGAGGTGGTATCAATGCTATTACTAAATCAGGAACCAATGCATTTAAGGGTTCTGCCTATACCTACTTAACCAATCAAAAGATGAGGGGCAATAAAATCGGTGATGTAGATTTTGGTGAACGCGACAAAGAATCGAGAAAAACCTACGGAGTAACTTTGGGCGGACCCATCATCAAAAATAAATTATTCTTTTTCGTGAATGGGGAATATGAAATACGTCCGGGACAAGTTGTAACCTGGAGGCCATCAGAAAACGGCAACGCCAATACCGATCTATCGCTATCTCGCACAAGTGTTTCGGACATGGAAAGAGTAAAACAACATTTGATTGATAATTATGGTTATGACCCTGGTTCATATACTGATTACCCTGCTGATGAAAGCAATAGAAAACTATTAGCTCGTATCGACTGGAATATCAATGATGCCAACAAATTGAGTGTGAGATATAACTACACCAAAAACCAGGCATGGAATCAAACAAACGGCAATTCTACAGATGCAGGATTCCGAAATAATACAATGGATCGTATTTCTCAATATTCAATGTCTTTCTCTAATTCCCTTTATTCAATGGATAATATAGTGAACTCGGTTTCTTTGGATTTAAACAGCAGATTCTCGGATAAAATTTCAAATCAATTTCTGACTACATATTCAAAAATTCAAGATATGCGTGGTTCCAATTCATCACCTTTCCCGTTTATTGATATTATGAATGGTGTTTCAACAGATGGAAAACAGGTACTTGAACCTTACATGTCAGCAGGTTATGAATTATTTACATGGAACAATGGAGTAAATAATAATACTTTCAATATTATTGACAACATAACTTATTATTTAAGCAGTCATAAAATCACAGCAGGGTTAAGTTTTGAGCACCAATTGGCAAACAACTCTTACATGAGAAACGGAACTGGCTATTATCGTTACGCCAGTGTTGAAGATTTTCTAAATCAAGCTGCTCCCAGAGATTTTGCATTGACCTATGGTTATGATGGCGAACAAAATCCAACAGCTGAAGTTGCTTTTAATCAATTAGGTATTTATGTTCAGGATGATTGGAGCGTTACTTCTGATTTCAAATTATCGTATGGTATTCGTGCCGATTATTTGAAGTATGTAGATAATATTATTACTAACAACGCGATTTTAGCATTGGATTTTGGAGGTAAAAAAATTGATACCGGGGAATGGCCATCAGCTAAAGTTCAACTTTCACCAAGAGTTGGTTTCACATGGGATGTAAACGGTGATCAGACCATGAAATTACGCGGAGGTACTGGTATTTTTTCAGGAAGATTGCCTCTTGTGTTCTTTACCAACATGCCAACCAATTCAGGAATGGTACAAGGTAGTTATGCTGCTACTACTACATACAACTCCGATGGTTCTGTTAAAGCTGTTAATCCTGTTCTTGCATCCTTGGCAGGACCAATGATAACAGATGTAAATGAAATGATCTCAAAATTGAATCTGCCAAATACAATTACTCCTGAAAAAGGCGTTTTGCCAAGAGATATAAATGCAATTGACCCCGATTTTAAAATGCCCCAGGTTTGGAAAACTTCGTTGGCTGTAGATTATGAGATACCTGTTTCATTCCCTATGTCAGTTACAGTTGAAGGTATTTATACAAAAAATCTCAATGGTGTCATGCTGAAAAATTATGACCTTAAACAACCGGATAATACCTGGCAACGTTTTAGTGGTAATGATGACAGGTACATTTATCCTGACAAAAGCAATATTTCTTATAACTCAAGAAATGCTTACGTATTGGCAAACAACAGCGATGGATGGGGAGCAATCGGAAATATTACAATTACTGCAGAACCTGTTAAAAATTTGAATTTAATGGCTGCTTATACCATCTCCGAGTCAAACGAAATTTCAGGGATGCCGGGAAGTAATGCTGCTTCGGCTTATAATGGTCTGTTTGAAGTTGACGGACCACATTTGCCAATTGTTCAACGTTCGCAATATGTTGTTCCAAGCAAAGCTATCGCTTCAGTGTCATACAGAATTCCATATGCCAATGATCACATGGCAACGACAATTAATTTATTCTATTCAGGATATTCAGCTGGCGGATACAGCTTTGCCTACTCAAATGATATGAACGGCGATGGTTATGCCTCAGATTTGATATATATTCCAAATAACAAAGGCGATATCAAATTTGTAAGTACAGCCGACGAAGATGCTTTCTTTAGTTTTATTGAACAAGACAAATATCTGAAGAAACATAAGGGTGAATATGCTGAAGCTTACTCTGCAAGAGCTCCATGGGTGCATAGCTTTGATTTGCGTTTGGCTCAGGATTTCAGCATAAACACAGGCGAAACTAAACATACTTTGCAATTCACATTTGACTTTTTGAACTTCGGTAATTTAGTAAACAACGAATGGGGTGTTATTAAAAACATGAGTTCGGCAAACAATGGCAAGATTTTAAAATATGAAGGTAAAGATGCCAGTAATGTACCAAGTTTCTCGATGATCAAAATTAAAGATGCTGAAGGCAACTCAGTTTACCCAACAAATTCTTACACTACCTTTCTGAACTACAATCAATGTTGGAGATTGCAGATCGGAATCCGTTATTTCTTCTAATTTCTGAAAACAAATTCCAATTAAATAATAAGGCTGTCCATTAAAAGGGCAGCCTTTTTTTGTGTGCAATAAATGATTTTCTCACCTCAAAGGGCATATTCCGTTCAATAAATAATCCCCTGCAACGTCGGTATTTTTTAAATTTTATTTTTCCCTGATAAAATTCAAAAAAATTTACTAATTATAATTATCTATTATACTGGTGTTTACGCAAGTTATCAAAAAATAATTTAATATTTTTAGTACTTTGTGTTGCATAGTACTAAAAATAATACATATATTTGCATTACCGATAACAATGTAAGTTAAGGTAGCAGATTTAAAAAAGTTCTTTACAAAGTGTAACATTTAACATTAAGTAGCGTCTTAAAATTGAAAAACAATAAATTCTCTTTCAAAAAATTAAACAGAGAACAAAAACAAAACAGAAAATACCGAAAGAGAAAAACAGAAACAAACAGAAAACAAAATCATGAAAACAAACAAAGCTATGAAAACAAAAAACAATGTTCAGAAAACAGTTTTACGCACAGGAGCGGTAGTAGTAAGTTTTGTACTTATCAGCTTTACAGTAGCTGCTCAGGATTTTTGGAAAACACTTTTAACAAACAGCAGTTTTAACCAAATTGCTTTGGCAATGGTTGAAACTTCAAAAAAATCGGATGTTAAGGCTACTGAAACCAAAGCCGGTGCGGCAAATTATATTTATGAAAATGAATATGATGCCAATTTATTTGTTGAAGATTGGATGAAAAACAATTCTTATTTTAAACCGGTTGTTTTACAGGAAGTAGAAAATGATTTACAGGTTGAAGATTGGATGAAAAATGAAAAATTGTTTGCAGTTGCCCCTGAAACAGAAAATCCGCTGGCACTCGAAGACTGGATGACAAGCAGCAAGGTTTGGCATAACTAAAAATTTGTTTGGCTTGTTGAACGTGAGAAATATAAAATTAAAAAAACCAGAAAAAATACTGCAATGAAAATAGAAAATGCAAAAGCACAGATGAGGAAAGGAGTTTTAGAATATTGCATTCTGCTTGTTCTTGACGGAAAGCCTCTCTACGCAAGCGATATCATACAAGGGCTTAAGGAAGCCAAAATGATAGTGGTTGAAGGAACTCTATATCCTTTGTTGACACGTTTAAAAAATACAGGATTTTTAACCTATCGATGGGAAGAATCAACTCAGGGACCACCCCGCAAATATTACGAATTGACAGATACCGGGCGGAAATTTCTTGGTGAACTTGAAGAATCATGGAGCGAATTGGTTGAAGCAGTGGCCAAAGTGAGGAATAATAATATTTAACTTAAACTTAGATTAAACAGAAATCAATTTCAAAAAATTTAATGAAATGAAAAAGACATTCACTATAAATATAAGCGGCACAGTTTTTCACATCGAAGAGGATGCCTACGAGGTGTTGCAAAAATACCTGATTAACCTAAAAAATCATTTCGGTTCAAGTGAAGAAGGAAAAGAAATTCTTACTGACATTGAGGCGAGGATTGCTGAAATATTTATCGAAAAAGCCACCAATAATCAAAAAGTAGTTTCAATTGAAATGGTAAACGAAGCCATTGAAATAATGGGTACACCTGAAGATTTTACGGAAGACGAAGAAAAAGAGGATGTTTATCAGCCCACCGAAGAATCAAAACGTAAAAGGCGGCTTTACCGCGATCCCGATCATCGTGTAATTGGAGGTGTTTGTGGTGGACTTGGAGCTTATTTTAGCATGGACCCCGTAATTTTACGGATAATTTTTGTAGTACTACTTTTTGCTACTTCAGGGGGTGGATTTCTTGCATATATAATTCTTTGGATTGCAGTTCCAAAAGCCAAGAATACAGCACAACGGCTTGAAATGAGAGGACAGGAAGCTACTGTGAAAAATATCGAAAAATCGATAAAAGAAGAAGTGAGCGAAATGAAAGAAAGCTACAAAAAATTTAAAGAATCAGACACCTACTCAAAGGGAAGAAAATCAGTAGATGCCGCCGGTGATGTTACATACAACTTGTTTAAAGTGATTCTGAAAGTGGCTGTAATTATTATTGGAGTTTTTCTCATTATTTCAGGTTTTGTGGGTTTACTTGGATTCATTTCTTCAATGGTAATCGGACATTCATTTGTGCAGGGTTGGCCAATGATATGGAGCCCCGAAGTTCATATACCCGGTTTTTTGAACCATTTTGTTGCTCCTGGTACAGTTACTTTTGGAATGATTGCGGTTGGACTTCTGGCCGGAATTCCATTGCTGGCCATGTTATTTATCGGTACTAAATTGGTCTTTCGGTATAAAACCAACAACACTGCCATAGGTTTAACAATGGTTGGTATTTGGTTAATAGCGCTTGTTTCTTTAATTGCAGTTTCAATTGGCCAGTTGGGTAATTATAAAAATCAATCTTCGGTCACCGAAACAAAAACCATTTCATGCGATTCCTGTCAAACATTAACACTGAAACTCGGGGAAGACAAATATGAAAATTATGCAAAAATGGATTTCGAGATTGATAACGTAAAGGTCGCAATGGTTGATGGCGAAGAAGTTATGCTGGGAAATGTATCTCTTGATGTAGAAAGATCAAACAATGATGATTTCACAATACTTGTAAAAAAATCATCTCGCGGTAAAACACGTGAAATGGCAAAAGAAATAACAGAAAAAATCATTTACAATTTTGATTTGAAAGATTCAACAGTTGTTTTCGACCCTTGGTTTATAATTGGTGAAGATGAAAAATATCGCGGTCAGGATATTGATATAACTATTAAAGTACCTCAGGGAAAAGCCGTTTTTTTAAGCAACGGCTTGGAAAAAATAATCGATGATATTGAGAATGTCTCAAATACATGGGATGGTGATATGGTCGGCAAAACCTGGATTATGAAACCAGAAGGTTTGACAATGAAAGAAGAGTAGAAGACAGAAAACCGATGACCGAAGAATAAAGGAAACAACAAAATCCATAAAACAAAGACAATGAAAACAATAACAACCGTTTTAACAGCAGTGCTATTATTTTTATCACAAATTTCGGGAGCACAAAGCAAATCAGATAAAATGTACAATGCATTTTCAAATATCGATGCGGTAACAAGCTTTACTTTCTCAAAGAATATGATTGATGCAATTGATATTGATTTAGGCGAAAATGGCGACGAAAAAAATGTAACAGGCGATCTGCATCAAATCAGGTTTATGTCATACAACCCTGAAAAAGGTGATTTTTCGGGACCGGAATTTCTGGAAAAAGCAAAAGCGTATTTACCCAAATTGACCTATCAAAAATTTGAAGATGACGACGACGATTCAGATGCTGAAATTTGGTTGATGGGTGGTAAGAAGAAATTTCAGGAATGTCATGTTTTTGTTCAAAATGAAAATAGCAACCAGTTACAGTTTGTAGTATCATTTTATGGCGATTTTACAGTCAACGATTTGGAAAGACTTAAAAAAACCGGTAAGGATTTTTCAGAAAAATAAGGCAGGCGTTTAAGTTTCCCAACTCAAATTCTTTAGTTAGCCTTTGGAAAATTTAACTCCCGGGGTTTTGACCCGATAATTATTTAGTTTACCAGCTCAAAGATATTCGTAGCTTTTTTATTTCATCCGATGACTCATAATCATCGGATGAATTGTTTTACAAAAAGGTGTAAAATCAGAGCTCACCTTTCTGATCCCGTCGAAAAAAGAAACGTTTCTATTGTTTCAAAAAACAGGAGAAACGGTTCTGTTTTATTATCCAATCTGGTTTTAAAATGTTATTCACAGTCCCAAAATGAAAAAACACATACATATGTTAATAAATAAATAGCTTGGAACTTAGGTTAAGTACTTGTTTTTGAATGATTTTTTTATTTTCGCCACTGAAAAAAAACTGAAAGTTGATTTGTTTTAAACTATTTCGTCGTTTCTTATGTTTTTGATTGATTAGAGACGACGCTTTTTATTAAGAAAAAATTTATTTGCTGTTTGATTAAATTACTTAAATATAAGGATTTAAAACCTATGTTATGTGTGAACTCTGTTAATGAGCTTCATTCTGATAAGTCTATTAACCTATATCCTATTCAGGAAGATTTCAAAGAACACTCCTTTAATACTGATGTTCCTAAAAAGAAGATATATGGTTATAACGGGCTAAAAATAAACAGTGTTTTTTTAAGTTTAATTTTTCTATTGGTATTGAAGGGAGTTGTTTGGGGACAAACAACTCAAAATATGTACTGGAATTTTAATCAAAGTACCACAAATTGTGTTGCAAATGTTCTGACTAAATCACCAATTAATGCAAATATTACGGGGAGTTATTCATTAACAAATGGATGTAGTTCTACTGTTACAGGGACATCAACAGGTACAAATGCTTTTGTATCTGTAACTTCGGCAGGTAATGCTATACGTAATTCTATAAATAATTCTTCCGGTTCAAAAGATTTTACTTTTAATATATCAGGCTCTGATTTATTAAAACTGAGTCTTTTTAAGATTTATTTTCAGTTTAGACGAAGTAATCTTGCAAGTAGTCCTCAATTGAGAGTCTCTTATAGTACAAACGGCACATCTTACACTAATTTCGCTGATTTATTTCCTGCCTATCCTACACCAAATACCTGGCAAGAATATGTTGTTGATCTTTCAGGAGTAACTGCCTTGAACACAAATACGCTTTCTGGAATCTGGTTTAGAATAACATATTCTCAAACTGGTACTGCTACAATTGTAGATATTGACAACTTCCAGGTTCAAAGTACTATGATTTCAACTCCTCCATCATGTGTAAACCCTACTTCACCAACAAATAATGCAGCAAATGTTGCCGTCAGTAGTTCATTAAACTGGAGCTCGTCTGCAGGTGCAACTGGTTACCGGATTTATTTAGGTACCGATGCCTCAGCCACAAATATTTTAAATGGAGTTGATTTAGGTAATGTAACATCATACACTCCCTCATCAAATCTTAGTTTTTTAACAAATTATTATTGGAGAATCGTTCCGTACAATAGCTATGGGGCAGCAATTGGATGTTCAATATGGTCGTTCACTACTGAAAGTACAAATTACTGTATTTCCAATGGCAATATGTCATTTGCTGATGGAATTACATTCGTCTTATTTAATTCAATAAATAATAGTTCAGGTAAACCTGCTGGATATAATGACTACACATTGCAATCGACCAATGTTAATATTGGACAAACCTATAATTTAACAGTTAATTTAAATACTGATGGTGATTATACAAATTATGCAACGGCATGGATTGATTGGAATCAAAATGGTGATTTTACAGATTCTGGAGAATCATTTAACTTAGGAATAACAACAAATAATGCCAATGGCCCAACAAGTTTATCTCCCCTACCCATTCAAATACCCATTAATGCAAATCTTGGGTACACTCGAATGAGAGTTTCAACTCGTTTTGCTCAGCAACCTCTTTCTTGTGATACAAACTTTGATGGTGAGGTTGAAGATTATACAATTAATATAGTGTCTGCTTGTACAAATGGTATTTTAACTTTAAATACTTCAAATTCAACTCAATCTGTTTGTGCAGATAATTCAATTTCATCAATTGAATATTTAGTTGGAGGAGATGCAACCGGCGCCAGTGTTACAGGATTACCTGCAGGCGTTTCGGGCAGTTACAACAGCACAAGCCATGTTTTTACAATTAGTGGTACGCCAACTGAAAGTGGCACTTTTAACTTTACCGTTACAACCTCCGGTACGCCAGTAAGCTGCTCTGAAGCTACTGCTAACGGGACTTTAACTGTCAACCCAATTTCTGCACCCCCAACCGTTACAGGAGGTTCAATTTGTATTGGTTCAATTGCAACGCTTACAGCATCGGGTGCTACAGGACTTGAAAGCTATGTTTGGTATGACGCTGCTTCTGGCGGAACTCCACTCAAAACAAGTTCAGGCAGCACCGACAATACTTTTGATACACCAATGCTGAATGCAACAACCAATTATTGGGTAGCTATTCTTAATACCCTAAATTGTGAAAGTACTAGAACCCAGGTAACTGCTACTTTCCCGGCAGTATCACCCTATGATCAAACCATCTCGGGCAACGATTCATGGATTGGCCATGTTTACGACGGAACTACTTTTAATATTTATTATGGAACTTATACTGAACCTGAAACCTTTTTGCAGGTATTTGGAAGTAACACTTTTTGCTTTGGCATTAACTCAAATTTAGACAACCGTTCAATTTATACCGAAACATTTTCAGTGCGTTTTCGCATGACTACTTCTTTATCCGGCTGTTACCTTGTTAACCTAAGGGCTGACGATGGAATCCGCTTATTTGTTGATGGCACAAAAATATTTGATAGATGGGTGACTCAGGCACCAACAAATTATAACAACGTTTTACTCCCGTTAACAACTAATTCCCAGCTGGTTTATGAATATTATGAAAATGGCGGACAAAACGAAGTTGCTTTTCAAAATTTATATAAAATTGAAAATAATGTGCTTACCGGAGGTACAAACCAGACTTTTTGTGCCGGCAGTCCTGCTGTTCAGATCTCAGCCGCAAATTTAACGGCTAATAATGTTGCCTTGCCTACCGGAATTACTACAACATGGCAATGGTATTACAGCAACTCACCAACAAACACAGGTACAATAATTTCCGGAGCTACAAGTCAAAATTACACACCCTCGGGTTCACCGTTTAATACACCGGGAACTTACTATGTTTACCGGGTGGCAACTGTTTCATCTTCAAATGCAGCAGATGAAAATAACTGGGGTGCAACAAACCCTGTTTCCTGCAGTTTTGAATCTGACAGAGCAACAATTGTCATTAACCCACTGCCAACAGCAGCAGTTTCAACAATCAACAGTTCTATTTGTGCCGAAGAAGATGCTGTTTTTAACTTAACAGGAACAAACAATGCAGTTGTAACCTACAAAATAAATGGAGGGGCAGATTTAACAATTACACTTTCAGGAGTTGGTTCAGCAAATGTTACAATTTCAAATGCGACTTCCAACCAAACTTTAACACTGGTATCGGTTAGCGATGGTACTTGCTCAGAAATACTTGGTGATAATTCAACAATAACGGTTAATCCCTTGCCTTCAACCGGAGAAATAATACCCGATTAAAAAATGAAAAAATTATAAACACTAAATTAAAAAACGATGAAAAAATTTACAATTAACTTATTCGCAATCATGGCACTGATTATAATCAGTACCGCCGTTATGGCACAGGGAGGTTTATCTCCACTGGTAGGATCAACACATGTTTATACTGTTACTCCGGGAAGTGGATCAAACGATCTGGAATGGACCGTTTCTCCTGCAACAGGTTTTTCGATAACAGGGGACGATACTGATGAAGCAACTATTACCTGGACAACGGCAGGTACCTATACTTTAACTTTTACCGAAACAAATACGACAACCAGTTGTGCTACCGTAAAAACAGCCACGGTTAATGTGGCTGCAAACAGTTTCGATGTATCCACATCATCACCGGCAGACTTTTGTAATTCTGCTGATGGACAGATAAATTTTGTGGGTTCAACAGCAACTACAGCTATTAGCATACCTGTTAGTATGGTTACAGGGATCGCAACCTTCAATCCCAACTGGGAAATTACATTTACTTTAACCCCAAATTCGGGTACAACTATTACAGCAGTTGCCGCAACTTCAGGGACAATATCAGGAACCGGGCCATACACAGTTACAGGGTTAACAAGTGACTCAGGTGCAGGATCTTTCAATATTACAATGAATGTTGCCGGAGATATCTATTCTCCCCGCGATGTTGTTTTAGCAATAACTTCTGCTAAAGAGTTAACCTACAACACACCGGATGTTGACACAGACGACTGGACCGCAACGCAAACAATCAATTCGATTCCAAATACTTCAGCAATTACAACAGATTAAAAATAAATTACTTAAAAAACAATTATTAATTAACATTTTAAAAATTATCATTATGAAAAAGTTAGTTTTTCTTTTTGTGGCAGTTTTGTTAACTGCAATTAGTGCAAATGTTTTTGCACAAGGAACAGGAACAGCTCCTTCGATTGGTTCAACTCACCAGTACTACGTAAACGGAACTTATGGTTCGCCTACTGCAGCAGGTGAAACCAGTACTTACACGTGGTGGATTAGTACAACACCTGTAGATCTTTCTGCCCGTACTACACTTACTGCCGATTTTACTGTAACAGCCGGTGATTATGATACACCAACACTTGGAAGTGCAGGTGGGTCAGGTATCGAAATCAAATGGAATCCAACTGCCTCAACAACCAATCACTATTACCTTGTTGTTCAGGAAGAAGGAGTAGCTCCATTATGTACCAATATTAAAGCTGTTGCCATTTTACCAACAAACAACTTCAAATTACTGTTTGAAGCAATTGCATCAGATGGTACAACTTTATCAGATGATCCAACCCGCTGTCCGGCTCCGATAACGCTTTCAGCAAGTGGCGCTACCATCGAGTACAATTATGGTACAGACAATTTTATGTTTAAGTTAACTGCTCAGGATCTGTATTCAAGCTGGTCATTTATAGGAACAATTGCAAAAACACTTACAAGTCCCGGATTTACTGTTGATTACAAAATCGGTGAAGCTGGAACATTTGGAACATGGACTGGTGAACCAAATCTCACAGTTCCTGCAAATATTGCCGGTACTGAAGTTGTATATTTCCGCGTAAATGTTAACAACGGAACATCAACTGGTACATTTGAAGAAAATACTGCGGCAAAAACAATTACACTTACATTGTCTGGCGTTGAAGATGCAGGTGGAAATGCTGTTACTGAAATTAAGAATAACAACGGAGATGACATAACTGCAACACCAGTTCAGACTCAAAATATTCAAGCTCGCCCTGCCACAACAAATATTGGTTCAAACTAATTGTAGTTAGTTGAATACCAAGGCATTTTTCATAATGATATTAATCCTCCTGGCTGCCCTTTTTGGGGCAGCCCAGGAGGCTATTGTCGTTTACGAAGGTGCCACAACAAACCATTTTGTTGAAAAACACACAGGAAGCAACTATGCATGGAGAGTATATATCAATTTCAGCCCAGATGTTGAAGCCCCTCCCAATGAATATGAAATTATTGGTTCTGCCAGTGCGGATTTAATCCAAATCAAGTGGTTCAATTCTGGTATCTACTACCTGAGAGTAATTGAAACCGATCTGAAAGGTTGCGAAAATATAAAAGCACAACCTGTAAGGGTAATTAAGAATACACGATCTGTTGGATTTTTAACCACTTCCGGAAATTCATGTTTTAAAAATAGTGGGAATGGATTCAGTATCCCAATAATAACAACTGATAACAGCGGACAACCGTTAACTGAAGATTATTTCCCGTTGGTAGTTGAATTTTTACTCAACGGAAAAGGATATTCTCAGGAGGTTACTTTCATAAATCAGGTCTTAACAATCCATGAAGTTTGGCTGGGTGCCAATTCACAAAATAATTTCATTGCAAAGGTTGAGATAAATGCAGCCAGGGACGTTCAGGATAATGATATTCCGCCGGATGCAAACATGAAAATATATGAACGTACAATCATAGCATTACCGCAAATTGAATTTGAATCACTGGAAACAGTTTTTGAAATAGGTTCACAAGTTACCCACAAAGTAAATTTGGTAACCGGGAAACCTGAAAATTCAGTTTTTCACTGGGCTTTGAATCCTGAAAGCGGCACATCTACTGATTTGAGCGTATTAACTGCGTCATCTGCCAATATTTTGTGGGATGGCCTTCCTGGTTTTTATATATTGCATGTGAGCGTTTCCGATGGAAATGGATGCGTGAGTGAAACAATAAGCCAGCAAATACAAATTGTCGAACCATCAGGTTTGGTTATTAATGCAGGCCGCGATACAACAATTGGAAGTTGCATACCATATCAGTTACAAACCATTATTGAACAACAATCCGAATCAACTTACACATACCTTTGGAAACCTGCTGTTAATCTTGATAATCCGTACATTCCGAATCCGGTATTCACACCTGGTAGTACTACAACATTTGTTGTTACAGTAACCAGTAACAAAGGCGTTTCTGTAACCGATTCTGTAAAAATAACTGTTCCCGAAATAACTGCTGATGCCGGCGATGATATTTATATGGAACAAAATTCTTCCACCATTTTAAATGGTTCAGCAAGCAGAGGAACTGGAATTCAATACAACTGGTCAACATTCACAGGTAAAATTGACAGTGGAGAAAATACTGCCAACCCAATTGTAAGCGGTTTTGGTACATATTATCTCGAAGTTACAGATTCGTATGGTTGTACGGCAGCCGATTCAGTGAATGTTTTCAGGTTAACTCATGCACCTGTTGCAAACGATGATTATGATACAACGAGGTATCGGACTGAAATAAAAATTCCGGTTTTGAACAACGATTCGGATAAAGACAACAGCATTGTTCCATCAACATTGACAATTTCAATGTCTCCGGTAAACGGAACCGCGTATGTCGATTTTGATGATTATACAGTTCATTACCGGCCAAATGAAAGTTTTAGCGGAACTGATAATTTTGAATACCAAATTTGCAATACTTACAATGAATGCGACAATGGAAATGTCTATGTTCTTGTTACCGATTTCAAATTCCTTGTTCCAAATGCTTTTTCACCTAATGGCGATGGCATTAACGATTACTTTGAAATATTAGGCATTGAATATTACGAAGGAAATTCAATAACCATTATTAACCGTTGGGGAAACAAGGTTTATGAAGCAAAGAATTACGGAATCAATACAACTCCAAAATATTGGGACGGCAAAGCCAACACAGGTGTGCGGATTGGAAATGAAGAGCTGCCAACCGGCACTTATTACTACATACTTGAATTAGGAAATGGAGAAAAATCTATTGGAGGTTCCGTTTATTTAGACCGGTAATTGAATGAAGGGAATCAATAAAATATTGTTTTTTGTGATTTTTGCACTGGCAAATCTTGTCGGGCCTAAATTAATTATGGCACAGCAAGATCCGTTATATACACAATATATGGATAATTTGCTGATAATAAATCCTGCTTTTGCTGGTTCAAAAGAAAACGGGAACGTGCTTCTAGTTGCACGTAATCAGTGGGTTTCGCTCCCAAATTCTCCCATTACACGATCATTTGCTTATCAAACACCGACAGCAAACAAAAATGTTGGCCTCGGGTTTTCTGTTATGTATGATAAGATTGGCCCACAAAAACAAACCGGTGTTTATTTTGATTATTCTTATTTTTTACGTGTGAGCGAAAAATATAAACTAGGAATGGGATTGAAGGGTGGTGTTAGTTTCTATCGTGCGTCACTCACCGATTTAATAACTATTGATCCTGATCCGATTTACTCACAAGACATATATAAAAACTTTTTGCCCAATATTGGAGTAGGTTTTTTTCTATTTTCCGATGATACATATTTTGGGTTGTCAATTCCAAAACTCATTGAAAACACCATCACTCGTGATGATTATGAAACGGAATACGTAAACAGGCAAAAAGTTCATCTATATACTGTTGCAGGTAAAGAATTTAATTTAAGTGAAGATTTTCAATTTAAAACCAACGCGATGTTGCGGATTGTGAAAAATTCGCCGATTTCATTTCAATTAACTGCATTGGCTGGATTTCAAAATAAATTCTGGGTTGGTGGAATGGTCCGTTTTGGCGATTCATTTGCAATCTTAACCCAGTTTCAGGCCACTCCGAAAATGTTGATCGGGTATTCCTATGACTTTACAACATCACAATTAAATACTTTCAGCAGTGGTACTCACGAAATCATGTTCAGCTACGATTTAAATATTTTTAAATAGAAGTTTAAAATTTAAGCCTCCCGCAAAAAGGCAGAAAACTCATCAGAAATTAAATCAAAGGCTACTGCAGGTTTTTTTTGGTGTTTATCTTACCACAATTTTTAACGTTTTTATTCCATCTTCCCGAAACACCTTTAATATATATATTCCGGGGATAAAATCAACGAGATTTATTTTAGTTTGATTTTTATAAACTTCCGTTTTCTGACTCAACAGTTTTCCTGTAACAGTGTAAATTTTAATTTCGTTTATTAATTTTTCTGAAGAAATATTGATATCACTACTTGCCGGGTTTGGGTAAATTCGAATATCTCCGGGTTTCTGTATTTCAACATCATTTTCCGTAATCACATCAGGCACTTCAAATTTACGGGTTGAATAAAGCCGGTATTCTCCGGGAGCAAGCAGAATATTTTGGTTCGTTGTGTTTATTTCGATTGAATCGCGGGTAAAAAACTCGTACCATTTTCCAGTTTTTGGGAATGAAAAATTGGTGGTTCTTTCGTTGATATCGAAATTTCCAACAGTAAAAACATGGTTTTCCCCGTTAGTCAGTCGATACCATTTAATGGCGCCGCTTAAATTATAATCGAAATTTTGGGGCGCAAACTCCTCGTAATTTTGTTTCAAATCGTTCAACTTTGCCATCACATGAAACAATTCAACCCTCTCCGGATTTTCAAGGTATTGCCAGTAAGGAGGTTTTGGCGAAAGGCGGCAATCGTTATTTACCGAACCATCTTCGCAGCGGTTGATTGAGAGATCATAACCTCGTTCACCAAACTGCCAAATCATTTTCGGGCCGGGCAACGGAATGTTAAAAACCGTATTTAGTTCAATCCTTTTTAAGGCAGTTGCCTCGTTTTGTATGTTGTAATTGTTATTTGAATAGCCATTTTGGAGAATCGAATTCATGATTCGATCTTCATCGTGGCTTTCGGAGTACGAAACTAAATTTGGTTTGCTCCAGCCTCTTTGCTTGTAAACCGACCAGCTCAAATTAGATTGATCAAAATATCCACGTGCTGCTTCGTAATAATTTCCATGCATGTTTCCCCACAACATAATTCCAAAATCTGCCAAATCGGTTTCTTCCGGGTTGTCCGACAGGTGTTCGAAAATAACAAGTGCTTTTGCGTTTCGCTTCCAAATTTCTGTGGTCATCCTTTTTAAATTCGAAATACGCGATTCATCATATTCACTCCCCCAACTGTTTGAAGGATAGGGTGTATTTGAAAACCCTTTTGTAAAATCAAACCTAAAGCCATCAATTTTATATTTGTTTATCCAAAATGACGAAATGCTGTCAACAAGTTCGCGGGTTGCCATACTTTCATGGTTAAAATCATAACCCCATCTTAAAGAAGTGTTTTGAAAATTACTTTGTTGGTTATACCAGGGGTTATCAGCGGTAATTGTCCAGTTGTTCATATACATTTGTACAAACGGGCTTTGTCCGTAACTGTGATTCAACACCATATCGATTACAACTGCAATTCCCCGCTTGTGACATTCGTCGATCAGTTTTTTGAGCTCATTTTTCGGACCGTAATATTTATCGGGAGCAAAATAAAATGATGGGTTATAACCCCAACTGCTGTTTCCTTCAAATTCATTAACAGGCATTAATTCGAGAACGTTTACACGCAAATCTTCCAAATAATCCAACTTTTCGCGCACTGCTTTAAACGTATGATCAGTTGTAAAATCACGCACTAGCAATTCGTAAATAACCAATTTCTCTTTATCAGGAACATTAAAATTATTTATTTCCCAATTGAATTCTGACTGTCCGGGTTGCAGCACCGAAACAATTCCATCGGTTTTATTTTCAGGATAATTAAGGAGTTCAGGATAAACACCTGACGAAATATAATTGTCATTCCAGGGGTCAAGTATTTTTTCGGTATAAGGATCCGCAATTTTTATTTTGCCATCAATTAAATATTGAAATGCATATTCTTTCCCGGGTTCAAGATTCTGGATTTCGAGCCAGAAAAAGTCGCCATCCTTTTTCATTAGAAAGTTGTTTGACAGTTTCCAGTCGTTAAAATCGCCCAAAACAAAAACATTTTCTTTTTGCGGCGCCCATAAAACCAGAGCTGCAGAATTGTCGGTTGGGTAATTTATGCCTTTTTTATACGCTTCAGGTTTGGGTTGAAGAACGACCTCATCGCCTACAAAAACCATAGTTGAATCGCGCTTTGTAACATTATCGGCAACTGCTTCAGCAATAATCCAAAAATCACCGCTTTCGGTAAAAATGTAATCCGAAGAAATTGAGGTTCCGGTGTTCTGAAATAAGAAAGTCTCGTTTATGAATAGTTTTAACACCGCTTCCTGCGATGCATTTGCCGAAATGGTAAGCGTTTGGTTTTTAGTAAGAATTGACTGGTTTGCAGGTTCGGTAATTTCAACTACCAATCCTTCGGGATAAATATCCACAAAAAGGTCGTTGGTTTGTTTTCCACTGTCGGAAGAGCGGAAAACCAGTGCAATTTTCTGCACTTTTTCGTTTGAGTTTACCGAGTAGAACGTTTTTACATCGGGTGTAATTTCAAGTTCATAAATTCCATTCCCTTTATTGGTAAGTTTTGGTTGGGTTGAATTGTTATTCCAGCTTCCAATAACATGCTGCCATGCAGTATTTCCTTCGATTATAACCCCTGTATGCGCGTACAAATCACCTGTAAAATAACCCAAACGGCTTTCTTTCGAAGAGTCGAAAGTGATGGTAACTTTACTGCTGGCAACCGGAAGAGCCGGTTCTGTTGTTATTTGCGCGGATAAACTAAAAAACCCACAAAAAAATACCACGAGAAAATATAATCGTTTCATAACTGTAATTTTAGCAAAAAACCCCTTCATAATAAACTTATGAAGAGGTTTTCAATTTATGTGTCAACGTCCATTATTACAAATTCGTTGTTTCTAATTTTTGGTAACTGTTGCTTTCAATCCCCAGGGATCAAAAGTAATTGTGTAATTACCTGCCGATTCAACAGCAATGTTATCGCCGCCGGGAGTGAGATTGCCGGAGTTGCCGCCATAATTCAGGTCCCAACCATCATTTGCCCTGAACTTGAAAGAACCGGGCGAAACAAGATCAACAGTAACTGTAAATACTTTGTTTGCTGTATCCCAGGTCAGATTTGTATCAGTATCCCAGCCACCGGGAGTTGCATCGCCAATTAAACCCCAGCGGTTTGCCGTGTAGGTATATGCATTCGGATGGCTTAAATCCAATTCGAAAGCATAATCCGATTCAACTGTAACAGGTATATTTGCACCACCTGCAGTTAGATTACCATCTGCAGCATCACTTCCATAATTATAGTCCCAGTTGTGGTTTGCCCTGAATTTGAATTCTGCTTCGGTGAGGTGTACAACACCTTTCCATGTTTTTGAAGCCGGGTCGTAAGCTAAGGGCGTTTCATCGTCCCAACTCAATGGCGAAGCACTTCCAATAACACCCCAAACTGTTTCTACTGCAGTATATGTAAGAGCAGTTGCATCGGCATTAAGTTTATAATAACCTTTTGGAGAACTCATGTTTCCTCCGCTGGCGTCTAAATTACCCGAACCGCCTGCGCCATAATTTGGTCCGTCCCAATTGGGTTGAGTTGCAAATTTCCATTCATTATTTGCATTGGCCATATATACATAACCCTCCAGTTTATCGGGGTTGGCAATGGTACTGACTACCTGCGGCGATTTATCGGGTGACCAGTTTGCCATGCCCAAACCCGGGTAACTTGCCTCTACATAATCTCCCGGAATATTCCATGTTAAAATATCAGCCAAAGTTGTAAACTGTATATCAGCGCCATAAGCTGTACCTGTGCTGTTAGTTGCGTAGGCGCGAACGTGGTAGGTTGTGTATTTCTCTAAATTTTCCAATTTGCTTACAAAAGTTCCGGTACCTGATCCACCCTCAATTTTAATGTTGTTGGTTGTCGGGTCGCTGTTCATGCTGTAAACAAGACCTCTCGCCGTAACTTCACCGCCGCCGTTGTATGACACGTTGCCACCCGAAATAGCAGAAGTTTTGGTGATTGCTGTTATACTGGCAGTGGTTACAACCGGCAGATCAATTAATGTTTTAAACGAAATTTCAGGACCAAAGCTTGTACCAACAGCATTTGTTGCATATGCACGGGCATAATATGTTGTATTTCCCTGTAAACCTGCAAGGGTGCTCACAAATTCACCAATACCCTTGTCATCAGTTGTTTTGGTTCCCGAAATGGTAGGGTTTTGAACTGTGCCAAAACAAACACCTCTGGCAGTAATTTCGGCACCTCCCGAAACAGTAACATTTCCACCACCCATAGCTGAGTTTCCGGTAATTTCAGAAATTGCTGTGGTTGTAACCACAGGTACAACGGGTAAAGTAGTGAAAGTAACCTCTTCACCGTAAACAGTTCGCAGTTCGCTAGTTGCATAAGCACGGGCATAGTATTTTGTCGCATATGTCAACCCGCTTAAAGCCACGTTGAAAGTAGCTTCAGGAGTATCAGCAGTATAAACTACTTTACGGTTTTCGATTGTGGGGTTGGCTGCTATATTGTAACAAACACCTCTTTCGGTAAACCCGTCGCCTTGTGCTACAACAAACCCAACTACAATTGCTGAATCAGATGTAACATGCATTAAATTCGAAGTTGAGAGCGTTGGTTCGAGCCTCACTTCCGACATTTCTTTTGTACAGGCCGAAATAATTATCGTTGCTGCAAAGAGAAAAGCCGTCCATTTGAATATTATTTTTTTCATGTTGTTCTTTTAATGGTTTTACGATACGTTAATTCTTTACGATTTTTGCCGTTCCGGTGGCATCGTTAATTATGGTTAGCGTAATTGTGTAATTACCTGCAGTAACCGCAATATCAGCACCACCCTGAGTTAAGTTGTCGGGAGTGCCGCCAAGATTCCATGCCCAGCCATCATTTTTTCTGAATTTGATAAATCCGTCAATCAAATCAATTGTGATTGACCATGTACCGGTTTGAGCATCATAATCCATTTTCTGGTCGGGAGTATCCCATCCGTTTGGAGTGGCAGAACCAATCAACCCGATCATATATTCAGAAGTTGAATAACTTAGATCATTTGTGTTGGCTTTTAAAATGTACCACCCGTTTTTATCAACCGAAATACCTGTGCCATTTACTGCCAGCGCCGAACCGTTTGCACCGTATTTAATGTTATTGTCAGTATCTAACAAAGTAAAAGGTTTGGTGGCATCGAGTTTTACAAATCCATTATAATCACCATTTCCAAGCGGAGATTCGATTTTTTGGTCAATGCCCGAATCAATCAAATCCAGTTTTGGTAATCCATATAAAGTAACACTTGCAGAAGTTGTTTCTGAAATGTATTCAAACGGGGCAGTACCTGTTCCCGGCGCACCTGTTCCGGCATCAACTACAAGAACCGAACGGACACGAAAATCAACTGGAGTTGCCTGATCCGCAGGGAATTTTTTTAGCATGATTCCATTCAAATCGCTAACAGATATTTTTAATGAAGCATCTTGAATGTCGGTAAGAATTACGACAGGGTCGGCAAAATTGCTACCTGCTGCAGCAGCTTCAAGAAAGTATTTTGCCGAAGCCTGAAATCCGGGATCAACAGGTGTTCCAATAAATTCGAGCATTTCAGTTCCATTGTTCCTTTGCAAAGTCAAATTTGGCATGGTAACAATTTCAGGGGCAACCGGATTGTCGAGCATCACAATTGTTTCGCCATCTTTTTCGCACGAAAGCAAAAGCCCGATGAATCCGATAAACAGTATAAATATTGTATTTCTCATTTTATTAAAATTTTGAAGATTAATAATTTAGGTTTTGTTTTATGTTCGAGTTTGCAGCAACCTCATCGCCCGGAATTGGGAAAATGTTTAAATGGTTGCTGGTTTTCGAACCTTTAAAAGTACCACCTTTCCATTGCCACAAATAATCACCATCGGTAAACTGTCCGAAACGTACAAGATCGGTACGTCGCTGACCTTCGTAATAAAACTCACGCGCCCGTTCATCAAGCAAAAATTTAGCAGTAAGATCACCAACTGTTATATTTCCATCGGTGTTACCAAATGCGCGTTCGCGAATTACATTTACGTCGTCAACAGCAGCTGCAGCCTGATTCATATTAAACAAAGCTTCGGCACGCATTAAATAAGCATCAGCCAAACGGAAAATGGGGAAATCGGTACTTGCATAAGCAGTGTTGTAATTTGTTGCCTGGCTGCCATCGGCATTTTTAGCAGTGAATTTATAAACTCCAATACCATAATCGCCACTTGATGATGCACTTGGAATGTTCATGCTGCTTTTCATTTTCAGATAAACACGATTGTCTTTACTTTGTGAAAATTCAACATCGTCAGCCGGGATTGGATTGCCACCGTAGGTTTTCAGTGTATCAACCAAAATATTCATAAAATCAATTCGGGCGCGGTTCCCGTTCCAGTTTGTGTTTGATGTCAAACCGTGGTAATCTTCGGCACGAATGTATTTGGAATCGCTGCTTGATTCAATAAGGAAGGTTGTCCCAATAAATCCCTGGGTGTTTATTCCATCCTGTTCCCAGGCAAAAATCATTTCGGGGTTGTGTTTCCCATCATTGTTGGCACTGAAATTCTGTCTGTAATTTGTGGCTAAAGAATATGCGCCACTGTTAATTACTTTATCGCAGTAGGTTTTGCATTTTTCCCACTGGGCAGTACCTGTATAAACTTTGGCATTTAAATAAAGCCGGGCAAGCAACATTTGAGCAGCAGCCCTGTCGGCTTGCGGATACGAAAACTTTGGTTCGCCCAAAAGAGGTTCTATCTCTATTAATTCCGATTCGATGTAATTAAATAAATCAGCACGCTGAATCTGTTTTGGATAAAATTTGCCAACTCCATCTTCTTCGGTTGTAAATGGTGGATTTCCAAAGAGGTCGATATACCAATAATAAGCCAGTGCACGCAAAAAACGTGCTTCAGCATTGTACTTCACCAGGTCAGGATTGTCGGCAGTTAAACGAATAAAGTCGTTGGCATATGTAATACTCAACCCCAAACGTTGGTAAACAGCTGTAAGAAATGGGTTACTCGGGCTCCAGGTTTGCGTGTTCAAATCAGAAATTCCAATATCGCCCCAGGCACAAATCGCTTCATCGGTTGTAATTTCCTGAAGGTTCCAAAGCGCACGCATGGTTGTAAAAAAGTTTTCATCTGATGCACTGATATCTGCGCCGCCGTTTGCTCCTTGTCCGGGTATAATGAAGCTGGCATAAATTTTACCGAGCACTTGTTTCATGTAAACCGGGTTGTCGTTCAGGTTACCGGCCAATATTGTATCAGGGTCCATTGGTTTTACATCCAGATCATTCACACACGAAGTAACCATCAGTGCTGAAAGAAAGATTGCATTTAATATTTTATTTTTAAACATGACGAATTAATTTTAAATGTTAATAGGTAAATCCAATGCCAAACATAAATGTGCGTGGTCTTGGATAGAAGTTATTATCGATACCACTTGGTACTTCGGGATCTATTCCTTCATAGTCAGTTATGGTCAAAACATTCTGAACTGTAAAACTCAACCTTGGAATCATTTTTCCCCGAATGTCTTTGTGTGAGTAACCAATGCTCAGGTTATCCAATTTAAAAAACGAAGCATTTTTCACAAAATAGTCACTAGTAAATTGCCTTTTTACAAATTGAGTGTCATCAAGGTATTTTGGGAAGTTTTTCCAGTAACCAATTTGGTTCATCTGGTCATAAGAAGCACCCGCAGCAACCTGGTTATATACATAGTTCCCAATGCTTGTTCGCGAAGAACCCGAGAAATCAAAATCTTTGTAATGAAAACGGAACGAAAGTCCCATTAAATAATCGGCAACAGGATTGTGGTAAATGTATTTATCGGAATTGTCGCCATTTACTGCACCACCTTCGCCTGATAAATCAACATATAATCCTTCTATCGGCATACCGTTTGACCCGTAAACCTGTTGATTTACAAAGTAGGCGTAGGCCGGATAACCAACCCGGGTAACCTGTTTTGTACCAGTCATTCCATCTCCGTATAATATTCCAATTTAATTTGGATCGTCGTTTAGTAAAAGTTTTGTGATTTTATTTTCGTTATAGGTAAAGTTAAATCCAAACTCCAATGACATATCATCTTTTGAGATGGGCATTAAATTCAATGAAAATTCAAGCCCTTTATTTTCAAGACTGCCCACGTTTGTAAGCAATGTGTTTGAAAAGTTACTACCGGTTGGAATGGTTACTGTGTTCAACAAATCATCGGTAACGCGTTTATAAACATCAATTGCTCCTGAAATCCGGTTATTGATAAAGCCAAAGTCGAGTCCAATATTTTGGGTTGTTGTTTCTTCCCATTTTATATCCGGGTCGTAGGCACTTGGACGCAAAGTTGGGAGAAATTCGCCGCCAATTGGATAGAAAGAACCTGGAGAAGAAAGAATATAAGCTGCCTGGGCAGGGTAATCTTTTCCAATATCCTGCTGTCCGGTAACACCCCAACCTAACCTTACTTTCATTTCGGTAACAGCTTTTACATCTTTTAAAAATGATTCTTCTTTAATTTTCCATGCGAAAGCTGCCGAGGGGAAAATTCCCCATTTGTTGTCGCCAATAAACCGGGATGAACCATCCTGACGAACTGTGGCTGTTAAAAGGTATTTGTCGGCAAGCGTGTAATTCAAACGTCCGAAAAACGAAACAAGGTAATTCTCAGTTATAAATGATGAGTTTTCAGTTACCTGTGCTGTGTGATTTGCATCCACTATCCCACGGGTATAAGTATTTCCCTCGCGTTTAAAATGTTGCCATGAATAACCTGCTGTCGCATCGATCCTGCTTTTGATACTTTCCAAATCTTTTGTGTAATTCAGATAGAAATCAAGCAGGTCATTTGTATTTTTTGCATCGAAATTGCTCAGTTTTCCCCATAACGGACTTGTTAACACCGATGGAGAAGTGCTTGGACGATTGTTATGACCTTCGCTTTTTGTGTAGTCAGTTGCCACATTCAAATTGGCATGCATATCAGGGATGAACGGAAGTTTGTAATCTAACTGAATGTTTCCGATTGCTCTTTTTACATTCGATTTATTGTCAACTTCCATCAACTGTTCTACTGGGTTTGGTGTCCCTAAATTTGCTCCGTAATTGCTCCATTGAAAGTAGCCGGCTGAATTAGGGTTGCCATCATAAATTGGTTTTGTTGGATCCATAGAAATGGCTGAACCTATTGCACCATTATCCCCAAAATTATTATCTGTAAGCATCCCTTTTGCATTGGCATTTACTTTTAAATCACCGTCGAGTAATGTTGGATTAAGGCTTAATGTTCCTGTCAATCGCTGCAAATCGGTGTTTTTCAGAATACCTCTTTGATTTGTATAACCTACCGAAACACGGTAAGGCAAATCTTTTACCGATCCTGAAATGCTTAAATTATTGTCTTGCGAAGCTGCGGTTCTGAAAATTTGCTTCTGCCAGTTTGTGTTTTCGTTCCACAATTGATTGTAACTGTCAGCACCAAACAAACCTTTTTTATCCATGGCAATTTTCCGCATTTCATCCCCCGAATACACATCCATATATTCTATGGGGGTTGCAATTGACGAATTTATATCAACGTTAATTGTCATCGGAGAACCCACTTTTCCTTTTTTTGTATTGATAATGATTACCCCGTTTGATGCTCTTGACCCGTAAATTGCTGTTGCTGATGCATCTTTCAGGATATTCATCGATTCAATGTCATTAGGGTTCACAAACGAGAGAAAGTTGCTGCTTCCTGAAACATTATTATTATCAATAGGTACACCATCGATAATAATTAACGGATCATTTGAAGCATTTAATGAAGAACCTCCACGAATACGGATTGTTGATCCACTTCCGGGTGCACCACCCGCGGTTGTAATTACCACACCGGATGCTTTACCAACAAGTAAATCCTGGGCTGATGTAATAGCACCTTTGTTAAAATCATCGGAGCTAATCGCTGTTACGGAGCCAGTGGCATCTCCTTTTTTTACCTGTCCGTATCCAATTACTACAACTTCGTCCAGGCCAAATACATCTTCTTCAAGGGCGATGTTGAATATGGTTTGTCCATCAATTTCTATTTCCCTGTTTTTCATCCCAATAAATGCGAAAAGCAAAGTTTGGGCATCGTTCGGGATGTTCAAATCGAAATCCCCATCGATAGTAGTGATAGTTCCTATTGTAGTTCCTTTAACTGCAATAGTAGCACCAGGCAATGGTTCACCGGTTTTTGCATCGGTTACTTTACCTGTAATTGTTTTTACCTGCGCATATCCTATGCTTGTAGTAAGTGCGGCAATAAAAAACAATAAGATTTTAAGGTTTTTACAAATAATCCTCATCTTTAATGTTATTAGTTTATAATCGTTGTTACGTTTGTTAAATAATTTTTAACTGTCTCTTAAATGGCAAATAATCAACAATTTAACTTAATTTCTTATTCAACTCAGCGCAAAATTCTGGGCGAATGTAAAAAAAATGTTAATTGATTTATATGACATTTGATGAACAAAAGACCGCAAACGTTTGCGGTGTCGTTTGCGCCAAACATGTTATACAACAGGTAGTTACTGGTAGGTATGTTTTGATCACTCTTTTTTGTTTTTAAAACAACTGGTCAATTTAACTAAAGAGTGATTTTTTTGTGATTATTTAAAGTTGAAAAAGTTATAAAGAAATGAACTTTGCTGGCGGTTAATTGAATTCATTAACGTTTAAGTGTTGAATTTTTTTGAATAATTGTGTTCAACCTAAAGGGAGGCGAAACTCAAGTGTAAAAAGGAATAGTATTACTTTTATTAAACAATTTTGTAAATTGATATATTAAACCAATTTTGGTGATTTATGTCTTATTAAGTAATGAAAAACAGTCCGATAACCATAAAAGATATTGCCAGGGAGTTAAGAATTTCAGCATCAACAGTTTCGAGGGCATTGAAAGATCATCCCGATATTAGTTCCGAAACAAGAAATGCTGTAAAGGAACTGGCGCTAAAATATAATTACCAGCCAAATGCTGTTGCTCTAAGTCTTAAACAACGCAGAACAAACACAATCGGTGTAATAATTCCTGAAATTATTCATTATTTTTTCTCTTCAGTAATAAGTGGTATTGAGGATGTTGCCTACAATGCTGGTTTTAATGTAATAATCTGCCAGTCGAACGAAAAGTACGATCGCGAAGTGGTAAATGTTCGAACTCTTTTGGCTAATCGCGTAGATGGTATTTTGGCTTCCATAACAAAGGAGACGCTGGATTATGATCATTTTTACAAAATTCAGGAGAATGATGTTCCACTTGTTTTTTATGACAGGGTGGTTCCTAACTTTAAAGCCGACCAGGTAATTGTTGATGATTTGGAAGCTGCCTATAATGCCACAATGCACTTAATAAAAGGTGGCCGGAAAAAAATTGCACATTTTGCCGGACCTCAAAACCTGTTAATTGGTCAGTTGCGTAAGGAAGGATATTTAAAAGCTATGCGTGAAGCCGGTTTACAGGTTTTGGACAAATGGATTATTGAAGCAGATAATTTTGAAAAAGCAAGAATTGTAACATTGAATCTGTTGGAGGAGAAAATTGCTATTGATGGTATTTTTGCGGTTAATGATCTTACTGCAATTGGTGCCATGCAAACGATGCTAAAAAAAGGGATTAAAATTCCAAAACAAGTTGCTGTTGTAGGTTTTTCTGACGGTCGCCTGTCAGGAATCACAGATCCGGCGTTAACCTCTGTTGATCAGCATGGTTATGAAATGGGAACTATTGCAGCCGAAATGCTTTTGAATCGTATTAAAAACAACAAAACTGAAAGTCCTTTCGAAATAAAAGTGCTGAATACAAATCTAATTGTCAGAGGTTCATCTGCGTTTTAAGAAAAAAAGAAAAAAATTATTTTGTTCACCGCAAACGTTTGAAATCTACAATTCAGCAAGAAATTCCTGGGTTCTGGTAATTTGAGGTCATTCAAATATTTGGAATTGCAAATAATTCTGTTTTATATTTGTCCCGGCAAATCATCACAACTACTTCTTGTTTACCCCGTAATTTTCTGTTGGCTGAAAATTGTAATTTAGCCTGTTATCAATTTTTAAATTAATACATATGGTCAAAAAACCTATGCTAAGCTTTTGGCAAATCTGGAACATGAGTTTTGGATTTCTGGGCATTCAATTTGGTTTCGCGCTTCAAAATGCAAATGTTTCACGCATATTTCAAACATTGGGCGGCGATGTCGATCGGCTGGCTGTTTATTGGCTTGCTGCACCATTAACGGGTCTTATTATTCAACCCATCATCGGCCATTACAGTGACAAAACCTGGTGCAGATTGGGGCGCCGCCGACCTTATTTGTTGGTAGGGGCAATACTTGCATCACTTTCGCTTTTGTTTATGCCAAACTCGCCAACTCTTTGGATTGCCATTGGTACGCTTTGGATAATGGACGCTTCAATCAACATCTCGATGGAACCATTTCGTGCATTTGTTGGAGACAATTTGCCTTCCGAACAACGAACCAGCGGGTTTGCAATGCAAAGTTTCTTTATCGGAACTGGCGCTATTGTAGCTTCTTTTCTTCCTTATGCGATGACAAATTGGTTTGGGATTGAGAATACAGCTGCTGAAGGTGTCATTCCTCCCTCTGTAAAATTATCGTTTTATATTGGGGGAATCGTTTTTATAAGCGCCGTTGTTTGGACGGTATTCAGTTCAAAGGAATATCCGCCTGATGAATTGAAAGCATTTGAAGAATTACAAACTGAAGCAAATTTATCATCTGCTGCTAACTACAAACAGGCTTCGCAACTGCATGATGTTTTTCTGCGGAACGGCGCAATTTTTTTATTTGTTGGACTGGCGCTGGTTTACTTTGTTTTTAACCGTGGGCTCGAAAAGGAAATGTATATCCTTGGAGGCGGATTGGCAGTTTACGGGGCAATCCAGTTTTTAACTTTCGCTTTATCAAAATCAGATCGGTCAAAAAACGGGCTTGTCGAAATTATGACCGACATGGCGAACATGCCAAAAACCATGGGGCAACTGGCTATTGTGCAGTTTTTCTCGTGGTTTGCTCTTTTTGCCATGTGGATTTATACTACCGCAGCAGTTACCGGACACATATACGGCACCACCGATACTTCTTCTGCCTTGTATAACGAGGGAGCAAACTGGGTCGGGGTTTTGTTCGGAATTTACAACGGTTTTGCAGCTGTTGTAGCTTTTAGTTTACCGGTTTTGGCAAAATATACAAGCCGTAAAGCAACACATTCTGTTTCCCTGACAATTGGAGGACTCGGTTTGTTGTCTTTCTATTTCATTACAAATCCTGATTTGCTTTTGCTTTCGATGGTAGCCATCGGAATTGCGTGGGCGAGCATTTTGTCTATGCCTTATGCAATTCTCACTGGCTCGCTGCCTGCACATAAAATGGGAGTTTACATGGGTATTTTCAATTTTTTTATTGTCATACCGCAAATTCTTGCAGCAAGTATTCTGGGATTTCTAATGCGCAGGTACTTTGGTGGCGATGCAATCTGGGCGCTTGTTGCTGGAGGGATATCAATGTTGATAGCCGCCCTGACTGTATTTTTCGTAGATGACATTGATAGTCCAAAAAGAAAAAAATGAGAAACATTAAAGCATTCATTTTCGATCTCGATGGGGTAATTGTTGATACAGCAAAATACCACTATCTGGCGTGGAAAGATCTGGCCAACAGCCTTGGATTCGATTTTACCGTAGAGGATAATGAGCGTTTAAAAGGGGTTAGTAGGGTCCGTTCCCTGGAAATTCTTCTGGAAATTGGAAAGAAGGATTTTGATGAGCAGACAAAAATTGAACTTGCCACACGTAAAAACAATCAGTATGTTGGCCTGATTTCGAAAATGACACCGGATGAGATTCTTCCGGGTGTGACAGAATTTTTACAATCAACAAAAAATGCAGAAATAAAAATTGTTCTCGGATCAGCAAGCAAAAATGCACCGTTGATTCTTGAAAAAATAGGCCTTGAGCATTATTTTGATGCAGTAATCGATGGTAACAAAGTGAATAAAGCCAAACCTGATCCCGAAGTATTTTTAAAAGGTGCAATGGCTGTGAAAGTCCACAGCTCTCAATGTGTGGTTTTTGAAGATGCTGTTGCAGGAATCGAAGCCGCGAAAAATGCCGGAATGATTGCCATTGGCGTTGGCGACCCGCAAACATTAAAATCTGCAGATGTCGTTATCAGCGGTTTTTACAGGTTAACAGTGAACGAATTGTTGAAGTTGGTTTAGTTTGAAAAAGAAAAATAAGGATGAAAGATTATATAAAACATCACAATTGGAGAATTATTGAGGAAGGATTTGAGCCCGAAAACAACCGCATTTCCGAAAGCATTTTCAGCATTGGGAATGGAAAAATGGGGCACCGGGCCAATTTTGAGGAAAAATATTCAGGAGATTCCCTTCAGGGCTCTTATGTTGCGGGAATTTATTACCCCGACAAAACACGTGTTGGCTGGTGGAAAAATGGCTATCCCGAGTATTTTGCAAAAATCATCAATTCAGCCAACTGGATTGGAATAAACATTTCAATCAACGGGCAGGAGCTGGATCTGGCAAAGGTAAAAATCCATTCTTTTAACCGCGTTTTAGATATGCAGCATGGTTTGCTTTCACGAAGTTTTGTTGCTGAGCTTGACAACGGAAATATAGTTGAAGTTATTTCAAAACGCTTTGTAAGCATTGAAAATACAGCCATTGGTGCAATTCAATATAATCTTAAAGCAATTAATTTTTCAGGCAAAATAACAGTAACTCCGTATATTGATGGTGATGTGTTTAACGAAGATTCAAATTACGATGAGAAATTCTGGGTTGAAGTTTCAAAAGAAATAGATGGATGCGAAGGCAACATTACACTCGAAACATTGAAGACAAAATTCAGGGTGAGCACGGCTATGATTTTCCAGGTATTAAAAAATGGGAAACCCGAATGCTCTAAAATATCGAATTCAACAAAAGAAAAATATGTTGAGGCAACCCAAACTGTTGAAATTGAAAAAGGAGACACTTTGTCAATCGAAAAATACGCTTCTACTATTTCCTCACTCGATTTTTCATTTGATCAACTTACTTCTTCGGCAAAAGTCCTGGTTTCAGATGCAAATTCAAAAGGATTTGATTTTTTGTTCGGGAACCACAAAAATCTTTGGCTAAAAAAATGGGAAACAAGTGATATTAAAATTGAAGGTGACGTTGCCGCTCAGCAAGGCATCCGATATAATATTTTTCAGTTGAACCAAACTTACACGGGGGAAGACAAAAGGTTAAATATCGGTCCGAAAGGTTTTACCGGCGAAAAATATGGTGGCGTAACATACTGGGACACCGAAGCTTATTGTTTGCCATTCTATTTGGGCACTGCTTCAATTGATATCTCGAAAAAACTGCTTTTATACAGGCACCAACATTTAACCAAAGCCATTGAAAATGCTGAAAAACTTGGTTTTAATGGTGGTGCAGCTTTGTACCCGATGGTGACAATAAATGGTGAGGAGTGCCACAATGAATGGGAAATCACTTTCGAGGAAATTCACAGAAACGGTGCAATTGCCTACGCTATTTACAACTATGTAAACTACACCGGCGACAAAGAATACCTTGCTCCTTATGGTTTTGAAGTGCTGCTTGCAATAAGCCGTTTTTGGAGTCAGCGGATTAACTGGTCAGTTAAAAAACAGAAATTTGTGATGCTTGGTGTTACCGGGCCCAACGAGTACGAAAACAATGTGAACAATAATTTTCACACCAATTACATTGCTGTTTGGACGCTCAAATATACACTCGAAGTGATCGGATTTCTTCAAAAAGAGTATCCGTTATTATATGATGAAATGGTTTCGAAATGGAAATTTAATGCCATAAAAGAAACTGAAAAATGGAAGGAAATTATCGCTAAAATGTATTTCCCGATGGATGCCGGGCGAAAAATTTATCTTCAGCAGGATGGTTTTGACGACAAGGAATTAATCCCTGTTTCCGAACTTTCGGCAAACGACAAACCAATAAATAAAAAATGGTCGTGGGACAGGATTTTACGCTCGTGCTATATAAAACAGGCCGATACTTTGCAAAGTTTGTTTTGGTTTGAAAATGATTTTACCCAAGAAGAACTTAAGCGGCATTTCGATTTTTATGAACCACTGACAGTTCACGAATCGTCTTTGTCGCCATGTGTTCATTCGATTTTGGCGGCAAAAATCGGTTATCAGCAGAAATCATACGAAATGTATTTGCGCACCGCCAGATTGGATTTAGACAATTACAATCACGATACCGAAGACGGGCTTCATATTACAAGTATGGGAGGAACCTGGATGTCGTTTGTAATGGGTTTTGGTGGAATGCGTACCCATGAGAACAAACTGGTTTTAAATCCTTTTCTTCCTGACAAGTGGAAATCCTATCAATTCAGAATTGATTTCAGGGGAGCACATTTAAGCTTAAAAAAGGAAAAAGGGAAGCTAATAATCGTGAATTACTCAAATGTTAATGTACAATTGGAAGTTTTCGGAACACCAATTTTTCTTGAAGGAAATAAGACAATTGAAATAAATAAATAACACATTCAATTGAAGATGATTATATTTAATACAAACAGAAAAGTACATTCCTGCCTGAAAAACAAAGTCATGCAGTTTCCGACGGATATCAATTTAATTGAATACGACAGTTATAACCACATTTGATTAAGTCAATTTTAAAAATAAGCAGATGAAAAAATTCTTTTTTACAATAATTGCGTTAGCATTTTTTTTGAATACGTTTTCACAGAAACTGGATCGTGTTGAACCCATGTTTTGGTGGGTCGGAATGAAATCTCCTGAATTACAACTGATGATTTATGGAGAAAAAATTTCGGAAACTGACGTGGCAATTAAATATCCCGGGGTTGAACTAATTTCAGTAACAAAAGTACAAAATCCAAATTACCTGTTCCTTGATTTACGTTTGGCAGAAAATGTGCAACCCGGTACGTTTGAGATTCAGTTTACAAAAGGGAGTAAAGTACTTCAAAGTTATTTATACGAATTGAAAGCCCGTGAAAAAAATTCGGCTTCCCGCACCGGATTTAATACTTCTGATGTAATTTATCTGATTACGCCTGACAGGTTTATTAATGGAGATCCAAACAACGACTGGGTTGAAGGTATGAAGGAAAAACCCAATCGCAGCAACAAAAATGGCAGGCATGGCGGCGATATTCAAGGAATAATTAATTCGCTCGATTATTTGCAAAAAATGGGATTCACAGCCGTTTGGTTAAATCCTGTCCTCGAAAATAATATGACAAAGGTTTCATATCATGGATATTCAACAACCGATTTTTATTTAGTTGATCCTCGTTACGGAACAAATGAAGAGTACCGCCAATTAAATGACGAGCTCGATAAACGTGGTATGAAGTTGATAATGGACATGATTTTTAACCATTGCGGCTCGGAACATTGGTGGATGAACGACCTGCCAATGAATGACTGGATTAACAATTTTCCTGATTATAAAATTACAAGTCACAGACGAACAGTTAATCAGGATCCCCATGCTTCAGAAGCCGATCGCAGTGCAATGGTAGATGGATGGTTTGTACCTACAATGCCCGACCTGAATCAAAAGAACCCGTTTATGGAAAAATATTTGATTCAGAACAGTATTTGGTGGATCGAATATGTTGGGTTGGAAGGAATCAGGCAGGATACATGGCCATATCCCGATAAAAATATGATGACAACCTGGACAAAACGAGTGCTTGACGAATATCCTGACTTCAACATTGTTGGCGAAGAATGGACAATGAACCCTGCCATTGTTTCGTATTGGCAAAAAGGGAAAGTAAATTCCGATGGTTATAAATGTTATTTGCCTTCGTTAATGGATTTTCCATTGCAAAATGCGGTAAGCGGTGGCTTAAGAAACAATGAAAACTGGGATAACGGATTGATTCAAATTTACGAATCTTTAGCCAACGATTTTCTTTATCCCGATGCTGACAACCTTGTTATTTTCCCCGATAACCATGACATGTCGCGGTTTTTTGTACAGGTTCGCGAAGATGTTGATTTGCTGAAAATGGGAGTAGTTTTGTTTTTAACCATGCGTGGAATTCCACAAATATATTACGGTACAGAAATTTTAATGCGCCACGAAGGCAGCGAACATGGAAATATACGGGCTGACTTTCCTGGTGGATGGCAAGGCGATAAAGTAAATGCAATTACCGGGGTTGGGCTTACTGCCGGGCAAAGTGGGATGCAGGATTACTTGTCTAAAATACAAAACTGGCGTAAAAACAAATCTGTAATCCATAATGGTAAATTAATGCATTTTGTGCCACAAGACGGCGTATATACATATTTCCGATATAATAATGATGAGGCTGTTATGGTTTTACTGAATAAGAATGAAACCGAAAAAACTGTTTCAACATCCCGGTTTTCAGAAATTATAAATAGGTATAAATCCGGTAAGGAAATAATCATGGGTAAATTAATTGAAGATATTTCAGAAATTAAAATCCCGGCTAAAACAGCCTTGATTGTTGAGTTACAGAAATAAATAATTTTTTTTTGAAAAATTATCCAAATCTATAAACCTTTTTTCAAACTGTGTGTTTTAATGATACTACAAAGAGTAAACATCAGTTTTACTCACCATGTAAAAATGGTTAGGTTTTTGGTTTAGTTTAGGTTTAGGTTGATTGAGAAAAGGCTGGTTGTTGAACCGGCCTTTCGCTTTTTTAGGATGTTGAAATATTAATTCTCCGATTATTCTAAAAAAGAAAAGGATGCCCTTCCTTTGAAAAACATCCTTTACTTAAAATTTGCAAAACATTTTACCTCTTCATTATCCCGTAACAAATAATTTTCAGGATAATATCTACACTGTTTTCAATATTTACGTTTCCATAAGTTCCTGCTGAAAGTGGCATTTCAAGGCCTTTTATTGCGGTAGTAATTCCAATGGCTGCCAGGTTAAAATCATAAATTTCAAATTCATTTTTTCTTACACCTTCAATTAAAATCCGTTTTATCATTCTTATTTCATCAAGTTCATAACGGCGTTTAACGTCATTTATAAAACCAACTGCAGTAACGTCATTTTCAATGGCATGGTAAAAATTGGCCAAACTTCTGAATGTAGTAAGCTTTGTAAGAATATAGTCGCGAAGTTTATCAATTGGGTCGGTATTTCGGTTGATAACAATCTCAAGTTCATGAGCTAAAATATCAACCTCTTTCATTATTACAGCCTGAAATAAATCTTCCTTGCTTTCGAAATAATAATAAAGAGAACTTTTCCCCTTTCGCACTGCATTGGCAATATCATCGAGGGTGGTTTTTTTAAAACCATATTTACTGAAAATTTCGCGGGCAATTTTCAGGATGTTTTCACGGTTTAAATCCTTTTTATACCCAATTTCATTTTTGGTTTGCATTTTTATTCACTTTTAACAGCATTAAAAAAGGAAACAAATATAACCAAATATTTTGCCGTCAAAACTGTTTTGAATATTTTACTTTACCAGACGACAAAAACTTTTGCATCTCGAAAGTCCTATAAACAGATAAAAGACAAAAGGTTACTATTCGAAAATTAATTAATTGCCTTTTGATACCAGTTGAAAATCAAGCTGTTTTTTTTCCAGATTAGTTCGCCATATTTTTATTTTCAGCTCATCTCCCAATTGATAAGTTTTATGAGAATGACGACCAACAAGCGAATAATTCTTTTCATCGAAAATATAGAAATCGTCATCTAATTCCCTAATCGGGATCATTCCTTCAATTTTGTTTTCGAGCTCTACAAAAATACCCCAGTCAGTTACTCCTGAAATAACTCCCGGATAAATTTGCCCAATGTGATCCTGCATAAACTCAACCTGTTTGTATTTTATTGAAGCACGTTCTGCATTGGCAGCGCGGGTTTCCATGTCGGATGAGTGCTTGCACAACTCTTCATATTTTTGTTCGTTGGCCGATCTACCACCTGCGAGATATTTCTCCAAAAGCCGGTGAACCATCATATCAGGATAACGGCGAATTGGTGAAGTGAAGTGCGAATAATATTCAAAAGACAAACCATAATGACCAATATTCCGTGTTGAATATGCAGCTTTTGCCATTGTTCGAATGGCAAGGGTTTCAACAAGGTTTTGTTCTTTTTTGCCCTTTACGTTATTGAGTAAATTATTGAGTGATGATGAAATTGCCTTTGAAGTAGTGAGTTGGATTCCGTATCCAAAACGCTGAATAAATGTATTAAAGGTTGATAATTTGTCAGGATCGGGTTTGTCGTGAATTCTATAAACAAAAGTTTTTGAAGTTTTATTTTCTCCCTTTTTCCCTACAAACTCAGCTACACGTTTATTGGCCAGCAACATAAACTCTTCAATAAGCTTATTTGAATCTTTTGCTTCTTTAAAATACACCGAAACTGGTTTTCCCTTTTCATCAATTTCGAATTTGATTTCAACCCGCTCAAAAGCAATCGAACCATTTTTAAACCGATTTTCACGGAGTTTATTTGCCAGTTGGTTCAAGGTCAGAATTTCTTCCGATAAATCACCTTCCCCGGTTTCAATTACCTGTTGTGCTTCTTCGTAGGCAAAACGCCGGTTCGAGTGGATTACAGTTTTTCCAAACCATTCTTTTACAAGATCTGCATTTTCATTTAATTCAAAAATGGCCGAAAAACAGAGTTTGTCCTCATTAGGCCGAAGTGAGCAAACACCATTTGAAAGACGTTCGGGCAACATAGGAACAACCCGATCAACTAAATAAACTGAAGTTGCCCGGCTTTGCGCTTCATCTTCAATAATTGTATTTGGTGTTACATAATGCGTAACATCAGCAATATGTACTCCAACTTCCCATTTGCCATTTTTCAGTTTTTGCAATGAAAGCGCATCATCAAAATCCTTGGCATCGTGTGGGTCGATTGTAAATGTAGTTACACCGCGCATATCCCTCCGTTTTTTAATTTCATCTTCCTGAATTTCAAGAGGAATTTTTTCAGCTGCTTTATCCACATTTTCAGGGAATTTGTGTGGTAATTCAAATTCGGCAAGTATGGCGTGCATTTCAGTGTCATTGTTTCCGGCATCACCGAGTACTTCTTTGATTTGACCAAACGGACTTCGCGCATTTGGCGGCCATTCAACAATTTCGGCAATCGCCTTTTGGCCATTTTTTGCTCCGTTTAGCTTTTCAAGCGGAATAAATATATCGAACCCAACTTTCCCGGCGGGAATTAAAAATGCAAAGTTACGTGAAGTTTGAACTGTACCTACAAAGACTGATTTAGCCCTTTCAATTATCTCAATTATTTCACCTTCCAAATCATGCTTTTTACGGGCTGCAAATAATCTCACACTTACTTTGTCACCTGCCATAGCATGGTTAAGGTTTCGCGATGAAATAAGGATTGGCCGTTCAACTTCATCGCTGTTTACATAAGCAAAACCTTGCGATTGTAAATCAACAATTCCAACCACAGTTCCTGATTTTGCTTTCAACTTATATTTTCCACGGACTATTTGTTCGAGGTAACCATCGTCGTGCAATTCCTGTAAAACAGCATTCACCAGTTTACGGGTTTCCATATCTTTAATGCCCAACCATGTTGATATTTGTTTGTAATTTACAGTTTTGCCCGGTTCACCGTAAAAGATAGTTATGATTGAGTTTTTTAACTTCTTTTTGTTAAAAGTTTCGGCTTTAATCTTTTTAAAACCTTCTCTTTTCTTATTTTTCTTTGACATATTTCTTGATTTTTATGACATAACAATTTAGGTTTTTTTATTCTGAACAAAGATTTTAAATCACTTTTTTATTTAACAAAGCATAACTTTTAATGTTTGCAGGAATTAGTATGTTTGTACTCCATTAAAAATGAATGAAAATTAAAGGGAAAATACCATTAGTTATTGTTGCAGCGCTTGCCTGGATTGTCATAATTTCATCGTGTGCGAACCCCGGAATGCCTGTTGGTGGAGCAAAAGATACAATTCCTCCGATACTTTTGAAAACCGAACCCGGATACAAAACTTTAAACTTCAAAGACGATAAAATTAGGCTAACCTTTAACGAATATCTGGCTATAGAAGATATCTCTGAGTCGCTGGTTATTTCGCCTCCAATGATTAAAAAACCAACTATTCGCACAAAATCAAAAACATTGGTTATCGAGTTTAGTGAAGATTTGAAAGACAGCACAACTTATTCACTGGATTTTAAAAACTCGATAGCCGACAATAACGAAAAAAATCCACTTGATGATTTTCGTTTTTCATTCAGTACCGGACCGGTTTTTGATTCGTTACGCGTTTCTGGCCGGTTGATGAACGCTTTTAACCTTGAACCAATTGACAAAGGACTGGTGTTACTTCACAAAAATTTGCATGATTCGGCATTTTTCAGATCAAAGCCCGATTACATTGCCAAAACCAACGAGGAAGGGATTTTTATGATTGACAATATTGCTCCCGGAAAATATAATCTCTTTTCGCTTTTTGATGGGAACAACAATTTATTATATGATGAGGGAGCTGAGGAAATGGCTTTCGAAGATTCAGTAATAATCCCTTCGTCAGAATATGTTGAAGAAGTAGATACGATTTACACAGCAACCGACACTATTGCGGTTATGGGGCACACCCATTTTTTTCCTGAACCGATTTATCTCCACCAGTTTACTGAAGATATATTCGACCAATATCTCGACAAATACACAAGAGACACACGTTATAAATGTACTTTTGTTTTTAATGAGTCGGTAAAAGACTCTTTTCAACTTAATTTGATTAACAATAATTCAATCAATTGGTATCAAACAGAATACAATGAAATTTTTGACTCGCTGACAATTTGGATTACTGATACTACAATCGCCCGGTTTGATACCTTAATGATGGAAGTCAGTTATTTGCAGTTAGATTCTTTAAAACAGCTTTATTTGCAAAGGGATACTGTTGAAATGAATTTTGTTAATAAGGATGATAGCAAATCTGCAAAAAAGAAAAAACCAAAAGATGGCGATGAAGATGCTCCGGAACCTGTTATTCAGTTCAACTTTCAAACTGACATAAATAGTTCAGTGGTTGAGCTAAACAGTAATATTGGGATACTCGCTCCTGAACCGATTCAAATGTTTGACAGCACCAAAGTTTTACTGTATCTTGCTGAAGACACGCTTAAATCACCTTTAAATTTGATTTTTGAAAAAGACACTGTTGAATACCGAAAATACTTTATTTCGTACAAATGGGAACCTGGAGCTGTTTATATGCTTGAAATTGATTCCGCAGCATCGGTAAATATTTATGGAGTTACAAGCAAAAAGTTAAAATCGAAATTTACAGCCCGTGAAGAGGATTATTATGGTACGGTTACACTAAATTTAACCGGAATTGAAATGCCAATTATTGCTCAGTTGGTGAGTAACAATGATGCTGAAAAAGTTGTTGTTCAGAAAATTACCAACGAAGACGGGAAGGTTATTTTTGACTATTTGAAACCTGAAAAATATAAGGCAAAAGTTATTTTCGATAGAAATAAAAATGGAAAATGGGACACTGGCAGTTACCAGGATAAATATCAGCCAGAAAGGGTATTGTATATTAATGAAGTTGTAAAAGTCAGGTCGAACTGGGAAAAGGAATATAACTGGGATTTGAAACCTGATTTAACTTTTGTGAAAAAAATCCGCGACTTTGAAGAAGAAGAAAAACAGCGCAAAGAGGCTGAAGAAAAAGCAAAAAAAGAGCAAGAAACAGAGCAGGGAGAAACCCAGGATCAAATGCGAAACTTAATGCAAGGCGGTGGTGGATCGGGTTCATTCAGGTAAGGGATATTGCTTTACTGGAAATATTTTTTATATTAATCATCAAATCAAAAAAATTATGGCAAGCGTAAAAGACTTAAAAAAAGACATTGATGTTCTGATGTCATTGGTATTGAACGACTGTTTCTCTATATTGGAACACAATGAAAAAGTTGACAACGAGGCGATCCTGAAAATAGCTGGTGATGTTATCCAAAAACATCGCGAATTGCGCCTCCGCGTAAATCACCCCGATGGAAAAGATAATCCAAAGCTGGTCAGAAACTATTACAATAAATTAATTCAGGATACATTAAAAGAAGCCGATGCAGCTTTCGAAAGGCTTTCGGCGGAGGTAAAAAAGGTGGCATAGAAATCTGGATACTTTTAATACTTCACCTGAATTACAAATCATTATTGATGCATAAAGATGTATTTTAATGATGGAATCAATAACTTATTTAACGGCATTCAATAAGATTTCAACGAAGAATCAATCTCCGCGTGTTATATATTTTGGGTTGAAGTTTGGCAATTTATTATAGTTTGACTCATAGATTTTAATAAAGACTGCCAATTTTGATTTGGCGGTCTTTATTAATTTGTGGCAGCACAAAAGATTGTTAATTTTGTGGCGTTGTACGTTATATTAATAAGTTTCAATATGAGTGAATTTGAAAACATACCTGCACAAAAATCTAAAAACCTTCGAAATAATATTATTGTAATAGTGCTTTCTGTTGTTCTTGTGGCAATGATTGTTTTATTTTTTATGCAACGCCGGGAACATGGAATGATAATGGGAAATATCAGGGCAGAAAAAGATTCAATTCAAAATGAATTAACACAAATTGTTGCCGGTTACGATTTGCTCAAAACTGAAAATGATACAATAAATGAACAATTAATTTATGCGCAGGCCAAAGTAAGAGATTTACTTATTGAAGTTGAGCAAACAAAAAGGGTGAGCTACGAAAAAATTACTGATTATCAGAAACAAGTTACTACTCTGCGCGGTATTATGCGTGATTTTGTTGTACAGATTGATTCTCTCAATAAGCGAAACGAACAGTTAATGGCTGAAAACACACAGGTAAAAGAACAATTCAAACAGGTTGAAATAAAAAATGAGCAGTTAAGCCAGGACATAGAAAATAAAGATAAAAGACTGCAACGTGCTGCCCAGCTCGAAACACGTGATTTAATTGCTGAAGGTTTAAATTCCCGGGGAAAGGAAACAAGGTTTGCACAAAAAGCCGTGTCTATCAGGATATCGTTTGTTTTGGGTAAAAATATTACTTCAAAACGGGGAGCCAAAAATGTATATGTGCGTATTATGCGCCCCGATCAACTGCTTATGACAAAATCTCCAAATGATTTATTCCAGTTCGAGGATCTAAAAATTCCATTTTCAGCAATGCGCGAAGTAAATTACGAAGGTCAGGATTTGCCGGTAAATATTTACTGGGATAATGCCGGTGAAGCTGAATTTATGGTTGGTACCTACACAATTGATTTATTTGCCGATGGAAATAACGTTGGAACAACTACTATTGAATTTAAGTAGGTGGTAAAAAAAACGACTGAAAAAAAATAGATGAGATCTGGTAATTGAATCTTTTAACCACAATACAGGTAAAAAAACAAAAGGGCGAGAATTGATTCGTTTTTAAAATGTTCTTTCAGATAGGAAATTGCCCGGTATAAATGGTTCTCCACTGTTCGTTTCGAAAGTATTTTCAAGATTTTTCAAATTACACTCCAGTTTTGACAAAATGCTGTAGGTTCCTCCCTATTATGTTCACTAATTAATCAAAATTTTCACAACAATCTTTTTAATTTGAACAGAATCTCCCGCCGTAATTGACGGCCGGTGAACGTCTTCGGGAAAAAACAGAAAGAACTTTTCAGGTGTGGCTTTCAGGTAATCTCCTCCATCGAAATCGTAAAAAGCAATATCTTTTTCTTCGTTGTAAGATTCTTTAACTATAACTTTATCAAGTGTCGTCAGCCCAATTAACTCCTCTCCTTCAATTACATACTGAATATCAATGTATTTTTTATGAGATTCATACAATGCGTCAGGTTTTGCTTTACCAAAATACTCCTGTACGGTCACAAAAACGTGTTCGCCTTCGAGTTCTTGCTTCCCCAGTGGCAAATCTTTCATGTTTGCAGATTTCAGGAAATGGAATGCCTGGTCCCAATGCCTTTGATTTTTATGATATAAAATTGCGAAAGTTCTTTTGTTTATCGAATTGTCAGGCGAAACATTCCAACCTCCAAGCCAATCACTTTTGTCAAACCAGGAATTTATTTCATCGTTTGTCCATTTTTCAGGATTTGAATTTTTATCAGTACAAGCTGTTGCTGTAATTATCATTATGAATAATATTATAAAAATTGGTTTCATACACAGAGTTTTTGTTGATTGAAACCTAAAACTAATTGTTTTATTTCAATTTTTCGTTGTTTGCATGACGCTCTTTATCACGTAAAGTTTTCTTTTCTATATTTTTAAGAAAAGCTTTACTTAAATCGATGCCAGTTTGGTTGGCCAAACATATCAAAACCCACAATACATCAGCCATTTCATCGCCAAGATTATATTTTTCATCCGATTTTTTAAAAGACTGATCACCATATTTTCGCGCCATTATCCGGGCCAGTTCACCAACTTCCTCTGTCAAAATGGTCATGTTAGTCAGTTCATTAAAATAACGGACACCAATGGTTTTTATCCAGTCATCCACCATTTTTTGGGCTTCAGAAATTGTTATTTCCTGTTTATTCATTTATTTCATTCTTAATTTCTTAAATTCTTATTCCTCCCCATTTTAGGGAGCATAGGTGGGGCTTCTTTATAAATCTTTTTGTTTCGAGTCGATAATAATTGTAACCGGACCATCATTAACAAGAGAAACTTCCATCATTGCGCCAAACTGACCTGACCCGACTTTTTTACCCAATGCAACTTCAACCGAATTGATAAACTTATTGTACATCGGAATCGCAAAATCTGTTTTCGATGCACGAATATATGAAGGCCGGTTTCCTTTTTTTGTACTGGCATGCAATGTAAACTGGCTTACAATGATAATATCCCCGGCAACTTCTTTTAATGACAAATTCATCACTCCGTTTTCATCGTCAAAAATCCGTAACTGAACAATTTTGTTTGTCAGCCAATTGATATCCTCATCCGTATCAGCATCCTCAATACCTGCTAAAATTAACATTCCCTGATTAATTGCAGATAAAATCCTTCCTTCTACTTTTACCGAAGCTTCTGAAACCCTTTGAATTACAATTCTCATTTTATCAATTATATCAATCGCTAATTTAAAAAAACAATGGTGGTTTTCAACAATAACAAATGATTTCTGTTTATTATTGCAGCAATATATTTAAACAAAAACCGAAAATGAAAACACTATTTACACTTTTAACAGTTGTTTTTCTGATGAGTTGCGCATCTCAGAAAAATTTTCCGGAAACTGTGGAAACAATAAAAACAATACCTGAAATGATTAATACAAGACTTGAACTCGATTTGACCATAGGCAAGTTCCATAATCATCCGTCGTTTGCAATTTGGGTTGAAGATTTGGATGGAAATTATGTTGAAACACTATATGTTACACAATATTTTGCCAAAGGAGTTTTTGGTCACGGTGAAGCAGAAAAAGGGAAGTGGAAAAATGAACCGGGTGAAGTTAGAAGGCCAGCTGCGTTACCTTACTGGTCGCACAAACGAAATATTAAAGCAAAAGATGATTTATTTGCTCCGGCACCTGAAACTGCTGTTCCGGATGCATTAACAGGTGCAACCCCAAAAGGAAATTTTATATTGGAGACCGGTTCAAAAATGGAAGTCAACAAAAAATTCAAAGTGCTTATTGAAGTTAACCAAGCCTGGGATTCAAATGATTACTGGACTAATGGCAAATTCCCTGATGATCTTGATTACAAAACTTCGCTTCAGCCTGCATTGGTTTATGAAACCACTATCGAACCGGAATCAATGAAAACTGAATACAATTTTATTGCTGTCGGACATAGCGAGCCATCAGGAAAAACAGGGGATTTATTTACCGATTTAACAACATTAACAACCGCAAAGGAGATTTTCAGCAAAATTTTAGTTCGAATTAGATAGATAAAAAGTATCAGGATAAAAAGTATTTAGTATCACGATTAGAAATTTATTTCCTTCAGTCTTGCTGCTTGTGTCTCAAAATCTTAAATCTGATTTAAAAAAATATGAAAACAATAAAAATATTTATCCTCATTGCATTACTTCCCATTTTAGTATTTGCACAAAAAGCATCTTTAACAGGGAAAGTAGTTGATGCAGTAAATAACGAGCCACTTCCGTTTGTAAACATTGTTGTTTCAGGTTCTTCCATTGGAACCACAACTGATTTAGATGGGAATTTCGTTTTAAAAGGTCTCGCACCCGGTTTTATCAGGCTTGAAGCTTCTTTTATTGGTTATAAACAGGCAATTTCAGCAGAAATAGAAGTCAGCAATGCAAATGCCAACAGCATCGAAATTAGAATGGAGGAGCAAAAGGAACAGATTGAAGAAGTTGTTGTAAAAGCATCACCTTTTAGGAAAACAGAAGAAAGCCCTGTATCGTTACGAACAATTGGAATTGGCGAAATTGAAAAAAGCCCGGGTGCCAACCGCGATATTTCAAAGGTTATTCAATCGTTTCCCGGAGTACAGTCAACTCCGGCTTATCGAAATGATATAATTATCCGCGGAGGCGGACCTTCGGAAAGTCGTTTTTACCTTGATGGTATTGAAGTGCCGTTTATCAACCATTTTGCAACCCAGGGCGCATCGGGAGGACCGGTTGGTATTATCAATGCCGATTTTATCCGCGAAGTAAACTACTATTCGGGTGCTTTTCCTGCCAACCGCGGAAATGCGTTGAGCGGTGTACTTGAATTTAATCAGATTGATGGCAATCCGGATAAAACAAACTTTCAGTTTACGCTCGGAGCTTCTGAAATTGCAGGCACGGTTGACGGCCCAATCGGCGAAAAAACAACATATGTTATTTCCGCCCGTCGATCTTACCTAAAGTTTCTTTTTAATATTCTGGAACTCCCCTTTCTTCCAACTTTTAACGATATTCAGTTTAAAGTAAAATCGCGTATCGACAAAAAAAATGAACTTACTTTTGTTGGGTTAGGGTCAAAAGATTTATTCGATTTGAATCTCGGAATCGAAAATCCGGATGAATCACAACAATATATATTAAGTCAAATCCCTGTAAACGAACAATGGAGCTACACACTTGGCGGTGTTTACAAACACTTCGAAAAACACAGTTTCCAGACTTTGGTTGTAAGTCGCAGCCACTTTAACAACAGTACAATAAAATATCTTGACAACGATGACAGTTCGGAAGCCAACAAAACAATTGATTATTCTTCGGAAGAGATGGAAAATAAAGTCAGGTTTGAAAATACTTCACGATTTGGCGATTACAAATTAAATGTGGGTGCAAATGTTGATTTTGTGACTTACACAAATACTTCACAACTACAAAAGTTCTACAACAACGAAATTGTGAATATCGATTATAGTACAAAACTGAATTTGGTGAAATGGGGATTCTTCGGTCAAATCAGTAAAAATATATTTAGTGAAAGGTTGTCGCTTTCGCTTGGTTTGCGAACTGATGCCAATAATTATTCTTCGGAAATGAACAACATGTTCAAACAATTTTCGCCACGCTTTTCAGCTTCATACAGCTTAACAAACCAATGGATTCTGAATTTTAACACAGGCCGCTATTATCAGTTACCTGCCTACACTTCTTTGGGTTTTAAAGAGAATGATATGTTGGTAAATAAACAAAACAAGCTGCAATATATTTCGGTGGATCATTTAATTGCTGGACTTGAATTCAGGCCATCTTCAACTGTTTTATTTTCGGTGGAAGGATTTTGGAAGAATTACAGGAACTATCCTTACTCTGTAAACGATAGTATTAGTTTAGCCAACAAAGGAGCCGATTTTGGTGTGGTTGGCGACGAGGCTGTACTTTCAACTTCAAAAGGACATGCCTATGGTGCTGAATTTCAAACCCGGATTAACGCGAAAAAAGGCAACCTAAATCTTTCATATACATTGGTACGCAGCGAATTCGACGATTCAAGGGGAAACCTTCGGCCTTCAAGCTGGGATTCAAAACATCTTATTGCATTAACCGGAACACGCGAATTAAAAAACAACTGGCGTATTGGTGGCCGCTGGCGTTTTGTGGGCGGATTGCCCTATACTCCCTGGGATCTCGAAAAAAGTTCGTATGTTGATATCTGGAATCTTAGCGGTGGCCCTTCTTTGGATTATTCAAAATTAAATTCTTTGCGCTTTTCGGCATTTCACCAACTTGATTTAAGGGTTGACAAGTCATTCTACCTGAATAAAATAACGGCAAAATTCTATATCGATATACAAAACATTTATAATTTCCAGGCTGAACAGGCAGATATTGTAGTACGCCAACAAGATGCAAACGGAAACTATAATACAACTGAAAACGGTACTAAATATGTTTTGGAAACTTTACCAAATACCTCAGGAACTGTGCTGCCAACGATTGGGATAATTCTGATTTTCTGATACTTTACAGTGGTTATTCCCCTACCCGCTCATTCCAAATTTTTGGATCTCTGCTGGTATGAAATATTGCTTCTACCTTCACTTCGAAGCCATCAATCCGATAATAAATAACAAACGGAAATGCTTTCACCGTATATTTTCGGAGATTATGATAAACTAAAGGAAATGTATGCGGTGATTTTTTATGCTTTTCAAACAGGTATTAATGCGCTGGAAAAATTGAGTTGCCAATCTGGGGCTTTCATCATAATAAAACGAATATGAACTGTCAAAATCCTTTTCAGCTTCAGCCGAAATCTCAATTTTAAACGCCCTTTTTTTCATATTTCAACCTAATCAAATCCCAGCTTTTATATGTTACTTTTCCTTCTTCGACAAGTTTCAACCTTTCGTCAAGTAATTTTTTGTGTTCAATAGGTATTTCAAAATTATCTTCATTTACATCAATAATTTCAACATAATCAAATTGACGTAGATGATCGATAAACGATGCAACCTGTTTCTTGTCTTTTATATTTATTGTCAGTTCCATGCTTTTCAAGATTTCTCTTTTCAAAGATACAAATTTTAGATTGAAACAATTCTGTGGTATAAATTCAAAATAAAGTTCCAGACTTCAATTATGTCTTTTTTATTGGCTGCCAGAACATAAATTATACATTAAAGTTATTCAGTTGATAATAACGTTATTGCACAAACCTCGTTTTTCTGTATTTTTGATTGTCTAAAATGGCATATCTGTATTCGTCAGGTTATTATCTTCCACCCAAATATCATCAAACAAACGGTAAATAAAACGATGACCATCAAAATGAGGAATTTCGTATTGAATGTAAATGGTACTAAACTGTCGCAAAACCTCATATGGACAGGTATAAACCTTAATCAGTATATCAAGTGTCTTGTCGAAGTTATCGTATATTATTTGATCTGAATCATTATTAATTGATGGTTTAAAAATAGCCTTTTCAATATTTGGTTCACCCTCAAAATAAGAAATATGGCAAAACAGATTATAAAAATAAGCCAATGTCAAAATAAACTCCTCTATTTCCTGATTACTATTTAAATAGCGCTGGAACTTTGGCCACTCTTTACGTAACCAATCAAAATCCTCTCCATCTTCCCATTTGTAAAAATGCTCACAGGCAATCTTTCGTATTTGGTAAAATTCTTTCATGTTAATGAAGTTCAATTAATTTTCAGAAACCTTTTTAATCTTCCCAACATTCCAAAATCAGTCTGCCTTCTTTTTTCCATTTTAATGTTAACTGGCGGGATTCTCCTTTTTGTTCTGAAATAAAATCTAAAAACTCCTTGACAACTTATTCCTGCTGGTTTTGCAGCAGGGTATCTTTATCAATTCTGTATTTTTCCAAAACTTTGTCCTCAACAATTGTACTTTTTAAAATTTCAAAATGCTCCTCGTTAGATTTCTCTTTTATCTAATTCTTCAAAATATTTTTTAACCATTTCCTTATAAGAAGGTGAAATTCTTAACAGACTTCTTACAGGAAAACGCCAGGAACTATTTTGGATCCCAACACGGTCGTGAGTTAATATGAAATCCTTTTCACTTTCTATTTTTCCAATAATTGTTCCTATATAATTCAATTCCATATAACTTTCATTTGCCCAATTCATTAATGGATCAAAATCTGGCAGATTTAAATGATTTATATTAAGATATAACAATCGTTTTGCATTTTCAATTCCAAGCAAATTTTTAATAGGATTATTTGAAATATACAATGAAATAATTTCATTAAAACAAATACTATTGATAGTAGTGATCGAATTATCATCTAAAAACAGGTGTCGAATTTTATTAAGATTTGATAAATTGCAAATCTCTATTTCATTATTGTTTAAACTTAATTCTTCAAGATATACTAATGAGTTGATAATTTCAATATTTTTTATAAAGTTATCATTGAGATGTAGCACTTTAATATTGTTAAGACCTTTTATAAAACTTATATCATCTATTCCAACTCCATTTAAATATAGGTCTGTTAATTGGTGACAATTATTGATATTATTAAAATTATTTATCAAAGGTGAATTCAAACTTAGTTTTTTAAGCATTTGAAAGTTAGATAGAAAGGATATATTTGATATGAACTTTGAATTTAAAAAAAGTATCTCTAAATTTTTTGCGTCACTTAACACGTCCATATTAGAAAAATCACCTTGCAATTCTAACTCCTTTAGATTCTCAATTCTTCCAATTCCATCGAGACTCTTTATGCATATGTTATGCAAATTAAATTCTCTTATATTTTTTAATTCTGAAAAGAAATTTAGATTCTGAAGTTCTTGATTTGTTCCATTTAGTTTTATTATTTCTAACGAAGGACTAAAGGCAAAATCAGTTATATTTTTCACTTGAATCACCGCGATATCAAGCTCTTTCAAATTTTCAAATAATAACAGTGATTTTAAGGATTCAATAGCTTTTGCTTTGATTCTAAGTTTAAAAAAATCTGCTGAAAATGTCCATTTATATTCAATTTTAACTTTACTAATCTTTGATAAACTTGGAAAAAATACCCTTGCTAAAAAAGAATCCTCTGAATATCCTTTCACAAGACCAAGACCATAAAATGTAAATCTGTTATAATTTTCTATAGAAATTTTATCTGCAATAATTCTTTGTTCGTAATCTTGTTTTAAGAATTCAACCAGCAACCGATCAAATTTAATCAAAAATTTATCAATCTTAATCGGATTCATAGCTAGTATTTTAGCTTTTTCGTTTAAATCTTTATAATATTCAATAAGCAATTTCTCATCCTTTTCAACACTTTCAATATAAACCTGAATAATTAAATATTTCTCAAAATCAGACATTTCTGACCATAGTTTAAATTTTTCTTTAAAATCCATTTTCTTTAAATTGAAAGAGTTATTTAAAAGTAGTTCAATTTATTTTAAATTAATTAAGTCTAAATTTTATATCCACAAAGATTATAATCCAAGCAGTTTTAATATTGGTAATGCGTTTAAAAGTAAAAATGATTTTGTTAAAAATCAAAAACTACGGTCAGCATTTTCCAAGAGTAAATCAGCTGATGATTGGAACAGATAAACTAAAATAACGATACAAAGAATACCAAAACATTAAAACAGCAAATCCCTATTTCCCCCTAAAATCAAACCACAGTTTAATTGGGTAAAATTCGTCTCCTCCATGTCCCCGATACATTCCTTTTTGCCCGGTTGGCCCCATTAAACCGGCTTGTTGAAATTTGGTTCCAATAGGCGGAATTTCATAAAGAAAAGAAATATCTCCATCAGGAAATGATGGATAAACTCCGCCCCGAACGTTTTGTGGTTTTGTAGGTGTAAACAACCTGAAAAACAAATTTGGAGTTTCAGAAATTACAGTGAAATCCGATTCTGTAGTTTCCAAAGTTGCCCAATACAAATTTCCGTGGTATCCTTGAAATTCGGGATAAATCAATTCGTTAAAACTTTCACCTGTAATTGTGTTGTTGTAAGCTTTTTCCCAAACTCCAAAATTGCTGCCTTTTAAACGGTTTTTCCAAACCCGAAAAGGTCCGCGGCCCATCCATTTTACTCCGGTGCATTTTTCTTCGGGATAATTAAAAGTTAAGCCAATAAAATCGATATCACCGGCACCTTGTAATGGATCTGCTTCCAACTTCAACAAACCGTTTTTGTATAAGGTCCACACTATTTTCTTAGGATAAGTTGAATATAAAACTTCAATTTTAAAATCTCCGTTTTCACTCCTTTCCCATTTTACTCCTTCAACTTTAGAATCAATACCAACCGGAACCGGTCCACCTGACAAAGAAATTTTTCCATCTCCATTCTGAATATTTTGAATTGTTCCATTTGCTTTGTTAAACGATATTTTCAGGTTTTCAACCGAAGCAGTGATTAAATTTTCAGAATCAACTACTTCTATTTCTGATTCTATTAATTCATTTGAAAATAATTCGCTGGCCTTTTCTTCGGGCTGAACTACATGCCAGCTCCAGGTATATAATTCGTAACCATTTTGATCGATTGCCTTGAAACGAAAAATATCGGCGTCCCGCAAAGCATCTCCAACATTTATTTGAACTTGAACCGTTTCTCCGGGTTTTGCTGCAGGACTGGTCAAAATCCCGCTGACTGTAATAGTTTCTTTTATACTTCCTATTTCGGTTTTAACGGCTTGCCAGCTAAATCCGCAATCTTTCAAATCGGTGTAAATGAATTTATTTTTCAGAAAAAGTTTACCGTTCCACTTCCGGTTTATCGTAACCGGATCAACTTGCACGGGCGACCAAATTTCTTTTACTGTGTAAAAACTTCCCTCTTTTTCGTGGTGCGGACCTAAAATCCCATCCGGGGCGTTGTTGCCGCTTGCGTCGTAAACAGTTCCTTCCCTGTCAGTCCGCAAAACAACTTCATCGGCAAAAACCCACAAAAATGCGCCTGCAAACAATGGCGATGTTTCGTAATTCCGCCAAAAATCATCCAATCCGGCACCCAAACCTCCATCGTATAAACCGTGCATAAATTCGGTTGGCATAAATGGGTCGTTGCCCGATATAAACCTGCCAATTGAATAAGAGAAATCGGGATAATGATATGTATCCACACCATTTTTTAAAAGCCACGGATAAATTACAGGGCGTTTTTGAATGTCAAGTTCATGAAAACCTTTTTCGTTGGCAAAATTCCAGCCACCTTCATTTCCCAAATCCCAGATTACAACAGAAGGGTGATTTTCATCTTTCAGAATGGTTTCTTTCACCAGTTTTGGGCCAATAACTGTGTCGTAAGAATCCTGCCAACCGGTAACTTCATCCAAAACGAAAATTCCTAGCGAATCGCATAAATCCAAAAACCTTTTATCAGGTACGTAATGCGAACAGCGAACCGCATTCATATTCATTTCTTTCATTAAAAGAACATCATTCAAAAGATTTTCGTTGCTTAAACAACGGCCTGTTTCGGGCCAGAACGAGTGGCGGTTTACTCCCTTGAAAATCACTTTTTCGCCGTTAACAAAAATCCCGTCATGTTTGCGAAGTTCAACAGTTCGGAATCCAATTCGCTCACTTACTTCATGTATAATATTTTCGCCATTTTTAATAGTGATCTTCATGTCGTATAAAGTTGGCCACTCCGGATTCCAGGATTTAACGCCATTAAATTTTCCTGAAACCATTTTTTCAGAAATTCCCTTTTCAATTATAGATTGAATTGTTTCCCCGGTTTTATTTCCTTTTAAATCGTACAATTCAATTAATACTGAATAATCTGATTTTGAATTATTTGTTTCGATTAAAACATTAAAAGAACCATCGGCTTTTGCATCAATTGCTGCCCGGTTTATGTGGATTTCGGGCAAAACCTCAAGAAAAACAGGACGAAAAATTCCTCCAAAAATCCAGAAATCAGCTTGCCGTTCAGCTTGAACAACCGATTCGTTGGATGAATGTTTGTCAACATCCACTTCCAGCAGGTTTGTTTTCCCGTATTTCAGCAATTTCGAAATGTCGTATTTAAAGCGGTAAAAAGCGCCCTGATGGATTTCTCCGACAGATTTTCCATTGATTTTTACTTTTGTATCGGTCATCGATCCATCGAAAACAATGTTTACAGTTTTACCTTTCCAGCTGGCAGGAACTTCAAATTCATGTTTATACAAACCGTGTTCAAGACCAAGTTTTATATTGCTGTCTTTCCAATCGTGGCCATAATTATAGGTTCCAAAACCCTGTAATTCCCAGTTTGAAGGAACCGGTATTTTTGTCCATTTACCGCTGTTTCGGCCATCCGTGCAAAAAAAATCCCATTCCACAGTGTTGGCTGCATCGGTGCCGGATAGAAATTTGATTTGGGTTTGTTGGGCAACCAAACTCAAAGAAATAACGAGTGTATAAAGAGTCAAAAATATTTTTCTGTTGTTCATTTTAAAAGATTTAAGTTTTCCTGTTTAAAAAAATGAATTTTTACTTCCGATTTTGAATTTGTTTTTCCGATTGATTCCGCCAGATTAAAATTGTTTCTATCTGCTGATTTGCAACAATTTTACTCAATTCCGCTACATCATTTACCTGAACTCCATTTACTTTCAGAATTACGTCGTTACGCAATAATTTCAATGTTTTAAATATTCCTTCAGCAGGTGCAACTATTACCAGAACACCCATTTTTTTATTCATCCCAGTTGCAGAAACTTCGCCATCGGAAGTAAGGTTTTTTATTCGTCCTCCATAAAAATTTACTGTATTATTTAACACAATTTCAGCATGCAACATTTCAGGTATTTTGGGTGTTTCAGCAATTGCTTTTAAAGCCGGTTTTTGGACTCCGAATTTATCCATCGGAAAGTTTTTCCAACCCATTGCAAATGCCGGACTTTCAATTGAAACAGAAAAATCGCCTTTTTTGGGATCAACAAAAAGTGGATCGCCTGCCTCGCTGTTCAAATCCACTTTTAATTGTTGAACTTTCACCAAATCATTGGGATTTATAAACCAGTTGAAATCAACTTCCTTTCCCCAGTAATCGACAGCAATCGGTTGATGAGCCGAAGCAAAAATATTTCCCTGTATAATGTCACCACTGTTTTTTTGCCACACATGCGGATGAAATCCATTGTTTATGCAAATGTTATTTTGGACAGTCCGGTAGTAGCCTTCACGAAGTTTTATCCCGCCATTTAAACAAAGGTTGTTGTAAATTTCGTAATAGCTTGAACCGTCATCCAAATCAATATCCCAGCCATGATCACAACGAAACCGGTTGTTTCGGATAATATTTGGGGCAATTATGTCAAGAAGTATTATTGTTGGATTTTGGGCAACAACTTCATCGGTTTTGTCTTTCGGAACTCCCCAGAAACGATCGCGCCCCCAACTATTGAATGAGCCGTGATCTCCGGTTTCAAGCACTGTATTAAACACATCGTTAAATTCAAGTAAATGCCCGCCCCATGCACCTTCTCCAATATTTACCCCAGCCCGCGGAACGTTGTAAATACTGTTGTGCCGAAGTGTAATAAAAGCCGACATACTAATCTCAACACCCGCAACCTGTTTTTCAATTGTTCCGATATTGTGAATGAGATTATTTTCCACAACACAATTTTGGGGAAAGTTTTTGCCAATCGGGCCGGGTATTAAATCCATCTCTTCTAAAGAAACACGTGGTCCGTAGGGAATAAATTTTGGGTTTCGAACTGCCGCAGTATCTCCAACAAAACATATTGCATTTGCACCAATTTCGCTTATGTGGCAACCCTGCACCAATCCATTTTTATTGTAATGGTTGAAAAAGACAGCATTTCCCCCAATTTGACTGAACTTACAATTCAAAATCGAACAGTTTTCAGTTCCTTCGAAATAAACAGATCCTCCCCTGTAAATTGTCCAGTCGCTGCGTAAAAGCGGTTCTTTATTTTTCAGGAATGTTCTGATTGTCCTTCCAAAATTAAAACCATCGAGGGAAATATATTTTACAGGCTCCGTTTCTGTTCCCTGAAATGTAACAAGGTTTTCATGTGCTGCAAATTCGAAATTTGCTGTTTCCAAATCCAAATTAGGAGCCGGATAAAAATATAGAGTCGAAGTTTTTGTGTCTAAAAACCATTCATTAATTGTGTCAAGTTCTTCGAAAATATTTTCGACAAACCGGAACTCTTTGTGCTGTCCGCCTTCGGGACGGTTATTTTGCCAGCCACCAGTAAATTCAAGTTCAGTTTCGCTTTTTTTCCCTGTTATTTGAAAATGAAACCCGCCCCATTTATGACCATGAATAACATGATAATAACCACCTGCCGGATTTTTCCAGCCTTTTACTTTTTCAGGTGAAATGCAGTCGGCCGCAAATCCATTAAAAATTGCTGCATTGACACTAAAATTCGGGTAACGCGCCAAAACCTGTAATTCATTGTTTACAAAAACCGATTCGAAAACAACACCATCAGGAACGCTGGCTTTGTAAATTCCATCTTTGAATTTTTCCCATTTCAGTTCCAGTTTTTCGCCGCCCAAAATTGTCGGAACTTCGTTTGGATAAGCTTTGTATGTTATTGGTGCATTTTCAGTTCCGTTATCTTCCGAAGTAAAAACTACAGGTTCCGGCAGGTAATATTTCCCTCCCCGAAAGTAAACTGTTGCAGAGATTTCTGGATTATTTCTTTTGAAATTGCGAACTAAGTTTTGGGTTGCTTTAAAAGTTGCCACAGGTTTTTCGAAAGTCCCGTTGTTCAAATCGTTTCCTGTTGGCGAAACATAGAAATTTTGGAGAATTGGATTGCCTTTCTGAAAAGAAAAACTTACCATTGAAAAACATAGAAATACAGAAATTAGAATGGTTTTCAGCATGATTGTTAGTTTTCAGTATTTTTCAAAATAAAATCAACAATTGGTTTTGGGTCTTTTAGCGAATGCGGATGATGGCCGATTCCGGGTTTATGGATTATTTCAGCGTTCCAACCCAGTACTTCCAATCGCTTTTGCAATAAATCTGTATTTTCCGAAACCGGAACAACCTCATCGGCATCGCCAACCACAATTAAGACCGGAACTTTATGGCCGGCAATATTTTCCATGTGATCAACCGGATTTCCGTTGTATTTAAGCGCAATTTGTTCATTAAAACCGTATTGTTCCAAACAGATTTTCCAATCATCCTTTGAACCCGGACCAATTCCAAAACCACCCGGCCAGCTTTTAAAATCGCAAACCGGTGCATCGCCATAAATGCAGGCCACTTTGTCCGCATTTCGGTTTCCCCAATTGAAAATTATCAATCCCCCGCGGCTCATTCCTTCCAAAACCACTTTTTTATTCAGTTGATATTTTTGAGTAGTAAAATCATAAAAGTCATCCCAGATTTTTATAGCTTTTTCACAGCCAAACAAACCGCCAACTTCGATATAAACCAAATGAAATCCGCGTTCCAAAAGTGCAATATCGGTTTGTGGTTCGTGCCCCCAGAAACGGGCGCGCCAAATCCAGTCCCTGTTTTTATTGGGTGTTTTCGGAAAAACTACTTTAAATGGAACACCGTTTAAGGTTGAATCAAGCAAAACAAAACCATTCCAGGTTGAATGGTTACCAGTTTGTTTTGCGGAAGATTTGTTATTGTATTCTTGTGTGAGGTCGAATTCGCTAATCTCAAAATCTTGTGTGCGGGGTAAATCGATTTCATAACCATCACACAAATCAACTGATATTTGAACATTTGATGCCTGAAATTCCATTACATGACCTGCATGTTTTTTGTCGTCGGAAACAAAATGCAGGTGAAATCCGGTAACATTCACTTTCCCTGTGTATTCAGGATACCAAAACCCAACCATTGTTCCCGAAATATTTTCCATATTAAAAATTGGCCGGTCAGCAATCGCTTCACTTAAAGTATTTGAATAAGGTTTTTCCTGTTTCTCTGCACTTCCACATTTTAAGGTTTTAAAGTCGGCCTTTATTTTAAACGCGTAACCAAAATTGTTAGTGGGAAGTTTGCTTTCAATATATGTTTTTAGTTCATTATAATTTGAAAATGAGGGCATTTCGAGTTTCAAATCTTCATCGAAATGTGTTACAACAGTAAATGGTACAAGTTCTGAATCTTCCGGCAGATGAACCGTTCCGTTAGCCAGCCACTGATAAACTACTCCATCCAACACTATCATTTCTCCATTTAATCCGTTAAAAGTTCCCAAACCCAGATCGCCTTTTTCTTTTACTTCTCCAACGGTAAGATTTCCGTCGTAAATTTTATTCGCCAAGGCGGTAAAAAGGGAATACTGGTAAATTTTATCAGATTTACTTTTCTCAATAACTTTGTTTTGAGCACTTAATTGTTGCTGAAAAACAAACAAAAGCAAACCACATACAAAATAGAATTTCATTCGTTTCATGATTAATCTTTTGTTATCATACTTCCCCACCAGTTATTTCCCAGATCAAAATCTTTGGAAAGAAAATCAAGCCGTTGTTTTTCAAGTTGAGGCAAACGTTTGTTTATCACATTTTCTAAATAAGCATTTTCTTTTTCTGCTGTCCATTCAGGGTCTTTTTCAGGAAAACGGGCGCCAACTTCATTCAAATAACCAAAAAGTCTTTCACTCAATTCCTTCGCTTTCTCCTGATTTTCGCGCGCCAAATCGTTTGATTCGGAAATATCGGTTTTCAGGTTGTATAATTCTTCGTGCCCGTCTTCGTAATAATGAATGAGTTTAAAGTCGCCCAAACGGATAATTGAAGAAGGTTCTCCACCCTGGTTTCCGTAATGCGGGTAGTGCCAAATCAGCGGGCATTCCGAAATTGTTTGACCATTTAAAAGCGGGACCAAACTTACTCCATCGCTATGTTCTTCAAGCTTTAGCGGAATTCCAGCCAATTCCAGAATTGTTGGATAAAAATCAGTCCCCGAAACAGGTACAGTGCATTTTTGTCCGTTTCCAACCCCCGGTACTTTTATAAAATAAGGCTCGCGGATACCGCCTTCAAATTGATAACCTTTTCCGGCACGAAGTGGTAAATTTGAAGTTGCAAAAGCATCTCCGGCAGCAACTCCGCCATTATCGGAAGTAAAAATCACTACTGTATTTCCGGCTAAACCTAGCTCATCCAAGGCTTTTAGAACTTCGCCCACTGCATCATCCATTGATTCAACCAATCCCGCGTAAACCGGATTGTCCTGTACCTGCCTGATTGGCAGGAAATGACCCATTTTAAAACAGGTTTCAGCAATTCCCAAATCTTCAGCTTTCTGCCGGTATTTTGCCCATTTTTCATGCGTGGTTTGAATTGGGCCGTGAACCGCGTAAAACGATAAATAGGCAAAAAATGAACTGTCTTTGTTATCTTTTATAAATTGAACGGTTTCTTTTGCCAGGCGCATTTCAAGATTTTCGCCAACCGGCCCATCTGTTAAATTTGGGTTTTCGTAAGGCGAAAAATAACCACCTGCCGGACTACCAGCATCCCACCCACCTTTATTGATATCAAAACCATGGTCGGTTGGCCATGAACCTTTTCCACCCAAATGCCATTTACCTGCAAAGAAAGTTTTATATCCGGCTGCTTTCATCGCTTCGGGCAAAGTTGTGTATTCCGAAGGTAAATTGTGTACATATTCAGGAGGAAGCAGTTGATTTGAACGCCCGGCATTTCGCCATTCTTCTCCGGTTGGAGCGCCAATCCAGTCTGTAATTCCGTGCCGGGCGGGGAATTTTCCTGTCATAATACTTGCCCGCGACGGACTGCAAACCTGGCAGGCAGCGTAACCATCGGTAAAAATCATTCCTTCGGCAGCAATCCTGTCGATATTTGGTGTTTCGTAAAATTTGCTTCCCGAAATACTTAAATCATGATAACCAAAATCATCGGCAAGAATAAAGAGGAAGTTTGGTTTTTTATTCTCAACGGTTTTTTGTTGACAAGCACTCAAACAAAAAATAATTATTGTAAAGGATAAAACATTTAAAAAGACTTTAGTTCTCATTATAAGTTTGATTATTTTAAAATTCGTTTCAAGATTACCCGAAAAATTAAAAATACAAAGTACATCTAGTTTTAACTTTTGAGAAAAAAACACAAGTAGAAAAAACGAAATTACAAAATCCAAGTAAAAAGTGTATTTTTAACCTCATTATAATAATAACCAAAAAACCTTGATTCTTGATCCTAACAATCTCATATCTATAAAAAATGAACCGAAACTTCTTCTACTTTGGCTGGCGCGAACTCACCCGATCGGCCTATTTCAGCAAAAACATGGCTGCAAAGGGAGTACTTATTTTTCTGGCATTTTATTTTTCAGCAGTTGCCCTTTTAATGGGTTTTAACCTGAGTGTGTTTATCGAAAAAAGTAATCCCGGACAGGCGCAAGTCCCGATCTTCAATTCATTGATTTTTGCTTATGTTGGTTTTGAACTTGTTTTGCGAATAATGGTTCAAAGCCTGCCTACTTTCGGGTTTCAGCCTTTTTTGCTGATTCCTGTAAAACGGAAACGGATAGCACGTTACATGCTCAACAAATCAATGTTACATTTTTTCAATGTGCTGCCACTTTTTTTGGTTTTGCCTTTCACTTTCAAATCGGCAATTCACGAGCTGGAAATGCCGGTTTTAATCGCCTGGCTGACATCATTGTTTTTGATGATCTTTGTAAATCATTTTCTTGCCATTTATATCAAGTGGCGCACAAACGAGTCAAACTGGTTTTTCTATGGATTTCTGGCTTTGGCAGTGGCGGTTTTTGCCATCGACCATTTTGGAATTTTTGATTTTACTGCAAACTTCGGGAAACTCTTTGATTTTATTGTTTTGAATCCGGGTTCAGTACTTATTTTCCCGGTTTTAATAATCTTGCTTTACATACTGAATCTTAAATTTTTACTAAGCCGATTTTTTCTTGATGAACTTTCGCAAAAGAAAAAAGATGGGATAACCCATGATTTTTCGTGGCTGAACCAAATTGGCGAGTACGGTAAAATGCTTTCGTTGGAAGTAAAAATGATTACCCGAAACAAACGCCCACGAACAACTGCAGTCATGTCGATTATTTTTATTTTCTACGGATTGATAATTTACCAGGATTTTGATGAAGAAAAAGCAGAATTTATTTTGGTGTTGGGTGGTATGTTTATGACCGGGATTTTTAGCATGATGTATGGTCAGTTTTTCCCGGCCTGGCACAGTCGCTACTACCCCTTTTTAATGGCACAAAACGTAAAAATGAAACAGATACTTCAGTCGGCATTTTTTCTGATGGCAGTTACAAATATTGTTTATTACCTGCTTTCGCTGGGTTATATGTTTGTTACACCAAAAGTGCTTTACGTTCATTTGGCAGTTATGCTGTATAATATTGGTGTAAACTCTTTTGTAATTTTTGCTCTTGGTTTAAACAGCCGAAAGTCAATAGATCTGGATCAGCGGGCAATGTTTAACTACCAGGGAATGAGCGCTACAAATTGGCTGATAGCTTTCCCTATATTATTTGGCCCACTGGCAGTTTATGGTATTCTTACTTTTCTGCTGGGAAATATTGCAGCTTATTTTATTCTTGGCGGACTTGGATTAATTGGAATTATCCTTCACCCGAGATTGATAGACTATTTTACAAAACAATATTTACTGCGGAAACATAAAATGATTGCGTCTTATAAAGCAACATAAAAAGCCTCCCCCTCCCGATAGCTATCGAGACATTCCAAAGGAGGGGAGAAGGAAGGTAAATCACAATTAATCACAACAAATAACTATAAATCACTTTTTCCATGATACAAATTACAAATCTTCAAAAAGCCTATGCCGGAACTACCGTTCTTGATATTTCTGAATTGACCATTCAAAATGGCGAAGTTTTTGGTCTTGTTGGAAACAACGGTGCCGGTAAAACAACATTGTTTTCGTTGATCCTTGATTTGATTCGCGCAACAAAAGGCAACGTTATTATCAATGAAATTGCTGTTTCAAAATCTGAAGAATGGAAGTCGGTTACGGGCGCATATATTGATGAGAGTTTTACAATCGGCTACCTGACTCCCGATGAATATTTCAATTTTGTTGGCGAATTGCGCGGAATGAATGCAAATGATATTGCGGGTTTTTTGTCGAATTTCAATGAATTTTTTAACGATGAAATTCTGGGTAAAAAGAAGTTTATTCGTGATCTTTCAAAAGGAAACCAGAAAAAAGTAGGTGTAGTTGGCGCATTAATGGGAAATCCTGAAATTGTGATTTTAGATGAGCCTTTTGCCAATCTCGATCCAACTTCGCAATTTAAACTCAGAAAGATAATCAAAGATTTTGCAGCCGGCCAAGGCAAAACATTCCTGATTTCGAGCCACGATTTGGATCATGTTACCGACGTTTGTTCACGTATTGTTATTCTGCAAAAAGGACAAATAATAAGGGACGTTCAAAAAACAAATACCACACTGGCAGAACTTGAAGAGTTTTTTACAGGTGTAAAAGCAGAGCCACATTTTTTGGAATAAAAATTTTGTAACAAATCATTCTGTGAAAACCTCATCTAAAAATCAAATCATAGGTGGGGTTTTGTCATTTTTTAAAACAAATGTTTAAATTTCCTTTGGTCAACGCAACCAATTCCTTTTTCATTCCATCCATGTAAAAACAATCAACTTAAAATGAAAACCAAACAAATTCTTTTTCTCACATTTTTTACCATTTTATTTTACCCCGCACTTGCCCAACGGTTTTCTGTGGGATTGGAAAGTGGTATCAATTTCTCGAATATCAGCAAAAAATCAAATAATTTAAGTTACGGTTCGCAACCAGGGCCGGTAAATGGGATTATCGCACAATACGATATTGGAAACTGGTTTGTATTGCAATCAGGATTAAATCATGCAACTTATTATTTTAATGAATGGAATAGATATTACAATTATTATCCCGGATATTACCCTTCATCTTCTTCTGTTTATGTTCACGAAATGTCATCCTATTCCAGCTTAACTGATTATACTAATTATTATTACAACAATCAATCAAAATTCAGTTTTCTGCGCATTCCATTGCTAATAAAACTTAAAACCCCGGGCAGGGTGAACTTCGAAATTGGCGCGGGTGCGTATTATGGTTTTGTCACCAACGACGAATACAGGGGCAAAGACAAAGACTTCTATACAAAAGAGTACATGGACGAAAATTTTCCTCCAATGCTCGACTGGGGCTGGATTTTAAACAGTTCGGTGCATTACAACATTACCCAAAAATGGAATGTGTTTGCAAGCGGGCAAATCACATCAGGTCATAAAACTTACTTTAAAGTTTTGGAAGGGAAAATTGGATCGACAGAAGTAACTTTTGGTGTTGCATACAAACCATTTTCGGCTAAAAAATATATCGAAAAAAATGATTCGTTGGGAATGAATATAAAAATCAGGCCCCATTCAGGTTTCAACATTTCGAAGGCGAAAGTATCAAAGAATTCGGGCGAATACGCTTCAACAGTTGGTTTCTCGTCAGGGGTTTCCATAATTTTCAAACTTGGTGGTGATTTGTCGTTTTCAACAGGTGCCTGGTATGAGCGAAAAGGGTATGAACTGGATTACAAAGGCAACTCCAACTTTTTGTACCGAGTGGGAACAGAAGCTGAACAGGCAACCGCACCCCAACTTCAATCGAGAATGAATTTGGATTATGTCACTTTCCCGTTAAAATTCCATTTGAGTTCTGGTAAGAAAATTCAATCTGATTTCAATTTTGGCCCCTATATTTCAATGCTCTACAATTCATTTGCACAAGGCGAACAAATTTCAACCTACAGTTATGGAGAAGGTTATAACGTAACAAAATCCTATTTTAATGAAAGCCTCGATCAGTGGTTCAAAAAAGCCGATGGCGGTTTTATGTTCGGCTACCAATTGGATATTCCGGTATTTAAATGGGCTGATGTTTTTGTGTCAATAAATCAATCTTTTGGGGTAGTAAATGTTCTGACCGACAAAAATGAAAATCCTGCATATTCATTACCAGTAATCGATGAAAAGATGCACAACAATTCAACTTCTTTTCTTTTCGGATTGAGTATTCCTGTATCAAAAAAATAAACCTGCCATGAAAAAATTAATATACCTGCTGTTTATTTTTGTTTCAATCTATTCCTGTGAACAGTATCCTGAGCCGGGTTCACAAACAGTTGAATCTTTCAGTTTTAACATCATCGGAAACCAGCAATCAGCAGATGCGGGAGAATATCTTGCCGATGAGGTTGGTGCTCAAATTTATTTGGAATCGCTTGTTCCAAAAACCGATAAAAAATTCCATCTGGAAATAGAAGTTATTTCAGGAAATGGTAGCGTTGATAACACAATAATTGAAGCAGACAATCAAGGTAAAATGGTAACCCGCTGGAAACTTGACAATGAAACAAATGTCCAGCAGATAAAAGCTAAAATATTTGATTCTTCTGACCAGTTTTATTCTGAATTTGAAATTCAGGCAACCGCGTTTTTCCTTGATAAATGGAACACGATTACGGATGGTTTCCTAATCGGTATTGGAGATATGGTTAAAGACACAATTAACAACCGCTCCATGATGATTTCCGGAATGGAGTTATATGTAAAAGAAGGTGCTGATAATAAATTTTATGAATGGAAACAAATTCAGGAGTACGGTTACCCAAATATTTTTAATCTTGAAATTAACAGTAAAGGGGAAGTGTTTGGAGGAGGCTGGAATGGCAACTTATACAAAAGTGTTGACTGGGGAAAAACATGGACACTTGTTAATAAACCCATCTCTGAAAATAAATACAATTTTGAACTCTCTATTTCAAAGAATGATTTTATTTGGGTTAGCCGCTGGGATAAAAATATGTATTGTTCAACTGACGGGGGACATACCTGGCAAAAAGATAGTACACTCATTGAAGCCAATAAACCATTGGGACCCGTTTGTCAACTTAATGATACATCGCATGTAGCACTTGCACAAAATATTATGCACACTTCTGATGATGGGGTAAATTGGAAGGTTTTAAATACACCACAGTATCCCTCAACGATATACGTTACTGATAATAATGAGATAATTCTGCAAAACCAATTGGGTGAATTGTACAAATCTACTGATTTCGGATTAACATATATAAAAGTGTTGAGCCCCTATGTTGCATATGGAACTACTTCGTGGCATTGTTACGATAAATTCAAAAGCAATTATTATGTGCTTGCACCGGGCGGCGGCGTTTGGAGAACAAAGGACTTTGAGGACTTTGAGGAAATGATTACCTTCTCTGTTCAACGAAATCTTTTTATCGACCACAACGGGACAATTTATGCAAGTGGTTTCAACTACTCAAATGCCGTAGATGATCCAACGTATGTTTTACCATATAACGAATAAACTTTCATTGAAATTTACACCCTTTAAACACCCTGTTATTATGCGTGATTGATGTATTGGATAAAGTAAGTTTTTTCCCTATTTTTATCATTATTTCAAAAATCAACTCAACATTATGGAAAACAGGGAAAAAATTGTAAAAGACGTTTATTCAAAAATGGCACAATTGTGCAGCAGATCTGAGCAGTGTTCTGCCGACATCAGAAAAAAAATGGTTGCCTACGAAATTATGGATGAATTGGTTGATGAAATAATATCAAAACTAAAAGAAGAAAAATTCCTTGATGATGAAAGATACGTAAAAGCCTATGTTTCCGATAAATTCAGGCTAAACAAATGGGGCAGAATAAAAATGCGCTATTATTTAAAAGCCAAAGGATTAAACGCTGATTTAATAGAAATCGGGATAAATGAAATCAAAGAAGAACAATACAAGAAGGCTTTAATTTCAACCCTGAAAGAAAAAGCAAGGAAAATAAAATCGGACGACAAATTTGATAAAATGGGCCAAATTATCCGGTTTGCTCAAAGCCGTGGTTTCGAACCTGAAATTATTCACCGCTATCTTGGCGAAGTAGTACAATAGTTCTTTATCTCTCTGAAAACTATAATTCGTTACAATTTAACAAACCATTTTTTCTTTTACTCCTGTAGTTTAACGGTTCATTAATAATTCAGCAAAAAATCTTGCTACCTTTACGCACCATAATAAAAATGAATAAATAATGATTTTTAAAGACCAGATAAATGATCTTCTGGAGCGCCGGGATGCGCTGAGGAGACATCTTTGACTACGATGCAAAATTAATCCAACTACAGGAAGAGGAACTAAAAACCCAGGATCCCGATTTCTGGAATAATCCGAAAGAAGCCGAAGAACAGATGAGAAAAGTCCGCTCGGTAAAAGTGTGGACCGAAGGATTTAATGCTGTCAATCAGATGGTAGAGGATTTTATAGTGTTGTTTGAATTTTTCGAAGCAAAAGAAGCAACGGAATTAGAAGTTGACAAAGCTTACAGCGAAACCATTGAAGCCGTTGAAAAATTAGAGGCGAAAAATATGTTGCGCAGCGAAGAGGATCATCTTGGTGCTGTACTGAAAATCAATGCCGGAGCCGGCGGAACCGAAAGCAACGATTGGGCTGAAATGCTTTTCAGAATGTACACACGTTTTGCCGAAAAAAACGGGTATAAAGTAAAAATTGCCGATATGCAGAATGGTGATGAAGCCGGAATAAAAAGTTGCACACTCGAAATTGAAGGCGAATTTGCATACGGTTACCTAAAAAGTGAAAACGGGGTTCACCGTCTTGTCAGGCTTTCGCCATTTAATGCACAAAATAAGCGGATGACTTCTTTTACTTCGGTTTATGTTGCGCCTTTGGTTGACGATACCATCGAAATCGACCTGAACATGGCCGATATAACCTGGGATACTTTCAGGAGTGGTGGCGCCGGAGGACAAAATGTAAACAAAGTTGAAACCGGTGTGCGTTTAAAACACGCTCCATCAGGAATCATTATTGAAAACACCGAAAGCCGCTCGCAGCTCGGCAACAAAGAAAATGCTATCAGGCTTTTAAAGTCGCAGCTTTACGAAATTGAATTGCGAAAACGTCACGAAAAAACCACGGAAATCGAGTCACAAAAAAAGAAAATTGAATGGGGGTCGCAAATCCGTTCGTATGTACTTCAACCTTATAAACTGGTAAAAGATGTGCGCACAGGTTTTGAAAGCGGCAATGTAAATGCGGTTCTCGATGGTGAACTGGATGGGTTTATCAAAGCCTATTTAATGGAGTTCGGAGGGGTGTAAAAACAGTTTAAATTCACTAAATTAGTGAATATGTTTTATATTTGTATATTTGCAAAAACAAGTTAGTGGAAATCAGCTTTGAAAAAGATTATTTGAGGGAACTCTATGAACTAGGTAAAATACAAAACAAAAAGTATCGGTTCCAGCCAACAGTTGTCAAACAATACAAAAACACGATTGATAAATTGAGGGTTGCCAGTTGCATCCAGGATTTATTCTTTTTCAAAAGCTTAAATTATGAAAAGTTGCAAGGCGATAAAAAAGGGATTGAATCAGTTAGAGTAAACCAACAATACAGAATTGAATTTTATTCAACAACCGAAGGTGAAGGTCCTAAAATAATAACTATTTGCAAGATTATAGAATTGAGTAACCACTACAAATAAATATTTGAGCCATGAAAAGAAATTTAATTGTGCCTTTCGAACCCACCCACCCCGGAACTGTTATTCGTGATGAAATTGAAGCCCGCAACATTACCCAAAAACAATTAGCCAATGATATTGGTGTGTTGCCCACATTCCTAAACGAAATAATAAAAGGTAAACGACCAATAACCGCCGATTTTGCCTTGTTATTAGAAAAAGCCCTGGAAATACCTGCTGAATTGTGGATGAAATTTCAAAGCCAATATCATATAGATTTGGCCAGAAGCAAAGAAAAAAATATCCAAAAAATAAACCGAATTGAAACCCGGCAAAAAAAACAGGAACTTTGTTGAGTACTCCAATTCCGGATTAAATTATTGAACAGATAAATAACTTTTATGTATTCCGACCAAAACTTTACAAACCGCGAAATTAGCTGGCTTTCATTTAACGAAAGGGTTTTGCAGGAAGCTGCCGACCCTGCCACCCCAATTTTTGAAAGAATTCGTTTTATCGGAATTTTCTCGAACAACCTCGATGAGTTTTTCAGGGTACGTGTGGCAGCAGTGCGGCGGATGGTTGATTTCGGCAAAGATGAGGAAAACTTACTCGGGAATTTTACGCCACATGAACTACTCGATAAAATTCAGGAAGTTGTTATTGGGCATCAGCAAAAGGTGCAAACCATTTTTAAAGATATTTTCGACGAACTAAAAGAAGATAACATCTTTTTGATAAATGAAAAGGAACTAAACCACCAGCAAGGTGTTTTTGTTAAGAAATATTTCTATGACAAAGTTTTGCCAAACCTTGTTCCAATCATGTTGCGGAAAAATTACAGGTTCCCTTATTTGCGTGACCGATCGGTGTATTTGGCAATTAAACTCTCAAAAAAATCAAATCCACTTGATTTTGCTTATTCGTTAATCCGCATTCCGGCAATATCATTATCACGTTTTTTTGTTCTGCCAAAAACAGGAAAAAGCAAAATCGTTATCATGCTCGATGATGTAATTCGGTACTGTTTAAATGATCTGTTCTTTTATTTCGATTATGATGTTTATGAAGCTTTTACCTTGAAAATTACGCGCGATGCCGAATTGGATATCGACGATGATATTTCAAAAAGCTTCATGGAAAAAATGAGCACGAGTCTCAAAAAACGGAAAACCGGAAAACCTGTCAGGCTGATTTACGACCGTACAATGCCCGATGATTTAAAGAATTTCATCTTTAAAAAGATGAAAATCAACAACGATGAAAATGCCATTGCCGGCGGCAGATACCACAACCATAAAGATTTCATGAATTTCCCCGAGATTGGTAAAAAGAAACATTATTACACAAAACTCACTCCAATACGGCATAAGGATTTGCTTCCAAACACAAGTATCTTACAGGTTTTGCGCAAAAAGGATGTAATGTTGCATTACCCTTATCAAACTTTTAATCATTTTATTGATTTGCTTCGCGAAGCAGCAATTGATGTTAAAGTAAAGGAAATCGGGATAACAATTTACCGTGTATCCGAAGCGTCAAAAGTTGTAAACGCTTTATTGAATGCTATTCGCAACGGAAAAATTGTAACAGTTGTAATTGAATTGCAGGCCCGTTTTGATGAAGAAGCCAATATTTTTTGGTCGAACAAATTACAGGAGGAAGGTGCAAATGTAATAAATGGAGTGCCAGGGATTAAAGTGCACAGCAAACTTGCCTGGATAAAACGAAAAGAAGGGAATTTGTTCCGCAATTACGCTTATATCGGGACCGGAAATTTTCATGAAGATACAGCACGTGTTTATGCCGATGATGGATTGATGACTTCTGATCCTCGCCTGGCTAATGAAGTAGCAAATAGCTTTGAGTTTTTCAAACTTAACTACAAGCATTTCGACTATGAGCATTTGGTAATCAGTCCGTTCAAAATGAGAAAATTCTTTACCAAAAGAATTGAACATGAAATGCAACTCGCCAGAAACGGAAAAAATGGCTATATGATTATTAAAATGAATAGCCTCATCGACCCCGAAATGATGAAAAAAATTATTGAAGCCGGAAAAGCAGGAGTTCGGATTCAACTTATTATTCGTGGTATTTTCGGGTTGAATATTCCACCGGAACTTTCGCAAAACATAACGGCAATCAGCATTGTTGACAAATTCCTTGAGCACTCGCGAATATTTTTATTTGGAAATGATGGCGACGAAAAAATGTATATTTCATCAGCCGACTGGATGCCCAGAAACCTGAACCGCCGTTTTGAAGTTGCCTGCCCAATTTACAATAAAGAAATCCAGGGAGAACTGAAAGAAATGCTGAACATTCAGTTGAAAGATAATTCGAAAGCAAGGATACTTGCTCCTGGTTTATTAAATGAATATAACCTTGGCAACGATGATGACGAACATGTTTACCGGGCCCAGGAAGATTATTATAAGTACATTAAACAAAAACACCATATTGTTATGAAAATATATCACAACCCTCGTTGCTCGAAAAGCCGGGCCGGTTTGCAATATCTCGAAGAAAAAGGTTTTGATATTGAAATAATAAAATATCTGATTGATGGGATTTCAGAATCGGAATTGAATGAAATAATTGCAAAATCGGGTAAAAAACCTTTCGATTTTGTTCGAACCCACGAAAAAGATTATATCGATAATTATCGTGGGAAAGAATTTACCAATGACGATTGGATTAAAATCTTAGTTGAAAAGCCGCATCTTTTACAGCGCCCCATTGTAGTTAATGGTGAAAAAGCTGTTATAGCAAATCCTCCTGAAATTATTGAGGATATTGTGTAGTCTGCCTTATTCTATATTAAGCTTTTTTTGAAGTACCTGAACTTCATCAACAAGCGTTGTTATTCTTTTTAAAGCATTTGAAAGTGCCAATGCATCTTTTATTGCTGCTTTATCATAATCTTCAAGAATAATATAATATTGACCTTTCCCCAGAAAAACGGCTTTTAATTTTCGATCGGCGTTGTCTGCAATAAATTGTATCACGCCATTATCTTTTCCATTTCGATATGACACCTTTTCCCATTTATATTCCATAAAATCCGATTGATGATTCATTGGATCACCCAACGGAATCGAGCCGGTTTTGGCACTAAGTTCGCCATCATACACGCGCAAACCAACATGGTTTATCGAACTTTTACCGTAATAATTGCTACTTAGAAACATTTCGCCACGTTCATCCAAATGTATTTGAATAAATGACCGTGTCATTGATCTTTGCAGCGTTTGCCTTTTATGTACATATTGGGTATATCGGTCGAACTCAGTTTTTTCTTTTTCAAACGAATCTTCGAGTTTTAGTATAAGCGATTTAGTTGAATCAAGTTCAATCTCCTTTAGCCGGAGCAATTCAAAATTTATTTCCGTCGTCAGGTTTTTGGCAGCATTTATCGAATACGGCGCTTTTGGGTACAAATTCGAAATACTGTCTAACTGCATCAAAGCCTGAATTGTATCTTGTTTTTCGAGCAATATTTTAGCATAATTCATTTTTACCCGAGCTTTCTCTTCGTCTGATGGTCCGCACGATACAAATAAAACCGTCAAAATAACTGTAATTACATATAATAAATGTTTCATAATCTCAATCGTATCGGGCAAAATTACCATTTTAAACGGATTTCGGAAAATTCTAAAAAAGCAAAAACATACATTGATGGTTTGAATATTTTGCATTTTTAATAACATATCCAATTATGAAAAGCAATTCGACTTTAGTTTGACAGATTATTCTTAATTTTAAAACCAAAATCAACTGCTTGAAAATATGATTACACTCACACAACTTGAATACATTGTTGCTGTTGATACTTACCGCCATTTTGGCCGTGCCGCGGAAAGCTGTTTTATCACCCAGCCAACACTTTCAATGCAAATTAAAAAATTGGAGGAAGATCTTGAGATCATTATTTTCGATCGAAGCCGACACCCATTGTTGCCGACAGATGTTGGACAGCGTATTATTGAACAAGCACGGATTGTTTTGAAACAGAACGAAGAGATCAACAACATTGTAAAAGACCATAAAAATCAGGTTTCAGGGTTGATACGCATTGGAATTATACCTACCATGGCGCCATACCTTTTGCCCATTTTTATTGGCAGTTATAAAAAGAAATATCCCAACATATTTATTAAAGTTGTTGAGGAAACTACCTCGAATATTGTTAAACTTCTTAACAAAGATTTAATCGATGTCGGTATTTTGGCAACTCCTTTAAAAGAAGATAAAATAAATGAAAAACCTATTTTCTACGAGGAGATGCTCATTTATGCCAATCCAACGCACCCAATCCATAAATTAAAGGAAATTACGGTTAAAGATATTGCAACACCCGAAATCTGGCTATTAAGCGACGGGCATTGTTTTCGCGACCATGTTATCAACCTGTGCTCTTTTCTGGGAACTACCGACAGCCAGCTCCCTTTCCATTTTGAAGCCGGTTCGCTCGAAACTCTCATGAATATTGTTGACAAGGAAGGTGGCCTGACATTAATTCCTGAATTGGCAAAACTTAACATGTCCGAAAAAAAGCTTGCCAATGTAAAATCGTTTACCAATTTTAAACCACTTCGTGAAGTAAGCCTTGTTTATTCGCGGCATTTTGCCAAATACAAACTCATCAATTTACTGTGGCGCGAAATCAGGGAATCCATTCCAATTGAATTTCAGGATGAAAAACGTGGAACCATCGTTGAATGGAAATAATCAAAATTATTTTCACATTTTAATATTTGAAAAATATATTTACCTTTGCGCGCTGTTTGGCGGGCATGGCGGAATTGGTAGACGCGCTAGACTTAGGATCTAGTGCCAAACGGCGTGGGGGTTCGAGTCCCTTTGCCCGCACAAAAAACCGCCGACCTTCCTTTACCGGGAAGTGTTGGCGGTTGTTTTTAGTAAGAATACTTGAATTTAATTTATATTCATCATGAACATTACCAGGGAAAATATCGACGCTGTAAATGCAATTCTTAAAGTTGACATTGAAAAAGCTGATTACGAAAAAACAGTTGCCGACCAACTGAAAGAATATCGGCAAAAAGCAGCAATCCCGGGATTTAGGCCTGGGAAAGCCCCGGCTGGCCTTATCAACAGAAAATACAGGGTACCCGTTTTGGTTGAAGAAGTAAACAAACTTCTCTCAAAAAACCTGTCAGAATATCTCGTTGGAGAAAAACTGAACATTTTAGGCGAACCACTTCCTAATGAAGAGCAGCAAAAAAGCATCAATTGGGAAACCGATGAAAGTTTCCAGTTTGCCTTTGATATTGCAATGGCACCAGAAATCAATGTAGCCCTTGACAATCAAACTGAGATAAAATATTACAAGATCGCTGTATCCGACAAAATGATTGATGAACAGGTTGTGATGGCACAATCACAACTTGGACAGAATTTGCCCGATGACGAAATCAAGGAAAAAAGCTCAGTTCGCGGAAACTTTGTACAACTTGACGAAACCGGTGTTGAAATGGAAGCCGGAATTAAACCTGAAAATGTTTTGATAGCCATCGACATGATAAAAGACGAGGCAATTAAAAACAGTTTCATCGGTAAAAAGAAAGACGATGTTATTGTTTTCGACCCCGCAATAGCTTTCGAAAACAGGCACGAACTAAAACACATGCTGAAAATCAAACAGGAAGAAGCAGATGTTTTAAACAGCAATTTCAGTTTTACAATTACCGAAATACTGAAGTTCGAAAAAGCTGAACTTGATGAAGATCTTTTCAAAAAACTTTATGGCGAAGAAACTGAAGTTAAAACTACAGAGGATTTCAGAAACAGAATTAAAGAAGAAATTGAAGCGAATCTGGTATATTCATCAAACCATAAATTTGCCATTGATGCGCATGATAAACTGATTGAGCAAAATAATGTAGAACTTCCTGAAGCATTTTTAAAGCGTTGGTTGATTGCAATTAACAAAGAGTTGACGGTTGAACAAATCGAAAACGAATTCGATGCTTTTATCAGTGATTTAAAATGGCAGTTGATTAAAGATGTGATTATCAAAGAAAATGAATTGAATGTTTCTGCCGAAGAAGTACAGGCATTTGCTTTACAAATGGCGCGCGCTCAATACAATCAATACGGTATTTATGATATTCCCGAAGAACAACTTGAATCGTTTGCTAAAATGATTCTTGAAAAACAGGAAGAAGCTGAACGCATTTACAAAAGGCTTTTTGAAGATAAAGTCATTAATGTTGTAAAAGAAAAGGTTACAGTTACAGAAACCCAGGTAAGTCAGGAAGAATTCAACGAAATGATGAAATAGAAAGTTGGGTAAAACCAGCTAAAAAAGAAATAACATTTTGCTGAAAGAATCAGCAAGCAAGTTTTTTGTAACTTTGTAACTCATTTTTAAAAAATGAATTTTACAAAGTTACTTTTTTAATAAAGCTTTAATACAATGGACAATAACAACGAATTCAGAAAATATGCGGTTAAACATGCAGGTTTCAGCAGTTTAACTTTGGACAGGTTTAACTCTCTGACCAATAACTATATTTCTCCGACAATTATCGAAGAACGTCAGTTAAACATTGCTTCAATGGACGTATTTTCGCGATTAATGATGGATCGCATCATTTTTTTGGGCGTACCTATCGATGATACTGTGGCGAATATCATTCAGGCTCAATTATTATTTCTCGAATCAACCGACCCCACAAAAGATATTCAAATATATTTTAATTCTCCGGGGGGTTCAGTTCATGCAGGATTGGGGATCTACGATACCATGCAATATATAACAGCCAATGTTGCCACTATTTGTACAGGTATGGCAGCATCTATGGCAGCAGTTTTGTTAACTGCCGGTGCAAAAGGAAAACGAACTGCCCTAACTCATTCGAGAGTAATGATACACCAGCCTATGGGCGGGGCATCGGGTCAGGCTTCGGAGCTTGAAATAACAGTTCGGGAAATCATGAAATTAAAAAACGAACTTTACGCTATCATTGCCGAACACAGTGGAAAACCAATCGAACAGGTTGAGAAAGATGCCGATCGCGATTATTGGATGACTTCTGCGGAAGCTGTTAAATATGGTATGATTGACGAAGTTTTGGTTAGAAATAAAAAATAATGTCGAAATTAAAATCAGATAAGTGCTCATTTTGCGGCCGCGAAAAAAACGAAGTTAATTTGTTAATCGCCGGGATTGACGGTCATATCTGCGACAGATGTGCAGAACAGGCTCATTCAATTATCCAGGAAGAAGTCAAAAAAGATAGCACCTTCGATCTCGATGATGCCAAACTTTTAAAACCACAAGAAATTAAGGAATTCCTTGATCAATATGTAATCGGGCAGGATCAGGCTAAAAAGATATTGTCCGTTTCGGTTTATAATCACTACAAAAGGCTCAGACAAGCAATTGACGCTGACGAAACAGAAATTGAAAAATCAAATATTATTCTTGTTGGCGAAACCGGAACCGGTAAAACGTTGTTGGCAAGAACAATTGCCAGAATGTTGCATGTTCCGTTTACCATTGTTGATGCAACAGTTCTAACGGAGGCAGGTTACGTAGGCGAAGACATTGAAAGCTTACTTACACGACTTTTACAGGCTGCTGATTATAATGTTGAAGCTGCCGAAAGGGGAATTGTGTTTATCGACGAGATTGATAAAATTGCCCGTAAAGGCGATAATCCGTCCATCACCCGTGATGTTTCAGGAGAAGGAGTGCAGCAGGGTTTGTTAAAACTTCTGGAAGGTTCAATTGTAAATGTACCACCGCAAGGCGGGCGTAAACACCCCGAGCAAAACCTGATTCCGGTTGATACTAAAAATATACTTTTTGTGTGCGGTGGAGCTTTTGACGGCATTGAACGGAAAATTGCCACACGCCTAAACACAAAAGTAATCGGTTACAGTGCTGCAAAAGACGTGGATAGGATTGAACGTGAAAATTTATTGCAATATATTGCTCCACAGGATTTAAAATCATTTGGATTAATCCCTGAAATTATTGGACGATTGCCGGTTTTGGCCTATCTCAATCCTTTGGACAAGCAAACACTTCGCAGTATTTTAACCGAACCAAAAAACGCTGTAATAAAACAATACAAAAAACTATTTAAAATTGACGGAATTATCCTTGATTTTGAAGAAGATGCATTTGAGTATATTGTTGACAAAGCAATCGAATTTAAACTGGGTGCCAGAGGTTTGCGTTCAATTTGCGAAAGTATTATGAATGATGCCATGTTTTATTCTCCTTCAGAAAAGATTGACAAACTGCACATTACAAAAGAATACGCCGAAAACAAATTGGAAGGTGCAAATATTCACCGCCTAAAAGCAAGCTAAGCAGAAATCTTTTAAATCTCAAAAAAGCAAACTCCAAATCTCAAATAATTTTCAAACTTTTTTGAAAATTGATTTTTTCGAGATTTGGAGTTTATTTGTTTTTTGGATTTTACAAATTGGAATTTCCTTTTTCATCAGGCTGATAACCAACATCTTCTTTTAATTTGGTCTGCATTGATGCTGCAACTGCAAGTTCGTCGCAGCGTTCATTGAGCGGGTTGTTTGCATGCCCTTTTACCCAAACAAATTTTACGTTGTGTTTTTTATAAATCTCAAGAAAGCGTAACCACAAATCGGGGTTCTTTTTGTCTTTGAAACGTTTTTTTACCCAGTTAAAAACCCAGCCTAAGGTAACCGCATCGGCAACATATTTCGAATCGGTGTAAACAGTTACTTCACTTCCCGGTATTTTCAAAGTTTCAAGGGCAACAATAACAGCCAGCAATTCCATGCGGTTGTTTGTTGTGTGTTTGAACCCTTCCGACATTTCCTTTCTGAAATTACCCGAAATCAATACAATACCATAACCTCCCGGTCCCGGGTTTCCACGGGCAGCTCCATCGGTATAAATTGTTATTTGTGGACGGGCCATCTTTCAGTATTTAGTATTTAGTACAAAATAGTGAGTAAATTGCGTGAAAAGCAAAAGTATATTTTATACTATCACAATTCCATTTATTTTTTGTGATTATAGTTCTCGATACTCAATACCTCCAACTAATAATCTAAAAAGAAAACCCTATCAATTAATAACAGGTCATTTTCTATAAATTTTTTTGTTCTTATTTCTCCCCCTCAGGGGGAGACAGAGGGGGCTTCAATTCACTATCTTCATTTCATCAATCAAGTGCGTGGCACCGGCATAAACATCGATAACCCATAGTACAAACCTGATATCAACATTGATACATCGTTGCAATTCAGGCTCGAAAGCAATATCGCCGCTCATAGCTTCCCAATTGCCATCAAAGGCAATCCCGATTAATTCGCCATTTGCATTCATAACCGGACTGCCCGAATTTCCTCCTGTAATATCATTATTCGTTATAAAACATGCATGCAATTTCCCGTCTGCATCAGCATACTGTCCATAATTTTTTTCAAGTAAAAGACTTTTCATGCGGTCAGGTACATCAAATTCGTCATCTCCGGGTATTTCTTTTTCAAGATAACCATCGGTTGTGGTGAAATAATTGTAAATAACGCCATCCCGAGGCGAATAATCCTTCACCTGACCATAAGTTAAACGCATAGTTGAATTTGCATCCGGATAAAAATTTTTGTCAGGTTTCATCTCCATCAATCCTTCAACAAAAAGTCTTTCACCTTCACTTCTCATTTTTAGATTTTCCCCTGCTTTGTCGCTTATCTCGCGGTATTTGGCAAAAATATCGGCTGCAGCAGATAAGGCCATATCTTTTTTCAGAACTTTTAAAGATGGGTTATCCAGGAATGCAGTCAACTCTTCCTTACTATCGAAAATTGTATTTTCAAACAGCTTTTTGGCATATTTTTCATAATCGCCCTTGTACTTTTTCTGAACGGTTGAAAAGAATCCAGGATAATATTGTGACTCATTTTTATCGGCAAACAATTTTAACAATGTACCAGCTACTTTCTGGTCGGTTGCTGCATCGTAATCCTTAAAATACTCGTCCATGCTTTTTTCCATTGAACTTATCACGCGATCAATTTTTCCTTTGTTTTCCTCAGGTTTTTCAAGGAGTTCCAACAATGATTGGGCACGATTTGCAAACATAAAAATTTCGGGACCACGCAAAAGAGCTTCTCCAACGTAGGCTCTGGCTTTATCAATTTCCTGGTTTTTAAATGAATTTTCAATCATCGAAAGCGCTTTGCCATATTTTTCTTTACGACCATTATCGGCATTTACCCATTCGGTAAATTCCTTTTCAATTGCCTGCTTTTTATCGATAACTTTTAGATTGGTTAAACCTTTGTTTTGTCCTATGCTGTATTTGTAATAGTTTGAGCTCCGCGCATGTTTCGATGCATACTGAATCCGTGCTTTTTGGCTTGTACTCATGTAATCGCCCCAAATATTGAGCAATTTTTCACGTACATCAATTCTCACTTCGTTTGTAACATCCATTATGCTTTTTACTCCAAATGAAGTTTCATAACGGGTAGTCCGGCCCGGATATCCCATTACCATTGCAAAATCGCCCTCTTCAACACCTTTTAACGATATTGGCAAAAAGTGTTTTGGCTGGTACGGAATATTATCTTTGGCATATTCGGCAGGTTTACCATCGGGGCCGCAATAAACCCTGAACATAGAAAAGTCGTTTGTATGACGTGGCCACATCCAGTTGTCAGTATCACCGCCAAATTTTCCCAAAGCCTGTGGTGGTGCGCCAACCAACCTGATATCTTTAAATGTTTCAACAACAAAAAGATAATATTTATTCGAACTGAAGAAGCTGCGTACATAAGTTTCGTAATGTGTATCGCCCTTGGCTTTTTCTTCCAATTCGGCTGAAACTTTGCGTACAATTTTACTCCGTTCTTCATCACTTGTTGCATCGGTTATATCGGCTAAAACCTGCGCTGTAACATCTTCAACACTAACCAGAAATGTAACTGTTTTGCCAGGGTTGGATAGTTCTTCCTCCCGCGAAATGGCCCAAAAACCGTCCTGCAGGTAATCGTGTTCAACACTCGAATGTTGCTGAATTTCGCCAAAACCGCAGTGGTGGTTGGTCAGCAAAAGCCCGTCTTTCGACACCAGTTCTGCTGTGCATGAACCACGATCAAGCGCAACTACCGCATCTTTCAGGCTTGAATTGTTGATACTGTAAATATCTTCAGCACTCAATTTTAAACCTTCCTTCTGCATTTCTGCAATGTTCAGTTTATTAATCAGTGAGGGCAGCCACATCCCTTCATCGGCCACTGCCCATCCGTAAAACATTACAGTAAGTAGCAGTACTAAATTTAATTTTTTCATGCTTTATTAACTTTTTCTTAAAGAGTTTGCAAATATAATTTTTCAAGTTGCACATTTACGTGATAAATGTCTTTTTTAACTGAAACAATACAAATTATTGCAGTTTGTTGCACTTTCTCAAATGCAATTATATCGTGCTTTAATATAAATATCTATAACGGCACTAACCTATTTATTGGGGTTTTATCCAATGAGGCTGATTTGCTGCATTCCGGAATAAGGCTTCAGCAATACTTCAGCAAAATAATTCCATTTGGAATGGGTTTTCTCCCATAAGGAATTATTGTAATTCTCTCTGGAATTACTCCTGTTCCAAAGGGAATTTCTATCATTCCAAAGGGAATCATGCTCCGGCGCAATGGAAAAACACTTCGGCAACATGGAATTACCTTGCTGCAACAACGCACGATATTTATTCCCTGTGGAATATATCCCGTTCCATTTGGAATAACGCTTTAGCTTAGCCCTAGTTGGCGCAGGTCTGTGACCTGTGTCTTGATTTGAAAAAGCAAAAAAGGACTTATTCGAAAAAACTTGCAGATTTGTAAGTTAAAACGAATAATGTGGTGAAATTCCAATTTATTTTGAAAGATGAAACAAGGAATTGAATTATATTCTGGTCTGTTGACTGGTGTACCGATTGCAAATCAGCACGAGCGGGGATTTAGTTCTACTGTCTGCCCCATTTGTAACCTGGGATTAACACAATTATATTTGCAATGCAAAAAATAGCACGGCATTTCATAACTTTGTATCGAAACAGAAAAAAATTAATACCAATGACAACAGTAACTATTAATGATACTACCACGAAAGGGAAAAAGTTGATTGAGTATCTGAAAACCCTCGATTATGTGGAATTTAACGACAAACAGGCCGAACGAGAATTCAGACAATCATTGAAAGAGTTAAAAAGCGGAAAAACAAAGCCTATTAGCCAACTTTTAAAGTGAACATAAACGTTAAATATACAGTCACTTTCGAAAAGCAATTTAAAAGGTACAAGAAACAATTCGATTCGATTATTACTGATCTTCTTGCATTTTTGTCGAATTTAGAAAATGAACCAAATGTAAATTTAGGCGGTGGATTTTATAAATACCGTTTAGCCGTAAAATCTAAAAACACTGGCAAAAGTGGCGGCTTCAGGGTAATTACATTTGAAGTTATTATATCAGAAACCGAAAAAAACGCAACACTGATAACCATTTTTGATAAGTCAGAAAAAGAAAATATTCCAACCGCCACTCTGAAAAGTATTTTAGCACAAGAAGGATTGGATTAGCAACTGATATTCTGTATATGTTAAAATCCCAACATCAATTCTTAATCCCTGCCCTCTCACCCAAGGTGGTTAAAAAATTATAAACTACATGATTGTTTATCAATTCTTTCTAAATTTGTGCCGCTTAAAAACAAAGCTGTGGCAGAAAAAAAGAAACGTATTTTTTTTGATAAATTAAATGACCAGTATCGGCTGACAATTTTCAACGATTCCACTTTTCAATCGGTTTGGAGCATAAAACTTACACGGTTAAAGGTTTTTACAATTGTCAGCGTGGCCTCATCCATCATTGTAATCCTTGTTACATTTCTAATTGCAGCAACAGGTTTAAAGGAATACATTCCCGGTTACCCCGATGCAAAACAACGGCAAATGATGGTTGACAATGCTTTGAAAGTCGATTCACTTGAAATTGAACTGACAAAACGTGATGAGTTTTTTAAAGGCATAAAAGCAATTATTTCAGGCGAAACTCCTGAAGACAATATTGTTGTTGACACATCTTCAGAGTTGTACGATGTTAATTTTAACCAATATAACCACGACTCCATTTTCCAGGATAATTTATTAGCTGAACAGTTGAGTTTGTCTATTCAAAACAATACACGCAAAAAAACCGAATTGAGCGAAATGCATTTTTATGTACCTGTAAAAGGTATTGTTACCAACCATTTCAATTTGTCTTCGGACCATGTTGGGGTTGATCTTGTAAGTGATCCGAATGCAAGGATCTCATCGGTTTTGGATGGTACAGTCATTTTTTCGGGCTGGACACTCGAAACAGGTTACGTTTTGTATATTCAGCACGAAGCCGATTTGATTTCGGTGTATAAACACAATGCCGAATTGCTAAAATCCACCGGCGATAAAGTCAGTGCCGGAGAAGCAGTTGCAATAATCGGCAACTCGGGCGAACTTACAACCGGTCCGCATTTGCATTTTGAACTTTGGCATCGTGGAAATGCCATTAATCCTGAACAGTATATCGATTTTTAGTATATGAAAAAACGCATTGCCATTCTTGGTTCAACAGGGTCTATCGGAACACAGGCTCTCGAAGTAATTCAACAAAACCCTGAAAAGTTTGAAGTTGAAGTGCTTACAGCAAACAATAATGTAGATATTCTGATCGGGCAGGCTAAAAAATTTCAACCCAATGCGGTTGTTATTGCGAACCCTGATAAATATAAATACGTTTCGGAAGCATTAAAAAACGAACCTATTAAAATTTATGCAGGCGCTGACGCATTAAACCAGGTAGTACAGATGGAAACCATTGATTTGGTGTTGACTGCCATGGTAGGTTATTCAGGATTAATACCAACTTACAACGCCATAAAAGCAGGGAAAAATATCGCTCTCGCCAACAAAGAAACATTGGTGGTTGCCGGCGAAATAATCACAAAAACCGCACTCGAAAAAAAGGTTGAAATACTTCCTGTTGACTCAGAACACTCTGCTATTTTCCAATGTTTGGTTGGCGAATTCATGAACCCCATTGAAAAAATATACCTTACCTGCTCGGGCGGCCCGTTTCGGGGAAAAACCGAAAAAGAGTTAGAGCTCGTAACTGTTGAAAATGCGCTGAACCACCCAAACTGGGCAATGGGCGCAAAAATCACAATCGATTCGGCAACATTGATGAACAAAGGTTTCGAAATGATTGAAGCATGCTGGCTGTTTGGTTTACAGGCTTCAAAAGTTGATATTATTGTGCACCCGCAATCCATAATCCATTCGATCGTTCAGTTTGAAGACGGCTCAATGAAAGCACAAATGGGATTGCCCGATATGAAATTGCCCATTCAATATGCATTGGGATTTCCTTCACGAATTAAAAACGATTATTCCCGTTTCAACTTCCTCAACTACCCCACCCTTAGTTTTGAACCGCCAAATACAAAAATTTTTCGTAACCTTGCACTCGCTTTTGAGGCAATAAAAATGGGGGGTAACATGCCCTGCATTCTAAATGCAGCAAACGAAGCGGTTGTTGAGGCTTTTTTAAATGGAAAAATTTCTTTTATGCAAATGCCGGAAATCATTGAACAAACCATGCAAAAAGTTGTCTTTGTTCAAAATCCGACATTGGAAGATTTAATACAAACAAATGCCGAAGCACGAAACAGAACAATGTTACTGATTGAAAATAGAAAATAAGAGATAAAATTTAATGGATACGATACTAATAAAGACTGCACAATTACTTTTAAGCTTATCAATTCTTGTTGTACTGCACGAATTTGGGCATTTTATGTTTGCCCGTTTGTTTAATACCCGGGTTGAAAAATTTTACTTGTTTTTTAATCCCTGGTTCTCACTTTTTAAAATCCAAAAAGGTGATACCGAATATGGAATTGGTTGGCTTCCTTTAGGTGGTTATGTAAAAATTTCGGGGATGATAGACGAATCGATGGATAAGGAAGCCATGAAATTACCTCCCCAACCTTATGAATTCCGTTCAAAACCAGCATGGCAACGATTGCTAATTATGCTTGGTGGAGTTCTTATGAATTTCCTGTTTGCAATGATTATTTACATTGGAATAATGTATATGTGGGGCGAAGAATTTCTACCCACTGAAAATGCCAAATACGGCATAACTGTTAACGAGGTTGGAAAAGAAATCGGGTTTCAGAATGGGGATAAAATATTAACCATAGACAATAAATACATTGAAAAATTCTCTTTAATCATTCCAACTGTTGTTCTTGATGACGCTAAAACAGTTCAGGTTGAGCGTAACGGGCAAAAAATGGACGTTGAAATAAGTGGTTCCGATTTGGCGCTCCTCTTAAAATCCAAATCGGTTATGGTTCCGAGAACTCCCTTTGACATTAAAGTTGGGAAAGTTGAAAAACACTCTCCAGCGCAAACAGCAGACCTGCAAAAAGATGATATTTTCTCAGGTGTTGATGGATTAAAATTTGAATTTTACGATGAGTTTTCAGAATATATTTATTCGAAAAAAGGCCAAAATGTATCCCTGGAAATCATTCGCGATGGACAAGCTATTGCAAAAGAAGTTACAGTTACGGACGAAGGTAAAATTGGATTTCTGGCTGCATACAATAATCCCGATCTGTTTGAATTCAAAACAGTAAAATATGGTTTTTTAGAATCAATACCAGCCGGAATAAAAAGAGGGGTTCAAACCACTGGAGATTATTTGAAGCAATTCAAACTGTTTTTCAAAAAAGAAACAAAAGCATATGAATCACTTGGCGGTTTTGCAACAATCGGCAATATTTTCCCCGGTAAATGGGATTGGGAATCGTTTTGGAACATGACAGCTTTTATATCAATTATTCTTGCAATTATGAATTTATTGCCCATCCCGGCACTCGATGGCGGACATGTTATGTTTCTGTTTGGTGAGATCATTACAGGACGAAAACCCGGCGAAAAGTTTTTGGAATATGCACAAATTGCTGGAATGGTTTTACTGCTGGCTTTGGTACTGTTTGCAAATGCCAACGACATAATAAAAATGATAAACGGAACGTTCTAATTAAAAAAAAACTACTTTTGTAGGAAATCATTTATATATAATATATCATGAATCTATTTGTAATCGCAGGTTTTGTAGGACCACAGGAAATTATCATCATACTAATTATTGTTCTTTTACTATTTGGCGGTCGTAAAATTCCGGAGTTAATGAAAGGACTTGGAAAGGGAATGAGCGAGTTCAAAAAAGCCAGTAAAGGCGATGAAGAGGAGGATATCAAGTCGAATCCCGATAAAATTGAAAGATAATTTAGTTTTGATATATTCAAAAATCCTGTTTCTGACAAGCTCAGAATCAGGATTTTTTTTTGGTAAAGTTTTTGTTACAAATTAACGTCAAAACCAAAAAATTTATACAATGAAAAGAAATTCTATTTTCCAGTTAACAGTGATAGTCATTCTGGCTGTTTTTCAATCCTGTTCAAATGAACCTGTGTTGCACCAGAATATTTCGGGAAAAGCCAATGAATTGGTAATTGTAATTTCAGATGAGTCATGGAACGGGATTCCCGGTGAATTGCTCAAAAATACTTTAGGGCAAGATCATGTTGCCCTGACACAAGAAGAACCGCTTTTTGATTTAATTAATGTACCACATGAAGCTTTTAAGAAAATTTTCAGGAGCACACGCAATATCATTCAGACCTCTATCTCAGAAAATATTGAAACACCCGGGGTGACTATGAAAGACGATGTTTGGGCATATCCGCAGGCTGTCGTCGAAATTCAAGCAAAAAATGCCCAACAATTCGAAGAGCTTTTCAACAAAAACAGTGACAAAATATTGTCATATTTTTTACTTGCCGAAAAAGAAAGGTTGACTATGAATTATCAAAAATATTATGAAAAAATAATTTATAACGCGCTAAATACCGATTTTGGAGTAACAATGACAGTTCCTCCTGGTTTTGTAATTGCCCGCCAAAAAGATAATTTTATCTGGCTCAGGTACGAAACACCTGAAATTTCGCAGGGAATTGCATTATATACTTTTCCGTATATCTCAGATTCAACTTTTACCGTAAATTATTTAGTTGCAAAAAACGACAGTACATTGGAAATCAATATCCCCGGCCCAACCGAAGGAAGTTACATGGCAACCGAAAAGAGTTTGGATCAGGTTTTTAACATTCTTGAACACAACAAGAATTATGCTGCAGAAATGCGTGGACTTTGGCGTACTGAAAACGATTTTATGGGCGGTCCCTATATTTGTCTGGCAGAATTGGATGCTTCCAATCAAAGAGTAATAGTAGCATTTGGCTACGTTTTTGCGCCGAGCAAGGAAAAACGGAATTTGTTACAACAGGTTGAAGCGATGATTTACTCGTTGAAAATGAATAAACAGACGGAAAACGATAAAATTAACAGCCAGGTGAAAATGGGGAATTAAAGCCCCCACCTAACCTCCCCCAAAGGGTGAGGAATTAAGAAGCTCCGAAAAATCAAATTTTTTGGAGCTTCTTTATTATAAATAATTGATTGTTAGATAGGGGGATTCGCTGGTTAAATAAAGTTTTAGATATCAACATATTAAGTTGATAAAAAGTCAATAAAAAACCCCGAAAGTACCCCCAAAAAGGGTAAATTCGGGGTAATTTCTTTTTTTTTGACTATGGCTAAATTAATCAATTTAAGGGAAAATATATCAAGGCTCAACCTGTTTTTCCCTCACCACGACAAAGAACTTTATTGGAACGAATTTTTAGTGTCAAACCTGGGGCAGATTTATCAATCCATTCCC